>NZ_JBNWDU010000002.1:0-1064615 GCF_053521725.1 Agrobacterium sp. CG160-95 | reverse complement strand
ATATCATGATATTGTTATTACGATCGATCGCCGCTCAAATCTGAACTCCATTCCAATCAAATCCATCTCACTCATATAGTTTCCGTGCATAACAATTCTCCAGTCACAACAGCAAATTCAACATAAAATTCATATATTTACACTTAGCCGGCCCGCAATCCGCAAATTGCAGGTCCGTAAAAGCCAATTTTCCTTCCGGATTCTCACCCGCTTTCAGTCGTGCATATATAATTTATCGCAACATATATTTTATATGTTTTCACGTTGGTTATTATATAAATATATGTTTACGGAAGCCGTCCAGGTCGCAGCTGGCCTGCCCTCTTCATATCTATCGATGAATCAGGATTCTCCTTCTGGTTGCGTAAATATTGCTTCTTGAGTTGCCGATTTCGAATCTTTGCCCTGTTATAAAGAGATCGTGCCCACCTCCTCCTCCCCAGGGCGGTATCTGCACGAGCAGCAAGGACGTACATCTCATAGAGACCCATTGAACACACCTTTCCTATCACGCGACGCAGTTGCGACCGTGTTGTGAGCTTCATCTCTTTTTTCCATCAGCCTTTCAGCTCGATGGGCATTGCAACGGGGCACTGAAAATTGCCACCTGTGGAAAATAAAGACACTTATCAGTGCCCCGCTTCAGCGGTTTATGCCTGTCAGAGCGTGTCCTTCAGGGAATGCGTTTCGGAGAAATAGAAAGGTCCACCACAAACCCGATTCCATCTCTCCTCCGGTCATTGCCAGAGGACTTTGCCTGTCAGACCCCGAAATATGAGAGTGACGTCTTCTCTCACAACCGGCGCTGGTTCCGCTTCAAACCGGAATGTTTCCCGGTTCATCACGGAACAGGTGCAGTATAGAGCAGGCAAATAAGGTGGGGATGCGCGGGGAAATGAAATAGACGAAATGAACCCGTAAAAAAACTAAACTGCTCACGCCGCTATTGAAAAGCTACATCAAACGACTCACCAGAGCGTAATACATCTAAGATTCTAACCAATGAACCTTCATTGCCCCTACGGTTCATCCACTTTATAACTTCGCAAGCAGCAGAACTGTATACGCCGACATCCCCGGTGCTAGCGCGCCGCCACCACTCATCGAGATCGGTTATCACCGCTCCACTAACGCCCTCTTTACATGAAAGTCTACCGGAAGGGTCAACGTTCAAATATCTACGGTCTTGAGATACGACCACTGCTAGCCCTTCATCAAACCAAATGGGGACAGACGACATATTGAAAAAGCCCAACCTAAAGCCAATTTCAATATGAGAAAGCTCATGAGCCAAAATGACCGGGCTATTTCCATCACGATAGACAACGATAGCCCAATGCCCATACGACGAGGCCTTCTCCCCACGTGCACCCAGATACGTGGCGCAATTACTGGACACGCAAAAAAATACTGTGGGTAGCGGAGCCTCAACCTCAACATAGGCCTCTTTCAACAACAAACGTGCGGCATCGAGATTACCTAAGATCTTATCTTTCTCGAAATCCGCATCTAGGCTCGCGTCAATGTAAATCCCCTCTTCAACTTCGACAAAGCCAAAACAAGATGGACAAACAACAGCGCTAAAGATCGGGAAAACGTAAAGAAAACCAGAAGACAAAAATATCAAAAAAGTCGACAATATCAAAATATATTTCATGAATTATCCGTTATTAAAATACTGTAAAATTCAATTATTCAAATATTACTGCAAATATTTTTTAATTATTATTCATGAATAGCCATAACTAGCGTACGTCAGGTTCTGGATCAAAAAACGTAATATTATAAAGAATAGACCCGCCAAAAATTCGGTCACTCTGTAAAACAGCAAAAACCATCGAAAGAAGGTATCGCTGATTACGAGCATCAATTTCAACTTCGCCACAACGGATTGTTCCAACCGAAGGCGCATAGACCCCGGCAATAATCTTAAGTAAAGTTGGTTTACCTGTGCTTGAAGGACCGAATATCATTATTTTGTCTCCCTTGACGCTGCAAAATACCGTCAGCGTCCTCGCAGGCAATACCGGGGAACGTACCTGCTACAGCGTAATCCTTGGATTTTTCTGCTATTCCGTAGAAGAGCCAGCCGCCATAAGTATTAGCAAAAGCGGTAACGGATTTGGCAACCGCACTCGCGTTAGGTACTTCCTGCTTGTACTCAACATACCAGCCTTCCGCGACGGAAAAGAGTATTGCCAAGTCACTGGGTATTATTTCGTCAAAAGACTTATCAAATGGATTGTAGTCATATCGCATAAAGTGCACTCACCATTAACCATGTCGGACAAACCACAGACTTCGCGTGTTACGGCTCACTCAGTAGTTGCTCATCGAGGCTCTAACATATCGCAAGTCGTCCGAAAAACGCACGGGATCGTTTTAAGTGGCACAAAGATTGAATTCGTGCTTTCGGCGTCGCGAAACAGTGGAGCAATCTTCGCCACACCGCACGCGGACAAACGCGTCCAAACGTGCTCTATTAACCTTCTGCATAGGCACTAAGGAAGAGGACAGCAATGCGATTTGAGCGACTGAAGCAAATCGCGAGGATGACCAACAAGAGACTACGAATAGGTTTCCGCTTGGCACTGCGGCGTTTTAGAAAGAAAGCCAAGCAGGCGTCATTTAGATTGTCCCGTTTTAAGGCAGTGCTTTGGCAAAAATACTACGGCGCGAAAAGTAGGCTTTCACTCTGGAGATTACGGCACGGCGCGGTCGCGCCAGCCATTTTGCTGCTAATTTTCATTGGCGTCAGCGCTTTCTGGATACCGGCCCTTCAGGAAATACTGGAGCCGAATCTCGCAACCGAAACACACCTTACGTTATTTCGGTCGTTGTTTCTTACCATCGGCGGCGCGCTGATCGGGGCCGCAGCCATCGTTTCATCGCTCGTGCTGTTCGCGATGCAGGTCAATATTGAGAGGATGCCACATGGCCTGTTCCGCAGGCTAAGCGCTGATCAAAGGCTTCTAAGCGCGTTTGCGGTGACATTTCTCCTTGCGGTGACAATTTGCGGTCTTGCTGTTGTCCTGGAGCTAGAGCGGGTTGGCATCGTCGTGTTTATGGCCTTCTGGGGCACTGTAATTATCCTCGGGCTGTTTCTCTATAGCTACCTCCGCGCGCTCGTTCTGGTGAACCCAGTGCAGCAACTCAGCGTGGTCGTTCGGCGGACGCAGTATGAATTGCGAGCGTGGGGGAGACGGGCACAACGAGCCGCGCCGCTGTTATCGAATGGTACGCGGCCGCAACAGAACGATTCCAACGCGTCCCAACATGACCTGGCACGCACAACCTACTTTCGGGTCAATTGGAGTTGGACCGAAGGGGCAAAATAGGGTGTGCGCTATGCAGCGTCTTTGGCACGCCGCAATGCAGAGCAAGGCGACCATGAGGTCAGCGCCGTGGCAATGAATGCGATCATTGCGATCAACAGCGCTTATGTCGAAACGAAGGGACGGACCTTCTTCGCCTACCAGTTCATGTTTGATAATCCGCTCACCTCGGATGGATTCATCAACGATACGCTTGAGCATCTACGGCAGATGGCACGTATAGGGGACGCTCGCGGTGATGAACAACAGATCCAGCAGGCACTGCGGGCGATGGCCGACCTCGTGCAAGTGTATCTTACAATCGACTATGCGAGTTCGCACGCGTCGAAGACCCACGCGCACCTTGCTGCTGGATACCTCATCGGGGAAGTCGAGCGGATTTTACCGCATGACATGCCAGACATTGTGATGGAAGGCGTGCGGCTGATGGGGCAATGCGCTGCCATGCTGCTCGCAACGGAAGGCCCGCAGGGTATTACGGCTCTAGTGCAGAAGATTGGGATCATTTCATGTGCCGGGGTCGCACGCGAGGATTACAGGCCCGTCACGTCCACTGGGGTTGAACAACTAGCGCGCCTTAGCTTTGACTTGTTGCGGACAAACTCGCAAGAACTCGAATTCGCGGTGACGGAAATTCGCGACAGCGTGAAGCTGATCGCCAAACTGTTCATGGCCCTGCCAGACACTCCGTTGATGAACGTGCACAGCGCCTACCTTGCGTCCTACTACTCAGCCACGAGCGCGCAAGGACTCACGGTGCGGCTCGCCAGACTCGTTAATGCAATTACAGAGGCGCCGGCGGACAATGTCAATGCTCGGAAGGTCATCGACAATTTTAAAAAATGGGCCGATGGGATGTATCGCACCGAGAAGGATCTTCTCCTTCATGCCATCGAAAAACGATCGCAATTCACGTTCGATATGATCCACTGGATCACGGATGTTACTAAGATACTGATTGCTGTGTCAAACGCCGCCGCCTGTGACGCGCATACACAGGAAGAACTGCGCAAACATGCAGCTTGGCTGATTGCGGTCTTGTCCTGGGTACCGGATGACGAAGAGACCGTAAAATTCATCGAGGGTTTCCAGATGACTGAAACGCTGTTCGAAGCGTCTATGGATGCACGCACGCAAGGTTGCCCGGAGCTTGCGGATGACATCCGAAAGATGCTGCTCTCTTGGACGTTCAAGGCCGGTCGATACCAGACTGGCTGGGCGACCTTGGAGTGGTCGGTCTACGGACTAGCGACGCTCGCGCTTCTCGTCAACGATGTCACCGCAGTAACGCAACTCAAGGCGGAAATCACCGCACGGATTGCGGCAGGAGAGTTACCGGACAAAGAGGTACGCGACCGCGCGGCCTTAGCAATTCGAGGGCGCGCTGCTTCTTTGTCCCGCAGCGACTATTCTTCCTCAGGAATCGAGCATGGGATGGCGCAATCCGACCATGAAAAAATGCAGCCGCTTCTTGAAGAAATTGCGGACATGATTTCGCCGGAGACAAAGGGCAAAGCCGCGAGACATGCTTTATTTTGAAGGTGTCTTCAAGATCATTGACCCGAACTCATTTCACACCAAATATCCGCTTGTGGGCACCCCTTAATATTTCTTAGGTGATCGGGAGGGATCGTCTGCAGACCGACACACTACCCGGAAATCCCAACCGAAACCGCACGTCCTTAATCGGCCCCGATGACGGAAACGTCTCCAAATACATCCCTTACCTTTGCCAAGAAGCCTTATATCAAACTGACGTTCTTTTTTTCGTCAAATTTCAAATCGTGTCGCTAGCGCGGCCACTCGCGACGATAATCGAGAACAGGTCCACAAAACCTTAAAGTCTGTAACTTCACCATCTGAGACGCGCGACTGCGCACACGCCCCTCCAAACATTGTGCGGCGCACAATTTTCGGAGGAATAGTTATGAAATTCGGATTTTTAGATACATATCATCCGAAAAAATTCGTCTAAAACTCTCCCAACTCAAGGAGAGACACCATGACGGACACGACATCAGAATTTGATGGGTCAACGATTGGCCTGGAGGCCGCAGAGGAACCCGCATGGACCGCCGCAACCTGGTTTGCGGTTCTTTCGATGGCGGCCACCAGCTTTGCGCTGGTATCGGCCGAGTTTCTGCCGGCGGGATTGTTGACGCCCATGGCGCGCGATCTCGGTATTACCGAGGGTACGGCGGGACAGGTTGTCACAGCGACGGCCTCTGTGGGTGCTGTGACGGCTTTGCTGAGCAATGTTCTCATCGGCAAACTGAACCGCAAGACCGTGCTTGTCGGTCTTAGCGCGCTGGCGATTGGCTCCAACATTCTCGCATCAGTTGCTGCCGATTTCTGGCTATTGCTGGTCGGCCGGGCCGGACTGGGTATCGCGCTCAGCGGTTTCTGGGCACTTTCGGTTGCTGTCGTGGCGCGGCTCGTTGGCGCGAATTCGACCGGGCGCGGCATGGCTATCGTCACACTCGGCGTTTCACTCGCCACCATTGCGGCTCCCTCCATGGGCGCCTTGATCAGCGACTGGGTGGGATGGCGCATTGCCATGTCAATGACGGCGGGGCTTGCGATTATTGCCATGCTGCTTCAGATATTCAGCCTGCCCTCGCTGCCGGCAAGTACAAGCAATAGCCTTTCCGATGTTTTCCGGCTGACGCGGCGGCGTAGCGTTCAACTGGGGATGCTTGCCATCCTGTTGCTGATGACGGGGCATTTTGCCGGTTCGGTCTATGTGCGTCCCTTCCTCGAACAGGTGACGCTGCTTGAGACAACGCCGATTGCTCTCGCCCTGCTCGGCTTTGGCGTCGCTTCCGTGATCGGCAATGTGCTGGGTGGCCGCATGGCAGACACCAGTATCCGCCTCGCGCTCATCGTTACCGCCGCCCTGATGGCATTTGCAACAATCGCCCTCGTCCTATGGGGTGTTCATAGCAGCGCCGCATTCGCGCTCGTCGCGCTTTGGGGTCTTGCCTTTGGCATGGCGCCCGTGGTGCTGCCGACCAACCTTTCCCGCGGCGCACCCGATGCTCTGGAAGCGGCAGGCAGCCTGATGGTTGTTTCTTTCCAGGTGGCTATCAGTATCGGGGCTGTTGTCGGCGGCTATATCGTGGATTCCTACGGTGCCACTGCGCCGCTGGCGCTGACCGCGATCCTGGCTGCATCCACGGTCGCACTTGCCTTGCTGCAGCGTCGCGATTGACCCTGTCCGTGACGGCAGATACCTAAAACGAAAGTCCCGCCCGGAATTTGGTCCGGGCGGGACATTTGTGAAAAGCAGATTTTTCTTGCCGTCGCTCTGGTTACTTGCGGTAGGAAAGACCACCCCAGATACGGCCTTCGTCTCTGTGTCGGCCACCGTGTACTGCACCGATATAAGCAGCGGCAGCGGAAACGAGTGCGGAAGCGGCCAGCAGGAACGCGGTCAGAATGCCTGCGACGCGCGCTTTTTCTGCAGCATCCGCAGCTTTGGCCTTGGCATCGTCCAACGCCTTCTGCGCCTCAGCCTTCAGGGTTTCGACCTGCTTCTGCGCTTCATCGACCTTCTTTTGCGCTTCCGCCCGGACGGCCTGCACGCGTTCAACCGTCTGGTTTACGCGCGTTTGCGCGTCCGTCTGGCTGATGTTTGTACGGGCAGCGACCTGGTTGGCGAGCCATGTCTTATCGGCATCGGATATCTCACCGGTTGCAAGAAGATTGCCGAGGATGCCGCTGATCTGGCGCTGATAATCGCCGGCGCTCTGGTCACCCGTCAGAGGGGCGGCGGGCGCATCGGTTCTCAAAAGACTATCCGTGAAATAGTCGATTGGATTGGCTTTCAGGCCCTGCGGAAGCATTTGCTCGATGCTGGGCGCTGCAGCCTGACCGGCGCCTTGCGCCAGACCACCTGCCGCACTGCCAGCGCCGGAAATGATGCCGCCCGCCAGTTGGCCAGCACCCTGAACGGCGCCGCCGACTGCGGAACCCGTTGCCTCAACAGCGGTCTGCGCCACGCTGCCGACAGCCTTGGCGCCACCGGACAGCACGCCGAGCGCTAGAAACGCCGAGACGACCGTGCCGAGACCCCATACGACCAGGCCGTTCACGCCATCGCGGACGGTCAGTTCGTTCCTGTCGGCAGCGCCGGCAGGCCGACGCATGCGGCCGGCAATATAGCCGCCCAGCATGTAGGAGCCGACCATGGAAATGATGACGAACAGCGCGGTTATGATCAGCCAGACTGTGCTGACCTCGCCGCCATTGTCCGCCGAGATTGAACTCAGGCCCAAGCCGCCCGCAAATGCGGTGAGAATGGCCATAGCGCCCGAGGAAATTACGGCACCGGCGAAAATCGCTGGCCAATCCACATAGCTGCGGTTTGGATTCGTTTCGATACCCGTTGGATCAACCATCAGCGTAGCCCCAACAATGAGAGGATGAACAGGACGACGACGACGAGGCCGACTAGATAGATGATGGAATTCATGCGATCTCCTCCGAATGGACGATCAATCCTCCGCGTAGCGGCGATTATATGCAGTGAGACATGCGAGCTGATTGCTCCTTCACCAAACTCGCCGCGCTCCAAAAAGTTTCACGACTTCTCGTTGCTTCGGAATGATTTTGCGCAATTCCGCCGGCGAGGTGATGAAAGAAATGTGCTCGTGGTCGGCAAAGAGAGGTCGCCGAACGCAGGCAAGCAGCATGACCAGCCAGACACAAGCCACCCGAACCAGATTGCGACGGAAGGAGATAAACCATGTCTGCAATCGATCGAATTGGCTCCACCGCCTCGCTTTACATACGCCCACGGCCACAGGACGTTTCCCAAGCCGTGCCCGATCCCACACCCGAACGGTCGGCATCGTTGATCGGAGGGGGCGCCGCGCCTTCGCTCTCCTCCAATCTTGCCAACGCGCTCTGGTCGCTCCGGGGGCAAGAGGGCGGAGTAGAAGAGGCGCCGCTTGAGGGCGGCGGCACAGGCTCCGATGAGGACGAGCTTAGCCGCTGGGCAAATATGAGCCTTGGCGAGAAAATCCGGGCCCAATATCTGGAGGCGCGGGGATTGTCCGAAGGCGACCTTGCCGCCATGCCGCCCGACGAAAGGAAGGCAATAGAGGACGAGATCCAGAAAGCGATGAGGGTCGCGATGGAGGCTCCAAAAGACGATGACGTGAGCGTGCTCGCCGGGCTTTAAGCGTGACATGCCTCCGGGGGCACTACGCAGCGCTACGATCTGATACATAAATGCGGGTTTCAGGAAACATGCCAGATACCTGCGGGGCGGATCATTGCCTGATCTATTTCGGATCAGGCAGGATTTCCCATGAAGAGGCAGATTTTCTTCGCCGTCGCCATATCGGGTGCGGCAGCAGGTTTTGGAACCGTTTATTCGAGCTCAGCGGACACGCCGCCGGAACTTGCTTCTCCCATCTATGGTGTCACGCTTCCTGAAGGATATCGTGACTGGAAGTTCATCGCGCCCGCGCAGGAAGCGCCGCCGCTGGACGAGCTTCGCGCTGTTCTGGCAAACGATATCGCCGTCGACGCCTACAAGAGCGGAACCCTGCCCTTTCCCGACGGCTCGATACTGGTGAAGCTCGCCTATAAGCGGCAGCAATCCACGGAGTTTCCGCCGGCCACGGTTCCGGGCGCGGCGACCACTGTGCAGGTAATGGTGAAGGACTCCAGGAAATATGCCGCCAGCCACGGCTGGGGCTTCGGGCGGTTTGTCAACGGCAAGCCGGTGGATGCCGCCCAGCATGAGACGTGCCTCTCCTGCCACGAGGGCAACGTCAAGGACCATGATTTCGTCTTCACGCGATATGCACCGTAACCGATGCCGGGCTCGGGCGATTTCGCCTTCGCGACTGTTCGCGGAAAGGCGGCCTCTACACTCGATTACAAATTCACCGAAGCCCCGACACATCAGGGATACGTGACGCTGGGAAATTGGCGCTATCGCCGGGTCGCCTTCGCTGCCCGGAGCCGCGAACCCCAGCCTGAAAGGACAAGATGATGACGTTTCTGGTCATTGCCTATCTCGGAGGGGCGCTGACAATTCTCAGCCCCTGTATCCTACCTATCCTTCCCTTCGTTTTTGCGCGGGCGGGGCAACCGTTTCTGCGCAGCACGCTGCCGCTGCTTACGGGAATGGCGGCAACCTTTTGCGCCGTCGCGACGCTTGCCGCTGTTGGCGGGAGCTGGGCAATCAGCGCCAATGAATATGGCCGGCTCGCGGCTCTTACGCTGCTTGCGGTCTTCGGTGTCGGCCTGATTTCGCCCCGCGCGGCCAGCATCATCACCCGCCCGGTCGTTGAACTCGGTAACCGGCTCGCCAATGCCGCCGGCAAGCCCGGGTCAGTACCGACGATTGCGGGCTCGCTGATACTCGGCATCGCCACCGGCCTTTTATGGGCACCCTGCGCGGGACCAATCCTCGGGCTTGTCCTGACGGGGGCGGCCCTGAAGGGGGCCAATCTGGAAACGAGCCTGCTGCTTGCCGCCTATGCCGCCGGGGCAGCGACATCCCTTGCCGTTGCCATCCTCATCGGCGGTCGGGTATTTGCGGGTATGAAGCGGTCTCTGGGTTTCAGCGAGCGGATCCGCCAAGTGCTTGGCGCGGCGGTGCTTGCCGGCGTCACGGTAATCGCACTCGGGCTTGATACGGGTTTCCTGTCGCAGATTTCCTATGCGAGTACGGCATCCTTCGAACAGCAGGTGCTCGATCGGCTCCGCACCACCAAAGCGCCTGAAGCGGCGGCAGGCGCCAGCGCCAGCGCCAGCGCTGCTGCGGCCCGGTCGGAGCTGCCGGTTGAGGGCAAGGCTCCATCCCTCGACGGCGCCAACGAGTGGCTCAATTCCCCACCGCTTACACGTGAGCAATTGCGTGGCAAGGTCGTCCTCGTCGACTTCTGGACTTATTCCTGCATCAACTGCATCCGCACCATTCCCTATGTGCGGGCCTGGGCAGACAAATACCGGGATCAGGGCCTCGTCGTCATCGGTGTCCACGCCCCCGAATTCGCCTTTGAAAAGAAGATCGACAATGTCAGGCAGGCCGTCGCCGGCTTCAAGATCGATTACCCGGTCGCAATCGACAATGATTACAAGATCTGGCGCGCCTTTGATAACAGCTATTGGCCGGCGCATTACCTGATCGATGCCAAGGGCCAGATTCGCTACCACCATTTCGGCGAAGGCGATTATCGGCAGACCGAAGAGGCGATCCAGGACCTGCTGCGCGAGGCCGGCAGCAGCGCTTCCTCCAGCGCACCGGTAAGCCCGGAGGCGACAGGGGCTGAAGCCGGTGCGGATATCGGGCACATGCGCTCCGGCGAAACCTATATCGGCTACCGACAGGCTGAGAATTTTGCATCGAACGAGGCGGTGCGCGCGGACACGTCGCGCGACTATTCCGTCACGACACCTTCTCTCAACGAATGGGGACTTTCCGGTACCTGGACGGTTGGCGCGGAGGCGGCCACACTTGATGCGGCTGATGGCGGCATAACCTATCGCTTCAGCGCCCGTGACCTGCATCTGGTCCTTGGACCGGCAAGCGCCGGAAAACCGGTTCGTTTCCAGGTCACCGTCGACGGGCATCCGCCGGGCGCAGATCACGGCGCCGACACGGACGCCGAAGGCAACGGCATTGTTACCTCAACCCGTCTGTACCAGCTCGTCCGCCAGTCCGGCACCGTCGAAGCGAGAACCTTTGCCATCCGCTTCCTCGACCCCGGCGTGCAGGCCTATGCCTTCACGTTCGGCTGAACCTGCATTTTCCTTCCCTTTCCCATCAAACCAAAGGAAAAACATGATGCACCGTCGTCTCATGCCAAAATTCGCGATTGCCATCGCAACCGCACTGATCGCTTTTACCGCACATGCGGCGGAGGTGAAGAATATCGTCATAGTCCATGGCGCGCTGGCCGATGGTTCGGCCTGGCGCCGGGCGACAGAGATCCTTCAAAGCCGCGGTTTCAACGTCACGATCGTGCAGGAGCCAATCACCTCGCTTGCCGATGATGTGGCGGCCACCAACCGTGTCCTCGATCTCCAGCAGGGCCCGAGCCTGCTTGTCGGGCACAGCTACGGCGGCATGGTGATTTCGGAAGCCGGTAACCGGCCGGATGTGGCCGGGCTGGTCTATGTCGCCGCCTTCCAGCCGGAAAAGGGAGAGAGCCTTCTCGACCTCGCCGGCTCCAAACCGCCGGCCGGCAACGGCATCAAGCCGACGAAGGATGGCGCGTTCCTTTACCTCGATCCAGCCGTCTTTGGACAAGATTTCGCCGGCGATCTGCCGCATGAGGATGCAACCTTCATGGCAAGAAGTCAGGTCTTCGCCGCCAAGGCCGCCTTTGCCGCCAAAGCCGGCGAACCCGCCTGGAAAACCAAAAAAAGCTGGTCGATCATCGCAACGCAGGACCGGTCGATCAACCCCGAGCTCGAGCGTGACATGGCCAAGCGCGCTGGCAGCACGGTGACCGAGATTGCGGCAAGCCATGCGGTCTTCGCCTCCCAGCCCGATAAGGTTGCAGACGTCATCGAACAGGCGGCCCGGGCATCCTCAAAGTAAGCGCACCTTCGTAAGATCAAATGCAGCCGCCCCGGATGTCGGGGCGGCTGATTGCGTTGGAAGGGCGAGCCAAATGTATCAGTCTGTATCCGGAATGCGCCCTGCTACAAAACCATTCACATTCGCCTTCCTTGGGACACATCGAGGATACACGCACCCCGTTACCTGTCCGGCATCCAACACGGACAGGAGAGATAGCAAATGACTTCCGAGATCAATTTCCAACGCCGCCGCTTCTTCGGCATTGCTGCAATGACGGTTGCCGCCGTCGAATTCGGGGCCACAGGCCTTGCTCATGCCAAGGGCGAAGCGCCTGCGCCTCAGCCGTCAACCGGACGCGACGGAGCTACCTCCTTTGGCGCCCTGAAGCAGGTTGAAGCGGGTGTACTCAGCGTTGGTTACGCAGAAGCTGGCCCCGCAGACGGCCCGGTGGTGCTGCTGCTGCACGGATGGCCCTATGACATCTACAGCTATGTCGATGTCGCACCCATCCTTGCATCGGCTGGATATCGGGTACTCATCCCCTATCTGCGCGGATATGGCACGACCCGTTTTCTCTCGGACGACACGGCACGCAACGGACAGCAGGCGGCGCTTGCGGTCGACATGATTGCCTTTCTCGACGCACTTGGCGTCAAACAGGCGGTCGTGGCCGGTTATGACTGGGGCGCTCGCACCGCCGACATCATGGCCGCACTCTGGCCCGAGCGTTGCACCGGGCTCGTGTCGGTCAGCGGCTATCTTATCGGCAGCCAGGAGATCAACAGGAAGCCGCTTCCGCCCAAGGCGGAACTCTCCTGGTGGTATCAGTTCTATTTCGCGACGGAGCGCGGACGTGCGGGCTATGCCGCCAACACCCGCGACTTCGTGCGCCTGATCTGGCAGACGGCATCTCCGACCTGGAAATTCAGTGACGAGACCTTCAATCGTTCGGCCCCCGCATTCGACAATCCCGACCATGTGGCCATCACCATCCATAACTACCGCTGGCGGTTGGCACTGGCAGACGGGGAAGCCAAGTACGATAAATACGAGCGCCAGCTTGCGAAACTTCCCGTCATCACCGTGCCGACGATAACATTGGAAGGCGACGCCAACGGTGCTCCGCATCCAGACCCTTCCGCCTATGCATCGAAGTTTTCCGGCAAATACCAGCACCGCAACATCAGCGGCGGCATAGGCCACAACCTTCCGCAGGAAGCGCCAGAAGCTTTTGCCAGGGCTGTTCTGGACGTCGCAAAGCTTTAAACTTGCCGAAGCCCGCGAACCGTTGTCTTACTGCATGTGACAGCGGGGCGCGCGGTAGCGGGCCACTCGAACCGTCCGGACGACGAAGGCATCCAATGGACCATATCGACCATATTCTCGTCGTGGACGACGACAGGGAAATCCGGGAGCTGGTCTCCAGCTACCTGAAGAAGAACGGCCTGCGTACGAGCGTGGCGGCCGATGGACGGCAGATGAGAAGTTTTCTCGACGGCAATACCGTCGATCTCATCGTGCTCGACGTGATGATGCCTGGCGATGACGGGCTAGTTTTATGCCGAGAGCTGCGGGCGGGGAAACACAAAGCCACGCCGGTGCTGATGCTGACGGCCCGCGATGACGAGATGGATCGCATTATCGGGCTCGAAATGGGCGCCGACGACTATCTGTCGAAGCCCTTCGCTGCCCGCGAACTCCTTGCGCGGATCAAGGCCATCCTGCGCCGCACGCGGATGCTGCCTCCCAATCTGCAGATCAGCGAGGCCGGGCAGCTCCTGACCTTTGGTGAGTGGCGCCTCGACACGGTGGGCCGTCACCTGCTCGACAGAGAGGGCACGACCGTGGCCTTGAGCGGCGCTGAATACCGGCTCCTCAGGGTCTTCATCGATCATCCCCAGCGCGTCCTCAACCGGGACCAGCTGTTAAATCTCACCCAGGGCCGCGATGCCGAACTTTTCGACCGGTCGATCGATCTTCTCGTGAGCCGCGTGCGCCAAAGGCTGGGGGATGACGCGCGCGAACCCGTCTACATCAAGACGGTGCGGGCGGAAGGCTATGTCTTTGCGGTGCCCGTGGAGATTTCGGAGCCGAGGATATGAACGGCCCACGCCTGCTCGCCAGCTGGTGGCCTCGCTCGTTGCGGTCCAGACTTTTCATCATCCTGTTCGCGGGCCTCGCCATTGCCTACGGTCTGTCGTTCAGCATCCTGTTTGCCGAACGATATATGTCGGCAAAGGCGGTCATGCTCGGCACTCTTGAGCAGGATCTGGCTGTATCGATCGCCATAATCGACCGCCTGCCTGCGGAAGAGCGGGCGCAATGGGTCCATCGCCTAAGCCGCAGCAATTATCAGCTCGTCCTCGGCCCGGGTGTTCCAGGTGTTTCCGACATGTCCGGCCGCGGCGCTGAAATTGCGCAGAGGATCGAGGAGGCCGCAGGACACCATTTCCCCGTCAAGGTCGAGTCCATTCCCGGCGACGGCAAGCGGCTTCAGGCGCATCTAACGCTATCGGACGGCTCACCCCTGACAATTGACGTGACACCGCGCGGCGTGATGCCGCTGGCGGAGTGGCTGCCTTATGTCTTCGCCGCGCAGATGGCGCTTCTTCTTCTGTGCACCTGGTTTGCTGTGCGACAGACGACCAGACCGCTCAGCGCGCTGGCTGCGGCAGCCGAAGCGTTGGATCCGGGGGAAAAGGGGTTGCCGATGAGTGAGAGTGGCCCAAGCGAAGTTGTCCACGCCGCCCGCGCCTTCAACGCGATGCGCGATCGCGTCGCCCAATATCTCGAGGAGCGGGTCCAGATTCTCGCGGCGATTTCGCACGACCTGCAGACGCCCATCACCCGGATGCGGTTGCGGGCCGATATGGCAGACGATACGCCGGAAAAGGAAAAGCTGGTCAGTGACCTGCGTGAAATCGAACGCCTGGTGCAGGATGGGATCGCTTACGCACGCAGCGCTCACGGCAATGGCGAGAAATCCTCCCGTATCGATCTGGCTTCTTTCATCGACAGCATCGCCTACGACTATCAGGATACCGGAAAAGCCGTAACAGTTGCCGGCATGGTGCGCGGCACCGCGTCGACAAAGCCACATGCATTGCGAAGAATCCTGACGAACTTCATAGATAACGCCCTCAAATTCGCCGGCAGCGCCGAAATTAAAGTGGACCGGCGTGGTGAAGGCACCGTGGTCATCACGGTGCTCGATCGGGGGCCGGGCATCCCCGAAGAGATGCTGCAAAATGCCATGCAGCCCTTTTTCCGGATCGAAACATCGAGAAACCGCGACACCGGCGGAACAGGACTCGGACTTGCGATCGCGCAGCAGCTCGCCGGAACAATCGGCGGCTCGGTGCGCCTCTATAACAGGCAAGGCGGCGGGCTTGCAGCCGAGGTGGCTTTTCCCTGAGAGGGACGCAGGTCAACGATAACCAGTAACAACGATACTTTTCGATACAGTTTTGCAGTTTCCGGAAACATGCCGGATACGCCGATCCGTCACAAAGCTCCTATCACGAAACGCCGCAGCAGCGGCACAATGAAAGGAGCCTCCCATGACCAAGATCGAGACTGTTCTTTATACCGGCAAGACCCACACGACCGGTGGGCGCGACGGATCGGCGCAAAGCGATGATGGCGCGCTTGGCATCAAGCTTTCCCCTCCGGGCAGCGGAAAGCCGGGCACGAATCCCGAGCAGCTTTTTGCGGCAGGCTGGTCGGCATGTTTCATCGGCGCCATGACAAAGGCGGCGGCAAAACACCAGCTCCGGCTTCCCGCCGACACCACTGTCGATGCGGAGGTTGACCTCGGCACGACGGGTGGCGAATTCTTTCTGCAGGCTCGCCTGTCGGTCAGCCTGCCCGGTATCGATCGTCCCATCGCGCAGGCGATAATAGAAGATGCCCACCAGATCTGCCCCTATTCTAAGGCAACCAGGGGGAACATCGATGTTACGCTCATTCTCGCTTAAGCCGATGGTTTCCGCCCGCGCGCTTGTCATCGCCATCGTGTTTGCGGCGATATTTGCAGTGCCATGCGTATATGACGCAACATCCGACGAGCCCTCGCCGCTTGCGGGACTTCTGGGCGCGGTTTCATCGATCTGACCTCAAGGAAACGGCTCGGCGCCCCGCCGCGGCCGTTTTCGCCAACACTTCTTCCTGCCATCCCTCTTGGTAACGCAGTCGCGTTGGGCAACGCCCTGCGGCAAGCGGACAATCTGTCCACCACCCTTTCACGATATCGGAGACCGGCCTGCCGGTGGACAAGCGGGTACTGCCTATGGACGCAGGGCTGCCGAAACCGCCATCTGAACACGGGTCAAAAATCAGGGAAGGTCATGTCTTGCGTCACTCCATCGTTGCGCTACGGTTGCGATCAGGGATTTTCACTGGAGGGACTAAGGTATGTGCAACCATTGCGTGATCGAGAACGTGAAAAAGAACATGCTGTCGCGACGCTTGCTGTTCAAGGGCGCCGTGGCCGGTGTAACGGCGATGACGGCCGGCAGCCTCGCGGCCCCGGTACTTGCGCAAACACCCAGACAGGTCATCGATCTCACACATACATATGATTCCACATTCCCTACATTCGATGGCAAGCCGGGCATAGAATACGAGTGGGCAGCTGAGATCGCCAAGGACGGTTATCAGCTCCATAAACTCACGATCTACGAACATACAGGAACGCATATTGACGCACCTTTCCACTTCAGCGCCGACGGAGCGAGTGTCGATCAGTTGGAAGCGCAGAAACTTGTCGCGCCGCTGGTCATCATAGACATCACAGACCGCGCAAAAGAGGATGCCAATTCCACGATCGAGGCCGAAGACATCGAGCGCTGGATATCCGCAAATGGCGACATCCCGGCAGGTTCGATCGTCGCTCTGCGCTCCGGCTGGGCAACCAGAGTAAAGAGCCCCTCCTTCCGCAATGACGACGCCGGAAAATTTGCCTTCCCCGGTTTCGGCAAGTCGGCAACCGACCTTCTGCTCAAGCACGATACGGTCGCAATCGGTGTCGACACGCTCTCGCTTGATCCTGGCAACTCTGCCGATTTCGCAGTTCACAATTCCTGGCTCCCGGCAGGGCGCTACGGCATCGAAGGCCTCAACAACCTTGAGGCTTTGCCGGTAAAGGGCGCGACAATCGTCGTCGGTGCGCCTGCACATCGAGGCGGAACGGGTGGTCCGGCCCGGATTCTGGCTCTGGTCTGAACGTAGTACGCCGGGGCGCCCCCGGACCCAGCAACCGCCTACCTGCCGCATCGGATCAATCCACTCTGCATCCGCTGCGGTCGCGAAGAAAAGGCTGGGCGACGCGTCGCCCCGCGCTTGCCAGGAAGAATTCCAAGCGGTGACGTCGCGAAGAACATATTTTCTTGCCGCATAACGTTAGGTCAAGAAACCACCGCAAGGGAAGGTTTCGATAGATAATCGACGCCTGTATTGCCGTTTAGGGAGCGCTCAGCCGCACCACCGGCATTTTTCCTTTTGCGACCAGTGGTCGTGACGTCGCAGCTCTTCCCACCTCGCCAGTTAATGCCAGGCAGACATGTTTTCGGGCTCTCTGTAACGCGACGCAGGCGTCCCGGATGTCTGGCGACATGCTCTAATCGGTAGGCACGATTTGCAATGACTGGCCTTTGAACGAGGTGCCTCGCTGCAAGGCGATCATGAGGAATGGCGGCTATCATCAAGTATGATCCACTATATGGACCTTCTAGATGCGTAAATTAACTGCATAAATCCGTCTACTTACTGTTGATTTCATGAATTTTCCTGTGTATCCCGAATACATGATTTTGTAACGGTCCATATTGTGGAGGCAATATCCCGATACATTCAGACCTTTGGAGGGGTCTGGCCTGTTTGGCAACAACAGCTGTCCTGATGTCGCGGTCGTGGCACGGACATCCTGTTTTGCAGACATGTTCATTGCGAAGGTTGTTCTGTGGGAGAGGAGGCCCCGATGACCATGACCGCAAACGCGAATGACGACGTATTTGTACTCGATGGCGAACTTTTGCACACCGGACAGGTAACAGGCTCCTGGTTCATGCGCCCCATCGAGGCCGTGGCGGCGGTGCTGCTGGCGGTGATGATCGGCCTGCTTCTGCTGGGTGTGACGTCACGTTATGCCCTGCATCTACCGATTGTCTGGATCGATGAAACGGCGTCCTTGTGCTTTCTGTGGTTTGCCATGCTGGGCGCGGCAATCGCCATCGATCGCAGTGAACACCTGCGCCTCACGCTGTTTCTTAACATGTTCCCGCAACGTGTTCTGGGTTATATCAATTCCCTGGCACTGGTGCTGGTGGCGACATTTCTTGCGGCAATCATCAAGCCCGCCATGGAATACGCCATCGAGGAGTGGGTGGTCACGTCAGCGGCGCTGAATATTCCGATGTCGTTTCGCGCTGCGGCGCTGCCGGTCGGCGCCTGTCTCATGCTGCTTTTGGTGCTCAACAATCTCTTCCGACGAGAAAATCTGCGCGATATCATTGCGGCCCTTGTAACGGTCGCGGTTGCCTCCGGTCTGCTCTATCTGGCATCGCCGATGCTGGAATCCCTCGGCAATTTTAATCTGGCGATCTTCCTCGGCCTGTTCGTTGCGGTATTTCTGGTGCTGGGTGTTCCGATTGCCTTCTGCTTCGGCCTTGGAACCCTCGCCTATCTGACCTTCACCACCTGGGTTCCGACCATTGTGATGATCGGGCGCATGGATGAGGGCATGTCCGGCATCATTCTGTTGTCAGTGCCAGTCTTCGTGCTGCTGGGCTGCGTGCTCGATGCAACCGGCATGGGTAAGGCGATTGTCGAGCTTCTGTCCTCGATGTTTGGCCACATTCGCGCGGGCATGTCGTATGTTCTGCTCGGTTCTCTGTTTCTTGTCTCCGGCATTTCCGGCTCCAAGGTTTCTGATATGGCAACCGTCGCACCGGCGCTATTTCCGGAAATGAAGCGCCGTGGCCACAAACCCAAGGAAATGATCGCGCTTCTGGCCACCGGCGCCGCCATGGCCGATACGGTTCCGCCCTCAATCGTGCTGATCGTTCTGGGTTCGGCGGCAGGTGTGTCTATTGCCGGCCTCTTCACCTCCGGTTTCATGATTGCAATGGTACTGCTTCTGGTGCTGGCCGTTCTGGCCCGCTGGAAGGCGCGGGATGAAAACATGGAAGGCGCAAAGCGCACGCCATGGCCGCAGGTCGGCAAGGCAGCCCTGATTGCCGCACCGGCGCTCGTTCTGCCCTTCCTCATCCGCAGCCTGGTGGGCGGCGGTGTCGCCACGGCAACCGAAGTGTCCACTATTGCCGTGCTCTACGCCATGATCGTCGGCGCGGTGCTTTATGGCGGCATCAGCCTCAGGAAGCTTTATTCGATGCTGGTCGAGACGGCAGCCCTTTCAGGGGCGATCCTGCTGATCCTCGGCTGTGCATCGGCCATGGCCTGGGGGCTGACGCAGAGCGGCTTTGCTTTCCAGCTGACCGCGATGATTACCGATCTTCCGGGCGGCTGGATGACCTACATGGTCGTGTCGATCCTGATTTTCATGATACTGGGCTGCGTCCTGGAAGGACTGCCAGCAATCGTTCTGCTCGCGCCGATCATGTTCCCGATCGCCCGCACGCTTGGCATCAATGACATCCATTATTCGATGGTCGTGGTGGTCGCCATGAATATCGGCCTGATGGCGCCGCCCATCGGTATCGGCTTTTACATCGCCTGCAAGATCGGCAACGTGTCGCCGGACGAAGCCATGGGTGCCATCTGGCCCTATCTCGCAGCCATGATCATCGGCCTGCTGCTGATTGCAGCAATCCCCGGATTTTCGACCATTTTGCTCTGAGACCGTGGCGGGTCCGCCCGCCACGCCGATGAATGATACCTGCTTTATTTTGGGAGGAGAAAGCAATGAATATCAACAGACGTACCATACTCGCCGGCGCCGGTTCCGCCGTACTGGCCACCGCCTTCGTGTCGCGCGCCCGCGCTGCCCAATACAATTATAAATATGCCAATAATCTGCCTGCGGCGCACCCGATGAACATTCGCGCCAAGGAGGCCGCCGAGCGTATCGCCAAAGAGACCGATGGGCAGGTCAATATCAGCATCTTCCCCAGCAGCCAGCTGGGTGCCGACACAGACGTTTTGAGTCAGGTGCGCTCTGGAGGCGTAGAATTCTTCACGCTTTCGCCGCTGATCCTGTCGACGCTGGTACCGAACGCATCCATCAGCGGCATCGGTTTCGCCTTCCCGAACTACGAGTCCGTATGGGCGGCAATGGATGGCGATCTCGGTAAATATGTCCGTGGCGAAATTGCCAAGCAGAATCTCGTTGCCATGGACACAATCTGGGATAACGGCTTCCGCCAGATCACCAGCGCTTCCAAGCCCATCGCCACGCCGGCCGATCTCGAAAGCTTCAAGATCCGCGTGCCAGTGAGCCCGCTCTGGACCTCTATGTTCAAGGCGTTCAAGTCTGCCCCTGCCTCGATCAATTTCGCCGAGGTCTATACTGCACTGCAGACCGGTGTGGTCGATGGCCAGGAAAATCCGCTGGCGATCATTTCCACCGCAAAGCTGTTCGAAGTGCAGAAATTCTGCTCGGTCACCAATCACATGTGGGACGGGTTCTGGTTCCTCGCCAACAAGCGCGCCTGGGAGCGCTTGCCGGATGACCTTCGCGCCATCGTCGCCAAAAACCTCAACCAGTCGGGCAAGGATGAACGCGCCGATGTGGCGAAGCTCAATGCCTCGGTCAAGGAAGATCTGATTTCCAAGGGCATGACCTTCAACGACACGGATGCGACACTTTTCCGCGCCGCGCTGAAAGAGGCAGGCTTCTATTCCGAGTGGAAAGGCAAATACGGCGATGAAGCCTGGGCCATTCTTGAAAAGGCCGTTGGTGCAAGCCTGACCTGACCGGCCCGTTGAGTAACTGGCCCCGCCAGTAGCGGGGCCAACCCGACTATGTCTGACGATTGGAATGGAGACTGCTTTGACAGGTCGCCTGACGGGAAAACGCGCGCTTGTGTTTGGCGCAGGATCATCGGGGCCGGGATTTGGCAACGGCAAGGCTGCGGCCGTGCAATTTGCCCGCGAAGGCGCGCGCGTAGCCTGTGTCGATCTCTCCGCTGACGCAGCCGAAGAGACGGCTGAGATCATTCGCGGCGAAGGCTTGGAGGCGATTGCGGTTGCCGCCGATGTCACTGAACTACAGTCCGTATCGGCCACCGTTGCCCGCACCTGCGAGGCCTTTGGTGGCATCGATATTCTGCACAATAATGTCGGCGTGACCCATATGGGCGGGCCGATTGAGCTGGATGAGGAAAGCTTTCGCGCCTCGGTCGATCTCAATATAGGCTCCGTTTATCGCACCTCCAAGGCTGTGTTGCCGGTGATGTTGGCGCAGGGCGGCGGGGCCATTATCAATATCTCGTCGCTCGCCTCCATTCGCTGGACCGGCTATCCCTATTTTGCCTATTACGCCATGAAGGCAGCTGTAAATCAGGCGACTGTGGCGCTGGCCATGCAATATGCCCGGCAGGGCATTCGCGCCAATTGCATTCTTCCGGGAATGATCGACACCCCACTGATCTACAAGCAGATCAGCAATCAATATGCGTCTGTCGAGGAGATGGTGGCGGCGCGCAATGCGGCTGTCCCAGTGGGCCGCATGGGCGATGCCTTCGATATTGCCCGCGCCGCCGTTTTTCTCGCATCTGATGAGGCTAAGTTCATCACCGGCGTCTGTTTGCCGGTCGATGGCGGGCAAAGCTGTGCGGTGGGGGCGTTTTCCTGAGATGGCAACAACAACAACGATCCCGGTTGAAAAAGATCTGACGGGCGCGCGCGCGGTGGACCGGGCTCTGGCGCTGCTCTCCATGGTCGGGAGGCACGCGGAACGCGGCGTGGCGCTTTCGGTCATCGTGACAGAAAGCGGACTGAACAAACCCACGGCCCGCCGCCTGCTGCTGGCTCTGATCCGCGCCGGGCTTGTGGAGCAGGATGAGGAAACGCGGCGTTATTACCTCGGCGAAGAAACCTATGTGCTGGGCAGCCTGTCATCGCGCCGGTTTGGCCTTCTTCAAATGGCGCAGGACGGCCTGACGCGCATTTCCCGCCGCTCGGAGGATTCGAGCTTCCTTTCCGTGCGCCGTGATACATTTGCCCTGTGCCTTTACCGCGAAGAAGGCACCTGGCCGGTGCGCACCCATGCGCTTCAGGCCGGTTTCGAACACCCCTTGGGTATTGGTGCGGGTTCGCTCGCCATGCTCGCGGCGCTGCCGGACGCCGAGGTGGAAAGTATCATTGCGGCCAATAGCGGGCTGATTGCCGCTAATTATCCCGGCATCACGCTTGAGGGCCTGCGCCGTGATGTCGAGTTGACGAGAGCCAATGGCTATTCGCTCAACCCCGGCCTGATCCTTTCTAATTCCTGGGGTATTGGCGTTGCCATCCGCGCGCCTGATGGCGCGGTAGCGGGAGCGTTGAGCATTGCCGCTGTGGACAGCCGCATGCGACCGGAGCGCCAGCCGGAACTCGCAGCGCTGCTGCGCGAGGAAGTAACCCGCATCGAGACACGCATCGCAGAAATGATGGCCAGCCGCGCCCGCACGCGCGGTGAAGGCGACACGAAACGGCAAACGAGGAGAACGAGCAAATGAGCAAAGCGCAGATCGTCGGCTGGGCGCATTCGCCTTTCGGCAAGTCGGCCCTTGAAAATACCGAGCAACTGATGGCTTCGGTCGTGGCGCCGGCCATAGACCATGCGGGCGTCGATGTCAGCGATATCGACGGCATTTTCGTCGGCGTGATGAACAATGGCTTCTCGAAACAGGATTTTCAGGGCGCCCTGGTAGCGATGGGCGATGAGCGCCTCGCCTATACGCCGGCAGTGCGTTTCGAAAATGCCTGCTCAACAGGATCGGCCGCCCTCTATAGCGCCATGGACTTCATCGAAGCCGGGCGCGGCCGCATCGCACTCGTTGTCGGCGCCGAAAAAATGACGGCGCTGCCGACCGCAGAGGTGGGCGAAATCCTGCTCTCCGCCTGTTACCGTGCGGAGGAGGCCAATATTCCAGGCGGGTTTGCTGGGCAGTTCGGCCGCATCGCACAGGCATATTTTCAACGTTATGGCGACCGCTCGGAAGAGCTGGCGATGATTGCCGCAAAGAACCACGCCAATGGCGCGGTCAATCCCTATGCCCATATGCGCAAGGATTTCGGCTTCGATTTCTGCAATACGGTTTCGGACAAGAACCCCTACGTCGCAGGCCCGTTGCGCCGCACCGACTGCTCGCTGATTTCGGATGGCGCTGCCGCGATCATTTTGGCCGACGAGGAAACGGCAGCCACACTCAACCGCGCCATCGGCTTCCGGGGCCGCAAGCATGTCAACGACATCATGGCATTGAGCCGTCGCGATCCGTTGGCCTTCGAAGGCGCGCGCCGCGCCTGGGCCGGCTCGCTGGAACTTGCCGGCGCAACGCTCGACGACCTCTCTTTCGTTGAAACGCACGACTGCTTCACCATTGCCGAACTTATCGAATACGAGGCCATGGGGCTTGCGAATCCCGGTGAAGGATATCGCGTTGTCCAGGATGGAACGGCGCTCAAGACCGGACGCCTGCCAATCAACCCATCGGGTGGATTGAAATCGAAAGGTCATCCCGTCGGGGCGACCGGCGTTTCCATGCATGTCATGGCGGCGATGCAATTGATGGGCGAGGCAGGCGACATGCAAATTCCCAATGCCTCGCTGGCTGGCGTGTTCAACATGGGTGGCACGGCGGTTGCCAATTACGTCTCGATCATGGAGCGTGTGAAATGACGACGCAAAGTGCCGTACAGCATCCCGCGGGCGGGGTTGCGCCCTCCACCACGCGGGTGATGAACCTCTCGCATTTCCTGACGCAGGCGGCACGCCGCAACCCGGACCATATCGGTTTCGTCTGGGGTGAAAAGACTTGGAGCTGGGCTCAAATGGAAGCCCGCGTCGACGCAATGGCCCATGCGCTGGAGACTGAATTCAACGTCAGAAAGGGGGACCGCATTCTGGTGCAGTCCTCCAACAACAACCAGATGTTCGAATCCATGTTCGCATGCTTCCGCGTGGGTGCGGTGTGGGTGCCGACCAATTATCGTCAATCGCCCGATGAAGTTGCCTATCTGGCGAAGGCCAGCGGCGCACGCGGCATGATTTGCGCTAGTGCTTTTCCCGATCATGCTAAAGCCAGCCATGAGGCAAGCACGATCGATTTCAGCATCGCCATCGGCACGGCAGAGTTCGGTGAGGATTACGATGCCATCGTGGCCCGTCATATGGGGCACAAAGTCAAAAGCCAGGCAGTGGATCGGGATGACCCGTGTTGGTTCTTCTTCACCTCAGGCACCACCGGCCGGCCCAAGGCTGCAGTGCTTACCCATGGCCAGATGGCGTTCGTCATCACCAACCATCTCTGCGATCTGATGCCCGGCACCGGACCGGACGACGCCTCCATCGTCGTTGCCCCGCTTTCACACGGTGCGGGCATTCACCAGCTGGTGCAGGTGGCGCATGGCGCGAAAACCGTGCTTCCGGCGGCGGAAAAGCTCGATGTGCCCGCCGTCTGGGCGCTGATCGAAAAATGGCGTATCACCAACGCCTTCACTGTACCGACCATCCTTAAAATGCTCGTCGAAGACCCCTCTGTGGATCGTTTCGATCACTCCTCACTGCGCTATGTCATCTATGCTGGCGCGCCGATGTATCGCGCTGACCAGAAACGGGCGCTTGCAAAGCTCGGCCCCGTGCTGGTGCAATATTTCGGCCTGGGTGAAGTCACCGGTAATATCACCGTGCTGCCGCCTTCGTTTCATAACGCCGAGGACGGTCCGGAAACGCGGATCGGCACCTGCGGCTTCGACCGCACCGGCATGGAAGTGCAGATCCAGAACGATGCTGGCGAGGAGGTTGGCGCAGGCGAAACCGGCGAAATTTGTGTAATCGGTCCCGCCGTTTTCGCCGGCTACTACGACAATCCCGAGGCCAATGCCAAAGCCTTCCGCAATGGCTGGTTCCGCACGGGCGACCTTGGTCATCGCGATGAGAACGGCTTCCTCTACATCACCGGGCGCGCCTCCGACATGTATATTTCTGGCGGCTCGAACATCTATCCGCGTGAAATCGAGGAAAAAATCCTCATGCATCCTGACATCAGCGAGACTGCGGTTCTGGGTGTGCCGGACGCGGTGTGGGGCGAGGTCGGTGTGGCCGTTTGCGTTGCCCGCGAGGGCGCGGATATCGCCGCCATCGATCTGAAGGCATATCTGGAAGGCAAGATGGCCCGCTACAAGCTGCCGAAATCAGTGGTGTTCTGGGATGCCATGCCGAAATCCGCCTACGGCAAGATCACCAAGAAAATGATCCGCGAGGAACTGGAGAAACGCGGTCAGATGCCGGCTTTCGAAGAAAAGCGGACAGGCTGACAGGCGTGACATTCAATCGGGAGGAGACGGCATGACACAAGAGAAGACAGGGACAAAAGGGGCCGTCGCGATCACCGGCGGTGCATCCGGCATCGGCTTTTCCACCGCGCAGCTCCTGATGGCGCGCGGCTGGCAGCCATGGTTGCTGGATCTCAAGCGCGAGGCGCTGGATATAGCCTGCGAAAAGCTCGGTATCGATCTCTCGCGCGGCATCGTCTGCAATGTTGCGGACGAGGCATCGATAGAGAGGGCTTTCGCCGCCCTGACGGCTAACAGTGCCGGACATGCGGTTGATCTGGTCGCCGTCGTCAACAGCGCCGGCATCGGTATCGACAAGCTGTCCGTCGACACAAGCGTCGAAGAATTTCGCCGCATCGTTGATGTCAATCTCGTCGGCAGCTTCGCGGTAGCGCGCACTGCCGCACGTTACTGGCTGGAGCGCGATCTTGCCGGCTCGATCGTGAATATCAGTTCTGTTTCCGGCATGTGTGGAAATCGTGGCCGCAGCGCCTATGGCGCTTCGAAGGGCGGCGTCAATCTTCTGACGATGGTAATGGCAAACGAGCTGGGGCAATCGGGCATTCGTGTCAATGCAATTGCTCCCGGTCCGGTCGATACCCCCCTCACCCAGGCGGTTCATACTGAAAATGTTCGCGACCAATGGCATAGCCGCGTTCCGATGCATCGCTATGGCAGGACGGACGAGATAGCCTCTGCCGTGGCTTTCCTCGTGTCCGATGACGCAAGCTACATCAACGGACAGGTGCTCGCCGTGGATGGGGGCTTCATTACCGCGGGGCTTGCGGTATGACGGAGACAGGCACGCAAGAGCTTCCCCGCCACATCGTCCATCCCGGACTGATAACGCCTGAACGCTTTCGCGCCGTCGGCTGCCATGCCTATCCTGTTACTCTGACGGTCCGGCCCGGCGTAAGCGCCAACCAAGCGATTGCCGATGCCTTTGCGGAGTTGGGGTTCGAAGGCGGTTACGTCAGACTTAAGAACGTACCGATGGAACGGCTGCATTATGTCATGCCGGCAGCCGCACCGGATGACGCCCATGCCGCATGGTATAGCGAAACCTTTTCCATGCCGGGTGGCACTATCATCGATGCCGGCCTGCATATGGGCCGGCGTGATAGCGCGCCGTTTCTGCATTGCCATGGTTCATGGAAGAGTGCCGACGGCGTTGTCTCCATGGGGCATCTGCTGCCTTTCGAGACCGAATTTGCTGTAGAAACACCGCTTGAAGCTCTGGCGCTGGATGGAGCGATCCTCGAAGTGCAAAAGGATGAGGAAACCAATTTCCCCCTTTTCACACCCATCGCACAGCAGCGCCACCAGAAGGGTTCACGTCTTCGGGCACTTTTATGCACAGTGCGCCCCAATACCGATATATGCACTGCACTCGAAGAGGTCTCTACCGAGTTTGGAATGCGAGAAGCCGAAGTCAATGGAATTGGCAGCCTGGTCGGTGCGGATTATGAAGACGGAACAAACCTCAACGCCTACGCGAGCGAAATCCTCATAAGAAACGGCCGTATCGCCACGGCCGCGTCGGGAGACCGACAAGCAATGCTGGATATTGCGATGGTGGACCTCACCACACATATCAGCGGCGGGCGGCTGGTGCGCGGCAAGAACCCGGTCTGCGTTACTTTCGAGCTACTTCTGACCGAGAGACAGGGCCGCGCCGCATGAGTTGCGCTGCGCAACTCACCGGCCCGCCTGACGACAACTCACGCCGCCTGCGGCTTTTCCGCAGGCAACCACTCTTCCAGCGTCACTTCAAAAGTCATGCAAACCGGGTTAGCTCCGGCGATGAAGGGACCGCCATAAACCGAACCTTCGGTATCGGCGACGACACCGGTCAGCGAGGCGCGCAGCGAGCCGTCGGGCTGGGCACGCACTTCGCCGGCGATAGAGACGATTTCCACGGCGGGACCGCGTATCTGCAAGAACGCGCCGCTGCGGGTGCCGAGACAGGCATCGACCAGACTGCCCAGCGCGCCGCGCACAAAGGCATTTCTGAAACCTTCGGCAAGGCACAGTTTTTCGACACCGAGAACAAGGTCTTCATTGGGTGCGATGCGGGCATAGGCCACACGCCCCATGGATCCGATTTCGACAGTGTTATGCGTGTTCATCGGCGCGCTCCGTACGGTTCCTGGGTTGAAGAAGGGAAATGTTGGTTTCAGGGTCGAAGGACTGCTGCAGCACGAAACTGTCTAGTGAGGTCACCAGGGCGGAAACGCCGCTCTCGCCAACAATACAGGATTCAGTCAGCAGATGGCCGCCCTTGACCACACCTGCCGCGGTGCGCATGGCGGCATGACAATGAACAATCGGCTCGCCCTTCATGCTGCGCCCGAGCGTAGCATTGCCGAACACAAGCCAGGCCGCACCGGCGTCGATCGGTTTCGTATAGGCAATGACCGCCTTGCCGGAAGGGTCGGGCGGGGCGACGCAATAGGACAATATGTCGAAATAGCCGCCAAGAATGGTGAGCGAGGCATTCTCAATGCCGTTTTCGAAAAGCGGCTGCACGATTCCATCGTAAAGACTGCGGCCCGCCGCAATGAACAGCCGCACGTGGCGCGCGGATGGCGAGTGGAGGCTGTTGATGCGCACCGGCGAGGAAATGCCGGGGTGGATCAACGTTCTCGGCCTTGGAAAATGATGGTGTTCTACGGGTGCCACGCCTGCTCCTCCCTGCTGCCTGTACCTTGCAGTACGGTACTTAAAAATCAGCGGAAGGTGCTTTCGAATGCCAGCGCCAAACCGCCCGTCGGAAAACATTTCTTTCGCAGTCTGCCGCAGTGACGGCAGATTTTTGCAACGTATTGTGTGGAGACCGGGGATGACGAAACCGCTGGACAGAATTGACCGCAAGATATTGCGCACCCTGCTGGAGAACGGCAGGTTGAGCAATGCGGAGCTTTCGGAAAAGGTGGGGTTGTCGCCCAGTCCCTGCTGGCAGCGTGTCAAGCGGCTGGAAGACGAAGGGGTCATTCGCGGCTATACCGCCATTCTCGATCAGGCCAAGCTTGGACTGACCGAAACTGTTATCATCGAGGTGATGCTGGAGCGCCACGACGACGAGGTTCTGGAACGCTTCGGAGAGGCGATGGCCGCTCTTCCGGAGGTGCTGGAAGCCTATCTGACGACAGGCGAATATGATTATCTCATCAAGGTGGCGGTGGCAGGAACCGCAGGCTACGAGCAGTTTCTGCGCCGAAAGCTCTACAAGATCGAGGGTGTACGCCACTCCCGATCCTGTTTCGCACTTAAATGCCTCAAACACACATTATCAGTCGTACCCGATCCCGAACCTCCATCAATGGAAGCGACCGGCACCGGCCGCGTGCCGGCAAGATAGCGGTAGCGGATTGCGGGTAAAAAGGTAGTAGTCGCGTCTGCGCCCCCCTTCGTTCCTCAGCCGGTGGCTGAACCGACTTGAAATTGTCGTTTCCGGGCAATGGCGTGCCGCAGAAGATCGCAGATGTCCAAGGTATGCGGGAGACTGTAGCGTCTCTATTCGATCTGAACCGGAACCCTCCCCCAGCCGCCGCCGCCGGGCGTTTCCACGACGACCGTTTCTCCAGACGAAAGCGTTACCGAGCCTTTGCCGGCTAGCGGTGTCGCAATGCCGGCCGCATCGATGACCGAGTTTTGTCCCGTCGCGCCGGCGTCACCGCCATGCAGACCGTAAGGACCAGTGATCCGACGGTCGGATTGAAGCGAAACACGCGCCTCGTGATCCACCGCTGTAATGGCGCGGATCAGGCCTTCGCCGCCGGCATGGTGCCCCGTCCCACCCGATCCCTGGCGCAGCTCGTAACGTTCGATACGCAGCGGATAGCTGATTTCAAGCGCCTCGATCGGGGTGTTGAGCGTGTTCGACATATTGGCGTGCACGCCATGCATGCCAGCACCATAAGGACGGCCGCCCTGCCCCCCGCCAATCGTCTCGATATAGGTATAAGGCCTTCCGCTTCGGGGATCACGTCCACCGATGCCGATCAGGTTCATCGTCCCCTGACTGGCGGCAGCGATGCGATCGGGCGCGATAAGCGCAAAGGCGCGCAGCACAGTGTCTGCTACGCGTTGCGTGGTTTCAGTATTGCCCGCGCAGACGGCGGCCGGCGGCTGGGCATCGAGGAAACAGCCCTGCGGAATGTGAATTTCGACTGGACGCAACACGCCGGCATTTGGCGGAAGTGTTGCGTCGGTCAGTATCTTGATGGCGTAGAATACCGCCGAATGCGTCATCGGCTTGACCGCATTGACATTGCCACGCCGCTGCGGCGCGGTTCCTGCAAAATCGAATACCAGACGGTCGGGCGCAACATCGACGGCAACCCTGATCAGGACTTTCTCCGGGCTTGATCCATCGTCATCCAGCCAGTCTTCGGCCTCGTAGCGGCCGGGCGGCAACTCAGCGAGGCGCTTCAGCATGCGCCGCTCGGAATAGTCAAGAATGGCCGACAGGCCCTGTTTCAGCCCATCGACACCGAAACGCCCCACCATTTCCTGCAGGCGGGTCTCCCCGATCCTGAGAGCCGCCAACTGGGCATTGAGATCACCGCGCCTCTCTTCCGGTGTGCGCACATTGGCAAGCACCATGCGCATGATACCGGCCTGTTCCGCACCTCCGTCGTAAAGTAGGACTGGCGGAATGATCAGTCCCTCCTGGAAAATCTCTGTTGAGCTGCCGGGCATCGAACCGGGCTCCATGCCTCCGACATCCGAATGGTGCGCGCGGCTTGCCACGTGCGCAACGAGTTCACCTGCGGCGAAAACGGGAGCTATCAACGTGATGTCGGGCAGATGCGCGCCGGCAACAAAAGGGTCGTTGACGATGACGACATCGCCTTCCTTGAGCGGTGGCAACTGTGCAAGTGTCGGCGCAACGGCCCTCAGCATGGAACCAAGATGCACCGGTACGTGCTCGGCCTGCGCGACCAGCTCCGCATTCGCGTTGAAGATTGCGCAGGATGCGTCCATGCGTTCTTTAATGTTGGGCGAAAAGGCAGTGCATTTCAGCACGACGCCCATTTCCTGCGCGGTTGCTTCCAGGGCATTTCGCAGAACTTCGAGACGGATCGGATCAAACATGGTCATTCTGCTACCTCAACGATCAGACTGCCTGATTTGTGAACCGTGAGACGGTCGGCAGGATAAAGAACGGTTGTCGAAGAAACTTCCTCGATAATGGCGGGGCCGAATATCATGTTGCCAGCCTTGAGCTTTTCCCGGGCGTAGACCGCCGCCCTATGGAAGGCGCCACGCGCGCCGGTATCCCCAGGCTCGTAATAGACCGGGCGTTCGCCGGTCCGGGCATCGTCGTCGGGCACAGGGCCTCCGTCGTCGAGTTCGGGAAGCACCGGCGTTTTGATGCGGCCGATACCTGTGACGCCGAAGCCGGCGATCTCGATTGCGGCGTTTTCGTCAGCATGACCGAAGCGGGCCCGGTGCGCGGCGTGAAACCGGCGAGGAAGGTCGGCCCACCAACAGGGTTCGCCGGGATTCACCGTCACTGACAGTTCAAACGACTGGCCCTGATAGCGCGTGTCGATGCGTATTTCCACGTCGCGCCGGTCCGGCGCGACGCCATCGTGATCGAGATGGCCGTCGGCGCGGTCAGTCAGGCGCTTGATGCGCAAAGCCGCTTCAGCTTCGCCATTGGCGGCATAGGGGACGACGTGTGTTTCGACGAAATCGTGGCGCAGGTCTGAAATCAGCTGTCCCAGCGCACAGAGAATGCCAGGGGTCGGCGGCACCATTACACGCGGCATCTTGAGTTCGCGGGCTACGGGGCTGCCATGCATCGGTCCCGCACCGCCGAATGGCACAAGCGCGAAATCACGTGGATCATAACCACGTTCCACGGAAACAACGCGGATGCCCCGAACAATGTTGGCATGGGCTACGCGCAATATTCCTGCCGCAGCCTCATAGACATCAAGACCAAGTGGTTGGGCAATGACATCGTTGATGGCTTTATGGGCCCCATCCAGATCAAGTGTCATCGAACCGCCCAGACGCGATTGCGGCGAGAACCGCCCCAGCACAAGATTGGCATCGGTAACTGTCGGCAACGTTCCACCGCGACGATAGCAAACGGGGCCCGGCACCGCCTCGGCGCTCATCGGCCCCGCACGCAACGCACCACCGTCATCAATCCAGGCAATGGAACCACCGCCCGCACCGATAGCATTGATATCGATAACTGGCAGGCGGATCGGCACGGTTTCGAGATTGGCCGAACGGGTGATTTCCGGCCGTCCAGCCCGGATGAGACTGATATCCGTGGACGTTCCACCAATATCCATGGTGATGATATCGGGAATACCTGCCAGCATAGCCACATGCGCGCTGGCGACCACACCACCGGCGGGGCCGGATAGAACGGTATGGACGGGCTTGAGGCGCGCTCCTTCGAGGCTCATCAGTCCACCGGCCGCATCCATCACCATAACCGGACGGTCGCGGCCAAGGCCCAGCCCTTCCTTCTCATCCTGCAACATACCGGAGAGCGAAGACAGATAACGGTCCATGACCGGACGAAGATAGGCATTGAGCACCGCCGTCGAGCCGCGCTCGTATTCGCGGAATTCAGCATTCACCTCGACCGAAGCGGAAATTGCCACATCTGGGAGGACTTCAGCCAGAATATCGCGCGCCTGCAACTCATGGGAGGGATTGGCGTAAGAGTGGAGAAAAAGGATGGCGACGGCCTCGACGCCAGCCGCCTTCATCGCTTCACTAGCCGCGCGCACATCGGCCTCGTCGAGCGGCTGCAACTCTTCACCAGTCGGCAGAATACGGCCCCGCGCCGTAAAACAAAGTTCGCGCGGCACCAACGGTTCAGGCTTCACTCTGGTCAGATCGAACAGCGTCGGACGGTTCTGCCGGCCGATTTCAAGGAGATCGCGAAAGCCGTGATTGGTGAGAAATGCCGTCTTTGCGCCATTGCGCTGGATCACGGCATTGGTTGCAGTTGTCATGCCATGGCCGACATAAGCAACATCCGCACCGCTCGCGCCCTGTAGGCCCAGGGCGTTTCGCAGGCCTTCAAGCGTGCCGAGCGCACGGTTGACCGGCGTGGTCGATACCTTCGAGACGGTGATGGTTCTCGTCGTCTCGTCATAGGCGATGCTGTCGGTGAAAGTTCCGCCGACGTCGGATGCGACACGTATATGCGGGGTCATAACTGCCTCTTGTGTAACAGTAACGTTGTCGTTACAAAAACAGAAGCAACGGGAGCTGTAAAGAGGTGTTGGCGACAACGCTGCAAAATTCGTTCCCTGCCGAAGAGAGGACAAGACGAGACAAAGATGATATTCACCGGCCACGGAAGGACGACATGAATGAACGACAGGCCGCAGGCAACAAAGGTGAAGGAAAAGCCGCCAGGATCACACGCGGCGCGCACCTCGCGCACCCGCAAGGCCATTCTTGTGGCTGCGGCAGGCGAATTCGTTGCCCACGGTCTGGAAGGTGCAAATATCGAGGCTATCGCCCATTCGGCTGGCGTTAACAAGGCACTTGTCTATCGGCATTTTTCCCGCAAGGAAGCGTTGTTCCGGCATGTGCTGGAAGACGCTTACCGGGCAATGCGCGATGCAGAGGAATCGCTGGCGATGCCTTCGGATCCGGTTGCTGCGCTCGACCGGCTTGTGGAGTTCACCTTTGACTACTACCGGAACAATCAGGGCTTCCTGACGCTTGTTGGCATCGAGAACCTGCACGGTGGCGAGAACATCCGCGAATCGGAGCCCGAAACGGTATATGCGGGAAATATTTCCCGGATGGTGGCGGGCATTCTGGAGCGTGGCGTCACAGCTGGCGTGTTTCGCCCTCGGTTGGACCCTGTCGAGTTATGGCTGTCAATCTCGAATCTGTGCTGGGCCACGGTCTCCACGGCACACACCATCCGCTTTACCTTCGGGCGGGATGTTCTCGCTGAACCGGCGCGCAGCGCGCGCCTTGCCCATGTCCAGGAAATGATCCGGCGTTACGCGTTGAGGCCGGACCACTTGTAGGGCAGTGCTTCAGACATCAGCGCGACGCAGCGCTGTGCCTCGTCATCCGAAACGCTGTTGGCCAGCGCAAGCAGAGAAACCCCGGTTTCACCATAACGATTGTCACCGGGCGCGGGCGCAAAGGAAAGCGTCCAGACCTCGTACCCCGCCGCCTTGCGCGTGCCGATCACATAGCCTTTTTCGAGGAACATCTCGATCTCGGCGCGGATGGTATCCGTTTCGATCTGCCATTGTTCGTAATGCGGGGCGTTGATTTCGAGGATGCGTTCGCGGGATTCCCTGTCCAGCCGCGCCATCATGCAAACCCCTGCATGGCCGATACCAAGCGGCAGACGCCCGCCCACGCCCGAAAGCAAGGGTTGGACCGGCGCCGCGCTGAGCTGGAAATCGAGGCAAACGGATTCGAAACCCGACCGCGCCATGAGAAAACTTGATATGTTTGTGCCGGCGGTGATGGAAATAAGCGCCGGACGGAAGAGATCGACCAAATCACCAATACCTGGCACGCGCTGCGCCAGCGCATAAATCGCGCTACCCAGCCTGTAGTTGCCGCGCCGACCGCTCTGCTCAACAAAACCGTAATGAGACAGTCCCGTCAAAGCCCGATGCACCGCCGATTTAGCATCACCGATCCCATCTGCGATTTCAGCAAGGCTCATGCCGCCGACACCCGCATTGCCTAGCGCCAGAAGAATTTCCGCACCGCGTTCGACATTGCTGGACGATTGCTTTGCCATGCTGTCCCCTGGGTTTCGGTGAATATATCATTCATTAAAATCCGATAATTGGAACTGGATTAGGCAATATGGCATGGGTAGTCAAGCGGGTTAAAAAATTGGAACCTCAAGCCGCTCGCCCAAAAAAGACCCGGCTCCCTATGGAGGGAAACCGGGCCAGCTTGGGAAATCAGAGCCCGTAAACGGATTTGGCCGCTTCGGAGGAAATGCGTCCGTCACGGACGTCGGCTGCAATGGATGCCGGGTCGCGCATGGATGGCTCGCCATATCCGCCGGCACCGGGGGTTACGATCTCGAGAATGTCACCCTTGAAGATGTCGCCGGCACCATTCACCAGCCGCTCGGGCGCACCGAGAATGGTAAAGGAGCCAAGACCACCTGCAAGACCACCGTCCAGACCCCAGGGGCGCGAGACGAAGCGGGAGCCACCGATGGAGACCCGGCAGTCTGCTTCTGCGCGATACACGCGGCGAAGCCCCATGCCACCCCTGAACTGTCCGCCACCACCGGAACCGTCGACCAGTTCATAGGCAACCAGCGTCAGCGGATACTCGGTTTCAAGCGATTCCAGTGGCAGGTTGGACGTATTGGTCATGTGGACATGCACGCCGTCCAGACCATCCTTGTTATGCCGCGCCCCGAAGCCGCCACCGATAGTTTCGAGATAGACCCAGAGGCTGCCGTCCGCGCGTGTACCAGAGAAGCTCGCAACCGCGACAGATCCGTTGCAGGCCGCGGTCACGCGGTGCGGAACCACCTTCGCGAGTGCGCCATGGATGAGATCGACCACACGCTGGCATGCGGCAATGCGGCCATCGACTGCGGCCGGGTGAGCGCAATTGAGCAATGTACCCTTTTTCGCCGTCACATGGATGGGCCGGGCCAGACCGGCATTCGGCAGGACGGTTGGATCAACAACGGTCTTCACCGCATAATAGACTGTGGAGAGGAGAGCGGTATAGACCACGTTCAGACCCGCGCGAACCTGCGGCGGGCTGACGAAATCAAGATGCATCTCGTCACCCTTGACTGTAATTGTCACCGAAAATTCGAGCTCGTCCCGCAGCGATTCCGCATCGAACATATCCGAAAAGCTGTAGGTGCCATCCGGAATGGAAGCGATGCCGGCGCGCATCTTGCGTTCGGCATAGTCCATCAGTTCGCGACCAGCAGCGAGAACCGTTCCGGTGGAATACTTGTCGCAGAGTTCCTTGAGGCGCGTCACGCCAAGGCGGTTCGCTGCCATCTGGGCGCGCAGGTCCGACATTCGCTCATGCGGCACCTGGCAGTTCAGGAGAAACAGCTTCTGGATGTCTTCCTGAAGAATGCCCTTTCGATAGAGGCGAACCGGGGGAATGCGTAGGCCTTCCTGATAGATGTGGGCATGGCCGCGATCTGCGAAGTCGGAATGATGCGCTGTATTGATCGCCCAGGCGATCAACTTGCCGTCCTGGAAAATCGGCTCCGCCAGAACGATATCCGGCAGATGGGTGCCGCCACCCTCATAGGCGTCGTTGCCGATAAACACGTCGCCAGGAGCAAGACTATCCGCGCCCACATGCTCCAGAATATAGGGAATAAAGCCGATAAACGAGCCGAGATGCATCGGGATATGTTCTGCCTGGCAAAGCATTGCCCCCCTGGCGTCGAACAGTGCCGTCGAGCAATCGCGGCGTTCCTTGATATTGGTGGAATAGCTGGCACGAACGAGCGCCTCTCCCATTTCCTCGACGGTGGAGGCAAATGCGCTGCCGATGACCTCGACAGTTATCGGATTGAGTGCTGCAGCAGTGTTCTGTGCGATGGCTGCATTCGTCATCATTTTCCCTCCACGATGAGGTTGAGATAGGCATCGACCGTGGCGACATATCCAGGCGGCAGAACCGTGGTCGAATCCATCTGGTCGATAATGGCAGGACCGGCGACGACGTTACCGGGTTTCAGCAGATCGCGGTTATAGAGCGTCGCCGCAGTAAAACCGCCGGCTTCGGCCATCCAGACATCACGCTTGCCGGAGATCGCAGCAGAGGAATCCTCGCCCTCCATCTCGCGGGCCTTGAACGCTGCTTTTTCGACGACGCCGCTTGCGACCAAACGATAGGTAACAAGCTGCACCGGCTCACCTTCGGCGATGAAGCCATAGAGCTGGCGATGCGCCTGCTCGAAACGCTCCTTGACGAGGCGGAAGGTTTCCTCGGTGATCGGTCCTTCCGGCAAGGCGACTGCGATCTCGTAATTCTGGCCGGCGTAGCGGCAATCGACAGTGCGGGTGACAACGCGGGCGGCTGGTGCGATTTTCTCACGCTCGAACCAGGCATTGGCTTGAGCTGAAAGGCCATCATAAAGCGTGGAGATCGTTCCCGACGCCACCTGGTCGAGGCGATGCAGGACAGTCGCAGAGAAGTCCGTTCTCAGATCCGTCATCAAAAGGCCAAGAGCGCATAAGACGCCCGGCGTCTTCGGCACGACGATGCGCTTCATGCCCAGCTCACGGGCCAGACGCACGGCATGCACCGGACCCGCTCCGCCGAAGGCGACCAGCGCGTAGTCACGCGGATCATGGCCACGCTGGACGGAAATCACGCGAATGGCCTTGGCCATGTTGGCCGTCACGATGTCGAGAATGCCGTTCGCGGTTTCGAGAACGCCCATATCGAGCTTTTCCGCAAGCCGTTCGACGGCCTTTACCGACAGCGAACGGTCAATCTTCATTCGGCCGTTGAGCAGATATTCCGGGTTCTGTGTCTGAAGTACGACATTGGCGTCAGTGACCGTCGGCTCGTCATTGCCAAGGCCGTAGCAGGCCGGACCAGGATTGGCGCCTGCAGAACGTGGACCGACTTTCAGGTGATTGCCGGAATCGATATAGGCGATCGAGCCACCACCGGCCCCGACCGTGTGTATATCGAGCATCGGAGCCTTGATCGGATAACCGTGGACCACCGACTCGTTCACCACTCGGCACTGACCATCAGCAAGCAGTGCAACGTCAGAGCTGGTACCGCCCATGTCAAACGTGATGAGGTTGTCGATGCCGGTCATCCGACCAACCGCCTGGGCAGCGACAACACCGGTCGAGGGACCGGACAGAACCGTGCGTACCGGCATTTCGGCAGCAGCATCAAAGCCGATAACGCCGCCATTCGACTGGGTGAGCTGCGGCGCAACCGTGATGCCGAGATCGGTGAGCTTGCCGGACAGCGCTTTCACATAACCCTGCATGACGGGGCCAAGATAGGCATTGACGACCGTGGTCGACAATCGCTCGAACTCACGGAATTCCGGCGCGATACGGTGTGACAGCGAATGGAAGGCTTCAGGAAACTCATCTTCCAGAATGCGGGCCGCGATCTTCTCATGCTCGGCGTGCATGAAAGAATACAGAAAATTGACTGCGACCGCCTTTACGCCATCGGCCTTCAGAGCCCGCACCGCTTCGCGCAATGCGGTCTCGTCCAGTGGTGTTTCAACAGTGCCAGTGGCCAAAACACGCTCTTCAATACCGAAGCGCAGGTGACGCTCGACCAGAAGTTCAGGCTTATCTGCCTGGAGATCATAGAGGTCCGGGCGTTTCTGACGGCCGATTTCCAGCAGATCGCGGAAACCACCGGTCGTCAGAAGCCCTGTTTTTGCGCCACGACCCTGAATGAGCGCGTTTGTGGCAACCGTTGTACCGTGACCGACATAAGAAACGTCCTCGGCCTTGATGCCCACGCGCTCGATGCCATCGGCCACACCCTGCGTGATCCCGCGCGAAGGGTCATCCGGTGTCGATGAAACCTTCCAGATCACCACCTCGCCCGTCTCATCCTCAAACAGACAAACGTCGGTAAAAGTACCACCGGAATCCACGCCAATCCGCCATGCCATGGCTCGCTCCTTCTTCTGGATGTCATAAGGCAACGCCTCATCTGGAGGACGTGCGACACTGCCTTGATTGCATGCGCCGCCCGCTGCGAAAGCCAAGCCTTCGGCCCCGGAGAAACGGCTGCCGGGCAATCCGGGCCAGTTGTTCAGACCCTAAGATCGGCTTCATTCCCTTGTCAATCTCAATTCCATTATTACGACCAGAATATTTTTGGCATTCCTATAATTAGATTATAAGTCAAAATTACGCCAGAGGTTGAAAAATTTGCGTTCTTATTCCGTTATTTGACACAAAGATTTTGCAATGAATTAATTAATGGAATTTCGCTTGACACCCGGAAAAGGCTCTCTTTATTGTTTTCGATATCGACGGGACCAGATCACGCCCACCGGGACCGACACTTTTCCGGAAAGGTGGCGCGCCGAAATCGTCCACGCCGGCTGGCAAGCATGTATCAAAACATAATGGGGAACTAACCATGATACTCGATCGCCGTACCCTTCTGAAACTGACCGCCGCTTCAGGTGCCGCATTTGCCATCGGAGCGTCCAGATCCTTTGCGCAGGCCTCTTCCGACACATTGCGCATCGGCCTTTCCACCTATCCCGCTCATCTGAAACCGTGGGTGAATGTCGGCTATGCCGGCCAACTCGTTTCTTCGCTGATCAACCGTTTCCTCATGGCCTACACGCCAGAAGGCAAACTTGTGGGTGAACTGGCCGAAAGCTTCGACAGAGACGGCGACCGCGCCTGGGTGATCAAGCTGAAGGATGTTAAATTCTCCGACGGCCAGCCCGTCACGTCGGCCGACATCGAATGGAATATCGAGAAGATCAAGGCGGAGGGCTCCGGCGCCTATACCCGTGATGCGATGCTCGAAGTCGAGAAGGTCGAGATTGTCGATGACCGCACCTTCAAGCTCCTGACGAAATCACCGAACGCGGCGCTGCCGGCGCTCTTCGCCAACCCCTTCCTGCAGATTATCGCCAAGGGTTCGACCGACAAACAGGACCATGGCATAGGCGCAGGCCCGTTCACGCTGGCCAATGCAGAAAAGGGCGTAGGCCTCGATTTCGAAGCCTCCCCGCATTATTTCAAGGACGGCTTGCCGCATTTCAAGAAGGTTCGTGTCACCGCCTACGCCGACGAAAACCTACGTGTTGCAGCGATCACTGCGGGCGATGTCGATGTGATCGATTACGTTCCGTGGAGCGCAATGGACCAGCTCGACAAGGACGCCAGTGTTGCGCTCGAGACAGCTGCCACAGGCGCTTTCATGTTCCTGTCGTTCAACGGAGCTGGTGCATTCAAGGACCAGCGCCTGCGGCGCGCCGTTTCCCTCGCCATTCGCCGCGAAGAGATCGTCAAGGGCGTGTTCTTCGGTCGTGGCGCAGTGCTCGAAGGCGTGCCGCGCTCGTCCGCGACGCCGTTCTACAACGCCGAACTCGCCAAGGGGCAGAGCTACGACCCCGACCGCGCCAAGGCGCTGATTAAGGAGGCCGGTGCAGAAGGTGTGACCGTCAATTTGCTCTCGACCGCGCAGTACGGCATGCACCGCGATACCGCCGTCATCGTCCAGGGCCATCTGGCTGAAGTCGGCATCAACGTGACACTGACGATGCCCGACTGGTCCACCCGCGTTACCATGGGTAACCGTGGTCAGGGCGATTTTGCCATTCAGGGTCTCGGCCTCGACACCTTCGATCCGGATGCGACAAGCGCCCTTATTGACCCGACGCTGTCGCCGACCTTCTTCCGCTCACGCAATTTCGAGGTTCCAGGCCTGACCGAGCTGCTCGCCAAGGGCCGTGCGGAGTTCTACCTGGAAAAGCGCAAGGCGATATATGCCGAAGTCGACAAGCTCGTCATCGAATACACGCCTTTTTGCGGTCTTTCCTACCGCGCCACCGGCTTTGCCCACCTGAAGCGCGTCAACAATTTCCATATGCTTCCGGACCAGATTTCTCCCTTCTCCGGTCGCCTTTTCGACGAGCTTTCGCTGTCGTAACATCTGGAATTAGCCCGGTCGGCACTCGCCTGTCCGGGCACCCGTTTCTCATCTTCCGTGCGGAAGAGGCCTGAAAGGCAAGTATTTTCAGGCTGACGTTGCACGGCTGACTGCCGGAGGGTCTTCATGTTCTGGTTCCTGCAGCGAATTGCCATTTCTCTGGCGCTGCTCTGGGTCGTTACCAGCCTCGTCTTTCTTTCCATTTATATGGTGCCAGGCGATCCGGCTGAACTGCTGCTTTCAGGAGAAGGTTCGACGCCCGACGCGGCTTCGGTTGCGCAGTTGCGCAACGATCTGGGCCTCGACCGGCCGATACTGACGCAATATGTCGATCGGATGTCCGGCCTCATTCGCTTTGATCTCGGCAACTCGATGATCGACGGTTCACCGGTCGCACCCGAAATTGCCAAACGCCTGCCGCGTACACTTGAGCTGATCGCAGCCGCCGCGATCCTCAGTTTGATCATCGGCTTACCGGTCGGCGTTGTCGCAGCCTTGCGACAGGGCGGCAGTTTCGATCGCGTCTCGAATTTTCTTGCCGGTTTTGCCCAGGGCATCCCCGTTTTCGTCGCCGGTACATTGATAATTCTGGTCTTTGCCCAGATGTGGAAGCTGGTGCCAGCCGGTGGATATGTCAATATTTCAGACGACCCCGGCAAGCATCTGATCCTGCTGGCGATGCCCGCCTTTGCCATAGCGCTCGGTCTTGCGGCGATCGTCGTGCGCATCGCGCGTGCCTCAGTGCTCGATGTTCTGCCGCTGGATTATGTCCGAACCGCACGCGCCAAGGGGCTGCCGCAACGGCGCATCATTGCCCGCCACGTGCTGCGCAACGCGCTGATGCCGGTCATCACGGTCTTCGCGCTCAATCTTGGCGGCCTGTTCGGCGGCACGGTGCTGGTGGAATACGTCTTCAACTGGCCGGGTCTCTCCGGCATGCTGGTCAGCGCCGTCAATTCACGCGACTACCCCACAGTTACTGCGGTCATCCTGGTCATTTCGGCCCTGTTCATCACGCTCAACCTCATCGTCGATATTGTCTACGGTGTCACCGATCCGAGGATTCGCAAATGACGCGCTCGCTTCGTCTCGTCTGGCCGCTGCTGCTTGCGCTCATCGCACTGATATGCCTGCTTGCTCCAGTACTGCCCCTGTCAGATCCCCTGAAGATGACCATGGGTCAGCGGTTCGCCGGGCCATCTTCAGCTTTCCCGCTCGGGCAGGATGAAATGGGCCGCGACATTCTCTCCCGGCTGGTCTTCGGCATCCGTATCTCGCTGTTTATCGCCCTCTCGACCTCCATCCTTTCTGGCGTCATCGGTACCGCATTCGGCATTATCGGCGGTTACATGCGAGGTTTTCCGGAAATCCTGACGCTCAGGGCCATGGATGTCGTGCTCTGTTTCCCCCCGCTTCTCCTCGCCATGCTCGCCGTAACCCTTTATGGGCCAGGCCCGATGACACTGATCCCCGTGCTTGCCGCAGTGTTCGTTCCCGGCTTCACCCGCATCGCCTATGCCAGCGTGCTTACCGTTCGCTCGCAGGATTATGTCGAGGCGGTACAGGCCATGGGTGCCAGTAACATCCGCATCATGTTGAAAACCATTTTACCCAACATCATGGGACCTCTTCTGGTTCAGGCCAGCTTCGTCACGGCGGCGGCGGTTGTGCTTGAATCGGGCCTGTCCTTCCTTGGTCTCGGCGTCGTCCCTCCCTCGCCCTCACTCGGGCTGATGATCGGAACCGGCCGGGCGGCCATCGCTCATCAGCCCATGCTGCTTGTCTGGCCCTGTCTGGCGCTGGTCGTGATGATCCTCGTGCTCAACGGGGTCTGCGATCTGCTGCGCGACTGGCTCGATCCGCGTTCGGCGGCAGGAGCCGTCCTTGCGGGCGGCGGCAAGAGCGGCGTATGAAACAGGAAAAAGTGACAATGACCGAAACCACGACTCATCCTGTCCTCTCCATCCGCAATCTCAAGGTCTCATTCCTGCGCGACGGCACGTTCAACCCCGTGGTTCGCGAGCTGAACCTAGACATCCGTGCCGGGGAAACACTTGCGATCGTTGGAGAAAGCGGTTCCGGCAAGAGTGTTACGGCACTGTCCGTGATGCAGCTTCTGCCGGAAAAGACGAGCCGCATCGAAGGCTCGATCAAGCTCGACGACGAAGAACTGATCGGCGCTTCCCCTGCTCGCATGCGTGACATCCGTGGCAACCGGGTGGCGATGATCTTCCAGGAACCGATGACGAGCCTCAATCCGGTACTGACCGTCGGGGAACAGATCGCGGAAGCCCTGATTGCCCATAACGGTATTTCGAAAAGCGTGGCACGGACGGAAACTTTGAAACTGATGGAGAAAGTGCGGATTCCCTCCTCCGCCAAACGTATCGACGATTACCCGCACCAGTTTTCCGGAGGCATGCGCCAGCGCGTGATGATTGCGATAGCACTTGCCTGTCGCCCCGCCCTTCTGATTGCCGACGAACCGACCACGGCGCTCGACGTCACCATTCAGGCGCAGATCCTCGACCTCATCAAAACCCTGCAGGAAGAGGAAGGCACCGCTGTGCTTTTCATCACCCATGATATGGGTGTCGTCGCTGAAATCGCCGACCGTACGCTGGTGATGTATCGCGGCGACCAGATTGAGACCGGCACGACATCAGAAGTCTTTGCCAGCCCGCAAAAGCCCTATACGCGCGCCCTGCTTTCCGCGGTGCCGCAACTCGGTTCTGCCGGCGAAGATGGCCCCAGTCCTTTCCCGATTATCGACATGGAAACAGGACAGGCACTGCCACAGAAGAAGCGGCCCGATACCATCGACGCGGCGAGTGGCAAGCTTCTCGAGGTCAGGAACCTGTCGGCGCGGTTCGAGATGCGATCCGCCTTCACTCGGATGGTGCACTCGCGCGTGCATGCGGTCGAGAATGTCAGCTTTTCGCTGTCGCGAGGTGAAACACTTGCGCTGGTAGGTGAATCGGGCTGCGGAAAATCGACCACTGGCCGCTTGCTGGCCGGACTTAACCGGCCGCATTCCGGTTCAATCCATATCCACGGCGCGGATGTTGGCTCCTTCACCAGATCGGACCTGTCCCGTCAAGTTCAGATGATTTTTCAGGACCCATTCGCCAGCCTCAATCCCCGCCTGACAGTTGAAAACGCCATCGCGGAGCCTCTTTTGATCCATGGGTTGGAAACGCCCCGAAATGCCCGAAAGCTTGCGCGTGATCTGCTTGGCGAAGTCGGTCTGGTTGGGGCTATGGCGAGCCGTTATCCGCATGAGTTTTCCGGCGGGCAACGCCAGCGCATTTGCATCGCAAGAGCGCTGGCGCTCCAACCCGAACTCATCATTGCCGATGAGGCGGTTTCGGCACTCGACGTTTCAGTCAAGGCTCAGGTGGTAAACTTGTTACTGGACCTTCAGGAACGACTGAAACTCGGCCTGCTGTTCATTTCCCACGACATGGCAGTTGTCGAGCGCATGAGCCATCGCATAGCTGTAATGTATCTCGGCGAAATCGTTGAGACCGGACCGCGCGAAGCTGTTTTCTCCAATCCGCAACATCCCTATACCAGGCGCTTGCTATCGGCCGTGCCGCTACCAGATCCCTCACGCAGGCATATGCGGCGCAAATTCGCTGATACAGAGTTGCGCAGCCCAATCCGGCCGAAAACTTTCACGCCGCCAAACCGCGAATATCGCGAAGTTACACCCGGCCACATGGTTCAGGTGTGGAATGAGGAGTGGGCCTGATCTGGCCCTGGGCGTCCGTATCAGCCTGGACGACCTGACGGGAAACCTGGCCGTTTTCCGAGCCGTAAGATGTCTGCGAGATGACCGGCGCGGCAAGTATCAACTCGCCTGTAGCGCGTCTCGCAGAAGCGGGGTCGCGCACCGGACGCTATCTCTTGATCTTTAAAAATCTTACCGCAAATTCTCCAGCGAGCGGTGCAGTCGCCCGAAACGCTCCAGGCGGAACGGCGCCGGATCGATGCATGGCTTGGAGCCTGTCACCAGATCAGCCGTCAGCGCTCCGGCACCGGGGCCGATACCGAATCCATGGCCGGAAAATCCGACGGCCAGATAAAGGCCGGGAATGGCACTTGCAGCAGAGATCACCGGAACGGCATCCGGCGTGACATCCATGAGGCCGCCCCAGGTAGCCGTGATGCGGGCATTAGCAAATGCCGGGAAGGACTTGGACAACTTGTCGATACCTTGGGAAATGAGCTTCGATGACGGAACGGGATCGAGAACGCGGATCTGCTCGAACGGCGTCACAGCGTCACTTTTCCATTGGCGGGGCATCGCCATTTCCCGCAGGAACTGCCCGCCTGTCCGAAAGCGTAATGCCCGCCAGTTTTTAACGAGCGACGGCAGGTAGTCGGCGAACAGACGGAAGCTATCCGGAGTGACGGGCGCGATATCGGCGTTGCGCTGCGCTACCGTAAAGCCGCCATCATGACGGCGACGGAAGGCGAAATCGTTACCGCCCACCGGCATATCCGTCATGCCATCAACACCCGACAGACGCGCGACGCTGCCCAGGATTTTGAGGATCGGAATATCAATTCCCATATTGCCCGCAAAAAGCCTGGACCACGCGCCACCCGCCAGCACGACGGAAGAGCAGCGGATTTCGCCATGTTCCGTCACCACACTGCTTACCTTCCCGGCGGAGCGTTCGATTGACCGGACCGCACAGCCCGTGAGGATATGGGCACCCTTTGCGGCAGCACCGCGTGCCATGGCGGGAACCGCCATGAACGGTTCGGCCTTGCAATCGCTCGGAGTGTGCATCACGGCCTTGAACTGCCTGCCCATGCCCGGCACCAGCGCGTGCATTGCCTCACCGCGCACAATGCGCGAGTCGAGACCCAGTGCGGCGGCATGTTGGAGCCACTCCTCGTAAAAGGCGACGTCAGCGTCCGTCTCGCACAGATAGGCAATGCCGCACTGGCGCAACCCGGTTTCGGCGCCGACCCGCTCGTTCATGCCTCTCCAGAGCCTCAAGCTTTCCATGGAAAGCGGCAACTCGGCCGGATCACGCCCCATCTGGCGCACCCAGCCCCAGTTCCGGGACGATTGCTCACCAGCGATCAGCCCCTTTTCACAGACGGCAACGCTGATGCCACGCTCGACCAGCGACAACGCTGTCGATACGCCAATGATGCCGCCACCGATAACCACGACATCCACGTGCGCAGGCAGGGTCTTCGACGACAAGACGGCATCAGGGATTATTCTGGACATTTTTTAGCGCCTGTTGAGGGTGGATGTGCGGTTGCGGAAGCTGGCGATCCGTTGCTCGGTCCGGTCCGGGTCTGCGAATGCTGCAACATCGGAAAAAAGCAGGTCGGCCTCCGCTCGCGTCATCAGTCCGCAAGCCTCGGAAGCCTCCTGGACGGACAGGCCGTTGGTGGCCGCATGCTTGGCGACGGCAGATGCCGCCGGATAGCCGTAGATCGCCACCAGTGCTGTCGACAGGGCGAGCGATCCGGATGCATCGCTGAGGCCGCGCTCCGTATTGACGGTTATCCCCGAGATACAATGGGAGACAAAAAGCGGGATCGCGCGTCGCATCAAACGAATGCTTTCGCTGATGGCTTCGAGAATGATCGATTCCCATACATTGAGGTCAAGTTCACCCTCGGCGGCGCGGGTGACTGTGGCATCATTACCGATCACACGGAAGGAGACCTGCATCATCATTTCAGGCATAACCGGATTGACTTTGCCCGGCATGATCGACGAACCCGGCTGCACCGCCGGAAGGGTGACCTCGGCAAGCCCCGCCCGCGGTCCTGATGACATCAGGCGCAGATCGGCCGCAAATTTCGACAGGGTCAGGGCGATTGCTTTCAATGCGGCTGAAATCCTCACCCAATCGTCGGCATTTTGCAGCGCGTCGAAAAAATTCTCCTCCGGCTGATAAGATTTGCCGGTCAGTGCCTGCAATTCTTCGAAGACGAAGCGGCGATAGGCTTGCGAGGCGCCAAAGGCAGTGCCGACGGCAGTGGCGCCAAGCGGCAGCCGCAGACAAACGTCTTCCAGACCAGACATCCCCGCCATCTGTCGCTCAAAGGCGGCTGAATAACCTGAAAACTGCTGACCGAAAGTGACAGGGAGCGCATCCTGCAAGCAGGTTCGACCAAGCTTGACCACGTCGCGAAAGGCATTCTCCTTGACCCGAAGAGCATCGACGAGAGAGCCCAGACCTGCGCGGAGGCCAGCCAGTTCACCCCCAACCGCCATTTTCATTGCCGAGGGAATGACATCGTTAGTGGATTGCGCCATGTTGACATGGGTATTGGCATGAACGGGATCCTGTCCCTTCCTGCCGGTCAGAATTTCACTTGCCCTGTTGGCCAGGACTTCGTTGACATTCATATTGGCCGCAGTACCGCCGCCGCCATGATAGATATCGACAGGAAAATCCTGCCTGCCTGGCATTACAGCGTGTTCGCTCGCAGCCATTTCGATTGCCCCGGCGATCTGCGGATCAAGGTCGCCGGCCCTGCAATTGGCCCGTGCGGCAGCCTGCTTTATGGCAATAATCGCCGGGATGAAGCCTTCGATATCGGCGATCGTCCGGCCGGAAATCGAGAAATTCTCGACCGCGCGCGCCGTCTGGATGCCATAGGCCAGGGCGGCCGGTATCAGCCGTGTTCCGAGCGCATCTTCTTCCAGGCGCATTTCCGCTTGCCCTTCATCCATCTCAACGCCCCGGCCGGTCGAGGAAATCGCGCAGACGATACCATCCGGTAAAGGCAGGCAGAAACCATGGCTTGCCGGAATAAAAAGGAACGGCGGTGAATTTTTGCCGGTCGAACGCCGATTTGGCGTTTTGCTCGCCCAGGATCTTTCGCGCCGTCTGATAACCGAGATAGGTCATCAGCGCGACACCGTTGCCATTGCATCCCACCGCAAAATTCGCCCCATCGCGCTCACCGATATGAGCGAGCTTGTCAACCGTCATGGCGACACTTCCGACCCAGGAATGGGTGATCTTGACGCCAGCGAGCTGGGGCCAAACAGCCAGCATCCTGGCATAGATGTGCTTTGCGGCGCGCCTTTCCGACATTTCGAACACACCCGGGCGCGAACCGAACAACAGCCGCGTCCCGTCCGTCGATGGTCGGCTGAAGATGAGATCCCGGCGGGTGTCCGAAATCATGCGGCCCTGCGGGATAAGCTCAGCCATCAGATCGGCCGGCAACGGCTCGGTAGCGATTTGATAGCTCTTTACGGGCACGAGCCGGCGCGCCAATTCCGGCGTCGCATCATCCGCCGTATAGCCATTGGTCGCGACGATCACATCCTTCGTGCGGATCGTCCCACGCGCCGTTGGTACAATCTTATCGCGGTTTGGCCCGTCCTCAACGACGCCAGCACGGGCGTGGGAACGCAGCATGACACCGGCAGCCTTGGCCCGCCCGCGCAGCGCCTTGTGGTAAAGTCCCGGATGCAGGCCGCCATAGTCATCTATCAGCATACCCCCGTGATAATAATCCGAACCGATGGCCGCGCGCTGCTGATCTCGATCAAGGAAGCTGACCTTCACGCCAGTCTTTTCGGCAAGCAGAGCGCCGTGGCGCTTCAGCGTCACGTAGTCTGTGGCGGTGTAGGCGCCAAAGAAGCGACCAGTCAGCTTCAGCCCGGCATCGAGCTTCTCCGTGTCGATTAACATTTTCAGATATTCGAAGCTTTCGTTACTTTCGCCGATAAGCCGGTTGATCAACTCCGGGTCAATTCCCTTGATCGCGCCTCCAACGACGAGCTTCTGGCCGCTGGACACCATTCCGCCGGACCTCGTCGAGCAACCGGAACCGAGCCGGTCACTGTCCAGCACGACAACGGAGCGTCCGGCACGCGCAAGGTGGGTTGCGGCAGCAAGACCGGCATAGCCGGAGCCGACAACCACGACGTCGGCATACTCGGGAACGGGATCGAGATTCGTCTCCGGCTCGGCCTCCTCCCACCAATAGGGAGCTTCCTTGAAATCGGCGGCGTAGATATCGTCAAACTTACGCATTGCATACCGGGCCGCAAAGGCCCGCCTTTCAGGAGTTTTGGGCAATCACAGAACCTGGCCAAGAAACTCGCGTGTGCGCGGATCTTTTGGATGGTCGAACAGCTCGACGGGTGGGGCACTTTCAACAATCAACCCCCGGTCGGTGAAGCAGACGCGGTGTGAAACCTCACGCGCGAATTTCATTTCATGGGTGACGAGGACACAGGTCAGCCCTTCCTCAACAAGCTCGCGGATCGTAACGAGAACCTCCTTGACCGTTTCCGGGTCCAGGGCGGCAGTCACCTCATCGAAAAGAATGACTTCCGGCTGCATGGCAAGCGCGCGGGCAATAGCCACGCGTTGCTGCTGGCCGCCGGAAAGCTGGCCAGGATAGCTGTCGGCCTTTTCCGACAGGCGCACCTTGGCGAGAAGCTTCCGAGCGCGATCCGCGACCTCTGCCTTGTCATGGCCGAGCACTTGGATCGGCGCCATCATGATGTTTTCCAGGGCGGTGCGATGCGGAAAGAGATTGTACTGCTGGAACACCATCGCCACCTGGTGGCGCAATGGCCGCATTGCCTTCTCGGTGCGCATCTCGTGCACCTTGTGATTTCCCACCCGGATAAAACCCTCATTGACCGGAATCAGGCCGTTGATGCAGCGCAAAATGGTCGACTTTCCGGAACCGGACGGTCCGATGATGCAGACAGCCTCCCCCTTGCCGACGCTGAGGGAAATTCCTTTCAGGACCTCGAACGTGCCGAAAGATTTCCGGATGCCATCGATCTCGATCAGGGCGTTGGAGCGGTTCATAGATTGTCTCCTTTAACCGCATGCTCCAGGCGCCGCGCGAAGATCGCGATCGGGTAGCAATAGGCAAAAAACAGGAAGAGGATGGTCAGATAAAAATAGACGAGCGCCCGTTCGCTCTCCATCGCCAGTGAGGTGTTGAGGATGGTCAAGACGTCCTGAATACCCGTGACCGTGGCAAGCGCGGTTGCAATCATCAGCAGGGCATAGAGGTTCATCCAGCCAGGTATCATCCGGCGCAAGGCCTGGGGAAGGATGACGTAACGATAAATCTGCAGCTGGGTGTAACCGAGCGAACGGGACGCCTCCCATTGACCGCTATGGATCGACTGCACCGCCCCGCGAATGACTTCGGAGAAGTTCGCCGCCGTCGGTAACGCCAGCCCGATGACCGCCTTTACGAAAGGCGGGAAGGGAACGACGAAGCCGAAGATCTTCATCTCGAAAGGCAGAATGTAAAGCATCGCGAAAAGCAGCACGAGCCAAGGCGAGTTTCGCAGGAAATTCATGACGAAAAATGCCGGCAGGCGAATGAAGGGCGATTTTGCGAGCGTCGCAAGACCCATCACTGTGCCAAGGGTAGTCGCCACCGCCATGGAGGCAATCGACAGCAGGATGTTGAGGATGAAGCCGCCGCTTATCGGCCAGCCGGAGCCGGAGCCTGTCAGGAGCAGTGGCAGGCGCACGGCGACGCGGTTCCAGTGTTGCGCGCCGCCGGCGAGTGCATCGATCGCAATCCAGATTGCCACCGCAAGCGCGATGAAAAGCAGGACGGCGCGTTTTTTGTTTTCGTAAGTCATGGTGGAGACCATGGTCACTGTCCCTTTCCATAACCGGGGAAAGCCATCCAGGATTCGAGCCTGGACATTGCAAATGTCAGGATGGATACGAGCCCCACATAGATGACGAGCACGAGGATCATGACCTCGAGTGTGCGAAACGTGTCGTTGTAGATCTGGCCCGCGTAATACATCAGTTCCGGCACCGTAATGACCGAAGCCTGAGAGGTTGTTTTGAACAGGTTGGTGAGAATGTTGGTAATCGCTGGCAGGCTGATGCGCACAGCAATCGGCGCCTCAACTTTCCAGAAACGCGACCACCGGCTGTATCCGAGCGACCGGGCCGCTTCTATGATCGACCGCGGCATCGTTTCGATACCGGACCTGAAAGCCTCGATCGCCAGCGCTCCGCCAAACAGGCTGAGCGAAATCGAGGCGCAGGCGAATGCACTCAGTAGCGGCATCTGCAAACCGGTGGAGGGATCGGTGACTTTCAACCCCAGTGTCGACAGCGTGAAATAGGCAAAAAGCATCTGCAGCAGTGGCGGCGTGTTGCGGAACACCTCCACGAACAGCTCGATGATGGCATCCAGCCAGAAAATCCGCAAAGTCAGCGCAAGCGCACCGAGAAGGCCGATGATGATCGCGGCACTGGATGACAGTGCCGCAAGCTTGAGTGTGTTGAGGACCCCGGTGAGCAGCCATTGCTGATAGGCTGGATCCGTAAGCCAGGAATAATCAAGACCGAACAATAGCTGCTCCAGACCCTATCAGTTCAGTTTTGCTTTGGCAGCCTTGGCGCGCTCGGCAATGTAATCGGCGTGGGGAATATTGAACTCGGTTTCCCAGGCGATCATCTTGCCTTCGGCTTCCGCCTTGGTGATGGCCTTGTCCACAGCCTCCTGGAACGCCTTGTCGCCTTCGCGGATACCACCTGCCATCGGCAGATACTCATAGGTGGGGACGGCGACCTTGTAGCCCTTCCAGTCCGCTTCCTGAACCTTAAGGTCAAGGGTCATCTGGTCGAAGACAAAACCTACGCAACGATTGTCGCGCAAAGCGCGCATGGCCTCCGGTTGGGTCTTGAAGGCAACGAGCTGGATTCCGAATTCCTCGGTCATCTTCTTGTTATAATAGGATCCCTGAATGCCGCAGACCGGCTTACCCTTCAGTTCCTCCCATTTGCTGGTGGTCGCTTCTTTAGCCATCATGACCGCCGGGCCTGGCGACGATACGTAAGCGGTGGTGAAATCGATGACCTTGTCGCGCTCCGGCGTGACGCCAAGCGTCGCGAAAATCGCATCGATACGACCAGCGGTCAGGAACTCGATACGATTGGCGGCAACGACCGGCACAAATTCGATCTTGTCTGAAGACCCCAGAAGTTCCTTGGCGACGTATTTCGCCAGTTCGACTTCGAAGCCGATGATCTCACCCTTGTCGTTGAGATACCCATAAGGTGGATAATCGTTCTTGACGCCGACGATCAGCTTGTCGCGGGCCTTGACGTCATCAAGCGTACCGGCGAGCGCGGCACTGGCCGCCAGCATGCCCAAGGCCGCCAGGGCGGTAGTTGCGAGAATGTTTGCTGCTTTTTTCTTCATTTTGTTCCCCTGTTTGTTCAAGCGGGTCTGGCGTTCTCGAAACCCGCAGGTCGTCTTCAAAATCAAGCTGCCTACAAAATATTCACTTATTTAATCTGCTCAATTTTGGTCATTGAATACGCAGTTTTCTCATTATACAAGTTATTGAGATTTTATTTTCATAATGTGAGACGATATGGCCAAATCCACCCAATCCTCCTCTGGTGGCGCGCAGCTTCTGGATCGAGCGGTAGCTCTTCTCGATCTTGTTGCAGACGGCGGCGTACAGGGCGTCACGCTCAAGGAACTGACGAACAGATCCGGACTCAACACGGCTACCTGCCACCGCATCCTCAACACGCTGGTCGGCCACAAGCTCCTCGCCCGTGACGACAGGAAGCGCTGTTACCGGCTGGGCGCGCGTATGGCGATTTACGGTGCGCGCGCCGCACGTGGACCTGGCATCATCAGCCGCTGCGAAATGGCGCTGACCCGCATTCGGCGCCGAACCGGCGATACCATCCACCTGATGGCCCGGCTGAACCACGATTCCGTTTGCCTCGACAGACGCGACGGAGAATGCGTGGTGCCGACACTGACCGGCTCGATCGGTGGTTCGGTCCCGCTTGGCGTCGGTCCAGGCTCAATTGCCATGCTCGCCTTCCTCGAAGAGGACGAACAGGAATTCATCATCCGCGCCAATATCGAGCGCTATGCCGCCTACCGCGATCTCACCGCCGACAAAGTGCGCCGACTGATCGCTGAAACACGCGAACGCGGTTATGCAATCGACGTCGGCGAGCTTATCCCCGGGATTGCCGGCGTTTCCGTGCCGATTTTTTCGGATGGTACAACGCCAAACGCTTCCCTGGGCTTCACACTTTTAAGTGCCAAGCTGGAGCCCGGCACATTGGAGCAATATGCGATGCTGCTGAAGGACGAAATCTCGGCGATCGTCGATCAATAGCTGTCATCGAGCAGGCAGTTGACCCAGAATTCCGAAACACTCGCGCGGTTCGGCAAACTGACGACATGCAGGATGGAGCTGGCAATATCTTCAGGTTGGGTCAGGGTGTCCGACGGCGTCGCGCCTGCCAGAGGCAGCCCCATATCAGTCGCAACGAAACCCGGACATATGGCGGTCGCCCTCACACCCTTGTCGAAACCGGCATGACGGATTGCATGCGACAGGCCAAGGGCTGCGAATTTCGAGACCGAGTAGGCGCCAGACACGGCCGATTTGACCCTTTTCCCCGATAGCGAGGCGACAATCGCCACGCGACCTGCTCCGGACGCGATTAGCGGGTCCCAGCAGGCCTGCACAAGGCGCCGCGGGCCATTGACGTTGACGTCCATCAATGAGGCGAACTCCTCGTCAGTCGCTTCCACCACGGTCTTGCGCACCATGACGCCGGCGTTGGCAACAACAGCATCGATGCGGCCGAACCGTGCCAGAACGGCAGCCGCCCAGTCGACAGGCGATTGCGGGGCGAGCGCGTCATAGGCCTGCACGTGGACTAACGCTGGATCTGCCCATTCCGGCAGTAGCGGCGTGCGCATTCCAAGCGAGACCTTCCAGCCGGCCTCCATAAAGGCCCTGCCAGTGGCAGCACCGATACCGCGATTGCCTCCGGAAATGAGGACGGTTTTCCTGTCGGTCATATAGGTTTTCCTTTCTCAGGCATGGGGCAGAAGGGTGGCGCCTTCCTTGCGGGTTGCACGGTTTTCCTGCATGCGAAAATAACGAAGGCGCAGACCGGGCGCGAAGGACATCAGCAACGGCGCCTTGTGCAGCGGTTCGATTTTCAGGGAGAGATCCTTGTCCGGCACGCCCAGCGCCCATTCTGACAAGACGCCGCCAAGCATGGAGCCGGTTGGCACCCCGCGGCCAGAAAGTCCCGTACAGGCAACGATGCCGGGCGCCAGATCATAGAGCCTCGGGACAGTGCGCATCTGCATGTCCAGTTCGCCGAACCAGAAATATTCCCAACGGATTTCCTCGCTGATCTGCGGATGAAGGAATTTCAGCCGGTCTGTGAGAACCTGCCGGGTATAGTCAGGGTCGGCGCCACGCTGGCCCATGGGGAACATGGAGGCAACAATGCGACCTTCACGGTTGTATTTGTAGACATAGATATCGCCGCGCCCATCATGCATGGTCGTATTGTGGGGCAGGACTTTTGCGCGCGTTTCCGGATCGAGCGGCTGGGTGGCCGCGAGAAATACTTTCTTGATGCGGAAGCTTTTATCGAGGTTTTTCCAGCCACCGACGGTGTAGGCGCCGGTCGCGAAGATCACCTTTTCAGCAAGCACAGCGCCCCGGGGCGTTCGCACGGACCATTTCCCGGCCTCTGGCTGGACATCCTCGACCGGGGACGCGGTAAACACCTGCCCGCCCTCTGCGATAACGGCGCGCGCAAGGCCACGTGCGTATGAAAGCGGGTTCAAATGACCGCCCTCCTCGTGATACCAGGCGCCATAAAAACGAGGGCTGCCTGTCAACGCTTCGACCTCGTCCCTGCCAATGACCCGGCAGCGCGCGCCAGCGCCGGCATATGCATCAGACTTCATCTGCAGCGTGGACATGGCGCCGGGACGCAATGCGCCCATAACATAACCATTCTGGACCCATTCGCAGTCGATTCCGTAGGTCGAGATCATCTCGACGACGCGATCATTGGCCCGCGTCTGGCGGTGAATAAGGCGCTCCGCCCAGGGCTCGCCCAGAATTTTTCCGAGCGACGGCAGGCTGTAATAGCTGAAGGTCGGGGTGCAGTGGCCGGCATTGCGGCCCGAACCGCCATAACCTGCCTCTTGCGCTTCGACCAAAGCAACCTTGACGCCCCTGCGCGCCAGCTCCAGCGCCGTCGTCAATCCGGTATATCCCGCGCCCACGACACAGACGTCCACATCGACACGGCCTTCGAGCGTCGCGGTTTTCGGTGCGGGCGCTGCGGTTGCAAACCACAAGGTTTGGTCAAAAGGTGAAAATTTTCCCAAATTCGTTCTCCTCAAGGCGCACGAAGGTAATCCGGGAACAGCACAGTTCCGGGAAAAGATGTCTCGACATGGATTACAGATGAGCACTGCTGATTTTCTATGCGTGCCAGATTTTACAGCAAATCGTCAATCGCGATCTCATATTACGACCGTCACGGCGTTCTTTTTTCATATAGTGATTTTTTTGCCGTGCGACGAGCGGCAAGCATGGATCGGCAGATAGCCAGACAACACCGGCCACTGCCGGACGCATTGAGGTCGGACCCGATTATTCAACCGCCAACACGAGACTGCCCAGGGCTTGACTCACGGAAAATCAAAAGATATGTCACTTTCAATTCTAATATATCAGTTAGGCATTTGATATGTCTGTTACCCTTGAATTCCCATCGTTACCGCTGTCCGAACTCGTCACCCCGCAAGACCTGCCGGCTGACGGAAACATGACCAACAGGATCCATGCCTTACTTCGCAAACTGATTGTCGAGGTGAAGCTGCTCCCAGGGCGGGCGCTGTCGGAAAAGGAGATCGCGACACTGCTGCACGTCAGCAAAACGCCCGTCCGCGAGGCGATCATTCGCCTTTCCGAAGAAGGTTTCGTGACTGTCGTGCCGCAAGGTGGCACCTACATCTCGCCGATCGACGTTCAGCGGTACATGGAGGCCTGTTTCATCCGGTTCAAGCTGGAAGAAGGCGCTGTGATCGAGGCCACCAAGCGGCATTCGCTGGAAGACATCGCACGGCTGAAAACCTGTTTGTCGCAGCAGCGCACTGCTGCCGCGGATGAGGAATTCACCAACTTTTTCCTGCTCGACGAGGAATTCCACCGCACGATCTTTTCGGCAGCTCGCCTTCCTGGAGCCTGGAGCGTGGTAAATCAGGCGAAAGGCGAAATGGACCGAATGCGACACCTGAAGCGCGTTTTTGCAGTCCGTCGCACCGAGAAGGTTATCGAAGAGCACGAAGCAATCGTGAACTCAATCGAATCCGGCGATGTCGAAGCGGCAAGAGAGGCCGTACAGCGCCACCTCGGATCACTCGAAACCAAAATCGCAGAACTCTCCAAGAACCCGAAGATCTGGACCTTCATCGAGCAGGTCAACACGCGCGTCACGAGGAAGCGCGCTTCACGGGGGCAGAAGACGCCTGACTGAACATTCAAGGCTTTTGAGGAGGGGCCTTTCATGTCCGCAGTTCAAATCAACGACGTCGTCAAGCGCTATGGTGCCCTTGAAGTCGTCCACGGTATCAATCTTTCCATACAGCCGCAGGAATTCGTTGTCCTCGTAGGTCCTTCGGGATGCGGAAAGTCCACCACGCTGCGCATGCTCGCCGGGCTGGAAGACATTTCGGACGGCACCGTTTCAATGGACGGCCGAGTGGTCAACAAGATCGCGCCCAAAGACCGCGATGTCGCGATGGTGTTTCAGAATTACGCGCTTTATCCGCACCTGAGCGTGGCCGATAACATCGCTTTTGGCCTGCGAGTCAGGGGCGAAAAGCGAGCGGTTATCGACAAGGCGGTGGCAGAAGCTGCACAGATCCTCGGGCTCACCGAATATCTGGCCCGCAAGCCGGCAGATCTTTCCGGTGGCCAGCGCCAACGCGTCGCCATGGGTCGTGCCATCGTGCGCAGGCCGAAAATCTTCCTGTTCGACGAACCTCTCTCGAACCTCGACGCAAAGCTGCGCACCCACATGCGGGCCGAGATTAAACTGCTGCACAAGCGGATGAACGCCACCAGCATCTACGTGACGCACGATCAGGTCGAGGCAATGACACTTGCGGACCGCATCGTCATCATGAATGGCGGCCATATCGAGCAGGTCGGTTCGCCGATGGAGGTTTTCCTCGAACCGGCCAACACGTTCGTCGCAAGTTTTATCGGCTCACCGCCCATGAACCTTCTGGACGGGACGATTGAAAAGCGGGATGGCACCGTAAAGGTCAAAATCACGGGTAGTGCCGGACAACGCTTCAGCGTCCCGGAAGCATTTGCGAAAAATGCGACGGAAGGACAGCAGGTCAAACTCGGCCTGCGACCCGAAATCATGTCGGTAGAGACCGAAGACAGTCGTGAAAACCTCAATTGCAGCATCGACCTCGTGGAGCCCTTGGGCGCGGAGGCTCTGCTCCACGGCAGGGCTGATGGCCAGCCATTTATCGCCAAGGCGGAAACACTTTACGGCGATCATACTCTCAACGGCGTCACCCGACTTGGCATCGATACCACACGCATCCATGTCTTCGATGCGGCAACCGGAAGGTCGCTGAAAACCCCAAGCGGGGCGCGACCATGAAAAAGGGTTTTCAGGAACGCCTTCACGATCTCCAGGAAGATGTTCGCCGCGACTGGCAGCTCTACCTACTTCTCGCTCCGATGATTATCTGGTTCGCCGTCTTTCTCTATAAGCCCATGTACGGGCTGGTCATCGCGTTTCAGGACTTCTCGATTTTTCGCGGCATTGCAAAGAGCCCGTGGGTCGGTTTTGAAAACTTCGCGGAGCTCTTTCACAATGACATGTTCATCCGCGCCTTCTGGAACACCCTAAAAATCAGCGCTCTCGGCCTGATCTTCGCGTTTCCAGTACCGATCATCCTGGCCTTGATGTTCAACGAGGTTCAAAACAGCGTTGCCCGAAGCTGGGCCCAGACGATCGTTTACCTGCCGCATTTCATTTCGGTGGTGATCGTGGCCGGCATCGTCATCAACTTCCTGTCGCCGTCGATAGGCATCGTCAATCTTCTGCTGAAAGGCCTTGGATTCGAGCCGATATATTTCCTGACCCAGCCGGAATGGTTTCGTCCGATTTATATCGGCTCGTCGGTCTGGAAGGAAGCGGGCTTCGAATCCATCGTCTATCTCGCCGCCATCGCTGGCGTGAGCCCGACGCTTTATGAATCGGCCCGGGTGGACGGGGCATCGCGCTGGCAGATGATGTGGCGGATCACCCTGCCCTGCATCCTGCCGACAATCGTGATCATGCTGATCATCCGCATCGGCAATCTGGTCGAGGTCGGGTTCGAATATATCATTCTGCTCTATCGGCCATCCACCTATGAAACGGCAGATGTCGTTTCCACCTTCATTTACCGCACCGGCTTGCAGGGTACCCAATACGATCTCGCGACGGCCGCCGGACTGTTCAATGCGGTTATCGCTTTCGTCCTCGTCTATTCGGCAAATCGCATCAGCCGAAAAGTCTCGTCGACATCGCTTTGGTGAGGAGCTGAAAGATGGCAAACTTCAATCTATATTCCCGCGGCGACAGGATTTTTGGCTGGGCAAATGCCATTCTTCTGGGTCTGTTCGTTCTGTCGACGCTTTATCCCTTCATCTATGTGCTGTCGGTCTCGCTATCTTCTGGGGCCGCCGTCACGGCTGGCCGTGTCACGCTATGGCCGGTTGATGTGACCCTTGCCGCTTACGACAGGGTATTGTCGGACAGGATGTTCTGGGTCGCCTATGGCAACACGTTCATCTACACCTTCGGCGGCACGCTGATGAGCCTGCTGATCATGATCCCCGGAGCCTACGCCCTTTCGCGCAAACGCCTGCGCGGCCGCACTTTCTTCAACATCGCCATCGCTTTTACGCTGTGGTTCAACGCCGGCATGATCCCCTTCTTTCTGAACATGCGCGATCTTGGACTTCTCGACAGCCGCTTCGGCATCATCCTCGGGTTTGCGGCAAACGCCTTCAACGTCATTCTGCTACGCAACTTCTTCGAAGCGGTGCCAAAGTCCTTCGAAGAAGCCGCCAAAATGGACGGCGCAAGCGAGTTGCAGCTGCTGTGGAAGGTGTTCATTCCGCTTTCCAAGCCAGCAATCGTCACCGTTGCGCTGTTCTGCGTCGTTTCGCGGTGGAACGGTTACTTCTGGGCGATGGTCTTGCTGCGCGGCGAGGAAAAGATCCCGCTTCAGGTCTATCTGAAGCGCGTGATCGTCGATCTTAACTCGAACGACGAATTCGCATCGAGTCTGCTCACCGCCCACTATTCGTTCGAGACGGTAACATCCGCGATCATGATCGCTTCCATCATTCCCGTCCTCATCATTTACCCCTACGCGCAGAAGTATTTCACCAAAGGAATTCTGCTGGGCGGAGTCAAAGAGTAGCAGCACAAGGGAGGAGAACCTGTGAGAGCACTACGAAAAGGCACGCCCCTACTGGCGTTGATGACAGCCGCAACCCTGGCCTTGCCGGCATCGGCGCAGGATTCAGGGAAAATTTCCAAGGATCCGCTGGAGCTTACGATCCACTTCCACTTCCGTGACAAATACGTCTACTCGGAAAAATGGCCGGTGGAGCAAAAGGCCGCCGAGATCACCAACATTCATGTCCGCAACGTGGCGTCGCTGGCGACCACCAGCAGCCGCGATGCATTCAACCTTCTGATCGCCTCGGGCAACCTTCCCGACATCGTCGGCGGCGACGCCACGGGCGGGCTGAAGGAAGACTTCATTCGCTACGGGTTGGAGGGCGCATTCATTCCACTCGATGACCTGATCGAGGAAAACGCCCCCAACCTCAAGGCATTCTTCGACAGCCACAAGGAAATCCGCAACGCCATCTCCGGACCGGACGGCAAGCTCTATTTCATCCCTTACGTCCCTGATGGCAAGTTCTCGCGCGGCTGGTTCATCCGCCAGGATTGGCTCGACAAGCTTGGGCTGAAGCAGCCGGAAACACCGGAAGAGGTCTACGAAGTTCTGAAAGCCTTCCGTGACAAGGACCCGAACGGCAACGGTCTCAAGGATGAAGTTCCCTACTTTGCCCGTGAGGAAATCGATGCGGTCCGCCTTATCAATCTGTGGGATGCGCGCGTGTCCGGATCCGAGCGTTATGGCGACTTTGCCGTTTATGACGGACAACTTCGTCATCCCTGGGCGGAGGAAAACTACAAGACCGGGATTTCCAACGTGGCCAAATGGTACAAGGAAGGCCTGATCGACAAGGAGATTTTCACCCGCGGTGCTCGCTCGCGTGAATATCTGCTGGGCAACAATCTCGGCGGCATGACGCATGACTGGTTCGCCAGCACCTCGACCTACAACGACGCCCTTTCGCCAAAGATCAACGGTTTCGCGCTAAAGCCGATGCTGCCGCCAAAGACGGTCTCGGGCCAACGGTTTGAGGATTCCCGTCGGCTGCGTGTCCAGCCCGTCGGCTGGGCTATTTCGGCGACCAACGAACACCCGGTCGAAACAATCAAGTATTTCGATTTCTGGTTCTCTCAACAGGGGCGCATCCTGTCGAATTTCGGCGTCGAGGGCCTGACCTACGAGATGGTCGATGGCAAGCCGCAATTCAAGAAGGAAATCCTCGACAACAAGGACCCGGTGAATGCCCAGTTGTGGGCGGTCGGTGCGGCGATCCCGCGCGGATACTGGATGGACTACGAATATGAGCGCCAGTGGACAAACAAGATCGCGCTTGAAGGCATCGATATGTACGACAAGTGCAACTGCCTCAAGGATGAGTTCATGGGCGTTTCCCTGAACGCAGAGGAAAAGGCGACATTCGACCGCTACTGGCCGAGCATCCTCACCTACATGACCGAGATGCAGCAGACCTGGATACTGGGTGCCCAGGACGTCGATGCCGGCTGGGATGCCTACAAGAAGCGCCTCACGGCCCTCGGTTACGACGAGGTCATCAAGATGATGCAATCGGCCTATGACCGCCAGTACAAGGCCGCGCAATAAACCTTCGACCGTGATGGCGGCTTTGTCGCCGCCATCCTTTCCCTTCTGTTTTCATAGGAGTTAGAGCGCAATGTGTCCCTCTGCCCCGGCCATCTCCCGACAGACACTTCTCGATGAACCCCGGCCGGGTTCATTGACCATTGGCTACGAGCCGAGCGAAGAAGTACCGCCGAGGGAGAACCCTCCGCGCTTTTCATGGCTGCCCGACATCGACGACGGTGCGCGCTACGTATTGCGGATTTCGTCCGATCCCGGTTTTGCAGACAAAAAGACGCTCGTCTTTGAAGATCTCGCGTGGAATTTCTTCACGCCGGACGAAGCCCTTCCGGAAGGCCGCTATCACTGGTGTTATGCGTTGTGGGGCCAGACGTCCGCGACGCCGGATTCCAACTGGAGTACCGTGCGCAGCTTCGAGATCGGCGCTTCGTTGCCGAAAACGCCGCTACCCGGCAGGAAGGCGCGTCATGCTGCCGCGCATGCCAGCCATCCACGGCTCTGGCTCAATCCGGAAAAGTTGCGCTGCTTCTCGGAGGCGGTGGCAAAGGACCCCAATCATTGCAGCTGGTCCGAGTTCTACGAGAAATCGGTAAAACCCTGGCTTGAGCGGCCGGTCATACCGGAACCTCAGCCTTATCCCAACAATATGCGCGTCGCAGGACTCTGGCGACAGATGTATATTGATTGCCAGGAAGTGATCTATGCGATCCGGCACCTGGCCATTGCCGGTCGGGTGCTCGGACGCGACGAACTACTCGATGCGTCGCGCAAGTGGCTGCTGGCAGTCGCTGGCTGGGATCCGAAAGGCGCGACCTCCCGGGCCTATAATGACGAGGCGGGGTTCCGCGTCGTCGTGGCACTCGCCTGGGGCTATGACTGGCTATACGATTATCTGAGCGAAGACGAGCGCGAGACCGTACGCTCGGTTCTTCTTGAACGAACGCGGGAGGTCGCCGACCATGTTATTGCGCATGCCCGCATCCACGTGTTTCCTTATGACAGCCATGCCGTACGTTCGCTTTCGGCAGTACTGACGCCGGCCTGTATCGCACTTCAGGGCGAAAGCGACGAGGCGGGCGAATGGCTCGATTATACCGTTGAATTCCTCGCCACCCTCTATTCTCCCTGGGCTGGAACTGACGGTGGCTGGGCGGAAGGGCCACATTACTGGATGACCGGCATGGCTTATCTCATAGAGGCCGCCAATTTGGTCCGCTCCTATATCGGTTACGATCTCTATCAGCGGCCATTTTTCCAGAACACGGGGCGCTTCCCGCTTTATACCAAGGCGCCGGGAACCCGTCGCGCCAATTTTGGCGACGACTCCACGCTTGGCGATCTTCCCGGCCTGAAACTGGGTTACAATGTTCGGCAATTTGCCGGCGTTACCGGCAACGGCCATTACCAATGGTATTTCGATCACATCAAGGCCGATGCGACGGGCACAGAAATGGCCTTCTACAATTACGGCTGGTGGGACCTGAACTTCGACGATCTCGTATATCGTCACGACTATCAGCAGGTGGAAGCAGTCTCGCCTGCAGACTTGCCGGCACTCGCTGTTTTCGATGATATCGGTTGGGCGACCATCCAGCAACATATGGAAGACCCGGAACGGCATCTGCAATTCGTCTTCAAATCTAGTCCCTACGGTTCGCTAAGCCACAGCCATGGCGACCAGAATGCCTTTGTCCTCTATGCCTACGGCGACGATCTGGCGATCCAGTCCGGCTATTACGTGGCGTTCAACTCGCAGATGCATCTGAACTGGCGCCGTCAGACACGGTCGAAGAACGCCGTCCTGATCGGCGGCAAGGGACAATATGCGGAAAAGGACAAGGCACTCGCGCGTCGTGCCGCCGGCCGTATCGTATCGGTTGAGGAAAATCCGGGACATATCCGGATCCTCGGAGATGCGACGTCTGCCTATCAGGTCGCGAACCCGCTGGTTATGAAAGCGCAGCGCGAAATGCACTTCGTCAACGACAGCTATTTCGTGATTGTCGATGAGGTGGAGTGCTCCGAGCCCCAGGAACTGCAATGGCTTTGCCATACCACAGGGGCACCGCAGACCGGCAAGTCGAGCTTTCGCTACAATGGCCAAAAGGCGGGCTTTTACGGCCAGTTTGTCTTCTCGTCAGCGGGCACCCCGCAGATCGCTGCCGTCGAAGGTTTTCCCGACATTGATCCCAAGGAGTTCGAGGGTCTTGATATCCACCATCACGTCTGCGCCACGGTTCCGGCAGCAATTCGGCATCGGCTGGTCACCCTTCTGGTGCCTTACAGTTTAAAGGAGCCGAAGCGTATCTTCAGCTTCATAGACGATCAGGGTTTTTCGACCGACATCTATTTCAGCGACGTCGACGACGAGCGTTTCAAGCTCTCCCTTCCCAAGCAATTCTAACCATACGAGGTTCTTCAAATGCAGCGTTTTACCAACATGACCGTTGTTGTAGCCGGCGCCGGCCGGGATATCGGCCGGGCATGCGCCATTCGTTTTGCGCAGGAAGGCGCCAATGTCGTCCTCACCTACAATGGAGCTGCTGAAGGTGCGGCCACGGCTGTTGCCGAAATCGAAAAGCTTGGCCGTTCGGCTCTGGCGATCAAGGCAGACCTGACAAACGCAAGCGAAGTAGAGGCTGCCATTTCTGCTGCCGCAGACAAATTCGGTGAGATCCATGGCCTCGTCCATGTTGCGGGTGGGCTTATCGCCCGCAAGACAATAGCTGACATGGACGAAGCCTTCTGGCATCAGGTCCTCGACGTCAACCTGACGTCGCTATTCCTGACAGCCAAGGCCGCACTGCCCAAAATGGCAAAGGGCGGCGCGATCGTAACCTTCTCGTCGCAGGCGGGCCGTGACGGCGGTGGGCCGGGCGCGCTCGCCTATGCCACTTCCAAGGGTGCCGTGATGACCTTTACCCGAGGACTTGCCAAGGAAGTTGGCCCGAATATTCGCGTCAATGCCGTCTGCCCCGGCATGATCTCCACCACCTTCCACGACACCTTCACCAAACCCGAAGTGCGTGAAAGGGTAGCAGGCGCCACATCGCTGAAGCGCGAAGGCTCAAGCGAAGACGTTGCCGGTCTGGTGGCGTTTCTTGCGTCCGACGATGCCGCTTATATCACCGGCGCCTGCTACGACATCAATGGCGGCGTCCTGTTCTCCTGATATCCGGTGAAAACCATGTCCGTATCGTTACCAAGGGCGAGCCGGATTGCCGTTCTCGGCACTTCGCTCGTCCAACAGAACCATATTGGCGACGCGTCCTCGCTGGCCACATCGGCCCGCGGCTGGATGAGTTGGGCCGAGGTATTGTCGCATGGCAGGCTTTGCTGCCCTGTCCACCATGATCCATCAGCACCAACAGGCTGGGAACCGAGCAATCGACCGGGTGTCAGCCGGTTCTTTTCCGGCCTCAATTTCGGAGTTTCCGGCCAGAAGGCAATCGAGATCGAACGGCGGCTACCGCGACTGCTGCAATCGGATTTCGATCTGGTCATCGTCGATGCCGGCACCAACGACATGATGGTGGAAACACGCCAGACGATTGCCGATACACGGGCGCGGATCGCTTCGGCTCTGCTCGACGCAGGCAAAACCGTCATCCTGCTCCCGATCCTCGCCCGTGGCACCGGGAAATGGCCGGCAGGCGGTGCAGAGCGGGCAAAAGCGCACTGGATCAACCGGCAGAGCATCGAATTTGCCGCAGATAATGCCAATTGCCATGTCTTCGACTGGAACTCGGCATGGGTCGATCCCGAAAGTGAATTCGGCGAGCCTCACCCCGGCTATTCCGACGACGGCACCCATTTTGCGGTGACAGGCGCTTTTGCCGTAGGAAAGCTGCTTGCCACTTATCTGGAGGCGATCGTGCCGCGAGCGCCGGCCCGTATCCTGGCGACAGACGATCGTTTTGACCCGGTGAACAATCCAGCAGGCAATCTGGCATCTGATTTTTCAGCCCTGACAGTCACGGAAACAGGTGAACAAAGCCACCGTCTCGGCGGGCGGCTTGTCCATCCGGGCACAGGCTTATGGGTGGAGGCCATATGCGATGTTGATGTGCCGGCGCATTGCGACGTACTCGGAATATCGCTGCGTCTGAAAGATGCTGCAGCCGAAGGACAGGAGGCGGTAGCACTTGCGCCTTTCCCTGCCGAAGACGGCACATTTTTTCCTTTCCCCGCCACCCAATGGACAGGGGCGCTCAGAACTCCTCCCCTGAAACTCAGGCCAGGTGAAGCCCCTCCGGAAGTTTTTCTCGATGTGATCCTGCGGCCCGGTTCTCAACCGATCGAAATCGACGTCAACCGCATCGAGGTTCGACCTGTTTCAAGTCCGGTACGCCAATGAGACCATCTCAAGAGAAACCACGGCTGTTGATCGCCATGCGGAACGAGCTTCCCGAAGGTTTTTTTGGTTCGCGCGAATGGGCACGCATGAATGCCGTAACCGACATCATACCGGGTTTCCCCTACACGGATTTCGACACGGAAGCGGGAGCAGAAGCGTTGGCCGAGGCGGACATTCTCCTCGCCGCCTGGGGCACGCCATCCCTGACACGCGAGCGCCTCGCCCGTGCGCCGAAGCTCAGGATGGTCGCTTATGCCGCGTCCTCGGTGCGCGCTGTTGCCCCCGCCGAATTCTGGGAAACATCCGATATTCTTATCACCACGGCGGCATCGGCCATGGCCGTGCCGGTTGCCGAGTTTACCTATGCGGCAATCATCATGTGCGGCAAGGATGTGTTTCGTCTGAGAGACGAGCATCGGGTAGAGCGCGGCACCGGCGGTTTTGGCAGCAGACGTGGCATGAGCCTGCCCTACCTCGGCAATCATTCCCGCAAAGTCGGCATCGTCGGCGCGTCACGGATTGGTCGGCTTGTCATGGAGATGCTGACGCGCGGAAAATTCGAGATCGCCGCCTACGACCCTTTTCTTTCGGTGGAAGACGCGGCCGCACTCGGTGCTACGAAAATGGAGCTCGACGAGCTTCTCGCCTGGTCCGATGTGGTCTCCCTGCACGCGCCGATCCTGCCTGAAACCCGCCACATGATTGGTGCCCGCGAACTGGCGCTGATGGCGGATCATGCGATCTTCATCAACACGGCACGGGGCTGGCTGGTCGATCACGACGCATTGCTGGCCGAGGCGCTTTCCGGGCGGCTGCGTATCCTGATCGATACACCGGAGCCGGAACCCTTGCCGACGGATAGCCCATTCTACGATTTGCCCAATGTCGTGCTCACCCCCCACATTGCCGGGGCGCTGGGAAATGAATTGCGGGCGCTTTCCGATCTCGCCATTACCGAGATCGAACGTTTCGTCGCGGGGCAAGCCGCGCTTCACCCGGTCCATAAACAGGATATGGAGCGTATGGCATGAGCGCTTTCGATTATTGTTTTTCAACGCTTGGCTGCTCCGAACTTAGCCTGCACGAAGCGGCCGATCTGGCACAGAGGCATGGCATCGTGCATGTGGAGTTGCGCACGCTCTCCGGTACGGTCGACCTCATCCCGGCACTCACTGCCGAATTTGCTACTCCTTCCAGATTTGCAGCCTTTCTGGCCGGAAGTGATCTCGAGGTTGCCGCCCTAAACACATCCATTCGGCTATTCGGCAGCACCGATCTTTCCGCCATCGAGCCCTTTATAGACTGGGCGGAAGCAGCAAACATTTCCTATCTGCGCATCTTCGACGGTGGCAAACAGTTGGGACAGGATGAGATGACACATGCAGCGGGCCTGTTGGACAACTGGCAATCGCTGCGACTATCACGCGGTCTGAATGTCGACCTCATGATTGAAACACACGACGCGCTGGCGGACTTCGAGCAGCTTCTCGACTTCATCGCGTGCGTGCCAGCATCTAAGCTCTTGTGGGACACTCACCACACCTGGGCCAAAGGCAGCGATCTCAAAATCCTTTGGCAACACATCGCACAAAATGTCGTCCATCTGCACGTCAAGGACAGCACCACGGACAGCGATGGCCGACGACGCTACGTATTGCCCGGCCATGGCGATTTTCCCATGGCGGAACTGCTTTCGCTTTTACAGTCGGATGAACGACATATCCCTCTCAGTCTGGAATGGGAACGCCACTGGCACCCCGAACTGTCCCCGCTGGACGATGCGCTAAAAGCTGCGCGCAGCTGGTGGCGACAAGGAGCTTTTTAATGCGCATAGCCGAAATTCGCCTCACACCGGTCGCCATTCCCGACAGGCCGCTACTGAACTGTAAAGGCGTGCATCAGCCGCATGCGTTGCGCACCGTCATCGAGGTCATATGTGACGACGGTACGGTCGGCCTTGGTGAAAGTTACGGAAGTATCAAGGCGCTGGATGGGTTGCGACGGGCGGCCCCTGCCCTGATCGGGCTCGACCCGTTTCATCTTCACGAGTTGAAATCTCGCGTCACCACCGCATTGCCCGGCAGTGGCGGCATCAATGCCAAATCGGCGGTGGCCGATCACAAGCTGACGGACGTGGTTGCCTCAGCCTTTGAAGTCCCCTGCCTCGACATTCAGGGCAAGCTTCTCGGGCGGCCGGTCTCGGATCTGCTTGGTGGCGCCATTCGTACCAGCGTTCCGTTCAGCGCCTACCTGTTCTTCAAATTCGCAGCCCATATAGGTGAAGCCCCGGATGAATGGGGAGAGGTTCTTACGCCTGATCAGATGGTTGGCGAAGCCCGCAGGATGGTCGACACATACGGTTTCCAGTCGCTGAAGCTCAAGGGTGGCGTGCTGCATCCGGATCTCGAGATCGAGACCATGCTGAAGCTTCGGGAAGCTTTTCCCAATCATCCGCTGCGGATCGACCCCAATGGCGGCTGGACTGTGGACACAGCCATCTACATCGCACGCAAGCTTGAGAATATCCTTGAATATCTCGAGGATCCGGTCATCGGTATGGATCAGATGGCACAAGTCGCAGCCGCTACGTCGATCCCGCTCGCCACGAACATGATCGTCCTTGAATTCGACCAGATCGCCGCGGCCTTCCGCAAAAATGCGGTGCAGATTGTGCTGTCAGATCACCATTATTGGGGTGGACTGCGCGCCTCGACCCATCTCGGGAAGATTTGCGAGACACTGGGGCTTGGCGTCTCCATGCATTCCAACTCGCATCTCGGCATCACTCTGGCGGCAATGGTCCATGCTGCCGCCGCAACGCCGAACCTGAGCTTCGATTGCGACACGCATTACCCATGGACCGGTGTCGACGTGATCGAGGGCACGCCGTTCACGTTCCGTGGCGGTCGCCTCGATGTTCCCAGTGGGCCGGGACTTGGCGTGACGCTCGATCGGCAAAAACTCACCGAACTTGCGGCACTTTACGAACAGACCTCGATGAAAGAACGCGATGATACAGCCTATATGAAGCTCTTCGACCCAGCCTATGAAAGACGTGTGCCACGCTGGTGACGAGAAGATGCCATGTTACACCCTCGTCAACCTCGAGGCAGCACACCTGTCCTCCTTACCCAGACCGTGACAGTCTTCGCGCTAATCGCTTTCGCAGGGGCGGCAAATCAGCTCGCTCGGCATTCTAGAGCCCGTGCACGATACCGCCCCCGCATAACGGACAACTCGCCGCTGCACATTTATAACTGTGTCTATCTCAATTCACATGCGGATCTCTGTCGCGCGAAAGACGAGACGCGGCGATGGCACTATCTTCCGGTGCAAGCAGATCGTGTCTTTCGGCAAAGGCCACGAACAAACCGCGGGCGGTCTCCGCTTCAATCTCGCCGCGCAACGCGGCAGCACATGCCTTAAGCGCAATGGAATGTGCGCTATCTCGGTTTGTTGCGGGCCACTCGGAAAGATGTCGGTATGCCTCCAGCACGTTTCGAACCTCCGCTGGAAAGCCGAGACCGACAAGAATGAAAACAGGCTGTCTGAACATATCGGGTTTCATTGCTTTCTCCTTCCCATCCCGGATATTGGTGGGCGCCATCGCGACGGCGCCCCTGTTCATCCAACAATGTAAATCAAGCCGCCTTTTGTGCTTCGATCTGGCCCGGGGCAACTGTCGGCACCAGAACCGCATCGGTCTGGATGTCGATTTTCCGGGGCTTCAGGGCCTCCGGGATTTCGCGGACGAGATCAATCGAAAGGAGACCGTTTTTCAGTTCGGCGCCGCTCACTCTGACATGATCGGCGAGTTCGAACCGATGCTCGAACGGACGGGCCGCAATGCCGCGGTGCAGGTAGCCCTCCGAGGGTGTCTCCTGCCTCTTGCCTGTCACGGTCAGGAGATTGGACTGGAAAGTGATGTCGATCTCGTCCCGTGCAAAACCAGCCACCGCAATAGAAATCTGATAGCTGTCTTCGGTCGTCCTGATAATGTCATAGGGCGGCCAGTCACTGATCGAGCGGGTGCGCTGGGCGTTTTCGAGAAGATTGAAGACCCGGTCGAATCCGATGCTCGATCGGTACAACGGTGCATAGTCGTAAGATGTTGCCATAACCATATCCTCCTTGAAGCAACATGGGTACCAAAGCGCCAAAAGCGGCGCTTCCAGCACGGCCAATCCTGTCATCAGCGACTGGCGGCTGACGATTTGGTTTTTCGTGTTTTCAAAATCAAGAGGCGAAGCGAACGAAATTTGCTTTCGCACCGGTATTAAATATGGCTCGGGTACCGCGCGATCAAACGCCTCCAGCCACGCCGATATTCGGCCCGGGAAGGAGGATTTCTGCCGGAGCCTGGGCACAACCTGGAACCGCCATTGAGGCGCCGCTCTCCTGGGCATCGGCGGAGAGCTCGGTCGAACTCGGTGTTACATCCATATCTAAGACAGGACTTCGGTTCGAGGCCACAGAGCGTCGCGTGCGGCTGCGCCTCGGGACGGCGCGCAGTCAGCTCGCGATCCACATCGGCCGTCCCTGCCATTGATTGGCCGGGGCATCATGGATTTCATAACCCGTAAGGGCGTCATCTGCGTTTCAGCTACCAAAAGGATAGTACGGCGCCAACTTCGGAGTAATAGCCACTCCGTATCATGAGCCTACTAGTCCTTACGACCAGCTTGCCGCCTGTTTTCACCTCGCCAAGAATGCTCCTTCAGACCGGACATTTCGTGGGAGAAAAAAGCGTGAGGACGATCTTCCTGAATAGGTACGGTTTCCCCGACCAGTCGGCAACAAGCCGTATGATATCATCGCTCGCCTTTTCAATGGCGCAGCGCGGAATGAATGTGACTGTCGTTGCAAGTCGCGAAATACACAATCATCCCGGAAGCGTGTTGCCCGCAACCGAAACGGTTCGGGGTGTACATATCCGACGGCTCGCAAGCGGCCGCTTCGGCCGGCACAGCCTCATGCGCCGTAGCGTTGATTATCTTCTTTTTCAGGTGCTGGCATTCGCCTGGCTTCTGCGCAACGTTCGGGCGACGGACACGGTCGTTGTCTGCACCGATCCTCCGCTCCTCTCCGTCGTGAGCAGTATCGCGATCCGCCTCAAGGGCGCACTCATGGTGAACTGGATCATGGATCTTTTTCCGGAGACCGCAATCGAGCTTGGATTTTTCAGGAAACGTGCACGGTGGCTTGCGCCATGGCTGACTCAGGCGCGCAACTGGTCTCTGCGATCCCCCGGCATGGTTGTCTGCCCTACCGACAAGATGGCGGAATTCCTCTTCACTCAAGGCCTTGCAAATGATCGCGTCAGCGTCCTGCATCACTGGTCGGATGGGGAGGAAATCTATCCTGTCTTGCCCAAGGATAACAGCCTGCGGAAGGCGTGGGGACTGCAGGGTGTGTTTGTCGTCGGCTATTCAGGAAACTTCGGGCGGGCGCATGAGTTCGGCACTATGCTGGCAGCGGCGAAACGCCTCGAGCATCGGCAGGATATCCGGTTCCTTCTCATTGGCGGCGGGCACCAGCACGCGGCTGTGAAGACTGTCGTTCAGGATCTCGGCCTTCAGAACGTCATCTTCAAGCCGCTGCAGCCCGTGGAGAAACTTGCTGAAAGCCTGAGCGTTGCAGATGTGCATCTGGTCTCGCTGCTGCCGGAACTGGAACACTGCATCATTCCAAGCAAATTCTATGGAATCCTAGCGGCCGGGAGGCCGACGATCTTCGTCGGCGACCCTGATGGAGAGGTGCCGCGCGTTCTCAGAGCCAAAGGATGCGGCAGCACCGTCGAAATCGGAGAGACCGAAAAGCTCTCCGGCACCATCGAAAAGCTCTGCGACGACCCGGATGCCACGACAGCAATGGGGGATGCGGCACGGCGGCTGCTGTGTGCCGACTATTCCCGAGAAAAGGCGGCAGATGCCTGGGCAGTGCTGATCGCCGGGCTGCAGACTGTCGAGCCTTCCAGGCCACCTATCGCTCAAGGTATCTCGTCATGAAAGACAAAGTCGTCGTCAGTCAGCTCGGCGCCCGCATGCATTATGCCGTACCGAGAATATTTGCATCCGCTGGCCGCCTTGCGCATTTTTACACTGATATATGCGCCACGAAAGGTTGGCCCCGGATCGTCAATTCGTTTCCGGCGACCCTTTATCCCGCACCTGTCAAACGGCTGGCCGGCCGGCTGCCCAAAGGCGTGCCGACAGCGCTGACGACGGTGTTTTCCAGCTTTGGCCTCCGTTCCGTGCTGCGCCACATGCGAACGAGAGACGTTGTGGAGGAAACCTCTCACGCGATCTGGGCCGGGTCGGTTTTCTCCGAAATGGTGGCCCGGCGCGGCTTCCATGGCGCAGCTGGGCTCTACGCCTTCAGTGGCGACGCACTCGAACAGATGCGGGCGGCAAAACAGCAGGGCCTCTGGACCGCAGTCGAGCAAATGATCGCGCCACGCGATGTCGTCGAAACGCTTCTGGACCAGGAAATGATGCGGTTTCCCAAATGGGCCGGCCCTGTGCGGGATAATCCGCATGCGCGTCTATTCGCCGATCGGGAGAAAGCGGAGTGGCGCCTTGCAGATGTCATCGTCTGCCCGTCGGAATTTGTCCGCAAGCACGTCGTCGCATGTGGTGGGCCGGAAGACCGGTGTGTCGTCGTTCCCTATGGGGTCAATGCCAGCACTGCCATCGACAGACCGGCACGCATGCCGGGGCCAATCAGGGTCCTGACCGTAGGCGAAGTCGGGCTGCGCAAGGGATCGCCCTATGTTGTGGAAGCCGCCAGATTGATGGAGGGCGCCGCCCGCTTCCGGATGGCGGGCCGCGTTCGTGTGCCCGATGACGTCAAGCAGGAGATTTCGCAATGGGTCGAGCTGAGAGGGATCGTTCCGCGCTCGCAGATCGTCGAGGAGTTCCGGTGGGCGGATGTCTTTCTGCTACCGTCGCTCTGCGAAGGCTCCGCGACCGCCGTCTATGAAGCGCTCGCCGCGGGCCTGCCGGTTATAACGACCGAAAATACCGGCAGCGTCGTTCGCGATGGTGTCGAAGGTTTCATCGTTCCCGTCTGCGATCCGGAAGCTATCGCAACTGCGGTGCGTGCGCTTGCCGACAATCCTGAGCTGAGGCGAAGCATGTCCACCAATGCACTCCTGCGCGCAGCTGAACATACCGTGGAGTCATATGGCGAGCGGCTTCTTGCCGCCTTGTCCGGGCCGAATCTGTCAGGGTCGGCGGGTCTTTGCATGGCCGATGACACGCGATACCTGGGGAACAAAGAGAAATGAAGATCATCCACGTCATCGCTTCGATTGATCCCAAATACGGCGGCTTGCAGGCCGTTGCCATGCGCCTAGCCGCTGCACAGGCCGGCCTCGGCGCAGATGTGAATATCGTCAGCTATGGCGACGCCGCCATTGAAGCGCAGGTCAAGGAAATTGGCCGCACCATACCGCATTTCGAGAATATCCACTGGCATCTCCTGCCGCCGGCCGGGAGGCTGGAGACATTGTTCTGCTTCAGGGGCCGGCGCATGCTGAAAGCCGTGCTGAAAGATGCCTCCTTCATGCATATTCACGGCGTGTGGGAGCCATTTCTGCTCTATGCTTCCAAGCTCGCCCGCGCCGCTGGCGTACCCTACTGCATTTGCCCGGCCGGCATGCTGGACCATTGGAGTCTCGGCCAGCGATCGTGGAAAAAGAAGATCGCCCTGATGCTGTGCTACCGCAAGATGTTGAACGAGGCTGCGTTCCTGCACCTGTTAAATGTCGATGAAATGGCAGCTGTAGAGCCGCTGAATCTCCAGGCACGAAATCTGATCATTCCGAACGGTGTTTTTGCCGAGGAATTCGATCCCCTGCCCGCCCGAGGACATTTCAGGCAGAAAATCGCCCTGGCGCACGGCAGGCGATACATTCTGTTCCTGTCACGCCTGCACATCAAAAAGGGTATCGACATCCTTGCCTCGGCCTTTTCGGCTATCTGTGACACCTACGTCGACGTTGATCTCGTCGTCGCAGGCCCGCCCGGTGGCGCAGAGGGCCACTTCATGCACCTGGTGAAAAAACTTAACATCCGGCACCGCGTCTTTATGGTCGGAGCGATCTACGGCGAAGCGAAGCTCGAAGCCATGGTCGATGCCGACTGCTTCTGCCTGCCAAGCCGACAGGAGGGTTTCAGCATGGCGATCACCGAAGCGCTTGCCTGCGGCACGCCTGTTGTTATCACCGACCAGTGTCACTTTCCCGAAGTCGGAGCTGCCGATGCCGGGGTTATCGTCTCGGTTGACGCGGCAGAAGTTGCCAAGGGTTTGGCAAGCGTGCTCAGCAATCCCGCCAAGGCGAGGACGATGGGCGAAAACGGCCGTCGACTCGTGCTGGAGAAATTCACCTGGCCGGCAATCGCCCATGCCACGCTTGAAGGTTATCGGCTGAGCGCGTTGGACGCGGCCGCTTCCTGACGACGCGAGCCGACTGGCCTTGCCGGATTGCCGACATAGATCGTCCAAGGCTCCAATGACTTCGCGGTGACGGCTCGCGCGCCTAGCACAGCCCCCTTGCCGACGACGACACCGGGACCGACGAAGGCTTCCGCCGCCACCCACGCGTCCTCCTCGATCACCACCGGCCGCGTCACGAGGGGAAACGCACTATCCTGAACGTCATGCGACCCGGTGCACAGATGGGCACGTTGCGAGACAGAGGCATATTGGCCGATGGTGATCATGTCGACGTTGTAGCAGATCACCCCAGGTCCGAGAGATGAATGACGCTCCATGACGAGGTGCCCCGGCCACCAAACGATCGCCTTGGAATGCACCATCGCCGTGGCATGCAGGCGCGCGCCGAAACTACGCAGGAGACAATTGCGCCAGCGCCGCATCGGCGGCGGCGTCCAGGAGGCAAGAAGCCGCCAGACGATCATCCAGACCAGCCGTTTCAGCCGCAAATGCAGTGCAAAGGTCGGACCTCCGAAGCGCGGCAGGGGCGTCGTTGCATGCTGGAAGGCAGGATCGTCGTATCGTGAGCGCATGGCCTATCCTCCGGCTTGAGACGTCAAGGATGGTATCGCGTATCGACGCTGCTGCACGCGCGCGGGTATGACGGCAAATGCCAGCGCCGGCGCTGCAAACATCAGCATATGCACCCAGACCATGAGAACCCAGTCGGTTTGATGCGAGATGGCGTGCATGGACGGTATGATCGACAGCAGATAGGTGAATTGCGCAGCGAACTCGCCCGTGTTTGCGGTCACCCAGATCCGGCGCACCAGATAGGCGAGCAGGAAAAATTTGAACGCCCCGAGATACCAGAAGGATCCGAACGCATCCGCCATTCCGGTCTCGGTCGTGCCGAGGACAGGATTGTAGTCGCGCGATTGGACCGGCACCGGCAGCATGAAGGATTGCTTGACTTCCACGCCCACGAGTTGCGCGGGTACGAAGTTGAACACCAGCCTGTTCCAGTGGAACTTGCCGTAGTCGAATTGCAAGGTGTTTGCGGTGTTGTCGATCCGCATGATCGCGTTGCGCATCTCGTCGCCGCCGTCCCGGAACACTCTCTCAAGATTGCCAATGAAATCTATCTTCTTGATGTCATCCCACACGGGAGCGTCGTTGGCCTTGGTGATGGCGCGGTAGTCGCCCATGCTGTTCATCGACAGTGTGCCGAGGAAAAGTGCCACGATCACGAAGATGCGCGGGACCGCCCATCCCTTGTAAAACCACCATGCCAGCGCGAACATCATGATGAGTTCCACCGCTTCGGCGCGCTTTCCCGTTATCACGATGCGATCCAGGTAAAAGACGAGATCGAACGCAAGGACAGCCAGCGCCAGCCAGGAAAATCGCCGTGCAAGGCAAAGCACCGCAATGGCCAGACCATAGCTCAACAACCGCGAAAAGAAGATGTACATGACCGGAACTCCGGTCATCTGCACCGCAATGGTCAACTCTCCCGGCAAACGGCTAAGCTTGAAATAGAAGTAGGCGCCGGCGACCGAGAGAACGGCTGCGACGATCAGCAGACGTGTTTCATCGAAATCGATACGAAAGAATGCAAAGGGTTTTGCCGTTCTGCTCCACCCCCACCAGCACATGAACAGGCACAGCATCATAAAGATTGCGGTTCTTGCAAACGCGCCTTCCGGCAAGAATCGTTCTGACGCCAGTCCGGGAACCTGGGGCAAGATGAAACTGAACGTGATGACGCCCGTCAGAAACGGGAACTCGTAAATTCGCTCCCGACGCATCATTCCCCAACAGATGAGCAGGATAACACCACCAAAGAGGCAAAAAACCAGAAGCGTGTTCATGAGGCGAGCCTCGCCTGAACCGGAGGAAAATCCCGCACGAAACTGCTTCTGAGGTCGTAGAGGAGCGCTTTGGCGTATTCCTTGAACACCTGCACCCCGTCGCCGTTGATGGCAAGCCGCCACAGCGACACGGTTCGTTGCGCAGGAAGGGAAATCCACTGAATTTGGGGCATCACAAACCGGAAACGCTTTACCGCGCGCCTTGAATGAAACCAGCTCGTGACCAGAATGGCGCTTTTTGCTCCCATTCCAGTCAGTATCGGCTGTGAGAATGTCGCGTTTTCCCAGGTGCTGAGCGAAAGACATTCCGTTGAGACGGCTGCCGAATCCACGCCCAACCGCACCAGCATGTCGCGGATGAAGTCGCAATCCCCATAACCAGAAACCAAAACGAGCGGCGCCCTTCCCTCGTGCCATAGTTTTGCGGCCTGGGCAGCTCGAGGTGGACCGTCACCGCCCAGAACAACGATGACGTCGGCCTGCGCAGGCGGGTCCTCCACGACAAGGAGCGACCCCGCTGAAACGAGGGCAAGTCCGTAGAGTCCGATTGAACTCAGCATCATCAAGCCCAGTAAAAACGCGTTCCGTTTCAATGGCGGAGAATTTCTGATGTTCTGGGAAATTCGCAAACGCGAAAGCCGTCCTTTCGAAACCGGTGTCGAGGGGATTCGCGTTCCGGGCCACGGCGCTTTCATGATGCGATTACTCATCACTCGCCGATTGCATGGCTCTTGGCTCCGGTGCGGCGTTGGCGGAGACAGGGAGACGCGCCACCTCGCGGTAGAGATCGAAATTACCCCTGTGAAGCCAGGTTTTCGAGAGATAGCCCGTCGCGGTTAGAACGAAGGCCGTGTGGAGGGCAATCGGCACGAGAAGTCCTGCCGCCATCATTTCCGGCGGGATACCGGCTTTTATCCCGGCAAAACCGACGCCGCCGCAAATGAAGGAAATGACGACCAGCGTGTTCGTTGCCGCCGCCGGCGTGAAACCATAGTCCAGCAGCAGATGATGAAAATGCCAGCGATCGGCCGACATTGGACTGCGACCGTTCATGATACGACGGACAATCAGGCTGAGCGTATCGGTGATCGGCAGGATCACGATCCAGAGCAATGCCGGAAAGGATACGGCAGCGCTTGTGGTCGCCAGCAGGACGATAACATAGGCAATCGTCGCACCCAGTGCGGTACTGCCCGCATCGCCGAGGAATATGCTCGCCCGTGCGCGCCATGGACCGCGCATGTTGAAGACCAGAAAAGCGCAGAGGCATACGCAGAGTGCCTGGAGCGGCGGGATGACGTCGCCGATACCTGCGAAGATCGCCACGATCATCAGCCAGATCAACGCGACACCCGCAGTGCCGCCAGCAAGCCCGTCCACACCATCGAGCATGTTCCACGAATTCACCAGCCCGGTCACGAAGAGAACTCCGATGACGAAAAACAGCGGCAGGAACAGATCCGAATGCTGCGTGAACAGCACGCCGATGGAGAGAGAGCCGATATCGGCGCCGCCTACGAGAGCGATAGCCATTGCCAGTTGCATGAGAAGTCGTCCTGCTGCGGGCAGCGGCCGGCGATCATCGACGACGCCCATTAGCAGGATGACCGCCAGTCCGAGCCAGAAGTTCATGCCGAGAGCCTCGCTCCACCCACCAACGAAGGCGGAAACGGCGAAAGCGGCAAAGATTGCGATGCCACCGCAAAGCGGAACGGCTCCCGTGTGGCGTTTGCGGATTGAATCGGGGCGATCCACCAGCTGAAACACAATGGTCAGGCGCCTGAGAACGACGATGAGGGATACGCACAGAATGAAAGTAGCGATGGTATTGAAGAGTATCCCCGACATGTCTGATCCCCACGCTGAACCTTGGCGGCGCACTTGTGACGAAACTCGCCTCCTGACGATCCTAAAAAACACCGGGCTTGAGGGGTATGCGGGCAAAAGGCGTGTGAAATCCACCAAAGGGAGAGGGTGTCGAAATTAACGCCTACCCTGCCTACCCCCGAACCGGATCGACCATCGAAAGAGCTAGGTTTGGGACCTTGACGGCAAGCGACCACAAATGAACGACTCGGCAGCCAGCGGCATCTTATGAGTGATCATTCCTGTGTGGAGAGAACGGCAATCCAGTCCTGAAAGCCGAAAGCATTCGCCAATGCCGGCACCGTCACGTTGCGAAGGCCGCTGCGGCCAAGACGCTCGATCGGTTCGATGTAGATTCCATTCGAGGGATCGTACCAGCGAAGGATTTTCTCGCCTGCCGCCAAACTGTCGAGATCAATCGCAACGGAAGGAGTATCGAGATAGAGCACGGCGAAAGATCCTTCCCTGTCGCGCGCCGCGAATGCGCCCGCATCGCTTTTCAGCAAGCTGCCGTGATCGGGCACGAGCTTCCACCATGCCAGTTGTCTGAAAAGCGAGGCCAGATGGGTAATGCTTTGAGCACCACGGCTGTTCAGCGAACCCTGCCAGCTGTCCTTCGCTTCATAAAGCCCGGCGGCGGAAAAATGCCAGACCGGATTGTTGCCGAAGAGCTGACCGCTCGCTCCTGAAAGCAGCGCACCATAGGCAATAAGACGAACCTGACGCTCCTTCACATCGTTCTCGCCTTCATATGCGCCCTCGATGAGGAAAAAAGGGCGTCTTGGTCCAGATCGGTAACGATCCAGCACCGCCACTGCGACATTGCTGTAAGTATAAACTGAATCGATATCGAGCCAGGAAGCATCCCGCCAAAAGTCGCTCGTCACGGTATCGGGATTGCCATGCACGGTCTGCAATGCCGAAGGATTGGTTTCCGCAATTCCCATTGCAACAGCCATGACCAGATTGCGATCTGGCGGATCGTAATCTCCGCCCTGCACCCAGATGATGTTGGGGTACTTCGCAAAACGCTGTCCGACATAACGTCCATAGGCCCGCAGCTTTTCTGGCCCGGCCGCGACCATTTCCTGATACCATCCCTCGGGGCCGCCGCGTGCGCCGCTATAGGCAGGACAGAGAAGCACCAGCAAATTGCGACTGGCGGCTGCCTTTATGACGGCTTCCGCCCTGTCGAAATAGGCCTGGTTCGGTTGCTCAAAGGCATCGCCTGCGAAAGGTTTCTCGTCGTAGAAGTTCGCCGGCGCCTTGCGGGAGAACTGATGCTCGATCAACGATACAAGCACGGTGTTGAAGCCCTGCCGCTTTCGGGTTTCCAGATAAAATTCCGCATCGGGAATGGAGGGATCGCCAATGAGCGACCACGCACTGTCGCCGACAATCAGGAACGGCAGACCCTTGCTGTCTTCAAGATAACGCCCGTCCTGCGACGTCTGCAGCGGAAAAACGGGATCCTGTGCGTTGCAGGCCGAAAACATGCATAGCCAAAAAAAGAAGACGCCGCACAGATGTCCAAGTCGCCGCTGATCGCCGAACATCGCTTCAGAGCCGTTCACGAACGACGCGAAGCCAGTTTTTCAAGGGCAACGGCAGATAGGTTCGAAGGCCCGGCCTCAGACCGGCGGGAATAGACCAGTCCTCCATCCTGAGCACTGTTGACAGGCCGGGACGGTCGTTCAGTGTCATAGTAATGACTTCGTTATAGCGTGCGGCCATCCGTTCGATGCTGAAACGGTTCAGAACCATTTCCTTTCCCGCGATCGACATCCGCTCGAGAAGGTCGCGATCGGCATGCAAGCGCGCGATCGCATTCGCAGCTGCCGTATAATTGCCGATCGGGAACAGGAAGCCGTTTCGGGCCGGCTCGACAATCGTGTCCGTCACACCCCGGATATGAGACACGACCGGGACGCAGCCGCCGGCCATTGCCTCTATCATCGTCATGCCAAGCCCCTCGAAGCGGGACGGCATGATGAGAACATCGTGACTGGACATGATGACCGGTATGTCTGAAAGCTGCACGGATCCTGCGTAACTGACGCGATCGCCATGGCCGTCTAGCCTTCGCCTGAGCTTGCCCATATCCGGCCCATCTCCGACGATCGTCAGGCGCACTGCCTCAGGCGAGGCATCCAGTATTTCCCGCAGCCACATCACGCCCTTCGAAGCATCTTCAATGCGGCCGACGAAGAGAGCTTTGAGTTCCGGCCCCCGGTTGACGCGCCGAACCGCCTGGCTCCGGAACGCATCGCTGTCCACCGCATTCGGGATTGCGTAGGTGCGATCCTTCGAAAAGCCGTTGCGCGCGACCAGATCGGCGCGGCACCGCTCCGATACGCCAATCGTGACATGGGCATAGTCCCGGACCGAACGCGCGGCCGCGTATGTTCCGGGTGAGATATTATGAACGACGAGAATACGCAGGATACCTTCGGGGAGATAGCGCGCGATATTCGTCTGCAACTGATCGCCAAGAACATTGACGATCACCCCGTCAAACTCGCCTTCTTCGATGGCGGCCGCCATTCGCGATGCACATTCACGTTCGCTGAGATTGACGGGCATGCGCAGCAGTTGCCCGAATGCCTTTTCACCCTGCAGATCGAGAGGCAGTCCGTATGTTTCCTTGCACACGCCGAGCCATCGCACGTCTATGCCATAGGCTGCGAGGCCTTTGCGAAGATGTTTGAAGACGGAATAGGTGCCGCCAATATGAGGAAGGACAAAATAGGCAAGCTTCATGGGATACTCTCGCTCCTGCATCCACAACCATGCCGCAACGGATCGACGGCGGACGGTTCGAGTGGCTGCTAAGGCGACATACTAAAAAGCCACGGGATGACAGTCAGTTGCATCTTAGGCTTAGCTGTATCTTCCTTTGAGAGGTTTGCGTCGGCCAGACTATTCGTTTGGCGTAAGACGCAACCCGAAGGTCGGTGTGGGGTCGTGCTGATCCAGCGGATATCAATACCATATCGAGCGTGTCGGCGCCGGGCTGCGATTGGAAAATAAATGAGGATCACTCTCCTTGGACAATTTGGCTCTGGCAATTCGGGCAATGACGGATCGCTGGAAGCCATGCTCCTTTATCTGCGCAGGATGAGGCCCGATGCCGATCTGTTGTGTATCTGTGCAAGTCCGACAGTCGTAAGCGCGAAGTTCAATATTCGTGCCATGGGCGTTGGTGGGCCTCCCATAACGAATGCGTGGATGAGGCAACTGGACAAGCTGCTCGGCAAGGTGCCTTCACGGCTCATGCTATTGGTCAGTTCCCTGTTTAGTTTCGACAAGGCTGACCTGATGATCATACCGGGGACCGGCATCCTCGATGATTTTCAGGAAAAGTGGTTCGGCTGGCCCTTTGTCGTGTTTTGCTGGTGCCTCGTCGCACGCCTTCGCAACACGCGGATCGCTTTCGTCAGCATCGGCGCCGGCCCGATGAAAAGCCGGCTCAGCCGCTGGTTCCTGCGCTCCGCCGCACAGATGGCTTCATATCGATCGTACCGGGACGATTTCTCGCTCAACTACATGAAAATGATCGGTGTCGACGTGTCGCGCGACCACCGTTACCCCGATATCGCCTTTGATCTTCCTGTTCCTGTGCCCCACCGGCAGAGCCCCGCCGGCGGCTCAATGAGAATAGGCGTCGGCGTTATGGACTATCGCGGCTGGCGTCACAACGATCCCGAGGCCGCCAGGATTTACAAGACCTACATCCACAAGCTCTCACGTCTCGTGAGCTGGTTGATCGGTGAAGGCCATCGCATCACCCTTTTGATGGGGGACGTTACCGACAGGGTCGCCTGCGCGGATTTGATGTTCCTGCTGACGGATATGCTATCCGAGGACAAGCTGTCGCGGATCGACATCAGCTCTGCCGCAACGCTGCGCGACATCATGCAGCAGATGGCAGCAATCGATCTTGCCCTGGTGTCGAGATATCATGGAGTTGTCTGCTCTCTAAAACTTGGCATTCCAACGATATCAATCGGTTACGCCAGAAAGTTCGGTGATTTGATGAACGATTTCGACCAGGAGAAATTCGCCCGGCATATCGATACGTTCGAAGTCGAGGAAGTCATTGAGCTGGTCAAGGAGATACTCGCTGGAGCCAGTGCGGTGAGGGAGAGGATTGGCCACGCCAATGATCGCTTCAAGCGCCAGCTTTCCGAGCAGGAAGCGCTGCTCGGCCGGGAATTTCTCTCAATTGATGTCGTCGCAACGCCGCAGAGCGTAACGCCTTAGACACGCAGTCCTGCAACCTAATGCTTTCGGCGTAATACCGAGGCTCTTCAATACTCGACGGGAGTAGACCGCACGCTGTTGCATGCCCCTCAACAAACATTCTCCAAACGGCCTACACCTACGGATCCGGCTGCCATCCCAACGGTCAGATTTCCAAGGTCCAAGTCCACACTCTAGATTTGACGCTACCGTCGATTATCGGCGACGCTGTCGGAGCCCTCGATGCACAAAGTCCGCCGCGCCTTTTTCATGGCCATGCTGGAACAGCATCTCGGAATTGCGATCAATTTCGCTCTGATCGCGATCGTATCGAGACTGCTCTCGCCTGCGGAAGTTGGTTTTGCCGTTATCGGCTACGGGGTGACAGCGGTGATCTTCGCCTTTCGCGAATTCGTTTCTTCCGATTTCCTTATTCAACTCGATGTTGTTGAACGCGATGACATCAACACGTCGCTTACGCTCTTGCTCCTGGTCAGCGGCATTCTCGGGATCGTTCTCTATCTATGCGGCCCCTATCTGGCGATTTTCTACCACCAGCCCAGTCTCCAGCACTATCTTATCCTGGCGATTGCCGCCGTCATGGCCGAAAGCCTGGGCATGCCGGCGTTTTCCATGCTGCGTCGCCGGCTGGCCTTCGGCACCATCGCACGCGTCCGGACCACCGGCCTCGTCGTTATGGCTGGCGTGACGATCTTCGCTGCCAGCAATGGATGGGGCTTTGTCAGTTTCGCGCTCGGCCTGCTCGTCGGCAACAGCGTTGCCAGCGCCCTTGCCGCCTATGCCGATCCGGCCCAGCGTACCGCACGACTTTCTCTAAAGTCATGGCGCCGTATGGCCGAATTCGGCCGTTACAGGGGCGCTGCAACCATCGTCGACAAATTATACGAGTCCCTGCCGCAACTGGTGCTCGGCTTTGCCATGACACCGACAGCGGTCGCGATCTACAATCGCGCCAATACCGTTTGCTCCATTCCCGATCGCATTTTCCTCTCGGCGATCTTTTCCTTCGCCTTCCCGGCGCTCGCCGCCGAGGTTCGCGAGGGTGGAGATGTCCGCAGGTCCTACCTGCGCGCCCTCAGTTACATCACTGTGCTGTATTGGCCGTCGCTAATCATGGTCGCCATTCTCGCCGATCCTATCGTGCGCCTTGCGCTTGGAGACCAGTGGCTTGCCGCCGTACCGATCACCCGGATTCTCGCGCTTGCGTCGATCTTCTGGTTTCCCATGGTTTTGACAACGCCGCTGCTGATCGCTCTCAACGCCAACCGGGAGGCTTTCCTGGGCAATTTCGTCTGCCGCAGCGTCTCGGCAATTGTGCTTTGCTCTGCCAGCTTCTTCGGTCTCACCGCGGTAGCGCTGAGCCAGTTCGTCACGCTGCCCTTCCAGATGCTCGTCGCCTTCTATCTGGTAAGACGCCATGCGCACTTTAAACTACCCGAACTGTTCGCTGCCATCGGGCCGAGTTCCGCTGTGACCCTTGCCGCGATTGCGGGGCCGCTCGCCATATCCGCCTGGATGGGATTCCGCTTCGATTACTCCCTCGCCCAGGCTGGCGGCGCCGTCCTCCTTTCGGTGACAGGCTGGGCCGCTTGTCTCTATCTTCTGCGTCACCCACTCGTCAGCGAAATACGTTCGACGTTCGATGCTTTTGCCGGGCGTCCGCGCAAGATCGGAAAACCTCCTGTATCGGCTTCCATTCCCGACACCGTCGTTCCCGCAGCGGTGGAACCATGAGCAGCATCGATATCGTCATCCCCAACTACAACTACGGTCGCTTTCTGGAGGGATGCGTAGAAAGCGTCCTTGGCCAGAACATACCGAACATGCGTATCCTCATCATCGACAACGCCTCCACAGACGAAAGTGTCGCGGTCGCCCGGTCTCTCGCGACAACAAATCCCCGTATCGAAACGTGCCTGCGGCCAAAGAATCTCGGCGGTCACGCGTCTTTCAACGAAGGCATTGATTGGGCCCGGGCGGACTATTTCGCCATCATCTGCGCCGACGATGTCCTGTCGCGTGGAGCACTCGCGCGCGCGATGGAGGCGCTCGACAATCACCCCGGCGCGCACATGGCCTTCGGGCGCACCGCCTTCTTCCGTGACGACGCCGAAATAGAATCGGGCCTTCGCAGCGACGCCAATGGCATGCAGCTTCATCGGGGCATGGACTTCATCGCCAAAATTTGCGCGACGGGACGCAGCCCGGTGCCAGGCCCACTCGCTGTCACCAGAACACACATTCAACAACATGCCGGTCACTATCGGCCAGCACTGCGCCATACTGACGATGTCGAGATGTGGATGCGGCTCGCAGTTCTGGGCGATATCGTCGAACTTGACGCCGTGCAGAATTTTACCCGTATCCACGGTGCCAACCAGTCGGCCATCCTTGATAACGTCCTTGCCTGGAATACCGAAATCGAAGCCGCGCTCGAAAGCTTCTTTGGCAATGAAGGGGCTTTGCTTGCCGATGCCCAAACCCTGCTCCGGCGCGGTCGCGCGAGCCTGAGCGACCGCGCCTATTGGTGTGCGCTTTCCAATCTGATCCGACGCCGGCCCGGCGCGGGTGCCCTTCTTGCACAGGCTTTCCGCCTGAGACCCGCTTCAGCGTTTCTGCCGCCGGTAAGTTATCTTGTCCGCCGACCTGATGCGTTGCATCGAATTCGCGCAGCGATCGCCCGCCGATAGTGATCGACCGGCCAAATTTTCGATGATGAAGGCCTATTCTTCTGCATTCAGGACAAGCCGCAAGAGCGCCGGCAACGAAGTGGATTTCGTTCGGCGCATTATTGAGGCGCGATGATTCTCGACAGTGCGCTGACTAAGCTTCAAATCGGCTGCAATGACCTTGTTGGCCTGCCCCTGAACAATTCGGTCAAGGATCTGACGTTGCTTGCGAGTAAGCATCGCCAGCGTGGCTCGAGCTGTTTCACGCCGCTCTTCGCGCTCGTTCGCATCACGCGATCGCTCGAGGGCCGACTGCACGCTCCGATATATTTCCTGGTAAGAAAAAGGCTTCTCGATGAAATCGGCCGCTCCATATCGCATCGAATTGATTGCCATACGGACATCGCTGCGACCCGTGATCACAATCACCGGAAACCGATGATGTCTTTCTTTCAGCAAACGTAACAACTCCATGCCGACCATGCCGGGGAGATACGCATCGACAAGCAGACAACCTGATCTGTCGGGCTTGTAGTTTGCAAGATACTCTTCTGCCGAAACATAGGTTGCGACCACCCAGCCTTCTCCTTCGAACAGAGCGCGCAAATTGTCTCTTATGTCCTGCTGGTCGTCTATGACTTCGATGAGCCTGCCCGTCATCGGCTCCATATATTCAGGTTCGCTTATGTGACCTGCTCTCCCGCCGTTTTGGCGAACGACCAGTGTCTCCACCATCTGCATGACGTCCTTGAGTTTCGCCGGCTTGTGCAGATAAGGAATTTCGTGCTGAGCAAAATCCCTCAGGGCCTTGCTTGAAATATCCCCAGTGAGAATGAGTGCCGGAACATTTTGGCGGAGTGCTTGCCGAATATCTTCAATTGCAGCTATGCCATTCCCGCCTGTAGGAAGATTGTAGTCTGCGAGAACAACGTCGGGCATGAACTTCAGCCCTCGAACAATCGCGATCGCTTCGGCAGCAGTTGAGGTCGCAGCGACCACGTATCCAGTCTGCTCCAAACCGATCTTGAGCAGATCGCGCATTCCGTTTTCGTCTTCGATGATCAAAATCGACGCGGACGACAGGGCGATCGCTTGACGCGAATTGTCGTCGACTGGCGCACGCAATGGCGCAAGCGGCTCCCCTGCCGGCGCCCGATCGATCTCGATCATGAACGCGGAACCTTCATGCAATCGCGACCGCACCGCTATCTTCAGTCCCAGAAGTTCGCTCAGCCGCTTGACGATTGACAATCCCAGCCCCAAGCCCCGGTCTTCCGCGCCAGCAGATGCGTCGAGTTGATGGTATTCCTGGAAGACTTCCTCGATATGGTTTTCGGGAATGCCTATACCGGTGTCCCACACTTCGAACCGAACCTTTGCATCGACCCGGCGACAGCCGACCAGAATTTTGCCGCTCGGCGTGTATTTCAGTGCATTGGATAGAAGGTTGCGAACGATCTGCTCGAACAGGCGGGGATCGGTGCGAACGGCAAGGCTGGACGGTACGACACGGAGTTGCAGCCCCGCCGCCCGAGCGGGATAATAAAATTCCTTGAAGAGCCTTCCCAGAAGATCGCCAATCGCAAAGTTCACGATCTGCGGTTCCACCATCCCCGCTTCGATCTGGTTGATGTCAAGAACAGAGTTGAGTATACCCAGCATCGAGGATAGCGTCTCCCCCATCCTCTGGACGAAAGTGCGTGCTTGCCCTTCAGCCACGTTCCTTTCCAAAAGCCCGTGCAACAGCTTCAAGGTTTGCAGCGGCTGACGCAGATCGTGGCTTGCCGCAGACAGGAATTGCGACTTGGCCTCGGTCGCCCGCTCGGCGAATTTCTTGGCAGCTTCCCTGCTTTCGGCAACCTGTTTCTGGGCACTTATATCGATGAAGGTGATGACCACTCCGTCGATTGCCTCGCTCGCGCCGCGATAGGGTTTGACGCGGCGGACATACCAGCGACCATCGGGTCCTCCTATCTCTCGGTCGATTGTGTTGCCTCGGAGCAGCGTCGCCGTTGCATCGACTTGAAGCGTAATGTCGCCGTCAAAGCCGCTAAGGTCCGAGAGGGGACGGCCGACATCGGACGATATAATCTTGAATACTGACCGGGTGGCTGGTGTGAAAAACCGTATACGAAGGCTGGCATCCAGAAAGAGCGTTGGGACATCGGTGCTGTACAGGACATTTTGCAGATCGTTGGAAACTGCCCGCTGACGCTCCAGTGCTTCTTGCAATTGATTGTTGAGGGCTGTCAGCTCTTCATTGAGGGATTGCAGTTCCTCTTTCGAAGTAAAGAGTTCCTCATTCGTCGACTGATACTCCTCATTCAGAGACAGCGCTTCGGCGGTGATCTGCTTCTGTTCTTCGCTGGCAATTTCCAGATTGCGTATGGCGCCCTGCAATTCCGCCCGTGTCTCCTCCAGTTCGAATTCAAGCTCGGTAATGGGCGACGCATCTGTCGTTGATGATTTCTGCGATCGGACAACACCGTTGGCCTGCGCAGCATCCTCCACAAAACATATGAGAAATAGCTCTTCACCCTGACTGAAGAGCGGCTCGACATGAATGTTGAACTCGATGTGTGCGCCGTTGCTGTCGAGTTTTGCATTCTTGGCTACGAACGGCTTTTGATCCCGGCTCGCATGGTGGATCGCAGACCTGATCTTATTATGGAGCGCCGTCGGTGTGATGGCGAACAGGTCATGCGATGCCGGGCCTGAAGCGATCCGCAGGAACCTTGCTGTCGGGCCGATGGAGTAGAGATACTCATACTTCCGATTGACGAGGATTGCGGCGGGCACGTAGCTACCCAGCAGAACCTGGGAAACCGCCTCGGCAAGCGCACTGTGCCTCGACGCTGAAGTCACCTTTCCTAGCGAAGAGGGAATTCTGACATTTCCGCCCGCAACCGCACCGAAATTAAGATCACCGAAAACCGGCGGCCCGATACGCCGATATACCCTTTCGGATTCCGAAATCAGCTTGAAACGGTCATCCATTCCGCCAACGGTTTCGGATTTTCCGACCAGTAAAATGCCGTTCTCCCGCAGGGCGAACCTGAAAAGCGACAAGACCTTGGCTTGGGCTTCCGCTTCGAGGTAAATCAACAAGTTGCGGCATGAAATTAGATCGATCCGTGAGAACGGTGGGTCGCTGAGGACATTCTGCACGGTGAAGACCACCGCCCCACGCAGTTGCGCCGTCACGGTGTATCCGTTGTCATCCCTTACGAAATATTTTTCCAGCAAGTCGGGCGGCAGCGACTTGGTCGCCTCATGTGAATAATGTCCATCTCTGGCAATTGCGACCGCCTCGCCATCAGCGTCCGAGGCAAACATCTGAAACTGGAGACGAAGGCCCATGGACTGAATGAGCTCGAGGAAGAGAATAGCCAGAGAATATGCTTCTTCCCCCGTGCTGCATCCAGCGACCCAGACCCGCACTGCTCCGTGAGGCGCTTTTGCGTGGAGAATATCCGGAATAATGGTATCTCGTAGAAAGTCGAACACCTTCCCGTCGCGGAAGAAGCTGGTGACGTTGATCAGGAGATCTCTGACGAGATTTTGCCGCTCGTCTTCGCTGCTTTCGAGAATCTCAAGATACCGGTCTATCTTCTCAATCTCGATACCGAGAACCGCCATGCGTTTTTCGACCCGGCGCTGCATCGTTCCATGTTTATAGGCCGAAAAATCATTCGCTGTGGAAAACCTCAATATCTCGATGATCCGGTCCAGCTGGGGCATTCGGCGCACCATCGAGTGATCGGCTCGAAGCCGCGACAGCAGCTCAATATGTTTGGCGATGGCCGCAGGCATCTCTTCAACCGGTAAAACCGTAGCGCCAATGCCCAGCGAAATAACACTTTCGGGCATGCCGCCAAACTGTGCCTCTTGAGGCTCCTGGACCAGAACAAGTCCCTTGAAATCCCTGATCTGCTGGACGCCGGATGAGCCATCTGACCCCGTGCCGGACAGGACAGCTGCTATCGCCCACGGCCCGAATTCCTTGGCCATAGAACCCAGGAGAAAATCAAACGGCAGAGGTGCCTCATGCAGTTCCCGCCGGGGCGACAGATATATCCTTCCTCCGTCAACCGACATCAGGAATTTTGGTGGAATGACATAGACGTGCTCGGGCTCTATCAAGGCAAGGTTGACAGCCTCCGTTACGACCATAGTCGTTTCGCTTGCCAGAAGTTCTGCGAGCATGCTTTCATGCGACCGGTCAAGATGCTGAACGAGAAGAAACGCACAGCCGGTTTTTTCAGGCAACGCTTTGAGCAGGGCTCTGAACGCATTCAGTCCACCCGATGAAGCACCGACGCCGACAATCGGGAACATCCTAACAGGACGTTCTTCCTGTGATCCGGACATCGAACCGGTGTCTACCTCGAAAGTAGAAGGAACCTTTTTACTATCCTCGCCGCGTTCCGCCATATTCGCTCTCGTTAAAATTGACGCGCATTCCAAATAGAGATCGACCCTTGCGAAGCGTCAGGCGTTGTGGGTCAACAAGTCTTGAAAGCAGCCATCAAGGCCTTGAGATCATCAGTCAGGGATACATAGTCACCATGCCCCGTCACATGCGGGGCGCAGCGCGTCCGATTGTCGTGAGGTGCAATTTCAAAATGCGATTAACACGTATAAGTTGCTGACATCGCGAACAAACGCACGAATGGAGGATGATAAATCAATCCGGCCGCGATTATAATTCATCCATTATAGTTAGTGGTGTCGCGCAAAACATGATGATGGCCTGAAAGAATTATATTTCAACAGTTATGGCGTGTCTGGTTGTCTACCCACATCATGCCAGATTGAACGCCCGCTCGAAATCTCAATCAAAAGTGAGTAATTTCCGAACCTTTTCCAGTTGCGATACTCCATTGTAGGATGCCGGAGTCGAAATTCGGGTAGTGCCACGTCTGTTGATTTCTGGCCGATTTTTAAATTCCGAAAAATCCAGACCGCAACAGAGTAGCTTCCGAAGTTCTGATTGATGACGGCGTTCCGGGTTGAATTACTTCAAACTTCCGTGGTGCCGAATCTTAGAAAGAAAATCTTCGGTTGCGTCTCTGCCAAGCCAGACAGATCCGCAAAGCACTCTTTAGCGCGGATAGGACATACCATGCTGACATCAGTTCCCAACAACGGACATAGCCAATTCTCATCAAATTTCCATGTGGTTGCGCACTCGAAACCTATGGAAACTTCAGTCAGAAAGCTGGCGATCATCGATGACCGCGCGCTCGACCGTGAGTGTCTGGCTCAGAGCCTGATCGCATACGGCCTTGATATGGAAGTCGAGTTGTTTTCATCACTCGACGACTGGAGACATGCTCCAAACGGCCAGCATAGCGGCATCCTGGTCAACGTCGGTCGCAGCGATTTTTGCGATGACGTATCCCTCCATGAGTTACGGGAGTTCATTGCCGACTTCCCTTATCTGCCGGTCGTCATTCTCGCTGAAAACCGCGATCTGCGTCAGGTCATGAGGGCGTTCGACGCGGGCGTTCGGGGATACATCTCCTCGTCGATAGGACTGGCGGTGTGCGTGGGCGCCATCTCACTTGCATTGGCGGGCGGCGCGTTCGTATCGGCTGAAAATCTGAGCGATCTCAGGCAGTTGCTCGTGGTTGCGGAAGACAAGGAACGACAGCGCACGGCCATGTTCACCCAACGTGAGGTCGACGTCATCAACGCTTTGACGCAAGGCAAGCCAAACAAGATCATCGCCTATGAGCTCAATCTTCGTGAAAGCACCGTAAAGGTACATATTCGCAATATCATGAAGAAAGTAGGCGCCAAAAACAGAACGGAAGTGATCTTCAAAATATCCGATCTCTTCAAAAACTAAAATCAAGTGTCGTGCAGTGGACCTATTGCAGAACCATAATTGCCTGCGGGTGTCGGGCCCCGCATGATGCGGACGCATCGGCGCGATTATGACGGGAAGGCTGTACATCTCCTCTAAGCCTTTCGGCTAGCATTCCCAACATAAAGACGGGGTAACGGCCACCGAGCCGGATACGGTAATCTCTGGTCATTGGACATATGGACCCGGGATTGCGCCATGCAAACTTTCGTCGAAAATTTCGAAAACTCGGATCGACTGCGCCAGCGCTCCCGCAACATCATACCGGGCGGTGCACATACCTATGCAAAGGGTGACGACCAGTACCCTGTCCTGTCTCCCGGCTTTATTGAACGGGGATATGGCTGTCATGTCTGGGATGTCGATGGAAATGAATATATAGAGTATGGCATGGGCAATAGGGCTGTCGGCCTAGGCCACGCCTATGCAGACGTCGTAGAGGCGGCGCGTGCGGAACTATACCGCGGCTGCAATTTCACGCGCCCGTCAAAGATCGAGGTGGATTGCGCCTCGACCTTTCTCGATACGATCCAGACGGCCGAAATGGTCAAATTTTGCAAGAACGGTTCCGATGCGACATCCGCCGCGATACGACTTGCACGGGCTGTTACCGGCCGTGACCTGATCGCGCGCTGCAGCGACCACCCCTTTTTCTCCACGGACGACTGGTTCATCGGAACAACGGAGATGAATGCGGGCATTCCTCAGGCGATCCAGGAGCTGGTCCTTGGCTTCACCTACAATGATCTGGCGAGTGCGCGTAGTCTGTTTGACCGCTTTCCAGGTCGTATCGCCGCCTTTATTTTGGAGCCGTCACGCGGTGATCCGCCTCGGGACCAGTTTCTTCACAAACTCCAGAAGCTTTGTCACGAAAACGGCGCGCTTTTTATTCTCGACGAAATGATCACCGGCTTCCGCTGGGATGCGGGTGGCGCGCAGAAGACATACGATATCGTCCCCGATCTATCCTGTTTCGGCAAGGCGCTGGGGAACGGCTTTTCGATTTCCGCACTTGCCGGCAAGCGGGAGTTCATGGAACGAGGCGGTATCGATCAAACCGATGCCCCCCGCGTCTTCCTGCTTTCGACGACGCATGGCGCGGAAACGCATGCGATGGCGGCGGCCATCGCGACCATGAAAGTTTACATGCAGGAACCCGTGGTCCCACATCTGGTCCGACAGGGAAATTCGCTGCGCGCCGCCATCAGCCAGATCGCAATTGCGCACGGACTCGATTCCTACTTCGGCATTCAGGGCCACTCCGCGTGCCTCAGCTACTTCACGCTGGACCAGACCGGAAAGCCGTCTCAGGCTTTTCGCTCGCTGTTTCTGCAGGAAACCATACGTCGCGGACTTCTCGCACCTTCTCTCGTTGTAAGCTACACGCATGAGGACGAGGATATAGCCAAAACGCTTGACGCCATCGATGGAGCGCTCGTCGTCTACCGTAAAGCGCTGGAATACGGCGTCGACAAATTCCTGACGGGACGCCCATCCGATGTCGTCTTCCGGCGTTTCAACGGCAACGCGCAGCATCACGCCAGCCATGGGTTGGTCATGGCCGACATGCCCGAATTATCGGAAAGCATCCGAAAGCCTTAACCGGCCGGGGCACCTAGACCGTTCGCATTATCGATACAGCCGCTTTGTGCGGTGCATCGATCTCGCCTGAAAAGATACGCTCGTTGCAATCGAAAATAGATTTTGAGGGGAAATTTCATGCACGTTCTGGTCACCGGGCATCGCGGATATATCGGCTCCGTCATGGTACCCATCCTGCGCAAGGCGGGTCACGAAGTACACGGCTATGACACTGAATTCTACCATCGCTGCGCTTATGTACCAGGCGGACCTTTGCCGCAGGTCCCCGGCGTATGCAAGGACATCCGCGATATCCAGCCTTCGGATATGGAAGGTTTCGACGCTGTCATTCATCTTGCGGCGCTGTCCAACGATCCGCTGAGCAATCTCAATCCGGAAATTACCTATGAGATCAATTACCGCGGCAGCGTTCGGGCAGCGCGAGCCGCAAAACAGGCTGGCGTCAAGCGTTTCATCTTCGCCTCGTCGTGCAGCAACTACGGCGCCGCTGGCGAGGGACTGGTCAACGAGACGGCAGAGCTGAAACCGGTATCGGCCTACGGCACGTCGAAGGTCTTGGCGGAGCGGGAGATTGCAAGCCTCGCGAGCCCCGGCTTCTCGCCGGTCTATATGCGTCCGGCTACAGCGTATGGCCTTTCGCCCATGCTGCGTTTCGATATCGTCCTCAACAACCTGACCGCTTGGGCGGTGACGGAAGGACTGATCCTCCTGAAATCCGACGGATCGCCATGGCGCCCAATCGTTCACATCGAGGATATTTCGCGCGCCTTTCTGGCTGCGCTCGAAGCGCCGACCGATGCCATACACAATCAGGCTTTCAACGTCGGACAGGATGCGCACAACTATCAGATCCGGGAGATTGCCGAAATCGTCGCTCTCACGGTGCCCGGATGCCGGCTGCAATATGCGAGCGATGCAAGCCCCGATACCCGTTCCTACCGCGTCGATTTTGGCAAGATCGCCCGTGCGCTTCCGGCGTTCAGACCGACATGGACGGCGGCCGCGGGTGCCGAGCAACTCTACCGGGCCTACAAGAGTGCCGGCCTGACAATGGCCGAATTCGAGGGACCGCACTATCAGCGGATCGGCCAGCTCCAGAAGCTGATCGGCGACAAGGATATCGACATCAACCTGCGCCGCCCCATGGCCGCGCCGCGCCAGAACGCCGATATTGCGGCATCGGTTTAAACAGGAGGCCCGGATGGGCAAGATGGAGCCCGGTGCAAAGCTGACAGGCGATGCATGGAGAGAGGCAGGTATCGGCCAGACTATTCATGATCTGGCTTCCCGCCTCTTTCCGATCTGTCGCAGCATCACCGGCAAAGGCGTGCGCGACACCATCGATATCCTTAAAGAATATATCGATATCGAGCAGCGCGCCGTCCCTAGCGGGACGCGGGTTTTCGACTGGACGGTGCCCCAGGAATGGAACGTCCGGGACGCCTATGTGAAGAACGCGGCGGGACGCAAGGTAATCGATTTTCAAATGTCGAACCTGCATCTCATGAGCTACAGCATCCCTCAACGTCGCGTGATGCCGCTGGCCGAACTGCAAGCGCATATCTACACCTTGCCGGCACAACCCGATCTCATTCCTTACAAAACAGCCTATTACACGGATGCCTGGGGCTTTTGCATGTCGCATCATGAATTCCTCAAGCTAGAGGAAGGCGACTATGAGGTCGTCATCGACACCGAAAAGGCGTCAGGCAATCTGTATTACGGCGAATATCTGCATATCGGACAAAGTACCGAAGAAGTGCTTCTCTTCGCGCATATCTGTCACCCGTCGCTCGCAAACGACAATTGTTCCGGCCTGGCATTGCTGACGTGTCTTGCTGCAGGCCTGAAAAGCAGGTCCACATATTACAGCTACAGGTTCGTCTTCGCACCCGGAACGATCGGCTCCCTGTCATGGCTTGCGCAGAACGAAGACGGGATATCGAACATTGCGCATGGTCTTGTGGTTTCGTGCATTGGTGACGGGGGCGGGCCGAACTACAAGCGCAGCCGCAGGGGAGATGCACTGATCGACCGGATCGCCGCCTGCACCCGCTGCGGAGAGGATCGTAAACATCTGGCAATCGCCGACTTCATTCCCTACGGCTATGACGAGCGCCAATTCTGTTCGCCGGGCTTCAACCTGCCGGTTGGACTATTGCAGAGAAGCGCTTTCGGAACCTTTCCCGAATATCACACCTCGGCCGACAATCTCGACTTCATCCGGCCCGAACATCTCGGGTCATCCTTTTGGATGATCATGGACATGATCGATGCTCTCGAAGACAACTGGACGCCGTTGAACCTTCGGCCCAAGGGTGAGCCACAGCTCGGAAAATACGGGCTTTTTCCTGCGATAGGCGGCCATAAGACGAATGACGACCGCACCATGGCCTTTCTATGGATACTCAACCTCGCCGATGGAACCAACTCACTACTGGATATCGCCGAAAGGTCAAAAATGCCGTTTGTCGATATTGCGAGCGCTGCCGGCAGGCTGCTCGAGGCGGGCCTTGTCTCGAACCTCGGTTTCCTGACGCGCTAGACCTTCATTGCAAAGCGGGCCAACCGAGGTCCTTTTCCGATATGACCGAGGGCGGCGCAGGCCATTCTACACCTATCGCGGGCTCGTCATACCGGATCCCTGCCGCACTTGCCTCGGCATAGGGCACCGAAATCAAATAGGACACAGCAACGTCGTCGCTGAGCGACTGGAAGCCGTGTGCAAAACCCTCGGGAATGTAGAACTGCGCGCCATTGTCGACCGACAACACCGTGCCAACCCATTGCAGATAGGTGGGCGAGCCCCGGCGCAGATCGACGGCGACATCCCAGATCGATCCTTTGACGCAGGAAACCAGCTTTGTCTCCTGATGCGGCGGTCGCTGGAAATGCAGCCCTCGTACCGTGTGTTTCAGCTTCGATAGAGAAAGGCTGTGCTGACTGAAGTCCGATACCAGCGCGTTGCTCTCAAATTCGCGTTTGCAGAACGTCCTGGCAAAAGAGCCGCGACTGTCCCGCACAGGCACCGTATTGACGACCCAGAGCCCCTCGATTTTCGTCTTCTCAAACAGCATTCGGCGCTCCTGATGCAATCCCGTATTCAAGAAGAATTCTCCGCCATTTCAGCGGCTCCGGAATACACCCATAGGCAGCACCATACCTTGAAGGCGGGCTGGCAAATAAGTCACCCTTTCGGTTGCGGAAACCAGCCGCCGGAAGCGAATTTTAGCGGATTCCAATATAACCCTACGGCTTATGGATGACGTTTTCGAGCCGAATGCAGTATCGTCACCCACCCCGATCCATAGTATTTTTTCCAGTTAATAAAAGAATTTTCTGAAATTCACTCGAAGACAATGCGATGAAATCAGGGGGCGTCAGATGAATAATGAGGCAGTTTTTTCTGCAAGACTGAGCTCGACGCATCACGTCGGGCTTTGCCGTCTTTGCAGCTCGCCATTGGTGCATACCTTCGTCGATCTTGGAATGTCTCCGCCCTGCGAAAGCTTCGTCGCAGCTGACGCAGCCAACGACGTCGAGCCGTTTTATCCGCTCCACGCATTCGTTTGCGACGAATGCTTCCTCGTCCAGCTTCAGGAATATGTAGCGCCCGAGAATATTTTCACGGAGTACGCGTATTTCTCCTCGTTCTCGGACAGTTGGGTCGCTCACGCAAAGCGGTACTGCGACATGGTCATCGAGCGCTTTGCGCTTGGCGAATCCAGTTTCGTTGTCGAGCTTGCCAGCAACGACGGTTACCTGCTGCAACATTTCCTGACCAGCAACATCCCGATGCTGGGAATTGAACCGGCGGTCAACGTCGCAAAGGTGGCGATCGGCAAAGGTATTCCGACACTGACTGAATTTTTCAACGAGGCCCTAGCAACCGATATGGCGGCCAGAGGCCAAAAAGCCGATCTCATCATCGGCAACAATGTCCTTGCCCAGGTGCCTGATATCAACGATTTCGTCGCCGGTATGAAAGTGCTGCTCAAGCCTGAAGGCGTCATCACCCTTGAGTTCCCGCATATCGAAAAGCTAATCGCGGAAAACCAGTTCGACACCATCTATCACGAGCACTTTTCCTACTTCTCATTGCTGACCATAGAAAAAATGGCCCGCCGTCATGGGCTAAAGGTTTTCGATGTCGAAGAGATCCCCACACATGGCGGTTCGCTGCGGGTCTTTTTCTCGCACGAGGACAGCAAGTTCCCGCGTGAAGCCCGCGTGGATAGCCTCCTGGAACGGGAGCTGAATGCCGGGCTCGACAGAATAGAGACCTATACGGCCTTCTCCGAAGCCGTGCGCCAGACAAAGCGAAACCTCCTGTCTTTCCTCATCCGCCTCAAGGAGATGCGCAAATCGATCTGCGCCTATGGCGCACCGGGAAAGGGCAACACGCTGCTAAATTATTGCGGTATCGGCACCGATTTCATCGATTTTGCAGTCGATCGCAATCCTTACAAACATGGTCGCCTCACGCCGGGAATGCATATTCCGATCCGGCCCGTGAGCGAAATCCAGCGCATGAAGCCGGATTACGTTCTCATTCTCCCCTGGAACCTGAAGAATGAGATCGTTGCACAAATGAACGACATCAGAAACTGGGGCGGGAAATTCGTCGTTCCAATTCCCGACATATCCATCATTGATCCGAAGGAGTTGGTACAATGAAGGTCGTCTTGTTCTGTGGCGGCAGGGGTACTCGCATCAGGGAATATTCCGAAAGCGTCCCGAAACCGCTGATCCCGCTCGGGTCTCAACCGATCATGCGGCATGTCATGCAATATTACGCCCGTTTCGGGCATGAGGACTTCATCCTCTGCCTTGGCTACAAGGCGCACGTCATAAAAGAATTCTTCCTCAACAGCCGGCCGGAAAGCTATGCCGACTGCGTCATATCGAGCCCCGGACGCGTGGAATTGCTCGAGGAACTGCCAAGGGACTGGCGCGTATCCCTGATCGATACGGGGATATGGCGCAATATAGGCGAGCGCCTCTGGGCCGTACGTCATCATCTCAAGGGCGAGAAGATGTTCCTTGCGAATTATAGCGACGGCCTGACCGACGTCGATCTCGACGACATGATTGACCAATTCGAAAAGAGCGACAAGCTCGCCTGTTTTCTGGCTGTCAGACCGCCCCTCACTTACCACCTGGCGGAGATCGACGAGAGCGGAAGGGTCCGGGAATTTCGGTCGTCGGAAACATCCGACATGTGGATAAACGGCGGCTACTTCCTGATGCGACCCGAAATTTTCGACTACATGCGCGAGGGTGAGGAACTCGTGCTGGAACCGTTCTCGAGGTTGATTTCTGAAGATAAATTGATGGCCTACAAACATGAGGGTTTCTGGCGGTCAATGGATACGCTGCGCGACTGGCAGACGTTGGAGGCAATGGTAGAGCGTGGTGACATGCCATGGATTGGAGACGATGCCTCGATGGCACGCAAGTCGTCAAACACGAAGCTGCTGCCATGAAAAACATGTCCCTCGCTTCCGCCGGTGATCGTCTGTCGATCCTTTGTCTCGGAGCTCACTCCGACGACATTGAGATCGGCGTCGGAGGCACGGTACTCAGCCTGCTTTCAAAGGGCGTGTTGCTCGATGTCTATTGGTGCGTCCTCAGTGCCGGTAACGAGCGCGCCCTGGAGGCACGCAGTTCCGCCGAAGCTTTTCTCGCAAAAGCAGCGTCCTACTCAATTGAACTGGCATCGTTTCAGGACAGCTACTTTCCCTCGCAGAGCCGCGAGATCAAGTCATGGCTGCTGACATTGCGCGACAAAGTCAGTCCCGACGTCATATTCACGCATAGCCGCGAGGACGCGCACCAGGATCACCGCGAAATCAACAGGCTCACATCCAACATCTTCAGAAATCACCTGATCATGGAATACGAAATCCCGAAATGGGACGGCGATTTCGGCAGAAGAAACGCCTACGTGCCGTTGAGCGAAGACGCGATGAACATGAAGGTCGAGCTTCTCTTGCAGCATTTTGGAACACAGAGATCCAAGGACTGGTTCGATGCAGATACCTTTCGCGGTCTGGCGCGGCTGCGGGGAATGGAATGCCGTGCGCCTACACGTTTTGCGGAAGCCTTTACCGTCAGGAAGCTGACGTTCGCCTGAACAGGCAGAGGCCCGTTTACGGTACAAAATCGACGTTTTGCGGAAATTAAAAGAAACCAAAAACAATACAGGGGGCATTGTCGTCATGATCCAGAACCACATCTCCGAGAACCCGCCGGAAGGCACACTGCATCCGCAGGCCGCAGCAACTGCGGCTGGCTATATCGGCATCATAGATCGTCGCATGCTGGAGCGGGAATGCCTCGCCCATAGTCTCAACTATCAATATGCGGACAGGCGCATCCTGACCTTCTCCAATCTCGGCGAATGGCAACAGGCACGCGCGGAAATCGGCATGCCTGCGGCAGTTCTGGTCAGCGCCTGGCCCGGTCCGTCTGCAGAGACAAACCGCGATCTTGCGGAGATTGTGGCTGCCGTGTCTCCGGCCGCCGTCGTCGTGCTCTCTGACGATCAGGATATCAATACCATTCTGGATACGATCGCTCTTGGCGTGCGCGGGTACATATCGAGTTCCGTCAGCATCGACGTCTGCGTCCAGGCGATCAGTCTTGCAATCGCGGGCGGCCGTTTCATACCAGCCAGCAGCGTCATGAACATGAAAAGTCTGTTCGGCCTGACTGCACACGCATCCGTTCCTCCGACGAAATTTACAAGCCGTCAATCGGCTATTGCGGAGGCCTTGCGGTGCGGAAAGGCGAACAAGGATATCGCTCTGGAGCTGAACCTTTGTGAAAGCACCATCAAGGTGCATATCCGCAATATCATGAAGAAGCTTGGAGCAACGAACCGCACGGAAGTTGCCTGCAAGATCGGCGACATGGCGTACGACCGCTAAGCACACGACATCCACTGACCGCTACCGAACGCCCCGCTTACAGCAGGAACCGTCATGATCCAGTCGTCATCATCTCCGGTTGAGCAGGAAGGTATTTCCCGCTTCATATCCATACTGCGGGAGCGGCGCAGAGCCGTCTTCATCTGCTTTCTCGCCAGTTTCGCAATCGCGGCAATCGGCTATGCGAGAACCCCCATCCGTTACAAGGCCGAGGCAACCCTTGCGCTTGATGTCCGCAAACTTCAGGCGCTCCCCACTGAATCCGTGGTCTCTCCGCTGCCTCAGGAAAGCCCGGTGCTTCGAACCGAACTCGACATCATCGGGTCGAGGTCCATGGCGGAACGGGTTCTCGTCATCCTGCAAAAAGATCGACTGCTCGAAGGGCGGCAACCAAACTCCGACCGGGCGGATGCCGACGCGATCGTGCTTAGCAACGACGCCGAGACATCGAAAATGATCGATAACCTCATGACCAATGTTCGTGTGATGAATGATGGCCGGTCGTATACAATCTACATATCCTATTACGCCAACGATCCGGCGCTTGCCGCGAAAGTCGCCAATGCTTTCGGAGCAGCCTATATCGACTACCAGATCGACCTCCAGACAACGGCAACCCGGCGTGTCAGCGCATGGCTCGGGGAGCGGCTGGTCAGTCTTCGCACGGAACTCGAGGAGTCCGAACGCCAGGCGTCGCAATTTCGCGAAAAATCCGGACTGATAGACACTGGTGGTCTTCCGTTGCAGTCGCAGCGTCTTTCAAGTCTAAATGTCGAGCTGACAACGCTACAGGCCAAGTTGGCGGGGTCAAGGGCGCGCCTGGCCACAGCGCTCGAACTACAGAAAAGCGGTGACGGGCTCGGGATTACGGAAGTTCTGTCCTCACCATCAATCCAGCTTTTAAGGGCCGAGCAGGCAAGGGTCATCAGGGCCATTGCCCAGATCGATGAAAGCGGCGCCGTCATGAGTCCAGAGCGGCCGCAGTTATCCTCCCAGCTCAGTTCACTCAACAAGCAGATCGATTCAGAGATCGCCCAGATCATCGCTGCATTGCGCAACGAGATCGAGGTCAACGAAAAACAGCGGCAGGAAGTAGAGGCCAGCCTCAATGATGTGCAACGCGCCATTTCCACGACGGATATGGCAATGGTTCAATCCGGGCAACTTGACCGGGAAGCAGCAGCGAACCGCTCGATCTACGAGACATACCTCGCACGCTACAAGCAGACCATCGAACAGGACGGTATCGCAACTGCCGAGGCGCGGATCATATCGAGCGCCATGCCTTCCCGTAAACCGACCAGTCCTGACGAGCGTCTGTGGGCACTGGTCGCGCTTCTTCTCGGTTGCAGCACCGGTTTGGCGGCAGCTTTTATCCTGAACTTTACGGACCGGTCCGTTGGCTCCATCACGTCTCTTCAACAGAAAACCGGACTGAACGTCATCGGGAGCATTCCACGCATTTCCTTTAGAGAGCTCCAGAACACGCCCGGAAAATTCAGCAGCGGCGCGGCGGATTTCTACAGCGCGTTTGCCGACCTTCAGACCCACATACAGTTGGCCGAGAGCAAGGCGAAAGTGATAGCCTTCACCTCTTCGGCCGATGGGGAAGGCAAGACGTTCGTGATCGCCAATCTTGCCAGATCTCTTGCGATGAGCGGCGTTAATCTGCTGCTGATCGATGCCAATCTGCGGAACCCGGCTCTCGGGAGGGAATTCGATGTGGGATCGACGTCGCATGTTGGCCAGGCGGTCAGCCGTGAGGTGTCTCTGGACGACATCATCCAACGCGATCAGGCCTCCGGGGTCGATATCATCGTCGCCGAGAAAAGCGACCTGCCGCCAAATCTTGTTCTTGGAAGCAAGCGCTTCGCCGGCCTGATTGCAGAGGCGAGACAGCGATACGAACTGGTATTGATCGAGGCCCCATCCGCTTCCCATGACCTGGACCTGTTGCGGATCGCCACCCTGTCGGATGCCGTATCATTCGTGGTCCGGCAGGACGTCGCAGATGGCACGGGCATGAAAAATGCCGTCATCAAGCTGCGGGTCGCGGGACGGCCGATCACAGGCATCATCCTCAACGGAATCCGACGCCCGAGAAAGCGCCACCCCCCGGTCTGGCCGAGGATTTTCCGGGACTGGAATACTCATTTCAAGCTGCGGAAACGGGCGACCAGTCTGCGCCCCCCGGCTGTCGTCCATAGCGAGAGGTGAAACATGCGCTTCGTGACAAGGTCCAGGGGCTTTTCCCTGATGATGGCCAGCACCACCTTTCTGTCTCTCGCCGTTTGCCAATTACCGGCCGCAGCAGATGGCACGAACTACAAGGTCGCTACCGGCGACGTCTTGACGATCTCCGTCTACGGCGACCCGGGCCTGACCGGCCTCTTCCCCGTCAGTGCAGATGGAACGATCGGTTATCCGCTTCTTGGCAACGTCAACGTGGTCGACCAGACAGTGAACGAAATCGGTGCGCGGATCAGCCGCGATCTGGCAAGCCATGTGGCAAACCGCTCCGTTGCCGTTGCGGTCAAGGAATATGCTCCGATCTTCGTTGTCGGCGACGTTCAGAAGCCGGGAAAATATGAATACCGTCCCGGCATGATCGTGCTTGAACTCTTCGCACTCGGCGGCGGATTGCGCGAGTCGAATGCACAGAGGGATACCTCGGGCATACAGTTGATCTCGGCCCAGCAGGAATATGAAGACATGTCGATGCAACTCCTGTCGCAGGATATCCGGCGCGTCCGACTGGAAGCGGAACTCAACGACACCGAATTTGAATATAAGGGCGACGAAATCGGACTCGTCCGGGATCGCACCGCACTGGAGAAGATCGTAGAATCTGAAAAAAGTCTGTTTCGCCTTCGCCTCTCGGCGCAGCAAGACGAAAAGACCAACCTCGAGGTCCAACGACAGAACTTCATTCAGGAAATAGACACGCTCCAGAAAAGCAACGTCATGCGCACCCAGCAACTAGAGTTGCTCGACATGGACGTCAACGCGTCGAAGGAACTTGTCACGCGCGGTGCAGCCTCAGAATCAGCACTGAGAGAGCGTAAGCGCGAACTCCTATCCATGAACCAGCAGGTGCTGGAATCGACATCGTTTCTGGCGCGCGCACAACAAAACAAAAGCGAAGTAGAGCGGCGTATTCTGGAGCTGAAAAGCAAAAGGCACAATGACGCCGCGACCGAATTGCGGGACACCTCCCTCGACATCATGCGTCTGAAGAAAAAGCTGGCCTTCAGTCTTCAATCCATGGCCGAGATCGGCTCGACGGCGCGGCGGGTTTCCAGCCTCGAGGACATGATCCAGACCAAATTCTTCATCGTGCGTCAGGTTGCAGGTACATACCGCGAAACAGCTGCGGACGAGCATACGCAGGTCCGGGCGGGAGACGTTGTGCGCGTCCGCCTGTCGGTATCCGGCAGAGACCCTGTTTCAGCGGCAGTCGTCACAGGAAGCGTCAACTAAGAGAGACGAGCGTCTCCGACGCCCCTGCTTGAGCGGCCCTGAAAGCAGCTACCGCTTTTGGAGAGCTATAGCGCCATGTCGCAATTTGCTATCCTCAATAGTGCCCTCCAGCAGTCTCGTAGGACCAGCACCAATCAAAAGAGTTTGCCGGCGTTCCGATCGGTAGGATCTCGATTTCCTCCACAGAATAGAAACGACCGGTACCACTGCCAGGGAGACGGAGATGGAATCTGCGAACGTTCCGGTTGGTTATCATATGGTCAGGCAGCGTGCCGTCATCATCGTGAACGGCGAGAAAGGGCTGCAGCCCGTCAATGTGACACAGGATGCCCTGAACGACATCCAGTCCCCACCGCGGTGCGATGCGCAACGTCTGGCGCAATTCGTCGACGTGTTTGCAACGATAGCGGCATCCAAAATCGAGAAGGGAATGTTCGCGTTCGATGGACGGATTTGGATCACAGCGACCGACGTGCATGCCTGGCTCAATTTGGCGGCGGAAAACGGGGCCGCCAAGTAACGTCTTTCAAACTCTAACGCTTTTGTCCCTATACTTTTACCCCAAGCGCGAAAATTCGGCGCACAGCACATGGATGGATGCGAACCCTACCGCTTATAGCTAGATTGAACCGAAACGATAAAAGCGGTTTGTAAGAGTAACCCGTCGCCCCCTGATACTTTGGCGGGTCCCTGGCAACCGGGGTTACCCGGTAACTGGGAGGGCTCGCTCGTTCAACCGGGCGAGCCTATTTGCGTTCGGCACAAACCGCCACCAGCGCCGCGCAAATCTTGTTGCGCCGACGGGTTGAGATTGAAATTTGCAAGAATATTACCTCGTCAAACTGGAACCACAGATCGCTCGCCACTCATGGAGTAACGAACGATCCGTCGGTCCCCTCGCCTGAAATGAAAACCGTCGAGCCTTGATCTCAAGGGCCCGTGGCATCGCATTGCCTTGATTGATTGAGCCATATTCGCCACTTTCCGGCAGCTCGTCAATTCACCGCAGATACGTCATTAGAGGTACCTTGCCGGGATTTTCGGGGAATAGACTCCGGTTCAATCAGGTGTCAGCCTTGCAGCATTGGAGGACGATTTAACGGTGACGGCCTTAGGCCCCTCGTTTCCCACTGCAAAACCGCTCCATGTAGAGCCGACATTTACCCAGCTGTTCTGCGGATGCATCGTCACGAAGCCCGCACTTTGAACGGGCCCTGGCGTTCCTCGGGTAAAATGATTGTCGTAGAGCACCGTGTTGATCCGCCTTGAGCGTTCGGCCGGTCCGGCCTTGAAGCTGCCGTCGTGCGTCCACATGAGTTTGTAGGCATCTACGAAGCCGTAACGGACGTTGGCGATGGTATTTCCATCGAAGACCGTCCCATTATAGTCGGCGCCGGAGTGGTTCCAGGTTTCATATTCGACGCCGATATAGGCGATATCCGTGAACCTGTTCCTGCGATAAATATTCCCCAGACCGCCCCAGATGCCGGCAACCCCGGAATCCGCGAATGTCGTGCCGACATAGAGGCCGCTGTTGCTGCGTGTCACACTGTTGTTGGAATATTGCAGGAAATACGGGCTGAGTCCCCGCGTCGAGTCCAGTGCAACCGTCATCATGCCGTGTCGCATCTGAGAGATGCGGTTGCTGTCGACCACCACGTCATATACGTTACCGTACAGAAGAACACCGGTGGAATCGGAATCGTGCTCGGCATAGCTTGCCCTGCCATCGAACACATTATCGTATATCACGGCTCTCGATGCGGTCGCTGCCAGAGCAAAACGGCTCGTTCGATCCGGCACGACATTCCAGGGTTGCTCGAGCAGAACAATAGAACCATCCGTCGACGCGATGTGACGGTGTTGCCCGGCCCCTCGCCCGCCAACGATGACGAGATCGAAGCCGCCCGGCTTGGCATCCCCCAGATCCGACAGTGACTTGAAGGTAACCGAGTTCGAGGAAGCGCGGACGAAATCGTTTTTAAGCTTGCTCCCGACGATCTCGAAGCAGATCTGTTCGCCCTTGTTGCAATCGACCTTGGTGCAGTCGTGGGGCGCGGCGTTTCGCGAGATGTTTTTCTCAAAATAGAGGTTTCGCATGCTCCCGAAATGCGCCTGGCCAACAAAAAAACGTCCGATGCCATGACCGTCGTCGCGGCTTTCATCCGCATTTGTCAGCTCGTTGCCCGTCATGGCGAAATCGCGCCCACCCCATAGCGCGACGACGGATTCGCCGTAACCCGTCATCCGAAACCTATTGTTGGAGAAAAACACCTGCCGGCTCGCGCCGTAAAAGGATCCGTTCTCGATCAACTCGGACGCATGCACAAAAAGACCTACGGTGTCCTGGGCATCAAACGCCGGCACGCCCCAGGCGTCGATACGTACGGAATCCAGCCGTGTGTTTTTGGCGTTGCGCAAAGCAAGAAGAGGTTTACCCGCAATGTTGCGGTTGGCATTGAGGGTCAGGTTTCCGAACCGGGTGTCGTCGCCGTTAACGACAACCATGCTCTGATCAATCCCGTGGTTCAGCCTGATCTCCGTTTTGTTCACCCCTTCCCCGAACCACGCCACATTGGCGGGCGCAACCAAAGGCTTTGTCACGAGATAAATCCCGGCGGGGAAATACAAAACCGATGGCGCCGTTGCGGCCGCGGCGTCGAGCGCGCGCAAAATGGCTGCGGTGTCGTCGGTCATGCCATCGCCCGTTGCCCCGAACTGCCTGGCATCGATGCGCTTTTTATCCTGCGCCGCCCATGGCGATTGCGACAGGACCTCAAGCGTCAGCGGACCGCTCCAGCCGAAGCGGCCGCCATGGGTATTGTGAACCCAAACTTCATAGTTACCCGGTGGCAGAGCCGGCACCTCGAAATCGACCTTAAAGGGGTTGACGGAGATTGCCGGAACATACGAGCCGGCAACAGCGACCGGCTTGATATAGAGATAGGATTGGCTGGCCCCGTTGGACCGCGAAAGGTTGCGACCATAGACCGAGACGATGGCTCCCGGCGCTGCGGCATCGGGCCCGATCCACCAGCTTTCCGTGCGATTGATTGCGAAGCTGCGCCCTTGAACAGTGCTACCCTGGGGCCTGATCAGGTAGGTGGACCATGAAGGAAGCGTGGCTGGCAGCAGCAGCGTCGCCGCCGTCGCGTCAGCCGTCAGCGACGCCAACGGGGTCACCACGCCCTCCGCGGCACCGGGGTGTTGCGAAAAGACTTCGAAACCCGTTCGTCCATCGAGATCGACACCGGTCATCGAGACAACCTCGCCAGGGCCCGCCGTTCTCGAAATTTCCGCGATTGCCGGCCCCTTGCCGCCTACCTCTGTCCAAGGTGGATTGAAGGCATCCGCATCATCCGGCAATCGAGGTTCTGGAGCAGGTATCGGGAAACCGAACTGCCGTGGATCAGGTTGGCTGGCTTGCTCCTGCCCTCCCCACACCGCAGGCTGCCCGGCAGACGAGAGACCCGAAAATGCGAGCACAAGGGCGGCAAGCAAAATCGATAATATCAGGGCATTTGGCGATCTCATCTTGCCGCTTGTCGTAACATATCCGATTGCAGCGACTTCGGTTGTCGCCACCACTCATACAAATCCTGAATTCCGTATCTGAGTTCGACCGTCGAGTTCCAGCCAAGCGCGTTGAGCCGCGAGCAGTCTAGCAGCTTTCTGGGGGCTCCATCCGGTTTGCTGGTGTCAAAAACGATCTGCCCATCGTAGCCGACGATGCCTGCAATCAGGTGGGCGAGATTGCGGATGGATATCTCCCGCCCCGAGCCGATGTTGATCAGCGGAAAATGCGCCGATGATTTCATGAGGAAGCAACAGGCATCCGCCAGATCGTCCACATGGAGAAACTCACGCAGAGGACTGCCCGTGCCCCATAGTACAATCTTGTTCTGGCCGCTGATTTTCGCTTCATGCATTCTCCTGATCATCGCAGGAATGACGTGTGAGCTTTGCGGATCGAAATTGTCGTTCAGCCCGTAAATATTTGTCGGCATGACGGAGACGCAATTCAGGCCGTACTGACTGGAGTAGAATTGAGAAAGCTTGAGCGCCGCGATCTTCGCAATCGCGTAGGCCTCGTTGGTTGGCTCCAAAGGGCCTGTCAAAAGGGAATTTTCCGTGATCGGCTGCGCTGCGAATTTCGGGTAGATGCAGCTAGATCCCATCCAGAGAAGCTTTTCAACACCGATATCGGCAGCCGATTTCATGATATTCATCGAAATTAGCGTATTGGTGTAAAGAAAGTCCGCCGGATAGGCCGCATTTGCTGCGATGCCTCCAACCTTGGCGGCAGCGACAAAAATGACCTCAGGTCTTGCCGCCGCCATCCATTGCTCCGTCTCGTACTGTCGGGTCAGATCGAGCTCGCTGCGAGAGACTTTGAGAATTTCGCAATTTTCGCGCTGGAGACGTCGCACGAGTGCCGAGCCGACCATTCCGGTATGGCCGGCAACCCAGACCCGCTTGCCATTCAAGCTGAACGGGATTTCTTGCGATTTATGCGACGAATTCATTTCTTCCCTCTTCCAACATCACGAGGCGAAGATCCGCTTCGACCATTTCCTGAACGAGGTCGCAAAAGGAAGTCGAGTGGCTCCAGTTGAGTTTCCTGCGCGCCTTGCTGGGGTCGCCGAGAAGAAAATCCACTTCCGCCGGACGAAAATATCTGGGATCGATTTCGATGATCGTATTGCCGGTTTTGGCGTCGTATCCCACTTCGTCACTGCCATCGCCGTTCCACTCGATGGTCTTGCCGACCACGCCGAAAGCAAGCTCAACGAATTCCCGCACCGTATGTGCCTCGCCGGTTGCGAGCACATAGTCCTCGGGTATTTCCTGCTGCACGATGCGCCACATGCCTTCAACATAATCGCGCGCATGCCCCCAGTCCCTCTTTGCGTCGAGATTGCCAAGACGCAGCTTGCTCATGAGACCGCGTTCGATGGCGGCAACGCCGCGCGTGATTTTCCGCGTGACGAATGTCTCCCCGCGAATGGGGCTCTCATGGTTGAAGAGAATGCCGTTGGATGCGTGAAAGCCGTAACTTTCCCGGTAATTGACCGTCATCCAGTATGCGTAGAGTTTTGCCGCAGCATAGGGGCTTCTCGGATAGAACGGCGTACCCTCGTGCTGAGCAACAGTGCCCATCCCTCCGAACAGCTCCGATGTGGATGCCTGATAAAACCGGCAACGGTCGCCGAGGTTCAGAATGCGCATGGCTTCCAGCAGCCTCAGCGTGCCAAGCGCATCCGCATTTGCCGTATATTCCGGCGTCTCGAAGCTGACCTGGACATGGCTCTGGGCGCCGAGATTATAGATCTCGTCGGGCTGGACCTCCTGAATGACCCGGCACAGGTTCGTTGCGTCCGTCAGGTCACCGAAGTGAAGACGAAAGCGAAGGTTTTCCTCGAAAGGATCTTGATAAAGATGATCGATCCGGCCGGTGTTGAATGAGGAAGACCGCCTTTTCAGGCCGTGCACGATATATCCCTTGGCAAGCAGCAATTCACTGAGATAAGCGCCGTCCTGCCCGGTTACGCCGATAATCAAGGCTCTCTTGTCTACCATCCACCACATCTCCCAGCGGTTCCGGCCCCGGATGGCGCCTCCTTGAAAGGTATAACGAGGCCCTGCGCATCGGCAGCATACCAAAAGGGAGAGGACGGCCGGTCAGAACCGGCTGATTCACCGTCCACCACGTCGACATCTGCCTTTAAGAGGAGGCAGGGTGGGTATCCCCGCTTCCGACTTAAGCCTTTTGGTCGAGTTGCAGGTCACGCAGGCCGTGCCAGACTTCAAAAATACAACGCCGGGTCGCGCACGATCTTTACGATAACAGGGAGCGCGAGACGACATCATCTACGGTTCATGGAGGCGGATTGGATGGGTACGTTCGCGACGACTTACGAAAAAATGCAGAACTTCAACTGGCTGACGCGCTTTCTGCATGCAGGCCGCTATCGAAAGCTGCTCGAGGTCCTCGAAACAGTGCAGAAGGACGTCGGCAATCGGAAGGTCAGAATACTGGATATCGGCTGCGGCCCCGGAACCGCGGTCGGACATATTCTGGAAAAATTCGACGTTGATTACGTCGGTATCGACTACGATCCAATCTTCATCGAGGCCGCGCGCAATCGCTACAGCAACTACGAAAACTGCCGTTTCATCGTCGGCGACGCCACCGACGAGAACCTTTACAAAACGATCGAGGCCGACATCGTCATCGCGCTGGAAACGCTTGAACATATCCACCTCAACCGCACCGTCCGTGTCATCGAGCACGTCTGCGCAATCGTTCGTCCCCGCATTTTCCTGGTTACGGTTCCCGTCGAAGTCGGGCCAGCCGTATGGATCAAGAACTGGGGTTCAGCCCTCATGGGCTACAACCGGCAATCCGGCAATCTGAAAGAGACTTTTTGGGCAGGCTTATACCGGCTGGACCGGGTGCCCGCGCACCATACGTCACATCAGGGTTTCGACTGGCGGTGTCTGGCGCAGCTTATCCGCGTCAACGCGCCCCTGCGCGAAATCCGCAGCCTGCCGTTTTCTTTTGTTCCACGCTTGCTCAGTCCGAACGTCGCGCTGATCGCCGAGCCGGTAAAATCGAGGATCGATCTGGCAAACGATGACCCCGAAGCATGGAAGATCAACCATGGCCAGACAACCTGGAACCAACAGCATATTGTCGACGGTGCAGTTGCAACCGATGCTGCGCGCCACGCCAAGTCCTCGTCAACATGGTCGATGCGCCTCAAGGGATTGCTGGGAATGGCCCTCGCCACCATGCCATTTGCCTGGCATCGCTGGTCTTACATTTCCATTTCCCCAGGCGAACTGCATTCATCGCATTTCCTGCTGACGATCGACAAACACTTGCTGCGGCCTCATCAACCGATGGAGGGCGACATTATCGTCCTTGCGGGGCAAGCCATTGTTCAACGCATTTCTGAAGCCAGCTATCTGCTGATCTAGGATAAGGACTTGTCAGCCGCAGCGAGCGCAGAGAAGACGAAAGTCGGACATGGATCGTTCCGGGTTACGGACATCCACAGGGGGGCCGACAACTCCCGTCAAACCCGATATCGCAGGGCCTCCAAAACCCTGACGAACGCCGGTGATGCCTGGCGACGGCTGGGGTAATAGAGGTAATATCCGTCCCAGGGCGGGGAATATTTCTGCAACACGCGAACCAGCCGGCCGTCTGCGACATAAGGAAGGATCATTTCCTCCGGGATGTAGGCAAGCCCGAAGCCGTCAAGCGCGGCTTCCAGCGAATTGAAACTGTTGTTGAAGGCGAGTTGGCCATCGACCTTGATCTTGATCTCGCGGCCCTTGTCCTCGAACTCCCATACATAAAAGCCGCCGGCACTCGGCAGCCGGAAGTTGATGCAATCATGGCCGACCAGGTCCTTGGGATGCCTCGGGTGTGGTCGGTTCTTGAAGTAGGCGGGCGATCCGACGACAGCGAGACAAAAGTCGGGACCGATCCTTGCGGAGATCATGTCTTTCGCGAGATGTTCACCCATACGCACCCCCGCATCATAACGCTCCGTCACGATGTCGGTCAGTCCGTTGTCGAGGATCAGCTCGACCTTGATGTCGGGATATTGAGGCAAAAATTTCCTGAGTTTGGGCCAGAGGACATAGGTGATCGCGTACTCGGCGGCGACGATACGGATCGTTCCCGCCGGCTTTTCCCTCAGTTCGTTCAACGCATCGACATGCGCTTCGATCTCGTCGAAATGTGGACCGATCCCGTTTAGCAGCCGCTCGCCCGCCTCCGTCGGCGAAACCGCTCTGGTCGTCCGCATCAGGAGACGCACGCCCAACCTGGCTTCAAGCTGGCGAAGTGTGTGGCTCAATGCTGACTGCGATACGCCCAGCTTCGCCGCCGCCCGGGTAAAGCTCTGTTCTCGGGCAACAGCAATGAAAGCTGCAAGATCGTTGACGGTATCGCGTGCCATTCATGAGCCTCCTGCATCCAGACCTGTTGATTATGGCATAATGCTCATGCCGCACTAACAGAAAAAGAGCCCGCTTTGGGCGGGCTCCTGAACTGTTACGTCACTGCCGGACGCATCAAGCCGACAGGTGCTGCTCAAAGAAGCTGGCGAGCTTGGTGAAGGGGATCACATCCATCTTGTCGTAGAGGTCCGTGTGGCTGGCGCCGGGAATGACATGAAGTTCCTTCGGTTCGGCCGCCGCCGCATACGCGGTCTCTGCGAAATAAAGAGAATGGGCCTTCTCGCCATGAATGAATAGAACCGGGCGCGGCGAAATTTCCGCGATGTAGCTCAGGATCGGCATGTTCATAAACGAAATTGGCGTTGTTTGCGACCAGGCGTTACGGGAGTTGACCGCCCGCTTATGATAACCGCGTGGTGTCGAGTAGTAGTCGTGATAATCGACCATGAACTGCGGCGCGTCGGGTCCGACTTCCGCGTTGTAGGCCGCCTGATAGGCAGGTGTACCCTTTTCCGCATCGACCCACCGCTGGCGGCTCAACTGTTCCAGGGTCGCCGTGCGCTGCTCCAGCGTGACGCTGTCGTTGTAGCCCTTGGACATGACGCGGGTCATATCGTACATGGTGCTGGCAACCACGGCCTTCACACGCTTGTCCGAGGCTACAGCATTGAGCGCCATGCCACCCCAGCCGCAGACACCGATGACGCCGATCCGTTCGCGATCGACTTCGGGATGCAGGCCGATGTAGTCCACAGCCGCGCTGAAATCCTCGGTGTTGATGTCGGGAGACGCGATATTGCGCGGTTCGCCGCCGCTCTCACCTGTATAGGAAGGATCGAATGCCAGAGTGACGAAACCGCGTTCGGCCATCGTCTGTGCGTAAAGGCCGGACGATTGTTCCTTGACCGCGCCAAACGGTCCGCTCACCACGATTGCGGGGTTTCCGACGCTGTTGCGGGTTTTGGGCATGTAGAGGTCGGCCGCCAGGGTGATGCCATAACGGTTTTTGAACGAGACCTTCTGGTGATCAACCTTCTCGCTCTTCGGAAAAACCTTGTCCCAGTCCTGCGTCATCTTCAATGTTTGCGCCTCTGCCTTCGATACCGCCATCACTGACACCGCGCCAATCGCGGCGATGCCGACACCTGTAATCTTGAGAAGGCCACGGCGGCCCATGTCCAGGCCCTCTCCCGTAGAAGCGTTTTCGTTCTGATTGCTCACTTCACTCTCCATTGTCGTTGCCGTGACGAGCGGCCGGTGGGCTGCTTTGAGGGGTGATGCAGCAGCGTCGTTCAAAAGATAGATCGGAGATTGTCGCGAGATTAGAGCGCGGCGAAGGCATGCCGTCATGAGCGATATTCATGAATGAACCGAGCCCCTGCATCGACGTGGATAATACGCAAGCAGGCCGGGCGCGGCTAAACAAGACCTTTTGATGAGCGTCGTTCATGACTGCATCCCGTGACAGGCGGCTTATTGCAAGATGCTTCATGACTTATGTTCACCTCGCTGCCTCCCATCAGCAGCGGAAGACCGTTGAAGAAATAGCCAAGAAAAGCTGCCGTACCATGTCCATAGAAACTACAATTTCCACAGGGGAAGCCAGATCCCGATCCGCAAACTGGGGCGGTGTGTTGGCGATGACGCTCTGCGTTTTCGCCCTGATCGCGTCTGAATTCATGCCTCTCAGCCTGCTGACGCCGATCGCGGATGAACTGCGCATCAGCGAAGGATCCGCCGGACATTCGATCGCGATCTCCGGCGCTTTCGCCGTCGTCACGAGCCTCTTTGTCTCGTATCTCGCGGGAGAGTGGGACCGTAAGCTGCTGTTGCTTGCTCTGACGGCACTGATGGCCCTTTCTGGCGTGACCGTGGCGATCGCACCGAACTATGAAATATTCATGGTCGGGCGCGCGCTCATCGGGATAGTGATCGGTGGGTTCTGGTCCATATCGGTGGCGACAGCCATGCGTCTTGTACCGGAGCATCTCGTTCCCCGAGCGCTTGCAATCTTTAACAGCGGTAACGCGCTGGCAACTGTCGTTGCTCCTCCGCTCGGCGCGTTTCTAGGATCGATCATCGGTTGGCGAGGTGCCTTCTTCACTGTCGTCCCCGTCGCGGCGATCGCATTCCTGTGGCAGCTGGCAAGCCTCCCTTCCATGAAGCCCCTCCCCGGGAAAACGTCAAAGAATGCATTCAGGCTACTGAACCGTCCTTTGATCGCTATCGGCATGGCATCGGTCTCGGTTTTCTTCATGGGCCAGTTCACGCTGTTCACCTATGTCCGCCCGTTTCTCGAAACTGTGACACGAGTAGATATCTCGGTACTCACCTTCATTCTTCTGGGCATCGGAGTTGCCGGCATCGTTGGCACCAGCCTTATCGGTTATTTTCTCGCCAACCGCCTGTATCGCGTTCTGATCGTCATCCCGGCTCTGATGGCGGTGACGGCCGTGATACTTGTTGCCTTCGGCAACAGTCTCCCTGTCGCGGCGATAGCGCTTGCGGTCTGGGGAATGATCGCCACCGCAGCGCCAGTGGGTTGGTGGGCGTGGCTCGCCCGCTCACTGCCGCAGGATGCGGAAGCCGGAGGTGGTCTCATGGTTGCGGTCATCCAGCTTGCGATATCAGCCGGTGCGATAGTGGGCGGATTTCTTTACGACGCATCCGGCTACCGCATGACTTTCCTGGCAAGCGCAGGTTTGCTCGTGGCCGCGTCAGCGCTGGCATTCAGATCATCGAGAATATCCTCGTAAAGCAGTTCGGCATGGGAGCATTCCAATGATCGACCGGCGTCTATTTCTTGGGCTGGCTACCGCGGCCACAGCTTTACCGTCCGCATTGTTCGGTCAGGTAACAAAAACGGAGGTATCCTTGATGAGTTTCCGAATGGCCTTTGGTGGTCACAGCATGACCGCGACCTTGTTTGACAACCCGTCGGCACGCGAGCTCATGAAAATGCTGCCGCTCGATCTCACGATCGAAGACTATTCGACCAACGAGAAAATCGCATATCTGCCTCGAAAGTTGACGCAGGTGACTGACACGCCTTTCGATAACGCACGTCCCGGCGACATCGCTTATTACGCGCCATGGGGTAATCTAGTCTTCTATTACGACAGCTACCGATACTCGAAAGGGCTGATCCGCCTCGGACGTTTCGATGACGGCTTCGAGCCACTTTTCACCCGAGGCGAGTTCTTTCTGCGCATAGAGCGCGCCTGACACGCGCCTGCCAACGGTAAATGCCACTAACGTCGGGAAAGCAAGCGGGCCATGGCATGATGGGGTGCGGGCTTATCGCTATCCGGTCCGCTTTCCCTTTCGAGACGTGCACGAATCTTTTCGATTTCCTCTTCCGTGAGGTGCTCGATCCCAATGAAGTCACCGCGCGCCTGCTCCACCGCCCGCAGCAGCTCGTCCAGTTTTGCTTCCATCGCTGCGGAATCCCTGTTCTGTGAATTCTGCACGAGGAAAATCATCAGGAAGGTGACAATGGTCGTACCCGTATTGATGACCAGTTGCCAGACCTCCGAAAACCCAAACAGCGGTCCGCTTATCCCCCAGACGAGCACGGTTCCGAGAGCCACCATGAAAGCCGTTGGAGAGCCGGAAAATGAAGCTATAGCGCTTGCGAAGCGAGTGAAGAATTTATTCATAACACGCTGCCCCTTGTTGCCATTTTAGGGGTGCCAACCAACAAACAAAATGCACGATTGTTCCGGGGTGCCGTGACAGCAGAAGTTTCGATTTGCACTTCGATCCGCGGCAAGCCCTCATTCTGTTCGTTTGCGCCAAACTGGTCAATGAATTCTCCCCAACGACAATGAGCGGCCACCAACTCTCCTACCCCGGCATTCAAGCAGGTCAGCACAAGCGTCGGTGCCATCACCTCCGCTTGACTATTCTCCGCAGCATGGAGCCTCTCGCCTTGCGAGGAATGAGATCGATATCGCTGACAAGCTTTGCGCCCCCCTCCCGCCGTTCCAATGTGATCTTCCGGCTATGAAACGCTTCCAGTTCGGCACGATGCGCTACGCTTACGATCGTCGCATCGGGTAGCTCATCAATTACCGTCTGCATCATCTTGTCCTGACTTTTCTCGTCCAGAGCCGCCGTCGCCTCGTCCATGACGATGATGTCGGGGGCGTTCAGCAACAGACGTGCGAAGGTCAGCCGTTGTTTTTCGCCACCTGATAACGTCTGGTCCCACGGCGCCTCGTCTTCAATCTTGTCCTTGAGTTGACCCAGACCGACCTTGTCGAGAGCGGCCCCAATCTCTTCCGGCGTCCAGCTCTCGGCCGGTTGCGGATAGCAGACCGCCCGACGTAGCGTGCCGGCCGGAATATATGGCCGCTGCGGCAGCATGAACAATCGGCTGCCGGCGCGAAAATTGACGCTGCCTCCACCCCATGGCCAGAGACCGGAAATGGCCCGAACCAGTGTGCTTTTGCCCGAGCCCGATTCCCCCGCGACAAGCACTCTCTCACCCGCGCCGATCTCGACATCCGTCTCCTTGACGACGGCCGTTCCGTCACCGAGAGAAACGGACACATCCTTGAGGCTGAGTATTGTCTCGCCTTCCGTTTCGCCTCGCACGATCCGACCGAGAGTGTCGCTCTTTTCGGCCCGCTCCAGGCCATCGAGCGACATCATCAGGGAGGCCACACGTCGCGCGCAGGCATTCCAGTCGGCCAGACGGGGATAGTTGTCGACCAGCCATCCAAATGCGGATTGAACAATGGTGAAAGCGGAAGCAGCCTGCATTACCTCGCCAAGAGACATGCTTCCATCGAGAAACTTCGGCGCGCACAACAGAACCGGTACGACGGGGGCAATCAACATCGATCCATTCGATACGACCGTGGTGCGCATGTATTGCTGCGCCATGAGACGCCACTGCCGCCGGACATTGCCGAAGCGCTTGTCCAGATCGCTGCGCTCCTCGTCTTCGCCGCCAAGCAGGGCGATGCTCTCACCATTCTCCCTGACGCGCGTAAGCGTGTAGCGAAACTCCGCTTCAACCTGGTTCTTGACTTCGGAAACCTTGACGAAGTTCCGGGCAATGAAGGCGATGGAACTGGATGTGATGATTGCATAGATAACAGCCGCAATCACGAGAAAGCCGGGGATCGTGATCCAGACACCCGCGATAGAGACCGTGAGAGCGCCACCAATCGTCCACAAGACAACGATAAAGGTAGAGGCAGACACGAATGCAGCGATGACACCTGAAACAAAATCCACGGGCGCCTCGGTGGCAATACGCATATCCTCCGAGAGCCTTGCCTCGGGGTTTTGATGGTCACCATCGATCAAATTGAGCTGATAATAGCGGCCATTCGCAATCCATCTTCCAACGAGCGACTTTGTCAGCCAGGAACGCCAGCGCCGCTGAATGCGCATCCTGACATAGACCTGCGAGGTCACGATAAAGACACTTCCCAGGACGAGCAGCGGAAAGACGGATCCGAGAAAATAGACCGTCGACGCGTCGCGTTTCTCAATCGCGTCAAAAATCCCGCGATTCCAGACGTTGATGCCATACTGGAAGCCGACATTTATGCCGATCATAGCCAGAAGCCCGAGCGAAAACAGCCAGGCCAGCCGATCGCCGCGACGGCTCCAGAACCCTCGCGCGCTGATCCAGAAACGCTTCAGCAGATATTTTCTGCGAGCCTCCTCGGCCTCCTCCGGCGTCAAGCCCAAAGCAGGTTCCATCTCCTCTGGCGGGAGCGGATCATCGTTTTCATGGGCATCGTTTTCGGATGCGGTTTGGGTGCCAGTCTCGTCGGCACCAACGACCGGCTTCGGTCCTGCGTCATTATCGATCATGGGCGCTAAACGAACGATGCGTCGAAAGGTTTCACGGCTTTGTGATGCGTCGTGAAATATAATTCCGTTGCTGCGCGGGGCTTTTCAAAAGCCTCTAAATACACGGCTTTCTGGCCAGCTGCCGACATACCGGAATCGTGCTGGCGGATATTGTGACCGTTGGTGGAGACGGTCCAGGTGCATCGCGATGGGGTGCCTGACTTGGCCCGCGGTGCGACAGATCATATTGACGGTTAACCGCGTGTTGACTTCCCGTTTGACGAGATGGCCTAACATAAGCAGAATCTGAAATTGGACCCCGCCGCACCCGGTTTTCATGCCGTGCGGCAAGCATACGGCGCCATCATGCGACTTAGTACCATCACGAACCTGGCTTATGCTGTCACCCTCGTGCTCACGACAGTATCGGCGACCACATTCATTCTATCGGCCAGAAGCGCTTCTCAAGAGCGGGTGGCAATCCAGAATCATCTCGAACTGACCGATCTCGCCGAAGAACTGGCGATCATTGCGGACGAGCGCACCGAGGAGGCGCGTCTTTACGTCATGCGAGGCGACGAACAGCATCTCGCAAAATTCTACGTCGACGAAGATCAGGAAAAGCACCTTGAAAACACCCTGGACAAACTCGCAGCTCTTGGTGTTTCGCCGCAAGAGGCAGGCTCATTTCAGGACATACGAAAGAGCGCCGACGCACTGGACAAGATGGAGCGTGATGCAATCGGTTTCTATCGATCCGGCCGCCAGAACGATGCACAGCAGGTCCTGTTCGGCGATGAGCACTATCGACTGCATACGGACCTGCTGACAACCGTCGCGACGCTGAGAGAAGCCATTGCGGCCCGCTCGCAGGCGATGGTTGACCAGGCTAAAGACCGAAGCGATTTCTACGGATCGATCGCGAAGGTGATGCTTGCGCTCACCGCCCTGATGTTTGTGGCCGTACTCTATTTTGTCCTCAGCAGACGCGTTGCCTTGCCGCTTATCAAAATGAGCAACATCGTCACGCGCCTTGCCCGGCAGGATTACAGTATCGACCTGCCCGACGAAGGCCGGCGTGACGAAATCGGTGAAATGAACCAGGCTATCAGGATCTTCCGCAGCAACGGGCTGGAACGGGAACGGCTTGACGCGGAGCACCGCAGGAATCAACGCATCAAGGACCTGATCCTGCAGATGATGCATCGGATTCAGGCCTGCCAGAATCAGGAAGAATTGTCCGACGTCGTTTCGAAATTCATGCCGCAAATTTTCCCGGCCATTGCCGGCCGCCTGCTTGTTCTCAAGGAAAACAGTTCGGTTCTCCAATCGACCGGACAATGGTCCGATCCTTCGTTTTCCGCCCCGGAATTTTCGATAGACGATTGCTGGGCTCTCCGTCGCGGACGTCCCCACGCCAGCAACCCGGGCGGAGACGATGTTGTCTGCCATCACCTACATGGCAGTTTCGCAACAGGCCTGTGCATACCACTCACCGCATTGGGAGACACCGTCGGCTTATTATATCTTGAGATTCCGCAGAGTAGCGAGACGCTGGAGTTGGAGCGGCTATATCTCGAACTCCTCGCCGAAAATATAGGCCTTGCCGTTGCAAACCTCCAGCTTCGGCAGCGGCTGGTTGGCATGGCACGGCAAGACGCACTGACTGGTCTTTTGAACCGTCGATCGCTTGATGAGACGCTGAACAGGCATATTGAAAAGCCAACCAATTCGCTTGCATGTCTGATGCTCGACATCGACCATTTCAAGCGCTTCAATGACCGGTTTGGCCATGATGCCGGAGATGCAGTGATGCAATATGTCGCCCAGGTGCTGTCGGAAGCTGTCGGCGATCTGGGTGAACTATTCCGTTTCGGCGGCGAGGAATTCACCGTGCTCCTGCCGGCTGGGGGCATTGAAGATGCCATCAAGGTTGCGGAGAAACTCCGGCACGCGGTCGAGCGCGCACCTTTCACCTACCGGGGCCGTCTGCTTGACTCGATCACCATATCCATCGGTATCGCAACATCACCGGGTGCTGGAACCGTGAGCAGCGTCCTGGAACGCGCGGACGCTGCGCTTTTGAGCGCCAAGCAGACAGGCCGGAACAAGTGGGTGTCGGCCGAGAAGCCTCCAACCGATTAGGTAGAGGCTACGCCGCACCGATTGCGTAGTTATCGAAGCAGCAGTCGACCTGGCATATTTGACCGGCTAGACGATGAGGTTCGGGTTCTTCCACAGCTGGAATCCGCCTTCGAAAGCAAGCGCATTGTCTCCGCGGCGGCATCCGGGCGGCAGCGTATCGAGTTTTTCGACATTACCGCCGCCGATGACCACCTCATCCGGTTCAAGGGCGGCAGTCAGACGCTCTACGACATCAGTGACGCGCTTTTGCCATTTGGCATTGCCCTTCTCTTCGCGATACGCCTCTCGGAGATAGTGCTCGTACGTTTTGCCCTTCCGATAGGGAAGATGAGCGATCTCCATGGGCTGGGCCACGTTTTCGACAATCATCGCAGCTCCCAGGCCTGTTCCGAGACCGAGAAACAACATGCGCCCGCCCTGATAGGAGCCGATTGCCTGCATCAGCGCATCGTTAACGATACGAACGGGGCAGCGGAAAGCGCCGGCGTAATCATAACCGACCCAGCCTGTACCCAGATTGACCGGTTCGCGAAGCGGTTTGTTGTGGACGACCGGACCGGGATATCCCATGGCGATGACGTCATAGGTCATGTCTTTCGCCATGGCGGTTACGGCGATGACCATTTCCGGCCCGGTCATCGCCTTGCCGCTTTCGACCTTGCGCTCGTCGCCACCGGCACTTGAGCGGATCTTGACGTGGCTGCCGCCGATATCGATCGCTAGAACGATCCGATCCTGTGTCATTGAACTACCGTCCGTGGTATTTGCTGGCATGGGCGTCACTCCGGATCGACCCAACCGCCGGGCGGCGCGAAACTCTCCATCTCGACCGGACCCCAGCTTCCTACGGCATAGCGTGGCGGCACGGCCGGGTCGTCGAGAATGGGCTCGACGATTTTCCATGCAAGTTCTGCCGCATCCTGACGGGTGAAAAGCTGGCGTTCGCCTGCCATCGCATCGCCGATCAGCCGTTCATAAGGCGCCATGTCGCCGATGCCGTCATCGACAGCGCCCAGCTCCACCGCCTCGCCGAGCATACCGTCCCCGGCAGCCTTGCGGCGCGCGCCAATGCCGATGGCGATATCTGGCCCGAGCCGGAAGCGCACATAATTTGCGGCCGCCGCCTCAACATCGCCGAAAAGCGCTATCGGCGGCCGCTTGAAACGCACCACAACTTCGGTTGCATGGGCAGGGAGGTTCTTTCCCGCGCGGATGAAGAAGGGCACGCCGTTCCAGCGCCATGTGGCCACGCGAAACCGCACGGCGGCAAAGGTCTCGCGGCTGGAGCCGGGCGCAACGCCGGGTTCGTCGAGATAACCGTCGAACTGGCCACGCACCACATCCTCGCGGCTGAGTGGTGGCATGGCTTTGAGGATCTGCACTTTCTCATCGACAAGATCATCCGAAGCGCTTGTTGCCGGTGGCTCCATGGCCAGTAGCAACAGCACGTTGATGAGATGGTTCTGGATCACATCCCGGATGCATCCAACCTCGTCATAAAACTTTCCGCGTCCCTTGATGCCAAAATCCTCGGCCATGGTGATCTGCACGCTTTCAACATGATCGCGGTTCCAGACCGGTTCAAGAAAGGCATTGGCGAACCGGAAATAAAGAAGGTTCTGAATCGCCTCCTTGCCGAGAAAATGGTCGATGCGAAAAATGGCGTCCTCTTCGAAAACCGCGTGCAGCGACTGGTTCAGCGCCTCCGCCGTGGCGAGATCGCGGCCAAACGGTTTTTCCACCATCAATCGTGCCGAAGCGGCTATCGCGGCCTTATCAAGCCCGGTCACGACGGTTTCAAACAGTGACGGCGGAATGGCGAGGTAATAAAGCGGATGACCGTGGTCACCGAGTGCAGCGCGCAGCTTTTCGAATGTCGCCTCGTTACGGTAGTCGCCGGACACGTAATGCAGTTGAGAAGCGAATTTTTCGAAGACGGCTTCATCGATCTTGTCGACGTGGCTGGTAACCGCGTCGCGCGCCCTTGCGATCAGCTGATCGCGCGACCAGTCATCGAAGGCGACACCGATGACTGGCGTTTGAAGCGCGCCGCGTTTCACCATGGCGTAAAGGGAAGGAAAGATCATTTTGTAGGCAAGGTCGCCGGTGGCACCGAACACCACGAGCACGTCCGATCGCTGCTTGTCCATGGCCGGCGCCCTCATTTTGCTTTTTCCAGATGGCCACCAAAGGCATTGCGCATGGCCGAGAGTACCTTGCCGGCAAACTCCGCCTCACCGCGTGAGGAGAAGCGCTCGAACAGGGCGGAAGCCAAAACAGGCGCAGGAACACCCGTTTCGACGGCCGCCTGAAGGGTCCAGCGCCCTTCGCCTGAATCTGACACCCGCCCGCCATACTGGTCGAGATGAGGGTCCTGCTTCAGCGCCTCCGCCGTCAGATCGAGCAACCACGAGCCGATGACAGACCCATGCCGCCAGACCTCCGTCACGGCAGGAAGATCGATGTCGAACTGGTAGTATTGCGGGTGGGCGAGCGGCGCCGTTTCCGCATCGGCCTCCCGGTGCTGCGTGCCGGCATTCGCGGCCTTCAAGATATTCAGGCCTTCCGCATAGGCGGCCATAACACCGTATTCGATGCCATTGTGAACCATCTTGACGAAATGCCCTGCGCCTGACGGTCCGCAATGCAAATATCCCATTGGCGCCGTGCCGGTGACGGGATCGGCCGGGATGCCCTGGCCCGCACCGGGAGCGAGCGAAGCAAAAATCGGATCGAGCCGCTGCACGGCACCCAACGGGCCACCGATCATCAGAGAATAGCCGCGCTCCAGACCCCAGACGCCACCGGATGTACCGGTGTCGATGAAGTCGATGCTACGGGGCGCAAATTCCGCCGCCAAATCGATGGCATCCCGGTAGAAGGAGTTGCCGCCATCGATGATGGCATCGCCCGCCTGCAGTCTGGCGGCAAAGTCACGAGCAATTTTCGGCGTTATTGCCGCCGGCAGCATTAGCCAGACGGCGCGTGGCGGTGACAGCTTCGCGACCAGGTCGTCTGGCGAGCTCGCGCCAACTGCGCCTTCCTTCACCAATGCTGCGACATTGTCGAGATTGACGTCGAAGACGACGCAATCATGACCCTGTTTCAGAAGACGGCGCACCATGTTTGCGCCCATTCGTCCAAGCCCAACCATTCCGATCTGCATGCTGACACTCCATTTGTCCAATGCGCGATATGTACTTCATTCGCCGAGGCGAACGGTGAAATCCTGGTTTTCCCAATTCCCTGTGTTTGGCCAAAAGAAAGTAAAAACGATTGCGTCGCCCGCCGCCATATCCTGAACGGGCAAGTCGACGAAATATGTGCCAAGGCCGGAAGCAATCGTTCTGGTGTCGCTGGTCGTCACCCAGCCATCCGCACTCCAGTGCACGACAGCATCATCCGTCAGTTCGAGGCGCAACATCTTGCCGGCCGGTATCCCGGCAATCTTGTTATTGAAACACCAGATCCGAAGGTGCGACGGTGTCTTGTTGAGGATGTAGCGCTCCACACCCTGCGGCGGCATGTCGAAAACGGAACCATCGGCAAGCGACCGCAGAAGTTTGATATGTTCAGCATGCGCCCAGACCAGCGGCATCGCACTTCCTGAGGGCTGGCCGTAGAAAAGCTCGTATTCGGGAAGGTCGGGCTGGTCCCAGAGCTGCTCGGGGAAAAGGCCGTTCCCACCGGCCGATTTCTCCAGCGTTACCAGCAGCGCTTCGGCCACCTCCCGCCTTCCCGCAGAAAGCTCGTAATGGGCGCGTTCGCCGGTCAAAAGCGGCCATGGCCGCCCCTGCCCGGTGCCGTCGAATGCTGCTCCATCGGCGTGCTCACCATATCCATCGCCCGTATATCTATACCATACAGGCCCCTGCGGCAGATCGGCACGCAGGCAATGGTCGATGGCTTTGATCGTCGCGAGAATATGCGGATCGTCAGGCGCGCGCAGGCCGAAGCGAACAAGGGCAAGCGCATCGGGGCTGATGACGTCGCTGGTCGGCAGCGTGGAACGGTCCGGCGTCTGGTTGCGGATGGGCGTATCGCCGAATGGTCGAGCTACGTCGGTCGCGTCAGGCGAAGCGATGCGAACATAGTGGCCGGAAATGCCAAGCGCGGCGCAGAATGTCTCGTCACCGGCAAAGGTCCATTGTTCGATCTGCTCGTTCCAGCAATCAGCCGTTTCCCGTAGATGCACGGCTTCGGCAGCATCACCGTTCATATCGATAAGGTCGGCAGCGGCAAGCAGCGCAGCGATCTCGACGGCAAGGGTGAAGGGACTGTAGCCGGCATCCTCTTCCCACCTGTCCTCACCGGTCGTCGGGCCGTTTGCCAGAATATAGGCTGCGGCGCGGTGGATCATCGGCATAAAATCCGCCCGCGTGGCATGATCCAGGTGACCATGTCGATGCAGCATATCCGCCAGCAGGATCGGAAAGGCGCATTCATCCATCTGGACGCCCGGCCAATAGGGTTTGCCATCCAGCCAGAGATTTTGCGGCCAGCGGCCCGATGGCTGCTGCACCTGACGAAGATAATTGAGGATCGCCAGCGCCTCGTGGTGATCGCCGGCCGCCAGAAATCCGCCGGCCGCTTCCACCAGATCGCGCGGCCAGACCAGATGATAACCACCGAGATCGTCATCGCTCTTCGATGCTCCCCATGGGATCGACAGGCTTGCAACAACAGCGCCCGGCCGGTCGGCGGCACGATGTGCGGCGAGCACTGCTGTCGACACCCGATAGGAATTGATGCCGTGATGCGTATCGCGGTCGAGCGTTTCCAGCCGGTCTTGCCAGTTGCGCCAGTTGGCAACGTAGGCCTCGTGCGCCCGTTCAAAGCCATGCTTCAGACTGTAAACGGCCGCCGCAGCCGCTGCATATTCCGTCTCGCCAAAGCCGAGCGCCAATGTTGCCGCGCCATTGACATCACTGAAGTCGATCTCACCTGCCAGCGAGACATTTCCGTCATCGGCTCGCTGGTACTCTTCAACGATGCGTCCGTGCCGATGCAACTGCTGCCAACCATCGGAAACACCCACGAAACCGGCGCTGACTGCCCGCCAAGGCAGATCGCAGACAAGCGCAAGATATCGTGAACGGCCGGTCGCGAAGAGGACCTGATGTCCCTCATAGTCGCCAATCCAAGCCGAGTTAAGATTGCCTGCATTGACGAGATGAGGTGCCAGCAGCGCAGTCACGCGATAATCCGAAATTTGTCCCTTCAGGGGAATGAACGAAAGCTGCTGAAGAACACTGGCCCGCGCGGGATCGCTGATCACCTGTTTCTCAATTCTGAACGAGCCATCCGTCGCCGTATTGGTAATGTGAAATGCCGGAATTCCACTTTTAAAAGGGCGGGTGACGGATACGCAGTCGCGTTTTTCTTCCGAAAAGTAACCCTCAGGCCCAGTGACAACAAAACCGAGATCGCGGGTGCAGGCACTGTCTATCCTCGGATAATAGACCTCGTTCAGAATGCCGTGGCTGAGCGTGAACCAGATAGGCGATGCTTCCGACAGCGCAGTGCCGACCCCGTTTTTGGCGCTCGACGTCCAGCGCGCTTCTATGCCAGGCGCGCCCGGTGCAAAATCCAGTCCGGTGCGCATCATGAGATGTCTCGGTTACGCTGATGAGGCAGGCGAAAGTGGCGCGAATTGCAGTCCTGAACAGTCATGACGGGGTATCTCGACCTTGAACCAAGGCTCTGTTCCTGGATAACAACAGGAAACGGGCTTACCGGTTCCTTGCTCATATCCACAACGGATGCAGCCTCGCCATAAAGCTAGGTATTGGCGAACTGGTACACAACTAAAGATTTGGTAATTTAAGCCGCGCCGCGCGTTGGAGGTTTTGGGTTGCAGGACCAACACGCTAAGCCACCAAGCCGCCGCTAGAGCGGGCGGCCGTTGTGGATCACACCGATATTGCCGATGAACCGGCTATTCCAAGTGGACATCAACCGCCCGACCAGCCCCTCGCATTGCCTATGGCGCGTGCAAAGCGAGCGTGATCCGCTTCTTCGACCGATCCGTCGGGTTTGAATATCTCGGCATTTTTTCGCATGGCGGTGACATCGATATCGCACAGTTCCGCGAGACCAAGCGCCGTCAACTCGCGCATGGCCGGAACGCAGATGGTCCGACCACTGGCAGCGGCCAGGAAACGGGCGAAATAGCGACTGTTCGACAGGCCGCCATCTATCGAAATCGTATCGCCGATGGGAACGAAAGTCTGCGCGGCTTCGATCAACCGAACCGTCAGCAAGGCAATGCCCTCAAGCAGGGCGCGAACCATGTCACTCCGCGCCGTTGCGTGGTCCATGCCGATGAAAAGCGGTACGGCCTGTCTATCCCAATATGGCGCGGCAAGGCCCGAAAATGCAGGCACGAACACCAGTCCACGACGAACGGCCGATGAACCCTCAAAACCGTCAAGTTCAGTATTGTCAACATAAAGGCCGATCTTTCGCGCCCATTCCAGCGCGGCACCGGCGTCATAAACCCCGCCTTCTATGGCGAAAATGGCCGCGCCGCCTTGCTTCTGCCAGCCAATGGTGGGCAGAAGCTCCCCCGCCAACGGGCGTTCGTGACCAGCGATGGCCAACAGGAAGGCGCCCGTGCCGAAGGTTATCTTACAATCGCCCGGTTTGCGGCAACCGTGCCCATAAAGCGCCGCCTGCTGATCGACGATGGAAACGCGAATGGGCGTTCCCTCGATGGAACCGAAGCCGCCATTAACAGGACCGATTGCGGGCAGGCAATCCAGCGGCACCCCATGAAGAGCGCAGAGTTCCGGGCTCCAGGCACCGGTTGCCAGATCAAGCAGTCCCGTCCGCGAGGCCGTTGCAAGGTCGGTGCGGAAACAGCTTGTAAGCCGATCCAGAAAGAATGCGTCGGTGGTGCCCAGGCGCAACCGCCCTTCGGCTCTCGCCCGTGCCACCGCCGGATTGTGCCTTAGCAACCACGACAGTTTGCTCGCCGAAAAATAGGGATCGAGCGGCAATCCGCAAATCTCTTTCGATCGTTCCGCAGCCGATTGGGGCAGAGCGGCCAAGGCTTCGGCGGTGCGGGCATCCTGCCAGACGATGACCGGCGACAGCGCTTCCCCACTCTCGGCATCCCACGCCAGGCAACTCTCGCCCTGGTTGGCGATCGCGATCGCATCTACCGGTCCGGCATCGGCCAGTACCGCGCGGATGTTGCGCAACAGCTCTTCCGGATCATGCTCCACATGGCCGGGGTTTGGATAGAACTGTGCATGACGCAGGCTTGAGACGAGTTGCGCCGTGCCATCGTCGCTTATCACAAGGCATCGGGTCGACGTCGTTCCCTGATCGATCGCCGCTATGCGCATCAATTCGTCTCCTGAAAGTGAAAGGCAATCTGGGTCGCCTCAACTGCGGCGCGGGGAATGGGCACAAGCACACGGCGTTCCGGCAGCCACCGGCCGGACTTGCTCCACACTTCGGTTCCATCAAGATGAAGCGAAAGCCTGCCTTGAACACGTCTGATGAAGCGCAGCTGAAAATCGAGAAAAGCCGGCCGGTCAAGTCCCCCCGATCGCACCATGGTGGGTACCGCGAGTTTGAGCGGGTCGGCGAAAGCGATACGGACTGCCTTTGCGTTGCAGAGTTCGCGGGTGAGATCGTCGGCAACGGCAGCACCCACGCGGCGGCCTTCGCGAAACGACCAGCCACCCGTTTCCACGGCCCGCAATACGTTCCCCGTGGCGAAGAACATCGGGTTGGCCATCCGGCCGTCCTGATCGATCGTAGGGCCATCGCTGCCTCCCGCCACATCAACAGGGGATGCGTTCAGAAGCGTTGCCTCCGGCGTGAACCGCCCGGTGAGGAGAACACCATCGCACTTGACGGTGAGGATACGGCCATCTGCCAGCCGGATGTCGGCCTCCTCGACACGACCGCTCCCACGAATGTCCACGAGTGTTGCGCGGCAATGAAAGGGCACTCCGACCAATCGGGGAAACCACCGGAAAAGCGACCGCGCCAGCGGTTCCGGCTCAGGCTCGATCATCGCCACCGGCCGCGCGCCATGCGTCAGGCAAGTGAGAAGCGCGGAAAAGGAAACCAGTTCCGAACCAAGGATAAGCGGCCGGCGAAAGGGCATGATGCCGTGAAAGGCGACATAGGATTGCAGCGTGCCGGTGGTGATCACTCCCACCGGCCGGTCGCCCGGCAGGAGCCGCGCTGAGCGTGGTTTTTCCCGCGCGCCGGTCGCCAGCACAATGCGCCGGGCCTTCAACGTCTCCACGCCGCACGCAGACGTAACCAGCAGGGTACCGTCCTGTCCGAGTTCCACCACGGAATGACCGGTGAGGACATCAACGCCCGCATCCTGCGCCTGCCGCTGCAGACGTCGCGCATAGGCCGGGCCGAAATAAACGCGTCCGAATTCGCGCATGCCGAAAGGCGAATGTGTGCAATGACGGGGTGCGCCGCCAAGGGCTGGCTCACGCTCGAGGATCGTCACACGCGCGACGCCGCGTGCTTTTAGCTCCAGCGCTGCCGCCACGCCCGCCGGGCCGCCGCCGACCACGATTACATCTGCATCCGGAACGTTTTCTTGCGTCTGCTGAAAAGGCTTCCGGGAGTTCATCGATCGTCTCCCGGACGGACCGCAAGCGGTACAGCCAGACGGTCGCCCGTCATCGCGGCCAGCCGGGCGTTGCAGTAAAATCCCTGACAGCGCCCCATGCCGGCGCGGGTGCGCCGCCGCAGACCTCCGAAATCACCCGGCGGCACCGCGCTGGAAAATGTCGCCTCGATCTCACGGCGGGTGACAAGCTCGCAATGGCAGACGATTTCGCCATGATCAGCGCGCTGCCAGTCCCGCTCGCAGGTTTCGCTCAGGTTCGGCATCGTCACATGAGGCACTGTGGGCGGGGGCATGAAGCGCGTGCCGAAACTTTCGTGAAGCGCCAGAGCGTGCTGCGCCAGACCAAGTGCCGCACTGAGACCGGTGGATCGCACGCCGCCAAGCGTGATCGCGCGCAGGTCTGGCCGTGCGGAAATCCGGTAATGTTTCTTCTCGGAGGCCGGGCGCAAGCCGGCATAGATAGCGGTCACGGGAATGGAGGCGAGTGCCGGAACGATCTCCCTGCCGCGCGTCAGCAGCGCTTCCAGCGCCGCCGTTTCTACCGTCGCACGCTCGCGGTCATCCTGTTCTTCCGCCGTCGGGCCGACGAGAACGTTGCCGAAGGCGGTTGGACACACAACGATGCCCTTGGTGATTTCGGTGGGAACGGGCAGGACGATGCGCGGCACGTGCCGGCGGGCGGCCTTGTCGAGAACGACGAATTGTCCCTTGCGAGGCTTGATGGTGAAGTCTGGGACAAGCCCCAGCCGCGCATCGACGATATCGCCGAACAATCCGGCCGCATTGACAACGCTCGCCGCAAGGATCGGACCCGCCGTCGTCTCTATCTGCCACGCGCCATCAAACGCACCGGACAGGACTTCGGCGTTGCGCACCAGCTGCGCGCCAAGCGCCACCGCTTGCGTAAGATAGCCCAGCGGCGCGGACCAGGGATCGATGACATGTTCACCCGGAACTTCGAGTGCTGCGACAAGACGGTCGGACAAGCCGGGCATGGATTCCCTGGCTTGCCGGGCCGTAAGCAGACCGAGCTCGGCAATGCCGTTGCGTCGCCCCTGCTCGGCGATCGCCTCCAGGCTTTGCGCCTCGTCGGGATTCCACGCACAGACCAACGCGCCGGTTTCAACGAGGCTAAGGCCCATCTGCCTGTGGATGGACAGATATTTTGCCCGACCTGCCTTCACCAATTCCAGCTCCAGACTGCCTTCAGGCGCATCGAAGCCGGTGTGGAGGATAGCGCTGTTGGCCTTCGATGCCCCGGAAAGAATATCGGACCCCTTCTCGATGATCACGACCTTCGCACCAGCCAGTGCGAAACGACGGGCAACTGCGCAACCGACCACCCCGGCACCGATGACGGCGACGTCGAATGCTGTGGAGAGGCTCTGGACCATGGGCTTGCCTTTATTTTCGTGGTTCGAAAGCGAAATCAACAGGCGCAACGGATCGAGCCGATGCACCTTGCCGGATCGTGGCTATGAATGAGATCTGCTTTGTTTCTAGTCGGACAAAGCCGTCAGCGGCTTTTCGAATTCAACCAGCGTCACGCCACTTGTCTCCTGCTGGCACATGGCGCTGATCAGGGTCATGATCTTCCCCGCCGCTTCGACGGGCGGCACGCCACCATCACGAATATTGGAAATGCAGTTGCGTCGGGAGTCCGGCAGCCCGGTCTCCGGCCTGAAGGTGACATAGGCGCCAAGACTGTCGGCTGCCGAAAGGCCCGGCCGCTCGCCAATCAGGATCACCGCCACCTTTGCGCCGAGGACGGCTCCCACATCATCCGCCAGCGCAACCCGTGCCTGCGTGGCAAGTGTGAGCGGCGCAACCGTCAATCCGTTGCTTGCGAGTGAATTAAGCAACGCCGTTGCCACCGGCACTGCATTCATCTCCACAGCCGTTGCGGAAAGCCCGTCGGCGATTACCAATGCGACATCGGCTCCCTTGGCCTGCCCGTCGAGCGCCAGACGGCCCTCGTCTGAAAGAGCACGGCCGAGATCGGGTCGGCGCAGGTAATCCGCACGGTCCTGCGCGCGGCTTGCGACATGCACGACATCCGCACCCGAAGCGCGCAAGTCACGCTCCATTTTTTCAATGTCCAGCGGACGCCACACTGTCTGGCGCGCCTGCGCATGATCCAACAGAAATGTCTGTACCGCGCGCGTGGGCGGGCTTGCACCCGTGCGGCCGAGCGCCACGCGTGCATCGGTTGCCACACGCAGGGCCTTGAGACGTTCCGGCGGGCTGGAGATGAGGGAGGGCCGGCGGTCACGCATCAGGCGGCGTCCCTTCCAAGAAAATCAAGTTCGCGAAGCCCGCGGTTCATCAGCGCAGGGTTCTCGATCATATGACCGGCGGCATCCGTGACGCCCATATTCACCAGCCACTCCTCAAACTCCGGCGCAGGCCGACGCTTCAGCGTTTCGCGGGCATAGATTGAATCGTGATGGGAAAGCGTCTGGTAGTTCAGCATGACGTCGTCCGAGCCTGGCACGGTAATGACGAAGTTCACATCAGCGGCGCACAGCATGGTCAGCAGCACGTCCATGTCTTCCTGGTCGGCATCGGCGTGGTTGGTGTAGCAGACGTCGACACCCATCGGCAGGCCAAGCAGCTTTCCGCAGAAATGATCTTCAAGCCCGGCGCGAATGATCTGCTTGCCATTATAGAGATATTCCGGACCGATGAAGCCAACGACGGTATTCACCAGAAGCGGCGAGAATTCGCGCGCCACGGCATAGGCACGCGCCTCCATCGTTTGCTGATCGACACCAAAATGCGCATCGGCCGACAGGGCAGCCCCCTGCCCCGTCTCGAAATACATGAGGTCGCTGCCGATAGTTCCGCGCTTCAGCGACTGACCAGCCTCATGAGCCTCTCGCAGAACGGCAAGATCAATGCCGAAGCCCGCATTGGCCTTCTGGGAACCCGCAATCGACTGAAAAACCAGATCGACGGGTGCAGCGCGCTCCATCGCCTTGATAGCCGTCGTCACATGGCCAAGGCAGCAGGTCTGGGTTGGAATGTCCAGCCATTGCCGCAGATCGTCGAGCAACTGCACGACGCGGATATAGTCCGTCACAGCGCTGGTGGCCGGGTTAACACCGATCACCGCATCGCCGCTCCCCAGCAGCAACCCGTCAATGGCCGAGATGGCGATGCCACGGGAACTGTCAGTCGGATGATTTGGCTGGTTGCGGGTGGAAAGGCGGCCGGAAAGACCAATAGTGTTGCGAAAACGGGTCACGACTTCCCGTTTGGCCGATACCGTCACGAGATCCTGCAGACGCATGATCTTGGAGACTGCCGCCACCATTTCCGGTGTCAGACCCCAGCTTACCGCTTCAAGTTCCGCGTGCCCGACCTTGGAATTGAGCAGCCACTCGCGAAATTCACCAACCGTCAGAGAAGACACCGGCGCGAAGGCCAGTGCGTCGTGCTGGCGCGCTATCAGGGCCGAAATCTCGTCCTCGTCCGAGGCGATCAATTCCTGTGCAACAAAGGTGGAAAGCGGCAGATCGGCCAGCGCCATCTGCGCCGCCAGTCTCTCCACCGGCCCTTCCGCCGCGATCCCGGCCAATTGGTCACCGGACCTTTCCGGCGTCGCCTTTGCCATCAGGGTTTTCAGATCGTCGAAACGATAGGTCGTGCCGGCTGCGATCTGTCGATAAGCCATTTTTCCGGCCCCTTACTTCACGAAAGTCTTCGTCAGGCCCACCGTGCGGTCCACGATCAGGACGACGGCAAGCGTGAGCACGATCAGAAGAACGGAGATGGCGGCAACAAGCGGATCAGCCTGGGTTTCGACATGCTGATACATGGCAACGGGAAGCGTCGTGATGCGCGGACCGGTGAGGAACAGCGAAATCACGGCTTCATCGAACGAGACGAGAAAGGAAAGCGCTGCCGTTGCAACGATGCCAGGCGCGATCATCGGCATGGTGACGCGGCGAAAGACGGTAAGAGGTGACGCCCCGAGCGTGGAGGCGGCCTCCTCGTAGATCAGCGGCAGGCCCGCAAGCGACGTGGTGAGTACACGCAGCGCATAGGGCAACACGATGATCAGATGCGCGATCACCAGACCCGTGAATGTACCGAGCAGACCCGCACCGGCAAAGACGATCAGGATCGCAAGGCCAAGAACGATAGTCGGCAGAAGAAGCGGCGCGGTGAAGAAGGCGAGCAATGTATCCGCGCCAATCACCCGCATCCGCACGATGGCATAGGAGGCGGGCAGCGCAATCAGCATGGACAGAACGGTAACGATGACCGCAAGGAGCGTGCTGGTGCCCAGGGCGCCGATCATCTTTGAATTGTGCATGAGATCCACATACCAGCGCAGGCTCCAGCCGGAGGGTGGGAAGGTCATGTAGCTGTCGGCCGAAAACGAGATCGGCACGACGAGCACCACAGGCGCAAGGAGGAAAAGGAACATGATGAAGGCGACAATTTTCAGCGCCAGCGGAGCGGGACGTTCTTCCATCTTCGATCTCCTTTACAGAATGGCCCGCAGAAGCCGGGAATAGAGCACCAGGGCGGCACCGAAAATCACGAGGATGATCATCGAAAGCGTAGCGGCGAGTGGCCAGTTGAGCGTCACGATGGCCTGATCATAGATTTCCGTTGCCAGAAGGAAGACGCGGCCACCGCCGAGCAGCTTGGGAGTGATGAACGAACTGACGGCCAGCACGAAGGAGAGCAGGCAACCCAGGGCCACGCCGGGCATGGTGAGCGGCACGATGATCCGCCAGAACACTTTCCAGGGCGATGCGCCGAGCGTTTCCGCAGCTTCCTCGACGCGAGGATCAAGCCTGCCGAAGCCAGCGAGGAGCGCCAGGATCATATAGGGCATCAGGATTTCGGTAAGCCCGATGACGACGCCGATCTTGTTGAACAGCAGACGCACCCCGCCTTGCGCGCCCAGTGCGAAGAGGATGTTGTTGATGAGGCCGTCATCCGCCAGGATTGCGATCCAGCCATAAGTGCGCACCACCGCCGAGGTGAGCAGCGGCGAAATGACCAGCACCAGCAAAAGCGTTTTCCAGCGACCCTGCGCCCGGTGAAGGTAGAGGGCGATGGGATAGGAGGCGAGCAGCGTGAGAACGGTGATCATAAGGCTGGTCAGGATGCTCTGACCAATCAGCTCGATATAAAAACCGTCGGTCAGTGTCGACGACCAGTTGTCGAGCGTATGGGCTTCCCCGAGACCGCCGCCGCCGAGGCTTTCGCGGAAGGAAAGCAGCAGCAGGTTGAAGACGGGCAACACGAAGGCCAGACCGTTGACCGCAATGATGGGTCCAAGAAGAAGGGTTGCGAGAAACACGATGGAAGAGGTACGGCCACCGGGAGCCGTGATCATGACCGCCGCCGTCATCGGTTTGCTCCGAAGACCAGAGTATCCTCCACGCGCCAGACGAGACTGACCGCGCTGCCTGCTGCGACCGGCGTTTCACCGCCGGACGTCGCGCGCTCCACGGACAGGGTCTGCCCGCCAGCGGCGATTTCGTAGTGGAGGATGTCGCCGGCATAATAGACATCGCGGACTTCGCCGGCGATGCGATTGACGGGCGCTCCGTCGAAATCGGGGACGGCGTCGCCAGCGACGGTCATGGCCATGCGATGCGGCCGTACCATCAGGTCGATCTCACCGCTGTGCGCGCCGGGCGCTCGCAGCACCGCATCGCCGACCGTGATGCGGTCACCGGCGGCGTTGCCGACCAGCCTGTTGGTGCGACCGACGAAAGAGGCGACGAATGCAGTGGCCGGGCGCTCATAGAGATCGTGCGGCGTGCCAAGCTGTTCCAGGTGCCCGCCATTGAGCACAGCGACCTTGTCGCACATGCTGAGCGCCTCAACCTGATCATGCGTGACGAAGATGGAAGTGATGCCAAGCTGTTTCTGGATACGGCGAATCTCGGCGCGCATCTCGTCGCGCAGCTTTGCGTCGAGATTGGAAAGAGGTTCGTCAAACAAGAGAATGGACGGCTGGATGACGAGGGCGCGCGCCAGTGCGACGCGCTGCTGCTGGCCTCCGGAAAGCTGGGCAGGGCGACGGTCCTCGCGCCCTTCCAGACGCACCATGGCAATGGCCTCACGGGCACGGCGTTCCGCCTCGGCAGCAGGCACTTTGCGCATTTCAAGACCGAACATGACATTCTTGAGGACCGTCATGTGGGGGAAGAGCGCGTAGCTCTGGAAAACGAGGCCAATGTCACGCTTATAAGGCGCAAGTTTCGTCACGTCCTTGCCGTCGATCAGGATAGACCCCGAGGAGACAGGAGAGAGGCCTGCAATCATGCGCAGCGACGTCGACTTGCCGCAGCCGGAAGGACCGAGGAAGGCAACCAGTTCGCCCTTGGGAATCTCGAGATTGAGATTATCCACGGCGACGATTGTCTCGTAGCGCTTGGTCAGTGAACGAATCGAGAGGAATCCTGGCTGCATGGTATCTGAAGTTCCCATTCTGGCTTCTTGCCTTTCTCCAGGACATCTCCGACCCACAGGGAATCGGAAATGCCTTGGCCCTTGATCTACGCAAGCGCGGCGAAAATTCGCTGCGCCGTTTCGCGGTGCCTCCCCTGGTGCACGCCTTGTGGGCCGCTCGGAATGCATGTCCGCGTCGGCTCCAACCTCTTCCGCCCTAGCGCCGACAGAGGAGATGAACCGAGGGTTTTGGTATGCTGCTTCCGCGACTGCCATGGGAGCCGCGGAAGTCCTTTCTTTTTTTGCGCTCTGCGCAGAAGTCTCAACGGCTGAGGGGAATGACCTTGCGGCGCCAGTCCTGCGTAATCTGGTCACGGACCTTCGAGAGGCCAATCCAATCCACCGGGATGACCTTGTCCATCGCCTTGACGACCGTGCGCTCACTCACATCGGCAGAGACAGAGGACTTGGAATTGGTCGGCGCATAATACATGGCGGCTGTAAAGGCAGCCTGGGCTTCCGGGCTCAGCGCATAATCAACGAACTTGCGCGCAGCCTCGGACGACGGACCACCCTTGACGAGGTTGAGCGTGTTGATCTGGAGGATCGTGCCTTCCTTCGGAAGAACCACCTTCATCTTGCCTTTGGAGCCGTCAGCATTCACCTGGCTACGGGCGTTCCAGCCCACGCCCAGCGAAACCTGGCCGTTGACAACGTTCGGATAGACTTCCGGCTTCGGCTCCCAGGTCTGCACATTCGGAGCAACTTCAGCCATCGCATTGATGCCGGCATCGATGTTCTTGATGAAATCAGTGCCGCCATTCATATGGTCCATGATGATGGTGGTACCGATACCGACGATATCGGGGGCGCTCAGCATGGCGACTTTGCCCTTGAGGGCGCTATCCTTCAGAGCGTTCCAGCTGTCGGGAGCCGTCTTGATGGCATCGGTATTGTAGATGAGCACGAGATTGTCGAACGTTACGCCAACCCCGGCCACGCCTTCGAAGCGGGCATTAGGATAGAGGTCGGCGACATTCTTGGTTACGCTTTCGTCGATCTTGTCAAACAGACCTTCGTCCGTACCTGTTTTGGCGACGGAGACATCCATCAGAGCGATATCGGACTGCGGCGCAGCCTTCTGGGCGCGCAGCGAGCCGAGCATTGCAGCAGAGCCCTGCTGCGGGAAATATTCGATCTTGATATCAGGGTTAGCCGCCATGAAAGGTTCGATGACGGCCTTGGTGTAACGCTCCTGGAAAAGGCCGCTATAGCCGAGGAACGTCACGGTCTGCTGGGCGTGCGCCGGAAGAGCGGCCGCGCCGAGCATGAGAATCCCACTCAGAAGTATTGTTTTCTTCATTGTCCTGTTCTCCTCTATTGTTATTTGGAGTGGCGGACTGATCCGCCACCCATAAGACGATGTCAGGCGCTCAGCTTGGCCTGAACGAGCTTGTTGGCGCCAGAAATGTCCGGCAATTTCTCACCGTTGCGCAGACGCTCCAGAAGCACGAGTTCGGCTTCCTGCATGCCGATGGCGCGTTCAGCCATGGCTCTAGCCTGGCTTGGATGAAGAGCGACAACACCGCTTTCATCGCACAGGATCGCATCGCCCGGATTGATCACCTGGCCGCCGACGCTGATCGGAACGTTGATCGCGCCTTCGAGGCCGAGGATCTTGGTGGTGATGGGCGAAGGACCACGGCACCACATCGGCATGTCGACCTTGGCGAACTCCGAGAAGTCGGTCGCCGGGCCATCAACGACACCGGCCTTAACGCCGGCCATCTTCATGGTGTTGGTGATGACACCGCCCCAGCAGGCGTGACGGGTATCGCCGCAACGGTCGATGAGGACGATATCCCCGGGACGCACGAACTGCGACAGATAGTGGAGCATGGTCGAATCCGCATTGGGGATGCGCAGCGTGACGGCAGTGCCTGCCACACGTTTGCCCGGAAGGACGGCGCGGATTTCAGGATCGACGAAGCCGGAGTGAAGCACGTGACCGATCGTTGCGACTTCGACCTTCTCAAGAAGCTCGATGATGTCGGCACCGATCTGTTCGGGCATGGGGTTGGCGATAAACATTGAGTCTTTCTCCGATCAGAGAACGTGGTGGTTCGCCACCGGTACGTTGGCGCGCACCTTGGCCGAATAGTCGAAGTCAAGGACGGCACCGGCCGTTCCAACGCTGTCGGAGCATTGGGCGACGATGTGGCCCCACGGATCGATGACCATGGAATGCCCCCAGCATGCCTTCTTGCCACCCGCATGGGTGCCGATCTGGCCGACGGCCAGAAAGTAGGTCTGGGTTTCGACGGCACGGGCGCGCGCCAGAACTTCCCAATGGTCCTTGCCTGTCATCAGGGTGAAGGCCGCTGGCAGAACGATGACGTCTGCACCCTTGTCCCGCAGGGCGCGAAACAGTTCAGGGAAGCGAATATCGTAGCAGATGCCACAACCGACCGTCTTGTCGCCAACCTTGTAGGTCACCACTTCTTCGCCACGGGCAACGGAGTCGGATTCGCGGTAGCTGATGCCGTTCGGCGTATCGACGTCGAACAGGTGCATCTTGCGGTAACGCGCGATCTGTTTGCCATCCGGCCCGAAAACGAGCGTCGAATTGTAAAAGCGATTGCCTTCCTTCTCGACGATGGAGCCGGCATGCAGCGTGATCGCGTGCTTCTTGGCCAGCCCCGAGAGCAGCGTGTAAATCTCGCCGTCAGGGAATTCCTCCCCGCTCTCATGCATCTCCTGGGGATTATCTCCAAGAAATGCGAAGTATTCCGGAAGAACAACAAGGTCAGGATTATCCGCCTTGACTGCCTTCTCAATAAGATCGGCAGCAACCTTAAGGTTTTCTGCCTTGTCATTCTGGGTATTCATTTGAACAAGTGAGACTTTCACGTTGCTCTCCTCTCATGTTGCGATGAGAATTAAGAACGGGAACTGTTTTCATTACAAACGGAAAAACTCTATCGAAACCCATAAGGTAAGCTTATAGATTAATCATTTTGCGCTGCAGCGCAAAATTTAGGCGGCAGCCGTCATCCATTGCGTGGTGGTTTCACTGACGATTTCCGTCGCCATATCGGCAATGGCCCGGGCAATCGCGTTGTCGCCACGCTCCTGATAAACGGTGTGAAATGTGAGGGGCGGTACTGACGGACTAATGTCGAGAATACGCGCCTCACCGGATTTGATGATGCCGTCCACCAGCACACGCGGCAAAGCGCCAACCCCAACGGCCGCGGCCACAAGGCGGGTCATGATCGACAGCGAATTGGAATTATAGATGCGGCTGTCGGACAACCCGTGAGAATCGAGCAACGCGCGCAACGCCTGATGTGGCTGGGAGCCTGTCGAGAAGGTAAGTAACGGAAAATGCGCGATATCTTCGAGTGTAACGCCCGTTTCCGGCAGCGGCAATTCAACCGCGCCAACCCAACAGGACTCGAACGTACAGAGCGGTGAATTGTAGATATTTGCAGCCATGATCGGCCCCATGATGAAACCGACATCCACCTCACCGTTTTGAATGCGCTGGGATAGTTTCAGGCTGGTGTCGATGGTCAGATCCAAGCTGACGCCGGGGTAACGTTCGTTCATGCGGCGAATGAGCAGCGGTAACCAGGCATAGACGATCGTGTCGGCAGCACCGATGCGCACGGTGCCTCTCAGCGCCTCCCGGCTACTCACGATCTGTCGGAACTCACCGGTCAGATTGACGATCTTTTCGGCATGCTGCAGTGCCAGACGACCAGCAGGTGTCAAGTTGACGCAGCGCACATCGCGCGTGAAAAGCACGACGCCAAGCTCCCTTTCGAGGGCGGCAATTCGGTTGGACACCGACGCCTGGGTGGTATTCAACCGTTCCGCGGCCGCCGAAAAGCTGTTCAGTCGTGCAGCCCAGAGGAAAGTTTCGAGAAATCGCGTATTCATGAGGTAAAATCTTCCCGCATGGCTCCGCGAGCCGGCACTAACGTCGCTGGCTCGTCTTGCCCTTGGCCCTTTGTGGTTCGTGTGTAAGTATGTCCGATGCACGCCCCCATAAGCAAGGGATCAACGCCCTGGCCCTGGCACCGCTTTTCCGCACCGGCTGGCGCTGGGAAAAGGGATGACGGTCACAAGGATGTTTCAAACGAGTGGCCTGTTTTGCACCAGCTGCTTCCCAAACCATTGAACGCAAACAGGGCTCTGCGTCTCCTCGGAGCCCTGTTTCTTTAGATCTTTGATTGTCGGGCCATCAGCGTTGCACCGGATTGCTGTAACGAAAGACAGATCGGCGAGACCTAAATCCTCGTGCCGCGAATACAGGACACAGCCCGCCTTAAGTCTGCAGGCACCCCTCCCCCAAACCTCACGGCTTCGGGATGACAGTTGCGAGCTTGCGGAACGGCGACAGGATTTCGAGGCGGCTTGGCACGCCCTTGGCGATGCTGATAATCGATCCGGGACCGATCTTCACAGGTTCGGCTTCGGCCTGCGAATACATTGCCTCACCCTCAACGACGACAAAAGTTTCCTCGAGGTCACGACCCGGATAGTTGTAGATGCCGGGCTCGGCCTTCCAGACTGCGACGATCGTGCCATTTTCGACCTGGTCCTGCCATATCTGGCGACGATACGAACCGCCTTCACGGCCTTCGGCGGGCATGGCCGGAACAAGATCCACGTCATCGGAAATGTTGAAAATCGGCATGGTCACGGGAATTCTCCTTGCTTTGTCAATGTTGGCACGGACCTTGGGGCCGCGCCGGTTCAGGCATGGGGCGGCAGTTCCGCCCCAGCTAGTTTCGTGGATATGTTGTCGCGCAGCCGGTAGTAACGCAGCGCCATTGCGGGTGCGAAACCCATAAAGAAGGGAGCTGCCTTCAGTGGTTCCAGCTTCAGGGCAAGCTCGTTCTCCGGCTTACCAAGCGCCCATTCCGAAAGAATGGAACCGAGCATCGAGCCGGTTGGCACACCACGGCCCGAAAGACCGGTCAAAGCCACAACGCCCGGCGCGAGACCATAAAACCGCGGTACGGTGCGATATTGCATATCGAGTTCGCCGAACCAGAAATACTCCCAGCGGATCTCTTCCCGGAGCTTTGGATGCAGCCATTTGAGCCGTTCGCTCATGACCTGTCTCGTATAGGCCCTGTCGCGGCCGCGGCGTCCCATGGGAAACATCGATGCGACGATCCGGCCTTCGGCATTGTATTTGTAGACGTAGATATCGCCGCGACCATCATGAATGGTCGTGTTCTGCGGCAGGACGGTCCGGCGTGTCTCTTCGGACAAAATTTGCGTAGCGGCAACGAACACGCGTTGAATCTTGAAGGTTCGATCCAGCTTGGGCCAACCACCCACCGTATAGGCGCCAGTGGTAAAGATCACTTTCGACGCGACCACTTCTCCGCGATCGGTCTTGACCTTCCAGCCTCCGGTTATGTCGCGTTCGCAACCCGTCACCGCCGAGCCGGTAAATATCTTTCCGCGCTCCTGGATGACAGCACGGCCGAGACCGCGGGCGTAACCGAGCGGATTGAGGTGACCTGCCTCTTCGTGCAGCCAGCCGCCGTCGAAACGCGGACTGCCGGTGACCGCTTCCACCTCGTCACGGTCGAGCAGCCGGGTTTTCGCGCCCACAGCATTATAGGTCTCGACCTTGCGCCTGATCTCATCCATGGCGCCCTTATGCGGTGCGCCCATCACATAACCGTTCTGTACCCATTCGCAGTCGATCTGATAGTCGCGGATCATGCTCGAGACGCGGTCATTCGCCCGCGTCTGCCGTTCGATCAGCCGTTCCGCCCAGGGCTCACCCAGCATCCTGCGCAGCTCGGGCAGGCTATAATGGGTAAAGGTCGGGGTGCAATGTCCGGCATTACGGCCCGAACCGCCGAAGCCGATTTCCTGCCGCTCCAGAAGCACGACATTGATGCCGGTTTTCGCCAGCTCCAATGCGGTCGTCAGACCGGTATAACCCGCGCCGACGATGCAGACATCGGCCTGCACGCGACCCGAAAGAGGCTCCGTATGCGGTGCTGAAGCTGCGGTCGCATACCACAGTGTCACGTCAAAGGGTGAGAACGAAACCATCTACCGAAACCTTCAGTTCAGGTCGCTGCGCGCATCGAGCGCATCACGAAGCCCATCACCGATGAAATTGAAGCTGGTGACGGCAAGCGTGATGGCGACGCCCGGCACGATGGCGAGCCAGGGCGCCTTGTCGAGATATTGCTGGGCTCCGTTCAGCATATTGCCCCAGCTCGGCAGCGGCGGCTGAATGCCATAACCGAGAAAGCTGATATAGGCTTCCAGAAGGATGGCACGCGCGACCGTCAGGGTCGCGGCAACGATGATGGGGCCGACAGCATTCGGCAGCAGTTCCCGGAACATGATCCAGCCATTGGGCAGGCCCAGCATACGGGCTGCCATGACGAAGTCGCGTTCGCGCAGAGACCGCACTTCCGCTTCAACCAGACGGGCAATTTCCATCCAGCTTGTGACGGCAATGATAACCGTGATCATGAACGGGCTCGGCTTGACGAAAGCAGCCAGAGCGAGAAGCAGGAAAATACTCGGGAAAGACAGAAAGGCATCGACGAAACGCATCAGTATCGCGCCGATGCGCCCGCCATAATAACCGGCAACGACACCGATGATGGTGCCGATCAGTGTCGACAGCACCATGGCGAAAAACCCGACCAGCAGTGAAATGCGGCCGGCATTGAAAAGGCGCGCGGCTATGTCGCGTCCGAGCGGATCGGTGCCAAAAATATGGTAACCGGTCATCGGCGGGGCAAAACGGGCGCGCAGATCGATGAACAATTCGTCGTAAGGCAAGAGATAGGGCCCAACCACGCAGGCGAAAATCATGACGGTGATCATGATGAGGCCGAGCACAGCAAGCTTGTGGCGGGCGAAACGGCGCAGCGTGCGGTTCTGCCACCAGTGAAACCGCGGTGCGGCCTGCGAGGGATGGAGGGTTGCAGCGGACATGGTCTTTCCTTCGATTGAGTGCGGCGTTTCGTCGATCCGGCTCTATCCGAGCCGGATGCGGGGATCGACGAGAGCAACCATGAGGTCAGCGAGCAGACTTCCGATGAGCACGAGGATTGCGGAAAACATCAGAAGCCCCATCACGACGGGGTAGTCGTGATAACCAAGGCTATCGAGGAACAGGCGGCCCATGCCGGGCCAGGTAAAGACCGTCTCCGTTACGAGGGCGCCGCCGAGAATCGTCGGAAGCTGCAGACCGGCAAGGGTGATCATTGGCAGAAGTGCGTTGCCGACGACGTGTTTCATCAGAACCCGGCGCGGGGTCAGCCCCTTGGCGCGGGCGGTACGGACGAAATCCTGATTGATGACATCAAGCGTCGCAGTCCGCATGTAGCGGCTCCAGACGGCGATGTTGACGAGGGCAAGTACCAGACTCGGCATGATCAGGTGAATTGCATAGTCATAAAAAGACTGATCGCCGATCGTATACATGTTGCCCGCCGGCAGCCATTTTAGCCTGAGCGCGAAAACATAGATGGCCACCAGCCCGAACCAGAAGGTGGGAATTGAAAGCGCGACCATGGCCCCGACCGTGGCGGTGTAATCGAACAGCGTGTAACGTTTGGTCGCCCCCTTGATACCGATCCAGGTGCCGACAAGGATGGATACGACGGTTGATGAGACCATCAACAGCAGGGTCGCAAACAAATGGCCGGAGATGATATCGAGAACCGGACGTTGGTCGCGATAGGATTTCCCCCAATCGCCTTGCAGCAGGCGCCAGGCCCATTCGAGATATTGCACCGGCAAGGGTCGATCGAGACCCATCTGGTGGGCGATGCGATCAAGCGCCTCCCGCGTCATGCCGGGCGTCAGGGCAAATTGCGACAATGGCCCGCCAGGCGCGAGGTTGAGGATGGCAAAACCGATGATCGAGACAAGCAGCAGAAGTACGAGGCTCTGCCATATCCGATGGAGAAGAAAGGTCAGCATGATGAGACTCCAGGTCGCATCGTGGAACTGGCTAGCAACCATCCACGAATAGCCGTCAGAGTGCCGGCTGCTTCAAAGCCGGCACTTCACATGGATCGGGCATAAAGCCCTGTCTGCGGCAGGCTTTACGCCAGACGCCAGGTCGCAACGTTCCAGGTATCGATACGGTTATTGACGTTTGGCTTCACGTTTTCGACGCCCTGCTTGTGACCACGCACCGTTGCGTACTGGAACAGCGGCAACAGCGGCAGCTCCTTGCGCATGATCTCCTGAATCTTCAGGTAGACGGCCTTGCGTTCCTCCGGCACGAAGAGACTGCCGCCCTTGGCCAGAAGATCATCGACGTCCTTGTTGACGAACTGCCAGGTATTCTGGCCCGAGCCGCCTTTTGCAGCACTCGACGTCGAGCGGAAGAAGTCGGAGGTATCGGGATCCGGGCCGGTCAGGAAGTCGAGCCCGACGATAACCGAATCGAACTTCGACAGCATCCAGTAGTCACCCCACATGACAGCTGGCGGCAGGTTCGAAATGGTCATCTCCACGCCGATATCCTTGAAGGATTGCTGCATGTATTGCTGAACCTGTTCGCGGATGTGATTGCCCGCTGTCGTGGAGCAGGTGAAGGCGAGCTTCACGCCATCCTTGGCGCGAATGCCGTCCGCCCCGGGCGCCCAGCCCGCATCGTCGAGCAGCTTTTTAGCTTTCTCGATGGAATATTCATGCTTGGGAAGATCTGGATTGTAATAGAAAGACTGCTGCGGAACGTAGCTTTCGGTGGGTGTGGGCAAACCGTAATAAAGTGCCTCGATGATCGATTGTTTGTCGATCGCCGCATAAAGCGCCTCTCTTACCGCCGGCTCCTTGAACTGTGGACGTTCCATGTTGAACGAGAGGGATTCAATCGTCGAGCCCGGCACGACGTTGACCACCTTGCCGGCGAGATCCTTGGCCTCGTCATAATGGTCGGGTGTGATCCATTGCAGGCCCACCACGTCTATGTCGCCGGTCTTGAACTGGGTGTACATCACATTCAGGTCGGGTACGTATTTGTAGACCAGACGCTCTATATGCGGGCCATCACCAAAATACTCGGTATTGGCGTCGAGCAGAATGTAGTCACCCGCAACCCGCTCCTTCCATTTGAATGCGCCCGTTCCGACCGGCGCGTTGTTATAGGCGGCGGTATTGCGGTCAGCTTCCGCACCTAGGAGGTGCTTCGGCGTAATAAATGTGGAAGCAAGGATCGAGGGATAGGGCGCGAATGGTTTTTCCATCTTCCAGGTGATTTCCGTTGGCGAAACCACGGTCAAATCCCGTACGAATTCGTGCCCGGTCTTGCGCCATGAACGGAAGTTGGGATCGACCAGAAGTTCAAGCGTGAACTTCACGTCTTCAGCGGTGAACGGCTTGCCGTCGTGCCATTTGACGTCGTCACGCAGCTTGACCTTCCAGTTGAGACCATCGGCGGAAATGCCGCCGTTTTCGACCGTCGGCACTTCGGCGGCGAGAGCTGCCACGAAGGCACCTTTCTCGTCGACATAAAACAGCGGGTCGAAGATGCTGAAATGGATGCCTTCGTCTACCTCAATATGTGGCATATGTGGATTGAACACGGTAGGCTCCTGCGAGAAGCCGACCGTGAGCTGGCCTTTGGCGGCCTTGTCCTGCGCCATGGCGCGGGAAAAACCCGGAAGACCGGAAAGGACGACGCCGGATGCGCCGAGCGCCAAAAGGCCGAGTGCCTGGCGGCGGGTGGTATTGATAAGCGGCTTGTTCTGGTCGGACATTTTTTAGTTCCCCTTGATCCGATGGTTGAACACGACGATTATTTTTGCTTCCGCCTCTTTGGGCGGTACTACTCCCATCAGCAGTTGCCTGCCTCATGCGTCAAAAGGATCGGCGGCACCTGACCGCCGGGCTTCTCATTTCAAAAGCCGCTGACCAGTTCGATCTTCGAACCGTCGCTGAAGCGGCTGAAACGGAAATCGCGACGATCGACAATCGGATTGCGGCCTGTGACGATATCAGCCATGAGTTTTCCAGCCGCCGGGCCGATGCCGAAGCCATGGCCGGAAAAGCCGGTTGCAACATGAAAGCCCGGAATGGCGTCGATATTGTCGATGACCGGAATAGCGTCAGGCGTCACATCGATCATGCCCGCCCAGCGCTGCGAAATTTCGGCCTTTTCGAAGACCGGGAAGGCCTTCTTCAGCTTGGCAAAGGCGCCGTCCGTCATGTCCATGGCCGGAACGGGATCGAGCACGCGGTTATATTCGAAGGGTGAAGCCTCATCGAGCGCCCAGCGGCGCGGAATGCGCCATTCATCGTAAAAGCGGCCAGTCAGGCGCAGGTCGAGCGAGCGCCACTCATGCCGCAGAGCCGGCAGGAATTTCAGTGCATAACGGAAAGATGCGGGCACGATGTCGACGATGTTCTGGAAGCCGTTAGCGATCGTATATCCGCCGTCGAGACGCTTGCGGATCGCAAAACCGTTCGACCAGATTGCCTCTTCCGGGCCGCCTTCCAGCGGCTTTGTGCGCAGCACGGAATTCATGACCTTGAGCTGCGGCAGATCGAGACCGTTGTTGCCGAGAAACAGGCTGGACCACGCGCCACCCGCCATGACCGCCGCCTTGCAGGCAATTTCACCGCGCTCTGTCACGACACCCGACACCTTGCCGCCGGAAAGCTGCAGACCACGCACGGCGCATTCTGTCAGGATGAAGGCGCCGCGGTCGCGGGCAGCTTCGGCGATGGCCGGGGCGGCGCGCTGCGGCTCGGCCCGGCAATCACCGGCGGTATAGAGGGCACCGGCGACATCCATGTTGGAATGAGGATATTTCGCCTTGAATTCCTTTGCACTCAGCATGCGGCTTTCAATCTGGTAGCCTTCCAGATTGCGGTTCCAGCGTTCGTGCTCGGAAAATTCCTTTTCGTTTGCGCATGTAAAGACGATGCCGGAACGCTTGAAACCAGTCTCTCGCCCTGTACGACGATTGAGATCCGCCCAGATGCGCAGCGATTCTGCCATCAATGGCACCTCGCGTGGGTCACGGCGGGAAATGCGCACCCAGCCCCAGTTGCGGCTCGACTGCTCGTGGCCGATACCGCCCTTTTCGCAAAGCGCAACACGCAGCCCCTGATCGACGAGTTCAAGCGCGGTGGAGGTGCCGATAATGCCGCCGCCAATGACGACGACATCGACTTCTTTCGGCAATTCCGCATCGCCATGGACGGGAACGACATAAGGACCGGGCATGTCAGAAAAACTCCTCAAGCTGGCAATTGATGGCGAATTCAGCGACGGAAGCCTCATTCGGTAAGGACAGCAGCATGGCAATGATGCGGGCAAGATCGGCGGGCTGGGTCATTTGATCCGCCGGCCGTTCGGATAAGGCGGTCGCCATATCGGTCGCAACGAAACCGGGGCATACGGCTGTCGCGCGCACGCCGCTTTCGAAGCCCGCCTGTCGGATGGCATGCGCAAGCGCGACCGCCGCGAATTTGGAGAGAGAATAGCTACCGGCAGATGCGGACTTCACCCGCTTGCCGGAGAGGGAAGCGAGGATGATGACCCGGCCACGACCGCTCTCGCTCAACGCCTCCCAGGCGGCTTTAACCAGCCTTCTCGGTGCCTTGACGTTGACCGCAAGCATGGCGTCGATGTCTTCGTCGTCTGCTTCGATCACTGTCTTCGGTATCATGATGCCGGCATTGGCCACGACAGCATCGATACGACCGAAATGCTGAAGCGCATCATCGGTCCAGCGCTTCTCCGCACTCGCATCATTTGCGTCATAATGGGCAAGATGGACCTGTCCCTCGTGACCCACAGCCCATTGCGGCAGCGACGGGCTGCGCATACCAAGCGATACCGACCAGCCTTCGCCAAGAAGAGTAGCAGCGATATGGTCGCCTATACCCCGGCTTGCACCGGATATGAGAGCAACGCGTTTTGTCGTTCGTTCCATCATGCTAGCCCCACAATATGGCGGTAGGCGCGACGCAAAATGTCGATAACCTGCTTCTGCTCGTCTTCCGGGATGAAGCTGAAGAAATCGCGCGATTGCTGCGGAACGATCTCCCGGATTTTCGTTGCAAGCGCCGCTCCGGCTTCGGTGATGTAAAGCTCCTGGGCGCGGCTGTCCTCCTGCGACACTTCCCGGCGTATCAGATCGTGCGACACCATCTGGTCGATGATCCTGCCCATTGCAGACCGGTCCCGCATCGTCAGATGAGCTATCACTGAAGGACGGATACCGGGGTAGTCATCGACGAGCAGCAGGGTCGTGATCTTTCCAGTTCCCTTCGCCACATCCAGCCCGTCCAGCCGGGCATCGAGATCGCGCGATACGGCAAGGTTGATCGTGCGGATGTAAAAGCTCAGCGTGTCTTCAAGCACGTCGAGATTGATATCAGTTGGCGATGTCGGCGGGTTTTCAGTTGGTTTGGACATGGAGTTTCCGTTCGAATGGTCAAAGATCGACATTGGCGCACACGCTTTCCCGGCGTGCCGCAGTGCAGGTTTTCGGCCATGTCGTATGTCAGTTTCGTGACTGAATGAAAGGATAATTAGTAGACAAACGCAACTACTTTTTATTCCTGAAATCATATTTTTATTATTTAAATCAGACCTTTAAAAGGAAAACCTCTCGCGCCGCCTGATCCATGATAATCCGGCGGTGCAATCAGTCTTCGATGTCGCGCGATGCAAAGTCTGACGAGGTGTCCGGCTCGTCAGACTTCGATGTTATGTGCCGACGGCAGTTGCCGCAGGTTCCCAATCCGCACCGGGGATCGCAGCAACGAGTTTCCGGGTATAGGGATGGGCCGGCGACCGGAAGATTTTTGTCGGCGGCCCCTGTTCGACAACCGTTCCCTTGTGCATGACAAGCACATCGTCGCAAATCTGGCTTGCGACTCTCAAGTCATGGGTGATGAAGATCATCGCCACCTTCATTTCAGCCTGCACCCGCGCCAGAAGCTCCAGAACCTGCGCCTGTATGGAAACGTCGAGAGCAGACACGGCTTCGTCGGCCACAAGGACGACCGGATCAAACATCAGTGCACGGGCAATGCCGATGCGCTGGCGTTGGCCGCCGGAGAATTCGTGCGGGTAACGGTCATAGGCCTGTTCATCCAGCCCCACGAGCTTCAGAATTCCGAGAGCCTTTATTCTCGCCTCATGCACAGCCATTCCGTGGGCAACGGGGCCGACCGTCAAGATCCTGCCGATCGTATGGCGGGGATTAAGCGACGCGAAAGGATCCTGAAAAATCATCTGGATATAGGGTCGCAACGATCGAAACGTCGTTTCGTCCATCGCTGCTATGTCACGGCCATCGAAGCATATTGAACCGCCATCCGCCTCCAGCAATTTCAGCAGGACACGCCCGAGCGAGGACTTGCCCGACCCGCTTTCGCCAACGATACCAAGGGTCTGGCCCTTGTGAAGCTTGAAGCTGACACCATTGACCGCCTTGACGATACGGGCCTTGCGGAAAAACGAGCCGGAGCTGCGATACTCCTTCTCAAGATTTTCCACCTTGAGAACGACGGGGGCTTCTTCGCTGACTGAACGCTCAGTGCTTCGCATCCGCGGAACCGCAGCGACAAGTCGCTGGGTATAGGGGTGAACGGGATTGACCAGAACCTGGTCCGCCCTTCCCTGCTCCACAAGATATCCCTTCTCCATCACCACGACGCGATCGGCAATTTCGGCAACGACGCCGAAATCATGGGTGATGAACATGACGCTCATGTTCTTGCGCTTCTGTATCTTGCGGATGAGCTCAAGGATCTGCGCCTGGGTGGTAACGTCGAGAGCGGTTGTTGGCTCATCGGCAATCAGGACATCCGGATCGAGTGCCAGTGCCATGGCGATCATGACCCGCTGGCGTTGTCCGCCAGACAGACGGAATGGATATTGCAGCCGCATCAGAGGCGGGTCGGGAAGACCGACTTCTTCAAGTAGATCCAGAACCTTGGTCTTGCGGGTTTCAGGCGTTCCATAGCCATGCGCTTCAAGCACTTCGGCAATCTGATCCCCGATTGTCATCAACGGATTGAGCGCGGAGAGCGGATCCTGGAAAATGATTGAGACCGCCTGACCACGCAGCGGCCGGATTTTATCTTCCCTGGCCGCAAGTATGTCCATTCCCTTGAAATGGATTTCGCCGGAGCTGACTTTTATCACGGGCGACAACAGCCCCATGATCGTGCTGGCAGTGACGGATTTGCCGGACCCGGATTCACCGATAATGCACAGGATTTCACCTGCGTGGAGGTCGAAAGAGATATTCTTGACCGCGTGGGTGCGCTCCATTCCCGGCGGAAGATCCACCGTGAGATTGCGAACGGACAGCACCACGTCGGCTGACGTGGTTGGATGCGACATAAGTTCCCCTTGTTTTTTTGTAACTTTGTTCGCTTTGGCCGACGCTTCATACGTCGGAAACAATATGGTGGACTATGTCTACTATATTGTCCAGTGAGTGGCGGTAGCTGAGACGGTCGAACCGGCACCGCGTTGGCGCTGTCCAGCATTCTTGACATTTATGATCTGCAAAATGCCAGGCTGTCCCGTTTGATGTTGGTCAGGAGCGGACCCGGCGTTTTGCGTTTTGGGACAAGTTCTCCAACTGTCCCGCTAGCGCCCACTTGCGGAGCAACTTTCGCGTGCTTAAAAGGCGTGCAGTTTCAAATCGCGTCGGAGAGGACCAATTTCGTGGAACAGGTAAATACCCAAACCGGCAAGGGCCGGACCAAAGCTTTATGGGCGGCGGTTGCGATTATTGCTGTTGCTGCTGCAGGCGTCATCGGGGGTAAGGCCTTCTACGAAGCAAAGGTCAGCGAACTCGTTGCCCGCACTGGCGCAACTGCCCGTTCCGTTGAGGTTGATTTCCTCGGGCAGATTCATATTCGCGAACTGGCCTTGCCACTTGCCGATGGCAAGAACATCCGGATTGCAGCTATCGATGGACGTCCAAAATTTCCTTTCCTGGATGGCGCACTGGAGCTGAACGACATCAATGTTGACGTGCCAACCGGCAAGATCTCGATGGCGCATGCGCGTGTCGAGAATGCCGCGTTCATAAAACCGGATGCGGCTGAAGTATCCGGAGACGGAAATGCCAACTCTCTGCCTAAGCGCATAGAGCGCTTTGCAGCAGAGCGTATTTCCACGCCTGAGATGACATTCACGCAGTCCATCGCCACCACCGAGCAGAAGACTGTTTATAAGAACGTAGCCTTCTCGGACATCGCCAAAGGCCGGATCGCCCGATATTCCATCGACAATGCCAGCTACGACATTCAGATGGATCTACCGGACAGCACTGGCGCGATGAAAAAGAAGCACTTGGTCGTATCGACCGGCGCCATAGCCGGGCAGGACTTCGATGCCGCTTACCTCGCAAGGCTCTACACGGAAAAAGCGGGTCCCGAAGATAAGGACGCAAAGCTTCTCTATGGCCCGCTCTCCGTCAGCAAAATCTCGTTCTCAGACGGAGACGGTCATTTCACTTACGATGAAATACGCAGCGACGGCTTCAGCGCCCGCATGCCGGCCGAGCCGCTTCTGGAAACGATGAACGCGCTTTCGGCGACCAAAAATACCGACGAGCTTTCACCTCAGGAACGCCAGGCAATTTTCGCCAAGGCCCTGTCCATTCTCGATATGATTGGCAAGAGCAACATGCAGTTGCTCGGGTTCAAGGCCGACGCGCCTGATGAAAGCGAAGGGGCTGCTGGCAAAAGGGTCAAGGTCGGCATTGATCGTATCGATATGCAGATGGACAGCCGTAAGCTCGACTTCGGCCTGAGTGGCATGTCGATCGGAAATGGCGTCGACACGATCGAAGTCGCCGAGGCAAGCCTCAAGGGCTTTGACTGGAGTTCCACAATCGAGAGTCTCTCCAAAATCGTCGGGCTTGACGACAAGCAGATCGAGACTTTCCCGTTTAATCACCTGATACCGGAACTGGGCACCGTCCGCGTCGGAGGCATCAACGTTGATGTCGCCGCCCCGGAACAGACAGACGACGAGACTGGTGAAAAGACGGAGGGCGTGCCTGAGCGCATCAAGTTCACGCTCAGGAATTTCGAGATGGGTCTGACAAAGCCCTTCAACGGCATACCCACGGATATCGTGATCAGGCAGGATGACCTTTCTCTTCCGATCCCGGAAGATTCGACCGAGGAAGTTTTTGTCGAAGCCCGCAAACTGGGTTTCGAGGCACTCGCCCTGTCTTATGCCCTTGCCGCCGGCTGGGATGAACCGAACAAGAACCTGGTGATCCGGGAAATCTCCATGCGCGGCAAGGATATTGGCAGCGTCAATTTTTCCGGTCTGGCGAGCGGGTTCACCGAGGAGTTCTTCTCCTTCGATACCAATCGTACTCAGGCCGCCCTCCTGGGGCTCGCGGGCCGCGAGGTAAAGCTGACGATCAAGGACGAAGGTATGATGGCCAAGGCTATCAAGCTTTACGCTCTGCAAAACGACATGACCGAGGATCAAGTGCGCGGTGTTCTGACACTCGTGGCAAGCGCGGGGTTGCAGCAGATCGCAGCTGAACAGCCCAAACTCAAGAGTGCGGTGGACGCGTTGCTTCGCTTCATCAACAACCCAGGTACTCTTACGGTTACCGCCCGCTCCACTGGACCAAATGGCCTTGGTCTTTTTGATCTGGTTGCAGCGTCTGAAAACCCGATGCTTCTTCTCGACAAGGTCGATATCCAGGCGACGGCCGAGTAAGTCGTCCGATCGCACCCCCAAACGGTTCAAGCTCCGGTTCTCGGAGCTTGAACGCACCGGGCGCGGAGCTTCTAGCAAAGCTTAGATGCGCCGCGCCTTGATCGTGTTCATGACAAAGCTGGTCTCGATGGTGTCGACGCATTTCAGCTTCGCGATCTTCTCTTTGATGAAGCGCTCGTAGTCCTCGAGCCCACCGCACATGACCTTGAGCATGTAGTCCCTCGAACCCGTGACGAGGTGACATTCCAGAACCTCGTCCCAGTCCAGAACGGCCGCCTCGAACATCTGGATTTCGTCATCGTGCTGGCGACTGAGGCGGATGGATGCAAGCGCGGTCATCGTCCATCCCTCGATTGCCGGATCGACGATCGCGGAATAACCTTTGATCACCCCCGTCTCTTCCAGCCGTCGCAGCCTCCGCAGACATGCAGATGCCGACAAGCCGACTCGCTCGGCAAGTTCGTTGTTGGTGATCCTTGCGTCGGCAGACAGCTCCTTTACGATCCGCCGGTCGATTGGATCTGCAATTTTTTGCGACATAAAGCACAATTCTCCGCAATATATTGCTTCATCAGACATATCCACGCTTCAGAATGCAAGGTATTTTGGCTTGATTGGATGTAAGCTGCGGACAGTTCAACGTCTGTTGAGGAGGACCTTCCGCAAATGACCGCACCGCATCCGTCTAAAACCCATATCGGCAACCACGCTCTCCATCCTGAAACCCAGATGCTCAATTACGGCTACGATCCGGAATTGTCGGAAGGAGCGGTGAAGCCGCCTGTGTTTCTGACCTCAACCTTCGTCTTCAAGTCGGCGGAAGACGGTCGCGACTTCTTCGACTATGTCTCCGGCCGCAAGGAGCCGCCCGCAGGCAGAGGTGCAGGCCTCGTCTATTCGCGTTTCAACCATCCCAATAGCGAGATCGTCGAGGACCGCCTTGCCGTTTACGAACGCACCGAGAGTTGTGCGCTCTTCTCGTCCGGCATGTCCGCCATTTCGACGACGCTTTTCGCCTTCGTCCGGCCTGGCGACACCGTACTCCATTCCCAGCCTTTGTACGGCGGCACTGAGACGCTGCTGGCAAAGACCTTCCACAATTTCGGCGTTTCGGCGGTGGGTTTCGCCGATGGTGTCAGCGAGGCCTCGGTGATATCCGCCGCAGAGGCTGCGATGGCGAAAGGCAGGGTGTCCGTCATCCTCATCGAGACCCCCGCCAACCCGACAAACAGTATTGTCGATATCCCCATGATCAGCCGCGTTGCAGACGTGATCGGCCAGAAGCAGGGGCACAGGCCAATCATCGCGTGCGACAACACACTCCTCGGTCCGGTGTTCCAGCGGCCTATCGAGCACGGTGCCGATATCTCGCTCTATTCACTGACAAAATACGTTGGCGGGCACTCCGACCTCATTGCCGGAGCAGCGCTCGGTCGCAAGGATGTCATGAAGCAGGTGAAGGCATTACGCGGAGCGATCGGCACCCAGCTCGACCCGCATTCGTGCTGGATGCTCGGGCGCTCGCTTGAGACGCTACAAATCCGCATGGAGCGGGCAAACAGTAATGCCAAGGTGGTGGCCGAGTTCCTGAAGGCGCATCCCAAGGTCGAGAAAATCCATTATCTGCCGTTTCACGATCCGGCGTCCCCGGTTGGCAAGGTGTTTGCAGATCAATGCACCGGTGCGGGATCGACCTTCTCGTTTGACATTGCGGGCGGGCAGGCAGCGTCTTTCAAATTCCTCAACGCTCTCACGATATTCAAACTCGCGGTCAGCCTTGGCGGTACGGAATCTCTCGCCTCCCATCCTGCAACGATGACGCATTCGGGTGTTCCGGCCGATATCCGCCAGCGCATTGGTGTGCTTGATTCCACGATCCGGCTGTCAATCGGCATCGAACATCCCGACGATCTGGTCGCCGACCTGACCCTCTCTCTGGATGCCGCCTGACGAAGAGGCAAATGCCGCTCCTCCCCGACTGCAATACGTATGGGTTTTCCAGTACATACGAAACACGGAAACAAACGTAGTGCAAGAAGGCGATAAGGGGAGCGGCGTTACCTTCCGCTTCGAGTGGAGCCAGTCCCACACCGGCAATATGATACAGAAGCGGCGAATGACGGGTTGAGATGGCGTCGGGCAAAGGGTATCAGGTGCCTCAATTCCAGGCGGACCTCCCGCAAGCAACAAGGCTTATCCTGACATGATCCCGGATTTTCTCGTCACCCATTCCGGTGGCTTCCATGCCGACGAACTGCTGTCCAGCGTCATCCTGACCCGACTTTTCCCGCAGGCCCGCATCGTCCGCAGCCGGGCGCCGGAATGGATCACCCCCGGCGTGGACCGCATCATCTACGATGTCGGCGGCGCCTATGACGCGACAAGCAGGATATTCGATCACCATCAGCGCGGCGCGCCGCTGAGGGATGACGGTCAGCCATATAGTTCATTCGGACTGATCTGGAAGCATTTCGGCCGGGACTATCTTGCCGCCTTCGGCATCCCCTATGAACATGTCGAAACCGTCCATACCTCTTTCGATGGTAGCTTTGTGCTGCCGGTCGATCTGGTCGACAATGGTGCGGTCAGCCCCTCCGTCGCCGGGCCGCTGGTTGCGCTGACGCTACCTGTCCTGCTGGAAACTCTGAAACCTGTTTTTGACGAGACCGACCCCGAAGCCGATGATCGCAGTTTCCACGCGGCGCTCGTCATTGCCCGCAGCTTCGTCGAGGCGAAAATAGCCAAAAGCGCTGCGAAACTGCGCGCCGAGGCGCTTGTAATGCAGGCTATCGTCGATGCCGGTGAAGGTCATATTCTGGAATTGCCGATGGGCATGCCGTTTCGGCCCGCCATTGTGAAGGCGGGCGCAGACAATCTGCTGTTTGTCGTTCACCCGCGTGACAAGGACTGGTGTCTGACCGGTATCCGTCGCGCAGATGAAGGCTTTGAACTGCGGGCAGACCTGCCTGCGGCATGGGCGGGCCTTACAAATGGCGATCTGGAAGCCGTTTGTGGCATTGAAGGCGCGAGTTTCTGCCACAATGGCCGGTTTATTGCCGCCGCCAAAACCCGCGATGCCGCCCTCGCCATGGCAGAGCTGGCTGTGAAAGAGGCGATCTTGCCTGCTCCCGTAGTCTAGTTCATTGAACAACGGCACATGAGTAGGAGATCGCCCGGAAGGCGGGCCGGCGGAGCATATCAAAGGATATGCCCGCAAATGTTCTTCGGCCGCATCACTGGACTCTCTAACTCCATGCCCAACCGGGAACACCGTGTTCGTTCCCGATAATCTACGGAGCCGTCACCTTGTCGGCGACCGCAGCACTATTGGGCAGCAGGAAAAGGACTGCGATGGCGCATAGCGTCGTCACCGCGGCAAGCCACCAGCAAAGTGTCGAAAACGCAGTCTGATAGGCATCCCGCAACAGGTCGTCCCCGATGTGGGACGATATTGCCGCTGCACCCGCCAAGTCGCCCACTGCCAGACGCTGACCTGTCTGATTCAAGAGGGGCGTAGACAAAGGCGCCAGCCGTCCGAGGGATGCCGAGGTCAATGCCGACAGGGCGGCGCTGACGACTGCAAGCGCGATGCCCTCACCGGCGACCCGCACGGTACTGAATATGCCGGTCGCCATTCCCGCACGCTCCACCGGCACGACGCCAACGGACAAGCCATCCATCAGGCCCCATGGCAGGCCGGCGCCCACCCCGATGACGAGCATGGGCAGAACGATCATGGCTCCATCCTCTGCGGTGAAGCCGGCAAGCCAGACGAGGCCAGAGGCGGCGATCAGCAGGCCGATGCCGCAGAGCATGCCCGGGGAAACATGACGCGCCAACATCGTCGCGACTATAGGCACCACCAGCATCGGAGCCGACAGTCCCAACATGATGAACCCCGCCCCGATTGCTCCTTGTTGCTCGATACCGATGAGGCGCAACGGAATGATAACAAGAAGAACAACGAAACAGGCGCAGGTGGCGATTGGCAATAGCTGCACCCCCACGAACCGCGGATAACGGAACAGCGATAAGTCCAGCATCGGTCGCGCCGCCCGCATTTCGATCAAGACGAACGCTGCAAGCGAAAACGCAAATCCTGTGCTGAAAGCGATGAGACCGTTAGACCCGAGAACAGGCAGTTCGATCATCGCAACGGTGAAGAGGGTGAGTGTGAGGGTAAAGCTTGCAGCGCCCAGCCAGTCGAGTTCCGCCGCATTGGGATCCCTCGTTTCACGCATCCGTGGCGGGCCGAGGATCAGGGCAAGGAGGCCGATCAGGCCGCCGGCAAGGAATATTGCCCGCCATCCGACCGTTTCGATCATCAATCCCGTCAGCAGCGGACCAGATGCAAGACCGACGCCGAAGGTCGTTCCAAGCAACCCAAAGGCACGCGTCCTAGCGTGGCCGTCGAATTCCTGCGCAAGTGCGGCCGTACCTCCGGCCAGGGCCGCGGCGGCGCCCACGCCTTGACCGGCACGTAGCAGATCGATGATCCACACCGAAGGCGCAAATCCAAGCGCAAAGGAGAAGCCGGTAAACAGCGCAAGGCCGATCAAGAACACCCGCCTTCTGCCATATCGATCTGCCAGCGCGCCTGCCGCCATCAGAAGACTTCCGAAAGCCAGCATGAAGGCATTGGTGATCCAGGTGAGGGATGCAGGCGATCCCTCGAGGTCCTGCCCGATAGCCGGTGTGGCAACCGCACCGGCGGAGAAGTTCAAAGGAAGGGTCAAGGCGGCAAGACACACCGCCACCAATACCGAATTCCGGCTGGCTGAGGATCTATGAGGGGCGTCGTTCATGCGAACTCCAATCGTGAAATGGCATCGCGACACCAAGGTCGCGTATCGGCATCCATCCTCATCAGACGACATGAATTCGACAATCGGCCTCACGGGCCTTTCATTGCGGATTAAAATTCTCTAATCAGTGACAATGGATAAGTTGAGCGAGATCGATGCCTTCGTCCGGGTTGCCGAAAGGCTGAATTTTGCCAAGGCCGGGCAGAGCCTGGGGCTGTCACCTTCTGCTGTCGGAAAAAGCGTTGCCCGACTGGAGGCATCTCTGGGCGTACGGCTGTTCAATCGCACCACCCGGCAGGTCTCCCTGACCAATGAAGGGGCAATGCTGTTTGAGCGGTATCGGTCCATCCTGACCGATCTGCGCGACGCACATGAAGCAGTCACGGACAATCTGGCCCTGCCCCGCGGCAGTCTGCGCGTGACGCTTCCGACAATCGGATACCGCTTTCTGCTGCCGATCGTGCCTGAATTTCGCCGGCGTTATCCCGATATCGATCTCGAACTCGACTTTAACGACAGGCGCGTCGATCTGATCGAGGGCGGCTTTGATGCTGCAATCCGCAGTGGCGAGCTTGATGATTCCAGCCTGATAGCGCGGCGTCTTGGTCCATTCCGCTTCATTTTATGCGCGTCGCCGGACTATTTTCAACGAATGGGCACGCCCCGGCACCCCAACCAATTGCCAGAGCATGAAGCATTGCGCTTCCGCTTTCCGACCTCCGGCAGGTTTCAGGAATGGCTGCTGGAAAACGGCGACAACCCCCTGTCGAGCATGCGTATCGCCCTCACCTGCGGTAATATGGAGGCGATAAGGGCGGCGGCGATTGACGGGATGGGGCTCGCTTACATGCCTGAATTCCTGGCGACGGACGCCATCAGGGATGGCCTGCTCGAGACGGTCTTGAACGAACATCTCGCCGCACCAGGCCAGTTTTCAATTGTCTGGCCATCAGCCCGCTTCATGGCGCCGCGGCTGCGCGCCTTCATCGATTTTGCGATCGAAAAGCTCTTTGTCGAAACCTGACTGGAGCATCTGCGCATGACAGATGCTGGAGGGCTTATGCGCGCCGGTGGAGTTCGTCCATTGAAGCCATCGGCGGACTAATACGGCGCATTTCTTGACCAATAAGACAGTGGTGGGTAAATAAAGGATGCTGATGGGGAGTTTATGACCATGGACAAAGATCGCCGATAATCCGGACTTACGTCGATGACAGCGCAGTCTTTTTAAAACGACGCGTTGGCTAGCTCAGCATTTGCATCAAAGGAACATTCATGCCCAGACTTTCTGGAAAGACCGCACTCGTGACCGGCGCGGCGCGCGGAATTGGTGCGGCTATCGCCCAAGCGTTTGCTGACGAGGGGGCACAGGTCATCGTTACCGATATAGACGTGGATGGCGGCTTGTTGACCGCAGGCTCAATCGGCGGGAGGTTTGTCCGTCTCGACGTCGCATGCGAGGCAGACTGGGCGAAAATTGCCAGTCAATTTCCCAAGATGGACGTCGTCGTCAACAATGCGGGAATAACAGGCTTTGAAGGACCATTCGAAGGGGCCCCGCCAGCCCATGATCCAGAAAATGCCCAACTTGCTGATTGGCACAAGGTCCATGCGGTCAACCTGGATGGCACCTTTCTGGGCTGCCGTTATGCAATCCGCGCCATGCGAGCAAATGGTGCGGGGTCGATTATCAACATTTCCTCGCGCTCAGGGCTTGTCGGAATTCCAATGGCAGCGGCCTATGCCTCATCCAAGGCCGCCATCCGCAACCACACCAAGAGCGTGGCCCTTTATTGCGCCGGTCAGGGCCTGAACATCCGGTGCAATTCAATTCACCCTGCGGCTGTGATGACACCGATGTGGGAGCCGATGTTGGGAAATGGCCCGGATCGCAAAGATCGTAAAGCCGCGCTGGTCAAAGAAACGCCCATGCAACGCTTTGGCAGGGCCGAGGAGGTAGCCGCACTCGCAGTCCTGCTCGCATCTGACGAGGCAACTTATATGACTGGGGCCGAACTGAACATCGATGGCGGCATTCTTGCAGGATCAGCCGCAGCACCGGGAAACTAGAATAACGGGCTATGGAATGACCGCACCTTCTTGGTCCATTGCCCCCATTATGACGGAAGATAGTAAAGGTCGAACTTCCACCGACCAGTTCTGTGGCACTCCCGGCAAACGAGTCAAAACCGTGGATCATTTGGGAAGAGTTCGGCCCAAATGACTGATGACGGCAATTGGCGCAAACCGATCAATCTATGCGTTGAAGATCGTCGCTAAAAACTCAAGACGCACCCAGACGAAAAGGCCCTCCCGGTTCGGAGAGGGCCCGTTTTCATTACCATCGATAGTCGCGACGGTCTCGCCATTCGCGATGTTCGCGCCAATCTCTGCGCTCGCGCCATTCTCTGCGGGCCTGACGTTCACGCCACTCCCTGCGGGCTTCCCAGCGATCACGTCTGTCCCAGCCGCGCTCATATCTCGGCGGTCCATTGGGCCGGCAATATCCGCGCGGCGATAGATGAAAGCCGCGTCCGCAAGCATAGTCCACACTTTGCACGTTGGATGCCAGGGGTGCGGCCGGTTGACCGACAGGCATCGCGTTCGCGCCACTGCCGAACAGGGCACCGAGAATTATTCCAGCGCTTAAAATCATCTTACGCATTTCATCTCCCTCCTTCCGGGATGGAGGGATTTAGCGCCCTTGCCGGTGAACTGTGGCTGAATGAATCTTGATGTTTTCGTGGCAAAAACTCCACAATTGTGGCAGATGCCGGCTTCGCGTTTCGATCACTGCGAAAGGGTTAAGCGGCGTCAAAGCGGCGCGGCTCACTGCCCCGCCCCAGTCAATGCAGACCTGTTATTCTTTTATGTGCCAGTGGGTTGAAGGGGCGCGGTGTATCCCCTCCGGTTGCAGTCCCGCGGTTTTCGTCATAGTCCTCAAGCGAATGAGGAGACGGTGATTGAACCCCAATCTGGACACAAAGCCCGAACCAAAGCCAAAGAGCAAACGCCTCATCTGTCCTTGGGTGCTGTTGGCCGTTCTAACGCTTGCAGCCGTTCTTGCGCTTGCGGGCATCTATATTTACAGGGAGCTGACATCGACGGCCGAGGATCTGGCTCGAACCTGGCGCGACCTCGTGCAATTGTTCTGGCTGATAATGCCGGACCGTCAGCCCTAATCTTGGGTAACAGAAAGGCGCTAGTGGCAAAGCCTCAGCGCAGCATGGAATCCCAAAAAAATTGAAGAGTTTGCGGCGGCGGTGTATCGGATCGCAAACTCTGTTTTTGGGAACCTGAATGCAACCGTCTTTTAGATTGCCGCCGCTGGAGGCGCTTGTTGTTTTTGAGGCAGCGTCCCGTTTGGGCAGCTTCTCCCGCGCGGGCAACGAGCTGGGCCTGACGCAGAGCGCCGTCAGCCGGCAGATCGGCAAGCTGGAAGCGTTCATTGGCTCCAAGCTTTTCGAGCGCGTGCCGACAGGCGTGCGACTGACGACCATCGGCGAAAACTACTCGATCGATATATCGCGGCTGATCCTCGATATCGCAAGTGTCACGGACGGCGTCCGCTCGTGGACCGGCGCCAGCCAAATCACCATCGCCTGCTCTCGCGGGATTGCGGATCAATGGTTCATGCCTCGCCTGCAGAAACTGAAACGCGATATTCCCGGCATCGAATTGCGGGTGCGGGTAACTGACGATGTGGCACATCTGCGTCTGGATGAATTCGACCTGGCTATTTTCTATCGCAAGGAAAGACCGATTGGCGTCTGGCTATCGGAACTCGGCCAGGAGGAGGTCGTCCCCGTTTCTGCCCGCGGCATGACCAATCTTATGGAGCAGAGGGCACCGGTTTTGATCTCCATCGAAGATTCGATGCGGGAATGGCAGGATTGGAGCGACTGGTGGCGCTCGTCACACCTGTTGCCGCCACAGGATGCAATCCAGTGGAAACTCGGAGACTATGGCCTCTGCGTCGCGGCGGCATCGCAGGGGCTTGGTGCAACGCTTGGGTGGACCTGGCTCATCCGCGACCAACTGGACAGCGGAGCGCTCGTTCCTGTGCACTCCCATGCCATGCGCTCGGAAGGCAAATTTTACCTGATGCGACCGGCAGATCGCCACCAGCGTAAAATTGTGCGCGAGGTGTCCGATTGGCTGATTGCAGACAACCATAAAACCGCGCGCTGAAACCCGTCATGCCTGCGCAGGAGGTGTCTTGCGGCGCCGGTCCAGGAGGAACCGCGCGTAGCCGATGATGGTGAACAGCAGCCAGGCGACCTGTGAAATCAGCGAGCCGAGGTTGAAATTCCATATCAGCGAGTAGATCAGAAATACGCCACCCAGAACATTTAAGAGAGTGTAGCGCCAGTCTTCTATCGTCAGAAGTCTTAGCTGCAACAGGGCATAGGCGAACAGATAAAAAAACGCTCCTGCAAGGCCGACAAGATCCGCTAGCCCCATTTGTATCCACTCCATAAACACGCCCGCCCGGCGAGCGCCTGCTACACCGGACCCGCTCCGGCGCATCCCTTTACTCCGCTTCGCAGATAACCGGATGCGCTCAGATTTCATGACCCCATGCGCAAAAATCATACCCCCCTGCGCGCATCGGTATCTAGTGCCGAACCGTCGAGTACGATACGCCACTGCCAGCCGCGCCTCGTCCGGCCCCGATAAAAAACAGGGAACCCAAACATGACATCCTCCCCCTTTTCCTTCTCGCTCGACCGGCGGCATTTTCTTGCCGGCGCGGCCAGCCTCGCGGCGCTTTCTGCCGGTTTCATCACAGACGCCAGTGCGCAAGGCGCGGACACACCGAAGAAGGGTGGCGTTTTGAAATTGGGTATCGGCGGCGGCAGCACCACGGATAACCTCGATCCCCGCATCCTGAAGGACTGGGTGCCGGTCAATCAGGCCTTCATGATCATGAACGGCCTTGTCGAGATCGATGCCAGCAATCACGCTGCGCCTGAATTGTTCGAAAGCTGGGAAGCGCAGCCCGGCGCCGTGGAGTGGGTCTTCAAGCTGCGGCAGGGTGTCACCTTCCACAACGGCAAGACCCTGACGGTGGAAGACGTCATCTACTCCATCAACCTGCACCGTGGCGAAACCACCTCTGCAGCACGCTCGGTTGCGTCTGCGCTTAAGAGCGTCGACAAGCTTTCCGACACCGAGGTCAAAATCGTCCTCGAAAGCGGCAATGCCGACCTTCCTTACATCTTGTCCGACTACCATTTCCTCGTTGTGCCCGAAGGCTGGACGGATTTCAGCAAACCTGTCGGCACCGGGCCATTCGTGTTCGAAAGCTACGATCCGGGCGTTCGTTCGCGCTTTACACGTAATCCGAATTACTGGAAGCCGAATGCCGCTCACGTTGACGCCGTGGAAGTCATCGTCATCAACGATATCGCCGCACGCACCAATGCCATGATGTCGGGTCAGGTCCATGCGATCAACCAACTTGACTTCAAGACAGTAGACCTGCTGCGCCGTAACCCCAACCTTAATATCGTCCAATCGGCTGGCGGCCAGCACTTCACATTCCTGATGGATTGCACGCAGGCGCCATACAAGGACAACAATATCCGCCTTGCCATCAAGCACGCCATCGACCGCGAGCAGCTTTTGAAAACCGCGCTGCGTGGCTACGGCCGCATCGGAAACGATCATCCGATCCCGAGTTCTGACCGCTTTTATGCCGCAGATCTGGCGCAGCGGCCCTACGACCCCGAGAAGGCGAAGTTTTATCTGAAGCAGGCTGGCCTCGATACGCTCAAGGTAGAGATTTCCGCTTCCGACGCCGCCTTCTCCGGCGCTGTGGACGCAGCGGCGATTTTCCGCACGAGTGCGGCCAAGGGCGGCATCGATGTTTCTATCAAGCGCGAACCCGCCGATGGCTACTGGGACAACGTCTGGATGAAAGCTCCATTCTGCATGTCATACTGGGGCGGACGCCCAACAGCAGACCAGATGCTGACCATCGCTTACCAGTCCACCTCGGCGCAAAATGATACGCACTGGAAGAACGAAAACTTCGACAGGAAACTCATCGAGGCGCGTGCACTTCTCGATGATGCGAAGCGCAAGGAAATCTATGCCGAGCTTCAGGCGCTCATCTCCAATGAGGGCGGCGCCATGATCCCGATGTTCGGAGATTATCTGGATGCGACATCCAAGAAACTGAAGGGCGTGACCACGCATCCGATGTTCAACTTCATGGGTGCCCGTCTCGCTGAAAAGGTCTGGTTGGACGCATAATGACTAAGCTTATCCTGAAGCGCATTGCTTTGGGTATTTTGACGCTTCTGCTGGTGTCGGCGCTTATTTTCGCCGGCACTCAGCTTCTTCCCGGAGATGTGGCGTCGGCAATACTCGGACAGAATGCGACGCCTGAATCTCTCGCCGTGCTGCGCGCCGATCTCGGTCTGGAGCAGCCCCTTCTGCAACGTTATCTTTCCTGGCTCGGCGGTTTCGTAACCGGCGACCTTGGAAATTCGCTGGCAAACCACCAGCCTGTCGCAGCTCTCCTATGGCCGCGGTTCTGGAACACCATGGCGCTGGCGCTGTATGCCGCCGTCGTGTCCGTTCCGGTTGCCGTACTTCTGGGTCTGTTCAGTGCCATCTGGCGCGGCAGCCTGTTCGATCGGGCTGTCAACATCGTTGCGCTGGGCTTTGTTTCCCTTCCGGAGTATTTTCTGGGCCTGTTGCTGATCCTTTTCGTGTCCGTGCAGTACAATCTTTTGCCGAGCCTAGCCGACACCTATCCGGGCATGGGCTTTGCGGATTGGCTGAAAGCCACCACGCTTCCTGCTCTGACGCTGGTTCTGGTGACTGTGGCGCAGATGCTGCGCATGACCCGTACCGCCGTTCTTGCGGTGATGGATCAGGCCTATGTCGAAACAGCCTATCTCAAGGGATTGCGGACCAAACGCGTGGTTCTTCGCCACGCGCTTCCCAACGCCGCGGCCCCGATCGTCAACGTCGTATCGTTCAACATCGCCTATCTCATCACCGGTGTGGTGCTGGTAGAGGCCGTGTTCAACTATAACGGCCTTGGCCGTTTCATGGTCGATGCCGTTTCGAAGCGGGACCTTCCACTGGTACAGGCGGCAGCCCTCGTTTTCGGCGCAACCTACGTCATTCTAAACATCATTGCCGATGTGTCGGCAATTGCGCTTAACCCGCGCCTGAGGCATCCCCGATGAAAATGCTCCGCACCATCACCCCAACCGCATGGGTCGGTCTTTTCATCATTTCGGTCAACATCGTCCTGTTCGCAGCCGGTCCGCATATCGCGCCTTTCGGGCAGGAGGAGATCGTCGGTTCGCCTTTCGATCCGCCTTCGGCAATGCACTGGTTTGGCCTTGATCAGAACGGACGCGATATGCTGTCGCGCCTTTTGGCCGGTGCGCAAATCTCCATCGGCGTTTCGCTGGCGGCGTCCCTGCTCTCCTTCACAATCGGCATCACGCTTGGTTTCATCGCGGCTATCTTCGGCGGCTGGCTCGATATGGTTCTCTCGCGCATCGTCGACACTGTCATGTGTATTCCAGTGCTGATCTCGGCTCTTGTCGTGCTGCAGGCGCTAGGCTCGTCCATCCCCGTGCTGATAGTGACCATTGCGCTTCTGGATTCCACCCGCGTCTTCCGTCTGGCGCGCATTGTCGCCCAGGGCGTGAATGTGCTGGAATATGCCGAGACCGCGCGCCTGCGCGGAGAAGGCCTGATCTGGCTGGTGTTCAGGGAGATACTGCCCAATGCCCTGCCGCCGCTCATTGCGGAATTCGGCTTGCGTTTCTGCTTCACCTTTCTGTTCGTGGCCGGTCTGTCCTTTCTCGGGCTTGGCGTTCAGCCGCCTTTCGCAGACTGGGGCGGCATGGTGAAGGACAACCAGCAGGCCATTCTTTATGGCCTCTACGCACCGCTTTATCCGGCCGCTGCCATCGCCGTTCTCACCATCGGCGTCAATCTCGTCGTGGACTGGCTGCTGGCTGGCCGCAGCGCAATTCAGGGAGCAGACCGATGAGTAACAATGAGGTCTTGCAAATTCGCGGCCTGAAAGTTGCTGCACCGAATGGAGCAATTCTGGTTGATGGTATCGATCTGGATCTCAAGCGCGGTGAGGTCAAAGGGCTGATCGGTGAATCCGGCGCCGGTAAATCCACCATCGGGCTTGCCGCCATGGGATATGGCCGAAACGGTTGCCGAATCGTTGGTGGAGAAATCGTCGTGAATGGCGTTTCGCTGATGACGGTGGATCGCGCCGGTCGTGAGGCGGCGCGCGGTGCGCGCATCGCTTATGTGGCGCAAAGTGCAGCTGCGGCGTTCAACCCTGCCATGAAGATTGGCGAACAGATTATCGAGGGGCCGCTTTACCACGGCGTCATGAACCGGCGGGAAGCCGAAGCCTGGATGCTGGAACTGCTGCAAGCGCTGCAACTTCCCGATTATCAGAATTTCGGCAACCGTTACCCGCATCAGGTCTCCGGTGGGCAGTTACAGCGCGCGATGGTGGCCATGGCGATGTCATGCCGCCCTGACATACTCGTGCTGGACGAACCCACAACGGCACTCGATGTCACCACGCAGATAGAGGTTCTGGCCCTGCTCCGCAGCCTCATCCAGCGCTACAATACCGCCGCCCTCTACATCACGCATGACCTTGCCGTCGTCGCGCAGATTGCTGACAGCATCATGGTCTTGCGCCATGGCAAAAAGGTAGAAGCCGGTTCTGCCGAGGATATTCTCGAGCACCCGCAGGAAGACTATACGCGCCGCCTTGTTTCCGAACGCCAAGCCAGCATGTCCGGCGAATCCGTCCAGAACAGGGGTGGTGAAATCCTGCTGGAAGCGCGTGACGTCACCGCCTACTACGGTCGCAAGAAGGTGCTGGACAACGTTCACTGCGAAATCCGAAAGGGCGAAACACTGGCAGTCGTGGGTGAATCCGGTTCGGGAAAATCCACTTTGGCCAGGGTTATTGCCGGGTTGCCGCCGCAATCCTCCGGAGTCATTTCGCTGGCTGGACACCGGCTTGCGGACAAGTACTCCAGGCGTTCGCGCGAAGATCTTCGCCGCATCCAGCTCGTCTACCAGCTTCCGGATGTGGCGCTCAATCCACGCCACACCGTCGGCGAGATCATTGGCCGTCCCATGTCGTTCTATTTCGGAATGAATGAAGATGAGCGCGCCTCCGAGGTGAACCGGTTGCTGGACCTGATCGGTCTGCCCCGGGAGTTTGCAGAGCGCCTGCCAAAAGCGCTTTCCGGGGGGCAGAAGCAGCGCGTGTGTATCGCACGCGCACTTGCCGCAAGACCCGACCTTATCATCTGCGACGAGGTGACATCGGCACTTGATCCTCTCGTGGCGGAAGAAATTCTCAGACTGTTGCGCTCGTTGCAGGATGAACTGGGCGTCTCCTATCTGTTCATCACCCATGACCTCGGCGTCGTTCGCCGGCTCGCCGACAGGACGATGGTGATGCAGCATGGCCGCATTGTCGAAACCGGCACGACCAAGGAGGTTTTTGCACCTCCTTACCAACCCTATACAGAACAGCTCATCACCTCGGTCCCCGAACTGCGGCGCGACTGGCTGGATGGCGTGCTGGCAAAACGTGGCCTCCCCGCCGCATGATCTGCGGGGCGGTTCACTCTTTGATGGGTGTCGCCTCGCATTCTTTCATTGTTGTCTCCCGGCAAAGCGATGCCCGCTTCAAATGACCCGACTGGAATACCCCAAATGACAATACGTGTTGAAGAACATATCTGGATTCCCATGAGCGATGGCGTACGCCTTGGTGCTCGCCTTTGGCTGCCGGAGGGCGCGGAACAATCGCCGGTTCCCGCCATTCTCGAGTATATTCCCTATCGCAAGCGAGACGGAACCCGCGGGCGCGACGAGCCGATGCACGGCTATTTTGCCAGCCAGGGATATGCCGCAATTCGCGTGGACATGCGTGGCACAGGCGAATCCGATGGCCACATGGCAGACGAATATCTGAAGCAGGAACAGGACGACGCACTCGAGGTGATCGACTGGATTTCCCGCCAGCCGTGGTGCAGCGGCAATGTCGGCATGATGGGCAAGAGCTGGGGCGGCTTCAACGGCCTGCAGGTCGCCGCCCGCCGTCCGCCGGCACTGAAAGCCGTCATCACCGCCTATTCGACCGACAACCGTTATACCGACGACATTCACTACATGGGCGGCCTGCTGCTGAACGACAATCTGTGGTGGGGCACCATCATGCTTGCTTATCAGAGCCGTCCGCTCGATCCGGAGATCGTCGGCGACACGTGGCGCGACAGCTGGATCGAGCGCCTGGAGAAGCTCCCCTTCTTTCCCGCACTCTGGCTGGAACACCAACGTTACGACGATTACTGGAAACACGGCTCGGTCTGCGAAGACTGGAGCGCAATTGAATGCCCGGTCCTTGCCATCGGCGCATGGGCGGACAGCTATACCAATGCCGTCCCGCGGCTTCTGGAGAACCTTCAGGTCCCGCGTCGCGGCATCATCGGTCCGTGGGGCCATATCTACCCCCAAGATGGTGTTCCCGGTCCCGCAATTGGCTTCCTGCAGGAAGCAACGCGCTGGTGGGACCATTGGCTGAAAGGCAAGGAAACCGGCGTCATGGACGAGCCGATGCTGCGCGCCTTCGTCAGCGACACGATCGAACCGACCGGTACGCGGACGACGACGCAAGGCCGCTGGGTGGGCGAAGCAACATGGCCTTCGCCCGAAATTGCAACCCGCTCGCTTTACCCCGGTGCAGCGAAGGAACTGCGCGATACGGCAAGCGAACCGGCAATTCTCAGCATTCGTTCGCCGCAAAGCCACGGCAAGGCGGGCGGGGAATGGATGGCGACCGGATGCCCCGGCGAACATCCAACCGATCAGCGGCTCGACAACGGTGGCGCGCTCGTTTTCGAAACCGCCTTGATGGAAGAGGATTTCGATATTCTCGGTGCGCCGGTAGCGCGTCTGCGCATTGCCGCAGATTGCCCAGTCGCGCAGATTTCACTGCGCCTCAACGACGTCCTGCCGGATGGCCGTGTCACACGTGTCAGTTATCAGGTTTTCAACCTGACCCACCGCGATAGCCACGAAAATCCGGAAGCGTTGGAACCCGGCAAATTTTACGATGTCGTAATCAAGCTCAATGATTGCGGTTATCGTTTTGCCAAAGGGCACCGGCTGCAACTCGCCATCGCCACGGCCTACTGGCCGATGGTATGGACATCGCCTTACGATGCGACGATCAGCGTTTCCGTTGCAGAAAGCGCGCTTGACCTGCCCGTGCGTGCCACCGGTGACGACAAGCCTGTGCGTTTCGAGGCCCCTGCCCACGGCCCATCGACACCCATGACGCAGGTCGATCCAGGCACGGTCCGCCGCTGGACCGAACAGGACCATGAGACGGGTATCAACACCTATGTCACGGAAGGCGTGGGCGGCTTGTTCGGCGAGGGCGTGTTGCGGTTTGACGACATCGGCACCGAACTCAGCCATAGTCTGCGGCGTGAATTGACCATTCGCGACGGAGATCCCCTCTCCGCGAAATACGTCCTCACCCAGACATATGAAATTGGCCGGGATGGGTGGCGCATCAAGATCGAGAGCCGCACCGAGATGCGCTCCGACAGGGAAAATTTCTACCTGACCGGAGAACTTTCGGCACTCGAAAATGGCAGCCTCGTCAAAACCCGGAAGTGGGATGAGCGCTACAAACGCGACCTCATCTGATGTCGCATGGCCCCTGCAGCTATTTGCGGGGGCCTACAACATACCATTGTCTCGATACCGTACCTGTCAGCTTTCCTGTTCAGGAGCGATCAATGTCACTGTTGGGAAACAGGATCGATATCGGCCTACGTCTCGTGTCAGAAGCGGGAGACCTTGAACCGCGGCATGAGCTCCAATAAAAAAGTCCGGCAAAACGCCTGTGCGGGATCCGCCCGCACGGCGATACTGCGTGAAGACCTTCCCGCTAAAAACAATGCAGAGCGAGTAAAAGGGATGGCCAAGCACAACTTTTTGTCGAGACGCGAAAATTAGAAAAACTAATAGTTGACGCAACCGTGCAAGCACGCTATAACGAACCATCGAATTTGCTTGCTTAGCTTTGCTTGTTGCGCGATTGGCACCGCGTTCTGAACGAACCTTTCCTTTCAAAATCGCTATCAATGTTCGCAGCGCTTCTCAGTGCTGTGGGTCCTCTATCGCTATGAAAGGGTTCATCATGACCACTGGCACAGTTAAATGGTTTAATTCCACTAAAGGCTTCGGCTTCATTCAGCCTGACAACGGCGGCACAGATGCCTTCGTTCATATCTCCGCCGTTGAGCGGGCTGGTATGCGCGAACTCGTCGAAGGCCAGAAGATCGGCTTCGACCTGGAACGCGACAACAAGTCCGGCAAAATGTCGGCCTGCAATCTGCAGGCTGCCTAACGGGTTTTGCTTCCCTTTGACCACGGATGTACTGGCACTGCCGGAAGCACCCCGAACCAATCAAGGCCAGGCAAATTGCCTGGCCTTTTGTTTTCCGCTCGCATGCCGAGCCTTACCACCGGAACACCCATGACAGAAAAATACAGTATCTCGCGCCAGAAGGCCGAGGTTGCCTTCAGCAACATCCAGACGCCGTTCTTCGCAAAGGATAAAGCGCTCGACGAGCTTGATTCGATCACGCAATCCCGCGACGCCAAGACCTTGCGGCTGCGGGAAGCACGTCTTGCAAAGGAACAGTCTGATCGCATTTCTGCGACATCCGCTCTTCTTGCCAAGCGTGCCCGTGCACGATGATGGTTTTGACGGCATCGTCAGAACAGGTGCCTGAAGCCAATTCGCATCAGACGGCTTCCTGACCATCCCGGTATATACAGACGCCGGGCCTTGAGCTGTTGCATGCCTGTCAACTCCCAGGCAAGCTTACGTTCCAGCTGCCCAAGCGCGGCGCCAATTGTATTAAATCACTAAATTAGAATTATATTTAAAAACCGAAGCTATCGGCGTTTACGTCTCGCTCCAGGTCATCGTGTAACGCGTTCCCTTGGCCTGTTCCGGGTGCGTATGCGTTTGCTCGACGCGAGCACCAATGTTCTGAGCCATTGCCATAATCAGCTTTGTTCCGAGGCCAGTACCACGCGGAGATGCGTCGGGCTTTGAACCCACACCATCGTCTTCGACAACGAGAACAAATTGCCTATTTTCTTCCGAAAGTTCGACGCGAACCGTGCCGGATTGATCTGGATAAGCGTATTTCAGCGCGTTGGTCAGCAGCTCGGTGATGATGACACCCAGAGCTACGGCATGGTCTGCCTTGAGGCTGATGTCACAAAGCGATGTTTCGACGGTAATGGACGAAGATCCGGGAACCGCCTGAAACAACCCATCGATGATCGACGTCAGGTACGAATTGAGCGATACCAGACCTATATTGTCGGTATTGTAAAGGCTGCGGTGAACGCCGGCGATCGCCGAAATCCTGCTTTGGGTTTCCAGCAAGGCGACTTCGGCTTCCTCAGACTTGATGGTGTTTATCTGCAGGCGAATCATGGCGGATACCAGCGAGAGGCTGTTGGCGACCCGATGGTTCATCTCCTTCACCATCATTTCCGCATGTTCCTTGGCCTTTACCAGCAACCGGTCGGATTCCTCCTTCGTCTGACGCAGACGATGGTTTTCCAGCGACTGATCGATAGCCGTAAGCAACAGCGGGAAAAAGTCGTCACCGACATTCTTTATGACGTAGTCGGCGGCACCCGCCTTGAGGGCGTCGATCGCGATCTGGGCTTCGTTCGATCCCGTTACATAAAGAACGGGAACCCGCCCCGGCAAGGACTGAATCGCGGCAAGGAACTCCATTCCCGTCGATGTCTGGAAGTAATGGTCCAGAACGACGATATCGAACTGCTCGTCTTGAAACATCTTGAGCCCGGACGCCACGGATGCGGCATGGACCACCTCCATTCCGTGACGACCAAGAATCCGGCTGGAAAGCCGCGCCAGAGCCGGATCATCATCAACATACAAAACGCGCAATGCCATCATGCCTTCAAGGTACTTGAATTACGGAGAAGAACAGGCCGAGGTTCTTTATCGCACTCGCAAAGCCTTCGTAGTCGACCGGCTTGGTTATATAGACATTTGCACCAAGGTCATAACATTTCTGAATCTCGGTTTCGTCATCCGTCGTCGTCAAAACGACCACCGGCAAACGGCGCGTATATTCGTTACTCTTGATCTCCTCGAGAATTCGGATACCCGACATATCAGGGAGGTTAAGATCGAGCAAAACGAGAAGATATCGATCTTTGCTGACAACGCCATCGCGGTTTTCACCGAGGATGTAGTCGAGTGCCTTTGCACCGAGCGTAAAGGGCATGATCTCGTTATTCACACCTGCGCGACGTACGTTCTTCTCGATCAGCCGAGCATGACCTTCGTCATCCTCGATCATAATGATCGTTACCTCTTGACCGGTTGCCTTCATTTTTCGCCTTCTTTCGTCACTTTTCTGAGATCGCTCGGCAACAGCAATGTAAATGTACTGCCTTTGCCAAGTTCGGAACTCACCTTAATGTCTCCTCCTAAACTTCTTATTAGCGACCGAACATGGGCAAGGCCGATGCCTTCCCCCGGTTGATCCTGATCACCGGCGCGGCGAAAGAGTTCGAACACCCGTTCCAGATCATGCTCGCCAATGCCACGCCCGTTGTCGCTGACTTCGATGCTGATGGCACCCCGCCCGGACGGATAAGCACGGGCAGTCAATCGCAGCGGTCGTCCCGGCATCTGGTATTTCACCGCATTGTCGAAAAGATTGCCAAGGATTTGGTCGAGAGAGATACGATCCGTCACGACTGTCAGCTTTGATGTCTCGACACTGATCTCGCCGCCATTGGCATTGATCTGGTGACGAACCGTCTCGGAGAGCGATGACAGCAATGTCTCTATGTCGACTTTTTCCGGTTGCAGCTTTCGCTGACCATCGCGCGATATCTTCAAGATCGCATTGATCAGCTGGTCCATCTTGCGTGTCGAAGAGCGGATGAAACTGATCGCCTCGGGAAGATCCTCCTCGACAGCCAGTCTGGCATCCCGAACCACGTCGTCGGAAGGCATTTTGCCGTCTGCGAGCACATAGGCGGTGACCGGCTTCAGGGACGTATCGAATTCGGAGAGGAACCCCATGATATTGACGAGCGGCGCACGCAAATCATGCGTGACGATATAGGCGAAGCGCTGAATTTCCTGATTGGCGCTGCGAAGATCACGGGTTCTTTCCTCAACCCGCTCTTCCAGATGGCGATTTAGCTCGTCAACATCTTCCCGAGACCGGTTCAACGCACGGATATATGTGAAGACCAGAAAGATTGAACCGCCGACAACAAGCAGGATCGCCAGCGTGCCGCCGAGCGTTACCCATTGCAATGTATTGGCGGCGCCAAGTTGGTCTCCGACGATGATGCGGAGCCGATCGTCGGTCTGCGATTGCAGCTTCGACAAGATCGCCCTGATTTCGTTCATGAACCGTTTGCCGTCATTCTCACGGACGACTTCGACTGCCTCGGTGATGCGTCCTGCCTTTTGCAGATCGATGGTTTCCTGGGTTTCAGCCAGCTTGTTGGCGACGGCATTACCGAGATCCGTCAGATCCTGCTCGTATTGCTTCTGGTCCTTCAGCACTTCGAGAAGTCTGGACTGCCTCTGCGGCAACAGGCTCAAGGCCTCCTGATATGGGCTCAGATACTCGATGTTGTTGGTCAGCAGATAACCCCTCTGCCCCGTTTCAATGTCCTGCATCGACGTCAGGATATCGAGAATGGCAGCCCGCACGCGGCGCAACTCGGCTGTTTCTTGCGAGTACCGGTTGTTCACCTGCACCAGCCACAGCGAAGTGGCGACCATTCCGGTCAATATTGCAACACCTACAGCGAGCATAAACAGGCTTCGCTGAGCAAAAGGCGAAAAACTAATCACAGTTGTAAATTCCCGGCATGCACCTCATTCGCGCGCAAACTAGAATATGCGGCGCATTGAATCGAACGTTTTATTTTCGATTCATATGGGAACCACTTTTGACGACGCGCGTTGAGCGAGGCTGTAAAAAATATTCCGCTCAGAATAGCGGATAGCGGTGCGAAACTTCACGGTTTTTCAACCCGGAATGCCAGAATTGCCTTAAACAACCTGAACCAGATGGCCCGGGGAAACGGTTTTATAGTTTCGCGTCGGCGTTTGAAATCCCATCGGCCGTATCGGGCTTTTCAGTTCATCGTTGGATATGCCGCGCTTTATTCCGCGTCGCGCCGGATCGGGTACCGGCACTGCCGCCATGAGTTTCTTCGTGTAGGCATGTTGCGGATTGTCGAAAACAGCAGCGCGCGGGCCGATCTCCACAATCTCGCCGAGATACATCACCGCGACGCGATGGCTGACGCGCTCCACCACCGCCATATCGTGGGAGATGAAGAGGAAGGCGAGATCGAGGCTCTGTTGCAGGTCGAGGAGCAGGTTGCAGACCTGCGCCTTGATCGAAACATCAAGAGCTGACACGCTTTCGTCGGCAACAATGACCTTCGGATCGAGGGCAAGCGCACGGGCAATCGCGATGCGCTGGCGCTGGCCGCCGGAAAATTCGTGAGGATAGCGGCTCGCCATGTCGGCGGTTAGACCAACCTTTTCGAGGAGATCGGCAGTCTTTTCCTTCGCCTGCTTCGTGGTGCCCAGTTTGTGCTTGATGAAGGGTTCGGAAATCGCCGTACCCACCGTCATGCGCGGATTGAGCGACGAGAACGGATCCTGAAAGATCATCTGTACGGACTTACGCATATTGCGCAGGCCAATGGTATCGAGCCGCATCACATCGTAACCATCGAGCGAAACCTCGCCGGCCGTCGGTTCGACAAGACGCATGATCGAGCGGCCGGTCGTCGACTTTCCGCAACCGGACTCGCCGACCAGTGCAAGCGTCTCCCCCTGAAACAGATCGAAGGAGACGTTTTCGACCGCGTGAACCGCACCCGTCTGCCGGGCCAAAAGGCCGGAGCGGATGGGAAACCGCGTCACGAGGTTCTTGACCGACAGGACAGGTGTCTGTCCGCTCGCAACCGTTTCGGCCACTTCTACCGGCTCGGTCGACAGGCCGGTTTTCATGTCGAGGACCGGAAAGCGCGTCGGCCACTGCCGGTCGCGCATCGAGCCGAGCTTCGGCACCGCCGAAAGCAGCGCCCGCGTATAGGGATGCTTGCCGCGCTGGAATATATCCCCGGTTGGTCCGGTCTCGACCTCATCGCCCCGGAACATCACAATGGTGCGGTCTGCGATCTCCGCCACGACGCCCATATCATGAGTAATGAAGAGGACCGACATGCCCTCCTCTTCCTGAAGCAGTTTGATCAGATCGAGAATCTGGCCCTGAATGGTGACGTCGAGCGCGGTCGTCGGTTCATCGGCGATCAGCAGTTTCGGCCGGGAAGCGAGCGCCATTGCGATCATCACGCGCTGGCGCATACCACCGGAAAACTGATGCGGATACTCGTCAAAGCGACCGGCCGCGTTGGGAATACGAACCTTTTCGAGAAGCCGGACCGTCTCCGCCATTGCCTGCTGCTTCGAAAAGCCCTTGTGCCGGATGAGGACCTCGGAAATCTGGCGGCCGATCGTGAAGATGGGATTGAGCGACGTCATAGGCTCCTGAAATATCATCGAGACGTCGTTGCCCCGCACACCCCGCATTTCCTTCTCGGAAAGCGCCAGAAGATTGCGCCCGTTCAAGAGAACTTCACCCTCAATCCGGCTGAAAGCGGGGCTAAGCAGGCGCATGATGGACAGCGAGGTGACGGACTTTCCCGAACCGGACTCGCCGACAATCGCGACGGTTTCGCCCGGAGCGACATCGAAGGAGACGTTACGTACGACGCTCTTCCAAGCATCATCGACGAGAAAAGAAGTGGTCAGGTTTCTAACGGAGAGAACAGGTGTCGTATTCATGATGTCATCGTCCCACAGCATAGGCCTGCATCAGGCGCGGGGTTGCGGCGGCCCGCAGCAGGCCATCGGCATCCCGCTTTGCGGCAGTCAGGCGCCCCACCGACCACGCATCGGCAACGGTGACCTTGTGTCCGCGGCGGCGAAGCTCCTGCAGCGTGATATCACCCACGGTGCTTTCCACCATGATCTCGCCCGGCGAACTGGTGCGCGGATAAAACGAGCCCGGAAAATGCGAGGTATGGAACAGCGGCATGTCGATGGCCGCCTGCAGGTTCTTGCCGTGATGTGCATAACGCAGGAAGAAGGGCAGCTGCCACTGATCCTGCTGATCGCCGCCCGGAGTACCGAACACCATGGAGGGGCGTCCCTGATGCAGCGCGAGCGAGGGTGTCAACGTGGTCCGCGGGCGTTTTCCAGGTGCGAGCGAGGTCGGCAGGCCTTCCTTCAACCAGAACATCTGGGCGCGGGAATTGAGCGCAAAGCCCAATGCCGGAACAATTGGCGATGATTGCAGCCAGCCGCCGGACGGCGTGGTTGAGACCATGTTGCCCCAGCGGTCTATGACATCGATATGCACGGTATCGCCGCGTTTTTCGGTAAGATGCGACATGGTGGGCTCGTAGACGGTGCCCTTGCCGCTCATTTCGGCGAGCATGGCCATGGTGGCGTCCACCTGCTTCTCGTAACCCGGCACGATGCCGGGACGCAGATCGAGCGATGCCTCGGTGCCGATCAGTTTACGACGCCCGGCATTGTAGCCTTCAGAGAGAAGATATTCCGTCGGAATCTGGCCGAAATCAGGATCGCCGTAATAGACCTCACGGTCGGCAAAGGCGAGCTTCATGGCCTCAACGATGGTGTGGATGAAATCGGGGCCGGACGGGTCCATGGCCGCAAGATCGAAGCCTTTCAACAGGGCGAGCGACTGCAACAAAACCGGTCCCTGCCCCCAGGCAGGCGTCTTTGCAATCGTCCAGTCATGATAATCAAGCGTCTGCGGCGCTTCGATGGTCGCGCTCCAGTCCGCCATATCCTGCGCCGTCAGCACGCCCTTGTGCTTGGTGCCGCTTGCATCCATGACTTCAGCGGTCTTGACGTAAGTGTCGATGGCTTCCGCAACGAAACCCCGATAGAAAGCGTCGCGTGCGGCTTCAATCTGGTTTTCGCGACCCGAACGCGCTTCGGATTCAGTGACGATCCGCTTGTAGGTTTCCGCAAGTACAGGATTCCTGAAAAGGGCGTGCGGCTCGGGTGCGGCACCACCCGGCAGCCAGGTCTCGTAGGATGTCGGCCATTCCTTCTCGAAGAATTCCGCCAGCCCCTTGATGGTGGCGGAAACGCGCGGCAGAGTCGGATGTCCGTATTCGGCATAATAGATGGCTGGTTCCAGCACCTCGCGCACGCTCATCGTGCCGTAGTCGCGCAGCATCAACATCCAGCCATCGAAGGCTCCGGGAATGACGGTTGCAAGCAGACCATCGCCGGGGATCAGCTTAAGCCCCTCCGAGGTATAGTGCTCGATGGTGGCGCCACTCGGAGCAGGCCCCTGCGCGCAGATGACTTCGACCTTGTCCTTCTTCTTTGAATAAAAGACGGCAGGCATGTCGCCGCCGGGGCCACAGAGATGCGGTTCGACGATCTGCAGCACGAAGCCGGTGGCAACCGCTGCGTCGAAGGCGTTACCTCCCTTTTCGAGGATTGCCATGCCCACGGCCGATGCGATCCAGTGCGTCGAGGTGACGACGCCGAATGTGCCAAGGATCTCGGGGCGTGTGGTAAATTCGGTCATTCAGTCAGTTCCTTATGAGAAATCATGCTTCGCGCGGATCGAGCGCATCACGCAGGCCATCGCCCAGGAGATTGAAGCCTATGACGACGAGGAAAATTGCAATGCCGGGCCACATCGTCATCCACGGCGCCTGGCTCAGAAAGTTCTTCGCGGTGTTCAGCATGGAACCCCACGACGGCGCCGGTGCCTGCTGGCCAAGGCCGAGGAAGGACAGGCTCGCTTCCGCAATGATGGCCGTCGCAACCGTCAAGGTCGCCTGCACGATGATGGGAGCAAAGACATTTGGCAGGATGTATCGTGTCATGATGTCGAAGTGGTTGAGGCCAATCGACCTTGCCCCCTCGACATAATCTTCCATCTTGACCGCTAGCACCTGACCACGGGTCAACCGAACGAAAATCGGCATGGCGGAAAGCCCGATGGCGATCATCGCATTGGTAAGGCTCGGGCCAAGGAAGGCCGCAAGGGCAATAGCCATGATGAGGAACGGCATAGCCAGCAGCGCTTCGGTGATGCGCGATATGACCATATCCACCCAGCCACCGAAATAACCGGCGATCAATCCGAAGGGCACGCCGATGACCACCGCAATCATGACGGAGACAACACCCGCCATCAGCGAGGCGCGCGCGCCATAAATCATGCGCGAAAGGATATCACGGCCAAGATCGTCGGTGCCGAGCCAGTGGGCGGCGGACGGCGCCTTGCGGATGGCCGACCAGCTGGTCGCAATAGGGTCAGCAATCGGCAGGATCGGTGCTGCAACGGCAAGTACCGTGAAGAAAAGCACGATAATCAGACCGGCGAGCGCCGATTTGTTGCGCTTCATTTTCTTCCAGGCGCGGCTTTCCTGCCGCGGCACCGGTACGGACAGGTTTTGATCGAGAGCGGTCATGATATCAGGCCTCAGATCGTCGCCCTGAGGCGAGGGTTAAGCAGGACATAGGCAATGTCCGCCAGCAGGTTCATGAGGATGAAGCCGACCGCGGTGCAGAGCACGATGCCCTGGACGACGGCGTAATCGCGGGTGAAGACCGCATCGACGGTCATCTTGCCGAAGCCGGGAATGGTGAATATCTGCTCCGTCAGAACCGCACCGGCCAGCAACTCACCGAAAAGCAGTGCCAACAGCGTGATGACGGGCAGAAGCGCGTTGCGAAAACTGTGCGACAGGATGATCTCGCGCGGCGAAAGCCCCTTGGCGCGGGCGGTGCGGATATAGTCTGAACTCAAAACCGCGACCATTGCCGAACGCGTGTGGCGCATCAACGTTGCCGCAAGCGCATTGCCGAGCACGAAGGCGGGCATGATCATCGTCTCGATGGAGCGAACGGGGTCGACGAATATCGATTCATATCCGGATGCCGGCAGCCAGCCGAGCTTCACTGAAACCAGCAGGATCAGCATGATACCGAGCCAGAAATTCGGGATCGACAGGCCGGAAAGCGCCACGATATTGGCGGTGTAGTCGATCCATGTGTTTTTCTTGACGGCGGCCAGAATGCCGATCGGAATACCGATGACCATCGCAAAGAACATCGCCATCACAGCCAGCTGGATGGTGACCGGCAGCTTCTGGCCGATCAGTTCCAGCACCGGCTGGTTGGTCCTCAGCGAAATACCGAAATCGCCGGTCACCACGCCGCCCAGCCAGTTGATGTACTGGAGCGGCACCGGGTCGTTCAGGCGATACTTCTCCCGCAGGAATTCAATCGTCGCCGGATCACGCTCCTCACCCGCCATGGCGAGAACCGGATCACCCGGCAACAGTTTCTGCAGCGAGAAGACGAAGATGGAGATGATCAAAAGCGTCGGGATCGCGACCAGCAGTCGCTTGCCGATATAGACAGGCATGGCATTGCCCCCGTTCGTGCACGTTCTGGAGGGCCGCACGGCAAGCCGTGCGGCGGATTTGAAGCGCTTAGTCCTTGCTGACGCCGAGAAGGCGGATCATGCCATCAGGCGAAGGCTCCCAGCCCTTGACCTTCTTGGAAATGGCATAGGCATAGGGCTGGTGGCCGAGATAGATGATCGGCATGTCGTCGTTTAGGATGACGCTTGCCGCATCGTATTTCTCCTTGCGGACCGCATCTTCAGTCGAGGCGCGTGCTTCGTTCAGCAGCTTGTCGACTTCAGGATTACAATATTTCACATCGTTGATGCCGCCCTTGCAGGTGACGAACTGGTGAAGATTGCCATCGGGATCGATACGACCAGACCAGTCGGAACGGCTGAGCTGATAGTTGCCGGCGGTCTGTTCGGAAAGAAGCGTCGCAAATTCGGTGGCCTTCAGCGTCACGTTGAAGCCAGCCTCCGCCACCATGGACTGGATCACCTGCATCATCTGCGTCTGCGTGGTGTTGTTGGCGTGCTGAAGTTCGATATCGAGCTTCTCGTAGCCAGCCTCCTTCATCAGCTGCTTGGCCTTGTCGATGTCGCGGGGCGGCACCGGCAGGTTCTGGTTGAACCATGGGCTTGTCGGCGGGAATGACTGATTGCCGGCCTTGGACGTACCCTCAAACACGATCTGGCCGATCGCTTCGCGGTCAATCGCATAGGAGAAGGCCTGACGCAGGCGCTTGTCCTTGCCGAGCGGATTGTCAGCGCGCGCGCCGTTGTTGATGTTGACATACATGGCCATGTAGCCCGGACCGATCACGTCCGCATAGGTCAATTTGGGGTCATTCTTGACGGATTCCGCATCGGACGCCGAGATACGTTCGGCAATGTCGAGATCGCCAGAGCGGAGGTTTGCAAGCTTCACAGTTGTATCGGGAATTGGCAGGTAGACGATCTTGTCGACCTTGATCTTGTCCTTGTCCCAATAATCCGCGAATTTCTCGAGGACGATACGGTCCTGCTGAATGCGCTCGACGAATTTGAACGGTCCGGCGCAAACCGGCTTGGAGCCGAAATTCGCGCCCAGTTCCTTGGCGGCCTTCGGCGCGACGATCATGCCGGCGCGATCTGAAAGCTGGGCAAGCAGCGTGACATCGGGCGTCTTCAGCGTGAACTTGACTTCCAGCGGCGCGGTGGCCTCAACCTTTTCAACCGAGGACAACTCGCTCTTGCGGCGGGATTCCGGAAGGGTCATGTTGCGCTCGATGGTGGCAACGACGGCGGCCGCATCCAGCGTCTCGCCGTCGTGGAACTTCACGCCGTCGCGAATTTTCATCGTCAGCACCTTGCCACCCTCGGACCAAGCCCATTCGGTGGCAAGTTGGGGAACGATCTTCATGTCCTGCGAGATATCCACCAGCTTGTCGCACATGGAGGTGTAGACGATACGGCCGACGAAGGTGCGCGATTGCGCGGGATCAAGCACGTCCGCGTCATCGTTGAGGCCGATGCGCAATTCGGAAGACATGGCTGGTGCGGTCAGAAACGCGCTTGCCAACAGCGCCGCAGTCAGTGTGTAGATTTTCTTCATGTTCGATCCTCTGGTCTGGTTTTCTTTGACTTTTGTCATTGGCCGGCCCCGAAGGACCGGCGGATTTTCGTCCGCGGCCTATGAGGCCGGAGTAAGCGGATTGTCGGCTTCGTTGATGCTCTTCGCCGCACGGTCTTCCGCAGCCGTCTCCTCCTGAAAGCCGAGCGAAGTGGCGCGGATCAATCGTTCCTGATGCATGAGAAGGTGCTGGCGCATCGCCTCTCCGGCACGCGCCGGATCGCGATCGGCAATGGCATCGACGATGGCGACATGCTGTTCGAAAGACGCCTTGCCATTCGTGCCACTGCGCCGGGCGAGTTCGCGTATCGACTGCCAGGCATCGTCCTGGCGAATACGGTTCACGACATCGAAGATCGACAGGAACAGCTTGTTGCCAGCACTCTGGGCTATCTGGCGGTGGAGCGAGCCGTCCCACAATTCCTTGGCATCGGCATCCGTGCTTTCGCCGGTCTTCTTGACGAGCGCGCGCATGCGCTCCACCTCGGCGGGCTTGGCGCGCATGGCTGCAAGCTGCGCCAGTTGCGGTTCGATGCGCAGGCGGACTTCCATGATTTCCATGATATCGGTGCTGGCGACCATTTCGGTCACCTGGGTGGACCAATCGTCCGGCTTTTCACCCACAAAGGTTCCGGCCCCCTGGCGACGCCAGATAAGACCCTCGGCCTCCAAAACCTCCAGAGCACGGCGGATTGACCGACGGCCGACATTGAAGGTCTCGGCAAATGCCCGCTCCGTCGGCAGACGGCCGTCATTCGCGAGATTCTTCGTCTGAATATACTCGCGAAGCTTCGCCAGAGCGTAGTTTGAATTGTCGTTAGGGTTTGTCGCCAAGCCGCACCATTTGTGTGAACCAATCGAACATTGGTTCATTTGGTGAGAAATTTCGGCAGACGTCAAGCCCATTTTTGAGCCTTGATTACAAGCGCTCAAAATATGGGCATACGCCGATTTTCAGGGTCGGGAATGCATGCTTTCAAGGCAAGGATGACAATGCAGGCGAGCAAATGAATTACGACCGAAATGCCACCCTTGTCCTGTACGCGTTTACGCCAGCACTGACATCATTCGAAGCTTTTGAGTCCGTTCAAAATCTCGTAGGCCACGGCAACACGATCCTCATTGGGATAGTTTTTATTGGCCAGAATGACGATACCGAGTTTTTGCTCCGGTATGAACGCCACATAGGCGCCGAAACCGTTGGTGGAGCCGGTCTTGTTGATGAAGACATCGCCACGCGGCTTCATCGGCGGCGAAATTTCCGATACCGGCACCGTCTTGAGCAAGGCGCCGGAGTTCGTTTCGATCAGTGTTTTCAGCGCGACCGGGTGGGCATATTGCTCCCAAATCATATCCTGCGTCATCGCGCCAACGCTGAAATATCCCGTATGAGTGTTGGCGATCGCCTGCTGGAGTTTTCCGTCCAGCTTTTCCAGCCCCATATTCGCATTGACGAAACGGATCATGTCGGTCGCCGTCGATCTGACCCCGTAAGCCTCCGATGAGAGAATGGCTGGCGTCATGCGGGCCGGTTCGCCGGTTCTCTTATAACCCTGCGCATAATCGGCCATCTTTGCCTTGGGCACCACGGTGAAGGTGCTCTTCAATCCAAGCGCCGGAAACAGTACGTCCTGCATTGCGCTGTCATAGCTTTGGCCCATGGCCTTTGCGGTGACGTATCCGAGCATTCCGATGCTGGGATTGGCGTAGGTTCTGTGCGTTCCCGCCTTGTATGCGGGCTTCCAGGCCTTGAGATAGGCCAAAAGCTGCGGCTCCGTCTCGACATTGTCCGGCACCTGCAACGGAAAGCCGCCGGCGGTGTGGGTGCCAAGATGCATCAGCGTGACATCGCCAAACGGCTTGCCCTTCATGGAGGGAAGATAGTCTTCGACCTTGCCTGATAGTGACAGTTTCCCCTGCGTCTCCGCATAGGTACTGAGCGTGACCGTAAATGTCTTGCTGATGGAACCCAGCTCGAAAAGCGTCTGCGGGGTAACCGGCTGGCCCGTACTTTTGGACATGACACCGTAGGTGAAGACGTGATTTTCGCCATCGACACTGATGCCAACGGCCAGACCCGGAATACCGTTCTTCTCCATCACCGGCTTGATCGCTGCATCCGTTATCGCTTTCAGCCTGGCATCATCAGCGGCAAAAGTCTGCGTGAACAGGCTCGTCGAGATCAATGTGGCCAATGCAATATGTCTGCGATTAAGTTTCATCTTTCGCGTTCTCCAAAACCTCAAGTGGATTTTCGGCGCCTGCGCCGTCCCCAGCGAAAGACGTTTAACCGCCCTACATTGCACGAACAAATCATGATATCTCGGACGAGGCATAATAAAATCTAGGTCTTGAATGGTTCGGCAATTTCTTCCACTGAACGGCTTGAGGGCATTTGAGGCATCAGCGCGGCACCTCAGTTTCACCCGCGCGGCCATAGAACTCTGCGTGACGCAGGCGGCTGTGAGCCAACAGGTGAAGGGCCTCGAAAAACGACTGGGGGTTTCCCTTTTTCAACGGCTTCCAAGAGGCCTGAAAATCACCGCGGAAGGCGAAGCCCTGCTACCGACGGTCACCAGCTCTTTCGACCAGATGGCGATCACGCTCGACAGGATCGAAGCCGGTCAGGTGCGCGAACTGCTGTTTCTAGGCGTCGTGGGAACCTTTGCCGTGGGCTGGCTGCTGCCGCGGCTGAGGGAATTTCAAAAGCGGCACCCGTTCATCGACGTGCGCGTTTCCACCAACAACAACCGCGTGGACATGGCCGCCGAAGGCCTCGATTTCGCCATTCGATTCGGCCAGGGCTCCTGGCATGGCACGGATGCATTCCGGCTTTTCGAGGCGCCCCTTTCGCCTCTCTGTACGCCGAAACTGGCGGAGACACTGAAATCCCCCACTGATCTCGCGGACGCCACGCTGTTGCGCAGCTACAGGTCTGACGAATGGGCCACGTGGTTTGCCGCGGCTGGCGTAACACCGGTGGCGCAGGTGAATGCCGGCATCGTTTTCGATACCTCGCTCGGCATGATGGAGGCCGCATTGCAAGGGCTCGGCGTGGCGCTCGCCCCGCCATCGATGTTCTCGCGGCATCTGGCATCCGGGACTATCGTCCAGCCCTTCCCCGTCACCATATCGCTTGGCAGCTACTGGCTGACGAGGCTGCAATCAAAGCCGCCGACACCAGCCATGCAGGCCTTCTCGGACTGGATGTTTACCAATATCGGTCCTGCGCAAGACGGCCTATGACAGGGCGAGCAGAACGCCACCAATCGCGCAGATGACCACCACGATCCATGGCGGCGTCTTCCACACCGTCAACAGGATGAAACCCGTCAGCGCAAGTGCAAAATCCTTCGGCATGAATATGGCGCTTGTCCACACCGGATCATAAAGCGCGGCCCCGAGAATGCCAACGACGGCGGCATTTGCGCCGCGCATGGCAGCCTGCGCCAGAAGGTGCTTGCGAAAGCCCTCCCAGAAGGGCAGCGCACCGACGAGCAGTAGCATGCCCGGCAGAAAGATCGCGACAAGCGCAATGACTGCTCCCGCAATACCGTTCGGCTGCGGCCCCACCACAGCGCCGAGGTAGGCCGCGAAGGTGAACAGCGGGCCGGGAACGGCCTGGGTTGCACCGTAACCGGCGATAAACGCATCTTCCGTCACCCAGCCCGTGGAAACCACTGCCGATTGCAGCAACGGCAGCACCACATGGCCGCCACCAAAGACAAGGGCGCCGGCACGATAGAACGCATCGAACAATGAGAGGCCTTGCGAGCCCGCCATCGCCGCGAAGACCGGCAGGAAGGCCAGCAGGAGCGCAAAAGTGGCAAGCGCAATGTATCCGACACTTTTCGGCACCCGGAATGCGAGATGGGATGCCTGACGCGCGGCCTCGCTGCGGCAGAAGCAAAGCCCCGCAATGGCACCCAAGGCAAGCGCCAGAATCTGGCCAAAAGCGCCCGCGACAAACACGACGCAGATGATGCCGACGAGCGCGATGCTGGCACGCTGTCTATCTGGAGCAAGGCTCTTTGCCATGCCCCAGACGGCCTGCGCCACCACGGCGACCGCAACGATCTTGAGGCCATGCAACAGGCCATTGCCGACCGGCCCTTCTATCGACGCGGCGACCATGGCGAAGAGAAGCAGGAGGATAGCGGATGGCAGGGTGAAGGCCGTCCAGGCCGCCAGCGCACCGAGCGGCCCTGCCCGCAGCAACCCAAGGGCAAAACCGACCTGGCTGGAGGCCGGCCCCGGCAAGAACTGGCAGAGCGCCACGAGATCGGCATAACCCGCCTCATCGATCCATTTGCGCCGCACGACCAGCTCATCGCGAAAATAACCGAGATGGGCGATGGGACCGCCGAAGGAGGTGACCCCGAGCTTCAGGAACGCCGTAAAAACTTCGCCGGGCGTGCCGCCTCGAGGGGTGGCCGCTTCAGTGCGGATGGTTTGCGTTGACGACTTCACGAAAAAGCTCCCTGAGCGTGCAACGGCTGTTCGTCTACACAATGTCCGTATCAAAAACGATATCGATATCAGACACTATTATGACAGGGATATGAAGAGGCGGAAGCGCATCCTCGATGAACGGGATCGTTCGACGCGCGCCATATCTTCGTTTCACGCCTTTTCGAGCCTCAGACGATTAGTCCCTTCATGGGCCGGATTGCCTCCGAACCGGGAAAGACCGCCTTGTCGAGCATGGCAGCGCTTGCGCCGAGATGATCGACCGCGAGGCCCTTGATGATCGCGCGAATATCCGTCGTGGGCGCAAGGTCCCGCCCATCCCGCAACTGCGCGAGCTTGAGGCCGGGCCAATCGGCGATGACACGCCCGCCACGGATGCTGCCGCCGGCGAGAAAGGCCGTTGTTGCCGTTCCGTGGTCAGTTCCTTCGGTACCGTTGATACGGGCGGTGCGGCCAAATTCCGTGGCGACCAATATAGCCGTATCCTTCCAGACCGGCCCCAGCTCCTGCTCGAAGGCGGCAAGCGCATTGTCCAGCCCGCTCAACAATTTTGAAAGACGGTCGACCTCATGGGCATGGGTGTCCCAACCCTCGAAGGCCAGCGCCGCAACGCGCGGCCCTTCCGGGTGCGCAATCAGCCGTGCTGCACCGCGCGCCATCTGCTCCATGCCAACGGGATCACCCGGACCACCGCGCGCCTTGATATCGACGCCGGAGGCGATCCTGCCGGTTTCGATGCCCTCGGCAAGCAATGCCGCCAGCATCGGGTCCGTCTGGCCGTAGAGATCGGCAAGGCGCGGAGCGAGATCGCCATCGGCGGGTTTGAGAACGGATGGCGCCCATCCCAATATCGGTGCCTTGCCGCGAATGACAAGCGGAGCGCTGGCGCCAATGGCAAGGCCGCTCACCCGCTGCCCGGCCGCAGCTGGATTGATGGTTTCACCCGCCGGCAACTGTTCGAGCAGACGGTTCAGCCAACCCGTCTCGACATGGCCGGGGGTCGGAAAACCCGATTCCAGCACATCCTGGCCATCAAAATGCGAACGGTCACGATAACCGGTAGCGCTGGCATGGACCACCGCTGCCTCGCCCTTCCGGTACAGCCGCTGGAAATTGCGAAGGGATGGATGGAGCGCAAAGAAACCATCCAGCGCTAGGGCTGGATTGTCGCCTTCAGTGCGCATGGCGATCTGTTGCCTTAGCGCCTCATAGTCGGGGTCGCCGACGGGCGGCACGGCGGTCAGCCCGTCGAGCGCGCCGCGCAGGATGATGGTGACGAAACGTGGGTCGCGCCCGCCGGCAGCAAAAGCAAAACGCGGCATGAAGGCCCAGGCAAAAAGCGCGCCGCCTGTGCCAAGAAGAGCGCGGCGGGTGGGGGAAAGATGTTCACACAGCATGGTCAACGCCTCTGGAATTCGGGGGAAAGGAAAGCAATCGTCAGTCCCTGCGGTTTGCTCTCAGCCCGCTGCACGGCCTTTTTCGTCTCCTCGGACAAAAGCGGCCCCAGCCGGTCTGCGACGAAGTCGCGCGGATCGATTGAACCCGCAACCTGATGAGCGAACAGACTGGCGGCATCGATACGCGTCGCCAGGCCCTCGGAAGAACCCCAGCTATCGGTGACATCGGCAAAACCGTTCGGTCCGGAGGGGTTCCACAGCGGCTGACCCAATGCGTTGAGCACTGAAATTACCTGCTCGGGTTTTGGCACTATTCCACTCGCCCTGATGACGGTCGTCACGAAATCTAACGGGGGTCTGAGCTTGGTCAGCGCCGGGCTCCAAGACTGTTCAGCCTCGATAAGCGCCATATAGGTAGCGGAAAGATCGCCGTGGCTCTTGGTGTAGGCGGCAGCAAGTTTCGCCACCAGTTCCGGTGGTGGATGGTCGCTGACGAAATGCCGTACCAGCTTGTAAGCGAGATGGCTGGCCGTCGCCGGATGATGCGCGAGATCTCGCAGCGCCCGCCGCCCCTGCTCTACCCCCGCTTCACCATAGGTGATGCCCATCACGGCATGGTCGCCGGGTTCATGGTTGTTGGCGTTGAAGGAAAATCGGCCAAGCGGACCCGGACGCTTCTCGTCGCGATAGACGCTCCAGCCGGTGATGATGCGGGCAAGTGCTGTAACATCGGCCTGACTATAGCCGCCATCCACCCCGAGCGTATGCAGTTCCATGATTTCGCGCGCGAGGTTTTCGTTGAGCCCGCGCTTGCCGTTCCTGTTGGCCTGCGAATTCGGTCCGATCGATTGCTGATTGTCGAGAAAATACAGCATGGCGGGATGGGTCTCGACTGCGACCAGCATATCCTCGAAATTGCCGAAGACATGCGGACGGATCGCCTCACGCTCGAAAGCGCCGGCGAGAATGTGCACATCACCGCCCTTGCCGGTGGCAACCGCGAAGTGATTGGCCCAGAACATTGCCAACCGCTCGCCAAAACCGATCAGCGGCTGGCGTATCGTGCCGTTGAAGCGGGCGTCCGCCTCCGCAAGCAGTATCTGCTGGGGAAAATAGGGGCGCCTGGTGTCCGGCACGTCCGGCTTCTTGTCCTGTGAAGCACTGGCAGGCGGCACCATGCCCGCATTGTCCATAGCGTTTGCGGCAATTGCCATTGCCGGCGATGGTGGGCTCATGGCCCCTGCGGTCGCACCCGCGGCGCCGGTGGTGGCCGCGACGGCAAGGACAGCAGGTTTTTCACGCTCGGCCTTGATCTCCTTGTTATACGCCATCAGCGATATCAGAAGATCGGCGCTGGAATGAAGCTGTGCGCCGACAGGAATTGGTGTGGCGCGTTCGGTAATTTCCAGCCGCAACAGATCGCGTGGGTCGTCTTTGATCGCCTGGATATCGCCTTCACGCGCGCCGAGGCCGAAACGCCACAGACAGAGTGCTGCATCCAATTCCCTGGAATTTGACATGGCCGATACGAACTCCGTTTCGTTATCGACCTTTCAACGGGCGCCAGGGCCAAAATCCGTCGCTTTTGAAATGTGATTATTTCGTGGCCGGTTTCGGCGCCTCACGGGCAAGCAAGCCTTCCGCCAGCCGGCGCCGCGCCTCTAGTGACAATGTGCGGGCGAACTCCACGGCCTGCATCTCGGTTGCGGCGCGTACCTCATATTCCGCCTTGCGGGCACGCTCGAGCGCTGCGGACAATGCCTCCGGGTCAAGCGTTTCTGCCCCCATCAGGGACGCCGCCTCGATACGCGCCTGGCGCGCCTCGGCGGAGGTTTCACGCATGGTCCTGCGTGCATCGCTAAGGCTGCGCCGGAAGGCCTCCCTTTCGGTCTTTGGCAATTGTTCGCCCGCAAGCGGCATGCGGGCAGCGGCAGCGGCCGGGTCGTTCCGCAGATAAACGAACCCTGCGCCGGCAAGCGCGCAGACAAGAAATGTATTCGCGACGAGAAGGACAACGACTATCCAGCGGAAATTCTGATCGCTCATTTCGTCTCCTCGGTCATTTCGTTTTCGGTTTGCAGGTTTCCGAACGCGGTCAACGTATCGCCCAATGTCAGGGCGGGCGGTGGCGTGAGGTTGATGACGGCAACCGCTCCCGTCAGCGCGCCCGCAAGGCTGATGCCGATCATGCCCGCACCCAGCCCGTACCGGACGATCCATCTGCGTCTGGTGGTCTGCGCCTTTGCCTGCGCCATGATCTTCGCGTTGAGCATGGCCGAAGGGTCGCGAAGACGATATGCCGACAGCATAAAATCGAGAGGTGCCGCCTGCGCAATCAGGCGCCTGCCGTCTGCCGTCTCCGCATAAGCCATGGCCTCCAGCCGCCGGTCTTCCGGCCAGCGTTGTGGATCGGCACCATAGGCAGCCACAAGATCGGAAAAAACCTTGTTATCCATGAGCGTCTTCTTCGCCCCGTTCATTGGTCGCCCTCATTCAAAATCGCATGGAGTGCCCGGCGGCCACGCGCCAGAAGGCTTTCCAGTGCGTCCACACTGACATGCATGACATCAGCCGCCTCGCGGTTCGACATCTCCTGATAATAGACCAGAACGATCGCCTCCCTTTGTCGCGCGGGTATGGCCTGCAAGGCGCGCGCCACGGCACCGCTCTCGTCACCATCATATGGCAGGGCGGCATCGGGCAGCACACTGCCGTCAATCTGTTCGGGCGGCTCAGCAACCGATATTTCCCGGCGCTTTCGCAACCGGTCGTAACAGAGGTTCAGCGCCACCCGGTGGATCCATGTGTCGAATTTCGCACGCCCCTGCCGCCACGTGCCTGCATGTTTCCATATGCGCAGGAAGGTCTCCTGGGCGATGTCTTCCGCCTCTGCCGGATCACCCAGCATACGCGTGGCAAGCGCCATGATCCTCGGCAGTTTGGCCGTCACCAGAGCCTGCATCGCGCGGACATCTCCCGCAGCGACATCCGCCACCAAATCTGCATCCGGATCGCTTACCATGTATCGGGCTTTGTCTCCGTACTGTCCTGTCGGACACGGGCGAAATCCATGCGGAATGACGGCGGCTTCAGTGAGGATGTCCCGCACCTTGCCACTTTAACGCAGACCCGCGCAAAATCCGTCGCCGATTTCTGGGAAATATTCGCGTGCATTTTACGGCAGACCGCGTCACCGCCCGAACACATTGGAACGGCTGTTTCAACCGTCCACAGACACCCCGGAAAGCCTGTCCGGCCCGAACGCTTCAAGCAATCCGCGATAGGGCTTGGCGAGTGGCGTGGCGTAGGCGCCGCGCTTGGCGGTCGAAAGCCCCATCGATACCAGCGATTCCGCCTGTTTCACCGCCGCAGCGACGCCATCGATAACAGGCACGCCGAATTCGCTGCGCAGCTCGGCGGTCAGATCCGCCATACCTGCACAGCCAAGCACGATCGCTTCGGCGCGATCTTGACGCAGGGCCAGTGAAATCTCTTCCCGCAGCCTCTCCCTGGCATTTGATGCCGGATCTTCCAGCGACAGGACGGGAATATCGGCGGCACGCACATTGCAGCGGGCAGACATGCCATAACGGTGAACGAGATGTTCGAGCGGCAGCCGCGAACGCTCCATCGTCGTAACGATCGTAAACCTCTGCGCGATGAATGCCGTGGCTGAAACCGCCGCTTCGCAAATCCCAATTACGGGTATGTCGGCGAGCGCGCGGGCCGCATCGAGCCCGGTGTCGTCGAAACAGGCGATGACGGCTGCCCTGGCACCAAGCGTCGGCGCCTTGGCAAGCTCGAGCAGCAGGCCGGGTACCGCGAAAACCTCATCGTAATATCCTTCGATGGAGACAGGCCCCATGGAAGAGGTCACTGCCAGGATTTCCGTATCGCAACTGGCCGCCCGCGTCGCCGCGTCGGCGATCGTCGCTGTCATGGATTGCGTCGTATTCGGATTAATGACGAGGATGCGCATGTTCTGTTTTTTCATCAACGCGAATGGCGACGGTTCAGAGTAACGATCAGGCCAAGCGTGGCCGCAATAACCAGGAAGGAGAAAAGGGTAGTGACGGCTCCGAGCGCGTAAAGCACTGGCGTCGTGACGTTGGTGGTCATGCCGTAGATTTCCAGCGGCAGGGTGTTGTAGGTGCCTGACGTCATCAGCGTACGGGCAAATTCGTCATAGGAAAGCGTAAAGCCGAACAGGCCGACGCCTATCAGGCTCGGTGCAATCATCGGCAGCACCACATGGGCAAAGGTCTGCCAGGCGGATGCCCCGAGATCGCGGGCGGCTTCTTCATAGGATGGAGAAAAACGGTTGAAAACCGCCAACATGATGAGCACGCCGAATGGCAGCGTCCAGGTCAGATGCGCGCCAAATGCTGATGTATACCATGAAGGTTCCAGCCCAAGTTGTTGGAAAAGAACGCCGATACCGAGTGATATGATGATCGATGGCACCACGAGGCTTGCGACGGAAAGATAGAATAGCGGCGTCGCGCCGATGAATTTGCGCCGGAAAGCGAGACCCGCCAAAAGCGAGACGAGCACCGTGACGACCATGACCATGACGCCAAGCCCGAAGGAACGGCGGAACGCGCCGCCAAAATCGCCGACCGCCTGCTGTTCGAAAAGATTGCCGAACCAGTGCAGCGAAACACCGTTGAGTGGAAAGGTCAGTCCGCCATTCGGCCCCTGAAAGGCCAGGATGAGGATTGCCGACAGCGGGCCGTAGAGGAACAGCACGAAGAGCAGAAAAAAGAAGGCGAGGACATAGAATTCACGGCCGCGTTTTTCCGAATGCATGGGTCACAGCTCCTTGCGGATATCGACGATGCGCAGGATGCCCGCGACCATCAGAAGAACGAGGATGAGCAGGATGACGGCATTTGCGGCCGCCGCGGGATATTGCAGCAGCGACATCTGGTTCTTCATCATCAGTGCCACCGACGCGCTCTGCCCGCCGGACATCACCTGAACCGTGGAGAAATCGGCCATGACAAGCGTCACGACAAAGATGCTGCCGATCGCCATGCCAGGTTTGGCAAGCGGAATGATAACGTTCCAGAGGGTCTGCCAGCCAGTGGCCCCGGCATCGCGCGCCGCTTCGATCAGCGATTTGTCGATGCGCATCAGCGTGTTGAAGATGGGTGTGACCATGAAAAGCGTATAAAGATGCACCATGGCCAGCACCACGGCAAAATCCGAATAGAGCAGCCATTCGATTGGCGCAGGTACGATGCCGGCGCTGACCAGCGCGCTGTTGACCAGACCGTTGCGCCCGAGAACGGGAATCCAGGAAATCATGCGGATGATGTTCGACGTCAGGAAAGGCACGGTGCAGACGAGGAACAGAACCATCTGCATGGTGGTGGTGCGGATATGAAAAGCGAGGAAATAAGCGACCCAGAAACCGCAGAACAGCGTGATCGCCCAGACGATGGCGGCGAATTTCAGCGTGTTGATATAGGTTTGCCACGTGACCCAGGAACCAAGCGTCTCGGTATAGTTGAAGGTCACGAAACCCGGATACATCTGGGCAAAATCATAATCCCAGAAACTGACGACGGCGATCATGACGATCGGTAAAAGCAGGAAAAAGCCGAGGATCAGGAAAAGCGGTGTGGCCTGAATATAGGACACAAGCTTCTGCGGCAGGGCGAAGCTGCGGGACGGCTTGTCCTTTTTTTCGCTCACGCCGATGAATCTGACTGTCACCAAGGCTTTTCTCCTGCTGGCTGCCTGTGAAAGAGAGGCCGCGTCGGCGCGGCCTCATGTCTGCGAAAGGTGAGAAGATCAGGCCGCGATGAACTCGTTCCAGCGACGAACCATGTAGCGGTCCTCGTCCATGACGGAGTTCCAGCAGGCGACCTTGCCCATGCGCTCCTGGAACGAACCGCCGTCGCGCACTGCACCGGCCTTTTCCATGACCTTGCCATCAGGCGCGATGATATCGCCCTGCGCGGGCTTGCCTTCGACCCAGTAACCCCACTCGTCGGCCGACATATGTTCCTTGGCCGTATCCATGGCGGCGGAGTAATAGCCCTGACGATTGAGGTAGGCGCCGACCCAGCCGGACGTGTACCAGTTGATATACTCGTAAGCCGCATCCAGCTTGGCACCGGAGAGGTGCTTGGCAAGGCCAAGGCCGCCGCCCCACGAGCGATAACCTTCCTTGAGCGGCTGGTATTTGCAGGCGATGCCCTTGGAGCGAACGGCGGCGACGGCGGGCGACCACATGGACTGGATCACGACTTCACCCGACGCCATGAGGTTGACGCTTTCATCGAAGCTCTTCCAGAAGGCACGGAACTGGCCGTCCTTCTTGGCCTTGATGAGGAAGTCGATGGTCTTGTCGATCTCCTCCTTCGTCATGTTGCCCTTGTCGGCATATTTGATGTTGCCCATGGCTTCCATGATCATCGCCGCATCCATGATGCCGATGGAGGGGATGTTGAGGATAGAGGCCTTGCCCTTGAACTTGGGGTCCATGATATCGGCCCAGCTGGTGATATCGCGGCCGACGAGATCGGGGCGAATGCCGAGCGTATCGGCATTGTAGATGGTCGGAACCATGGTGAAATAATCGGTTTCGCTTTTCGCAAACTTCTTGTCGCCGGGCTTTTCGACGAAACCGACCGTGTGCGGGGCGGTACCCTGGGCCACGACGCTATCGGGCGTCAGCTTGCCGTTTTTGAACAGCGGAACGATCTTGTCGTAATATTTCAGCTTCTTGATTTCCATCGGCTGAATGACACCCGCCGGGTAGACCTTCTTCAGGATCCAGTATTCGATGTCGGCGATATCGTAGGAGTTCGGCTGGGTCACGGCGCGCTGCGCGGCCGCATCCGAATCCGTCGCCGTCATCTCCAGCGTGATACCGAGATCAGCCTTGCACTTTTCGGCAATCGCATTGAGGTTCGAAACACCCGTGCCGAACTGGCGGATCGTGATCGGGTTCTGCGCCCATATGGTCGGGAAACCGGTGACAAGGCCGGAGCCGATGGCCGCGCCTGTTGCCGCGGCACCTGCCTTTAGAAGGCCGCGGCGGGACAGGCCCTTGTTGCTGTTGGAGTTGTCGGTCATTTCAAAGTTCTCCTCTGGTTATTTTTGGGGTCACTTCTCTACCCGGCCGAGCACGATGGCATCGGCCGCATTCCATGAAAGCGGTATGGCGTCGCCGGTCTTTACCGGCTTTTCGAAGAAGGCGACGTCGCTGAGGATGGCGTTGAAATCCTCAATGCCCGCGCCGGTCACGGCGATCTTCACGCTTGCACCGCGATATTCGACATTCGAGACGATGCCGGTAAAACCGAAACCGGGTTGATCCGCCTCGCCGACGCGCACACGGTCGGTACGAACGGCGATATCGACCGCGCCGTCATCCGGGGCAACGCCGCCCGCCGTGAAGGTGCCGCCGCCTGCAACCTCCAGCGTGACGAGATCGCCGTTCTTTTCCTTGAACCGGCCGGAAATGACATTGTGATCGCCCATGAAGCGGGCGACGAAAGCGGTGGCCGGGCGCTCAAACAACTCGCGCGGTGTCGCTGCCTGCTCGATGCGGCCGTCATTCATGACGACGATGACGTCGGCCAGCGCCATTGCCTCTTCCTGACTGTGTGTGACGTGAACAAAGGTGATGCCGAGCGAGGTTTGCAGCTTCTTCAGCTCGGCCCGCATACGGATCTTGAGGAAAGGATCGAGTGCCGAAAGCGGCTCATCCAGCAGCAACGCCTCGGGGTCGGTGATAAGCGCGCGAGCCAACGCCACGCGCTGCTGCTGCCCGCCGGAAAGCTGGGCCGGGCGCCGGGTGGCATAGGGTTCGAGCTGCATCAGCCGCAGCATCTCCAGCGCCTTGGCGCGGCGCGCTTCCTTGTCCACCCCCTTCATCTTGAGGCTGAAGGCAACGTTGTCGACGAGATCGAGATGAGGAAACAGCGCATAGGACTGGAACATCATTGCCGTGCCGCGTTTGGCGGGCGGCAGATCGGTGACGACCACATTACCAAGCCTGACATCGCCGCTTGAAATGCTTTCGTGGCCGGCGATCATTCGCAGTGTCGAGGTCTTGCCGCAGCCCGAAGGACCAAGCAGGCAGCAGTAACTTCCTGCCGGTATCTTGAGGCTTATGGCATGCACCGCGGTGGTGTTGCCATAAATCTTGGAAACGGAAGCGATGTCGATTGCTGCGGCTTTGCTCATGAACACTCTCCTGCGACGTCTTTGTCATGCAGGAGCCGTGCCAATCGGCTTTGCCATTGATATAAAGAGGGAATTTCGATGTGCCCACCGGTCCCGTCACCGGCCTGCTCAAATTTACATCGATTGTTTTCGATTTGGTGCGGAAATTGTATGCGATCTGAGCGACCGACAGCGAAACATGAAATCGGGAAAAGAGTGCCATCGAAACGAACTGGCTGACACCACTGGAATGGCGGACATTTTCCCGGCAAACACAACACAAAGGCTACTGCCGACGCACGCACCGCTCCGGTCGCGTGCGTCGGTACTGTGCTTAGATCATGCCAAGGAACTGCTTGAGTTCCGGCGTCTGGGGATTGGCAAAAACATCTTCCGGCGGGCCGATCTCGTGCACGCGGCCCTGATGCATGAAGACGACGCGCGAGCAGACGTCGCGGGCAAACTTCATTTCATGCGTCACCATCAACAGGGTCATGCCTTCCTTTGCCAGTTCGCGCACGACGGCTAGCACCTCAGACACGAGTTCGGGGTCGAGCGCCGAGGTAATCTCGTCACAGAGAAGGGCGATAGGCTGCATGGCAAGGGCGCGGGCAATCGCCACGCGCTGCTGCTGGCCGCCGGACAGTTCATCCGGATAGGCATCGAACTTGTGCGCCAGCCCGACACGCTCCAGCATCCTGCGCGCCGTCACCTCGGCCTCCGGCTTGGTGACCTTTTTCACCACCATCTGCGAAAGCATGACATTGCCGCCGGCCGTCAGATGCGGAAAGAGGTTGAATTGCTGGAAGATCATGCCGACCTTCAGCCGCAATGCCTTCAGATGCAGCTCATCGTCCAGCAACTGCGCACCTGCCACCTGGATCGAGCCGGCGCTGATCGTCTCCAGTCCGTTGATGCAGCGAAGCAGCGTCGATTTTCCAGAGCCGCTTTTGCCGATGATGGCGATCACCTCGCCGGGTTCGACATCCAGATTTATGCCCTTCAGCACCTCATTGTCGCCAAAGCTCTTGTGGACTTCAGTGATTTCGATGAGCGACATTGAGCTTCCTTTCTAGGAACTGGCTGGATTTCGACAGCGGCCAGCAGAGGGCGAAATAGATGAGAGCAACCAGCCCATAGACGGTGAAGGGCTGGAAGGTGGCATTGGTGACGATCGTGCCGGCCTTGGACAGTTCAACGAAACCGATGATGGAGGTGAGTGCTGTGCCCTTGACGACCTGCACGGAAAAACCGACCGTTGGCGGAATGGCGATCTTGAGCGCCTGCGGCAGGATGACGTAACGCATCTGTTGCAGGCGGCCCATGGCAAGGCTGGCGGACGCCTCCCACTGGCCCTTCGCAATCGCCTCAACGCAGCCACGCCAGATTTCCGCAAGGAAGGCAGCGGTCCAGAGGATAAGCGCCACGCCAGCGGCAAGCCAGGCCGGAACATCAACCCCGAGGAGACCGAGGCCGAAAAAAGCGATGAAAAGCTGCATTAGCAGCGGGGTGCCCTGAAAGACTTCGATATAGATGCGGGCAGCGCGGTTCAAAGCCCGGCGCGGGCTGATGCGCAACCAAAGAAGCACGATGCCCACCATACCGCCGCCGATGAAGGAAACGAGCGATAGCAACAGCGTCCAGCGGGTGGAGAGCAGCAGGTTGCGCAGAATGTCCCAAAAGGTGAATTCAGTCATCGTGCCGCCCTCCTCGGGAAAAGAAAGCTGCCGAGCGCCAGCATGCCCTGCCGCAACAAGATGGCGAGCAGCAGGTAGATGACAGTTGACAGGATGTAGGCTTCGAAGGCGCGGAACGTGCGCGACTGGATGAAGTTCGCCGCAAAGGTCAGGTCTTCCACCGCAATCTGCGAGACGACGGCCGAGCCGAGCATGACGATCACCACTTGCGAGGAAAGCGCCGGCCAGATGCGTTGCAGCGAAGGTGTGAGCACCACATGGCGAAACGTTTCGAAGCGCGTCATGGCAAGGCTCGCGCCCGCCTCGAACTGGCCCTTCGGCGTCGCCTGAATACCGGCGCGGATGATCTCGCAACTATAGGCGCCCAGATTGACGATCATCGCCAGATTGGCCGCGGTCAGCTCTGTAAGCTTGAAACCAAGTGAAGGCAGGCCAAAGAAGATGAAAAACAACTGGATCAGAAAAGGCGTATTGCGGATGAGCTCCACATAGGTGCCGACGATGGGCTTCAACCATGAAGGTCCGAGCGCCCGGGCCCAGGCGCAGGCGATGCCAAGTGAAACGCCGACCACGCCGCCGACCAGCGTGAGTTGGCTGGTAATGGCGATGCCTTTGGCAATTTGTGGCCAATATTCGCCAAGCCACAGGAAATCAAATTGATAGCTCAAGAAACAGTCCCCTTGCGCCGGTGGAGAAAGGCGTCATCCCGGCGGATCCGGGATGACCATGGCAAACGATGATCAAAGGTCTTTCGGCAGATCCTGGCCAAGCCACTTGGTGGCGATCGCATTCAGCGAGCCGTCGGCCTTGGCCGCAGCTACGGTGGCGTTGACCTTTTCCAGTAAGGCCGGCTCGTTCTTGTTGAGGCCGATGTAGCAGGGAGAGTTCTTGATGAGGAACTTCAATTCCGGACGCTTCGGGGGGTTCTTGGCGAGGATGGCGGCTGCAACCACGTTGCCTGTCGCGACAACTTCCACCTGGCCCGAAAGGAAGGCAGAGATGGTGCCGTTATTGTCCTCGTAACGCTTGATGGTGGCGTCCGAAGGCGCGACCTTCGTCAGTTCCAGGTCCTCGACGGCACCGCGCGTGACGGCGATGGTCTTGCCCTTAAGGTCTTCGGCCTTGGAGATCGCGACGTCGGCCGGGCCGAAAACGCCGTTGAAGAAAGGCGCGTAAGCATCAGAGAAATCAATAACTTTTTCACGATCTGCATTCTTGCCGAGGCTGGAGATAACGAGATCGACCTTGTTGGTCTGGAGATAGGGAACACGGTTGGCACTGGTGACCGGGATGAGTTCCACCTTCACGCCCAGCTTGTCGGCGATCATCTTGGCCATGTCGATGTCATAACCCTGCGGGGTCATATCAGCAGCAACGCTACCGAAGGGCGGGAAATCCTGCGGTACGGCCACACGCAGCGTGCCGCGTGCGGTGATGTCGGCAAGGGCATCCGCCTTGGCGGGCGCGGAAAGACCAAAGGCGGCAGCCATGGCGGCGGCAGCGATGAGGGTCCGTCTGAAGATCATATGTCATTCTCCTTGTGTTGATTGTGTTGCATGTGAATTTTATCCGGATCGCCGCCATTCATTTCCGGTAGGGCGAGCGACCGGCGAAGGCCGGCGAGAGGATCGGGGCGTCGTGTGAGGTCGAGGCCGGTTTCCACCTCGTCCAGATGCTCGATGGAAAGCTCCGCCGCCCTCACGAAATCGCCCGCAGCCATCGCGTCGAAGATACGGCAATGCCCCTCATGGGACTGGAGGGCATGAAACTCCGACTGGTAGAGCATGGAGATCAGAATTGTCCGGGCGGTCAGATCGCGTAGCAGCTCGATGAGCACGGCATTGCCGCAAAGCTCGGCGATGCGGATATGAAAATCGCCCATGAGGCAGGTAAGGCGCTGGCGGTCACCTGCGGCTATTGCGACTTTCTCTTCCTCAAGATGCGCGACGAGGACCTTGCGCCCCTCCTCCGACAGCATCCGCATGCTGCGAAGCAATCCGGATTCGATAATCCGCCGCGCCTCATAGATGGTCATCGCCTCCTCGGCGGAGGGCTCGACGACGAACCACCCTCGCCGCGCGCTGACATGGACGATGCCACGTGTTTCCAGCCGCATCATCGCCTCCCGTACCCGCGTACGTGAAACGGAGAAGAGTCCAGCCAGCTGATTTTCGCTGAGCCGCGTGCCCGGCCGGATGCGCGCCGAAAGAATGCCGGAAACGATGGCTTCTTCGATGTTTATCTGACGGTCCTGCTTGGTATGTAAATCTTGCATACAAGACTGAAAGCAAAGCCCGTGCCAGAACAGATATTGTTTTAAAATCAAAATGCCGCGAAAAAGCTCGCGCCTACTCGCTCAAATTTTGAGCAAGAAAATCGACAAACACCAAAAAAAACGCAGAGCTGTGCAAACTTGACGGTACGGCCGTCGCGGTTTCTTTCTAGCCGGCTTTGAACCGGTCGAATGCCGTCAGATACTTGACCGTGGGATCGGCGTCCCAGCGGTAAATTTCGGTTCGGAGGAAATGCAGCTCTTCTTCGAGCTTTTCCTCCGCCAGTTCCACCCACCAGGATTTCGGCCGGCCATCGGAACCATCAGACCAGCGATAGCCCCGCTTTTTCAGATGATCCTTCATGTCGAACGGGCTGTTCTCCGCGTAAATGCGAACCCGGGAGTGCTGGCTGGCTTCATGGAGTTCCATGAAGGGCGTCCCGCTTTGGCCGGCGCGTACCTGTTCCAGCACCTCCAGCAGAGCGAAACAATCGTCGACTGCTCGGTGGCCGTCATGGAAATAGCCGGATTGCCCGATGAGGTAGGCGAGCTTGCTGCCCTCAAAACCCCGACCACTCCAGTCAATCTCAGAAACGGAGCAGGCCCAGGCCTTATTGCGGAAGATCGGCGAGAAGGCCTCACAAAACGGACGATCGAAGCCGGCATTGTGGGCAATGATCAGATCAGCACCTTCAACAAGGGAGGTCAGCCGGTCGATGTCTATCGTCTGTCCGGCAACCATTTCATCGGTGATACCCGTCAGGCGCGTGATTTCTTCCGGGATGGAAGTGCCCGGCTGTCGCAGACCGCCATAGACCCCGGTGACATCCCCGATCGTGCCCTGATCGTCGAATGTGAAGGTAATGACGCCGATTTCGATGATCTCGTCAGTTCGGTGGTTGAGGCCCGTGGTCTCGGTGTCGAGGATCACGCCCTGACGTGGAAACCCCGGTCGGGGCTGCTCGCAGATCGCGCGCGGCTGCAACTTGCGCAGGACGCGGTAATTGCCTGTGGATTCGAGATGTGCGGCCAGAGCCTCATCGTCAGGAACCGATTTCAGCGTCGTTTCACGACCATCCGCTTTTCGCCCGCGCTCAGCCTGAGGAAGCCGCGCCGTCGCGGAAGCGAAAAAATCCAACTGGGAGGTCATTGTGCTTCTGTCCGCTTTGGCCGGAAATCGATATTGAGTTTTCCAACATATGCGCAGAGGCTCACACTAACAACAGCGGTTGCCGTGATCCACAGAAACCGGGCGGCGTCCGTTTGGCATTGCCCGCATTGGATTCAGAAAGGGGGCGGAATGTTCCGCCCCCTTTGTACATTACCGTTATCGATCGAAATACCCGTGGTCAGCGTGTGTGGTGAACCGGTTGCAATGCATAGACAGGTGTAGGAAGCCCCTCCATACGCGCCTTCAACTGCAAGGCGAGATATTGCGAATAATGCCGCGACTGGTGCAGGTTGCCGCCGTGGAACCACAGTGCCTCCTGCTGCGTCGGCTTCCACATGTTGCGCTGCTCGCCTTCCCACGGCCCCGGGTCTTTCGGCGTATCCGAACCGAGACCCCAGACCTTGCCGACCCTGTCTGCCGTTTCCTGATCGATGAGATCGGCGACCCAGCCATTCATCGAACCATATCCCGTCGCATAGACAATGACGTCAGCAGGAATCTCCTTGCCGTCAGCGAGCTTGATCGAATTTTCGGTGATCTCGTCCACCTGACCGGCGGCAAGCTTCACCTTACCATCGATGATCAGCTGCGAGGCGCCGATATCAATATAATAACCGGAGCCGCGCCGCAGGTACTTCATGAAGAGGCCCGAGCCATCCGCACCCCAGTCTAGCTGGAACCCGGCTTTTTCCAGTGCGGCGTAAAAATCAGCGTCGCGCTCCCTCATCTTGTCGTAAAGCGGGATCTGGAACTCATGCATGATCCGGTAGGGCAGCGACGCGAAGATGAGATCGGCCTTCGCCGTCGTCACCCCATTCGCCAGGGCCTGTTCGGAATAGAGCGCACCGAGCCCTATATCCATCAGCGTGTCGGATTTGACGATATGGGTCGTCGAGCGCTGGATCATGGTCACATCGACACCCGCTTCGTGGAGTGCGGCGCAGATATCATGGGCCGAATTGTTGGAACCGATCACGGCGACCTTCTTGCCCCTGTACCCATCCGGCCCCGGATGCTGCGAGGAATGGTGCTGATCGCCGTTGAAGCGCTCGCGCCCCTTGAAATCCGGAATATTAGCCTTGCCGGACATGCCGGTGGCAAAGACCAGTTGCTTTGGCCGGAGCACGACTTCCTCGCCGTCGCGATCGACGACGATCGACCATTCCTTCGCCGCCTCGTCCCACTTGGCGGATTTGGCAGTGGAGCGGGTCCAGTAGTTCAGTTCCATCACCTTCGTGTAGAATTCGAGCCAGTCACCGATTTTGTCCTTGGGAGCAAAGACCGGCCAGTTCTTCGGAAAATCGATGTAAGGCAGATGGTCGTACCAGACCGGATCATGCAGGCAGAGCGACTTGTAGCGCTTGCGCCAGCTGTCACCCGGCCGCTCGTTCTTTTCGAGTATGATCGTCGGCACGCCGAGCTGGCGCAACCGGGCGCCGAGCGCGATGCCGCCCTGTCCACCGCCGATGATGACGGTATAGGGCTGCTTGTCATAACCGAGCGTGCGCGCTTCCTCCTCGCGCTCCTCCATCCAGGTTTTGGCACCAAGGTTCTGGCCGTGCCTTGCGCCGAGCGGGCGGGTGAAGCCCGATTTTTCCTCATGGCCCTTCAGTTCGGAAAGCGCCGTCAGCAGCGTCCATATCTGCCCGTTCCTGAAGCGCACGAGGCCGTAGCCGCGCCCTGTCGCCGTCTCGAAGGTGATCCAGCTTTCAAGCACACCATCCGCCTCCGTTGCCTCCTCGCCGGTAGCGATGCGCCAGTTTGTGGGTCTGGCCGTCGAAAGCTGCGCCTGCAGCATGTCGCGCACCTGATCGCGACCTTCAACGGTCTTGATGTTCCAGGTAAAGGCAACGAGGTCGCGCCAGTAGCAATCCTCGGCAAACAGATTAACGGCATCATCGATGCGGCCAGCTTCGAGTGCTGCCCCGAACGTATCGAGAAGCGCCTGAAGGCGGGTGGTGGGGGGCTTGTCGAGCATGTATTCCTCCTCCTGCTCAATGTGGAAACGGGACGGCTCCTCAACCGCCCCGCACTTCAAATCGGCCTATCGCGACAGGTCGATCAGGATCTTCAGATGTTTGCCGGCCGGGTCGAGCAGCTGGTCGAACCCTTCCGTGACCGCCTCGCTGAGTGAGACGTTTTTGGTAACGATCCGGCTCGCCGGGATCTGGCCGCTGGCGATCAGCCGGGCAACACGCGGCCAGTAGTGAGTCGGATAGGCCCAGGAGCCGCGGATATCGATGTCCTTGAAGGTCACGTCGAACCAGTTCAGCGGGTTTTCGCCGGGGTGGAGGCCGGTCTGCACCACAACGCCCTGCTTGCGCACGGCATCGGCGCAGTTCTTCAGCGCATATTCATTGCCGACGCATTCGATGGCGACATCGCAGCCAACATTGCCTTCGGTCTCGGCGCGGATGACATCGCCCACTTTTTCCGTCTTGGGATTGATCGTGCGCACCTCGCCAAGCGCCGCCCGCGCCAGCGCCAGACGCGTGTCGTTGAGATCGGAAAGAAATATCTGCGAGGCACCGGCCGCCCTGGCCGCCATGGCGACGAGAATGCCGATCGGCCCGGCACCGGTCACAAGCACGCTGCTCCCGGCCGTGACACCGCCACGGTCGCAGGCATAAACCGCGACTGCCGTCGGCTCGATGAGGGCCGCTTCCTGATCGGAGAGCGCATCGGGTATCGGCTGGACGTTATAGTCGTTGAGAAGAGCGGCCTGCGCCATGCCGCCGGAATGCCAGGACAGACCGGCGAGAGCGAGATTTGTGCTCAGGTGATAAAGACCGCGATCAGCATAATAGTCGCCATGGCGCGGCATGATGAGCGGCTGGATCGATACCCGGTCGCCGGGCTTTACATGGCTAACGCCCTCGCCTACGGCCTTTACGACACCGCCGAATTCATGACCGAGAATTTGCGGCCCGTGCGCGCCGGTGAAAGGATGCGGCTCCTTCGGCACGAAGATCGGGCCATAGGCATATTCGTGCAGGTCCGTACCGCAGATGCCGCAGAACTTGTTTTCGACGAGCACCTCACCCGGACCGGGCTCGGGTGGCGTATCCACATCCTCGATGCGTAGGTCCTTGGCGGCGTGAAAGCGCAGTGCCTTCATTGCATTTCCTCCTGTAGTTCTTGCACAGAAGGATCAGCAAGCGGCATGCCAGAATGGCTTGCGCCATATCTTGACGTATTTTCAATTGGTTACAAATTCAGCTCTGAGGCTCGCCGGCAGAATGCAACAGGTTCCGTGCAACAGGTGTTGCAATGGTCGCACCGGTTCGGACGCAGTCAATTCAGGCGTTTGAGACGGCGGTGAATGGTGGAGCGGTTGACGCCGAGGCTTCGCGCCAGCGCCGAGACGTTGTTGCCGCAGTCCTTCAGCGCCCGGCGCAGATCGTCGTCATCGCGCAAAGCATCATCGGTGGCGACTTCGGCAAAGAGGTGTTCAGGCAGGCTACCCGGATCGATCTTGCCGCCATCGGAAAGCGCGGCTGCAACCCGCAGTGCATTGAAGAGTTCGCGCAGATTGCCCGGCCAGTCATGGTCAAGCAGAATTGCCCGTGCCGCCTTATCGATCCTGTAGGTCTCGCCGTTTTCCTTCTCGATGCGGCGGAGAAACTGATCGATCAGCCAGCCGAGATCCTCGCGCTCCCGCAGCGCCGGCAGCGTCACCGTTGCGGCGTTCAGGCGATAATAGAGGTCCTGCCGGAAACGGCCTTCCTTCACCAGCTCGGCAAGATCGCGGTGCGATGCGGACAGTACTCTCAGACGCACCGGCTTGGCTTTCAATGCGCCAACCGGCTGCACCTCGTTTTCCGAAAGCACGCGCAACAGGCGGCTTTGAAGAGAGAGCGGCATGTCGCCAATCTCATCCAGGAACAAAGTGCCGCCACTTGCCTCCTCGATGAGACCGCGCTTGCCCTTCTGGCTGGCGCCGGTGAAGGCACCGGGTGTGTAACCGAACAATTCGGATTCGATCAGATGCTCCGGGATTGCCGCACAATTGACGGCAACGAAATTACCGTCGCTGTTGCAGCTGTCATGGATCGCCCGTGCTAGATATTCCTTGCCGCTGCCCGTCTCACCCTGAATGAGGATGGGAATATCGCGGGCGGCAAGCTTTGCTGCCCGTGCCTGCACCTTTTCCATCGCCGGATCGCCGTTGCTCATGTCCCTCAGCGCTCGCGGCAAGCGTGGCTCAGGCGTGACAGGAGCGCGAATGCTGACGGCGGGCGCGATCGCGCTGGCAAAAAGCACCAGACCGTTGCGGGCGCGCAAAAGCCGCTCGCCATTCGGCCGCCCGCGCATAAAGCGCGGCAGGTCGTCCACATCGATATCGAAGACCGAGGAAATCGGCTGGCCGAGAAAATCGCGGGTGGCAAGGCCGTGCATGTTCATGGAGCGCGCCAGCGCCCCGAAGCCACCATGGGTCATGCCGGTGATACGTCCGCTGCCATCAAGGGCGATCGCCGCATCGGGATCGACGTCAAGAAACTCAGGTGAACGGGCAAGACGCAACACCCAGTCATTGCGGGTGCGGGTCATGAGATTGGCAAGCTCGATGCGCCGCGCGGTGGAGGCAACGAGATGCAGCGCCAGTTGCTGGCTGGCCTTGGCCGTCGGCGAGCGCAGCTGGGAAATGTCGAGCACGGCGGTGAGATCGCCGAGCGTATCGAAGACGGGCGCCGCAGTGCAGGTCAGCCCGATATGGCTGGTATCGAAATGGTCATCCTGATGGATGATCACCGGCTCGCCGGAAACGAGGCAGGCGCCAACGGCGCAGGTACCGGCCCGGTTTTCCGACCATTCCGAGCCAAGGTAAAGCCCCGCCCTCCGCAACTGGTTGTCGAAGGTCGGGTCGCCCATGAAATCGACGGTAACGCCGCGGGCATCCGACAGCAACAGGACGTAATTCTGCTCGGCAATCTGGTTGAACAGGGCTTCGAGACCGGAGCGGCCGATACGGATGAGCTCCTCGGCCTGCTCGCGATGCTCCCGAAGCTTCAGCTCGGGCACGATATAGGCTTCCTGCGCGATCGTTGGGTCGAGCTTGTAGTCATTGAGGCAGCGCAGCCAGGACTGGATGACCGGCGTATCACGGGGGCTGACCGCGCCCATGCCGACACGTTCGATCTCTCGTATATGCGACAGCGTCGATACCATGCACGCATCCTCCGGCACGGATGGTCGCATATTAGGAGATCGCCCACAATCCACCTCTTACGGTGGTTCGGTCGTTCGAAGCGATGTAACAGTCTCGAATGCGACCGCCTCAGGTGTTTGGGCGATTGATAATGTTCTCGCAATTGGCCGGATTGCCGATGATTTCGCTGGTCTTGATGGTGGAAGCGGGATCCGCGGTGATCTTGATGATGCAGTCGCGGCGATGCTCCTTGATCTTCATGCCTTCCGTTTCCGATATCCGCACCTGCCCGTTCAAGGTGCGGATTTCCCGCTTGTTGGAGAGGCCGGCATAGGTCTCAACATCCACCTTCAGCCAATAGGATTCCGTCGCGCCCTTGTCGATGATCACCTTGTTAGGACGGCCGAGTCTGGCGATAGCCGCATCCAGGGGCTGGCCCACGAGGCTCGCCACCGTTTGCGATGCGTCCGTCTGCCCGGTCGTGGCGCACCCAGAAATGGCGGCCAGCACGCCGACCAGACATCCCGTTTCAAGCCATCTCATTTTCAGTTTTCTTCCCTCACAGAATACCATCAGCCGACACGTTCCGTCGTCAGCGTTGCAATCTAGGCTCGATAATTTTGCTCTGAAAGGAGGTGCGACCCAGATGCTGATCAACTTGTTATGATCGACAGGGTCATACAGGTGTTCTCATCTGTTGCGGAACACGGTGCAGGGAATGCCGGCCTGGCGGATTTCGCCGCAAAGCTCGTTGGCCTGGGCGCGTGTATTGCGGCCGATGCGGGCGGCATAACGCGGGCGCGAACCGAAATTGCCGCCTCGCTGCCGCACGATCAAAGCCCGCTCGGCATTAAGCGGCCCGGATAGTTGGCCAATGGCGCGGGTAAAAAGCCGGTTCGCCACCGCCGGATTATAATGGGCGGCAAGCTGCACGCCCCAGGGCGCCCAGTCGGCCGACGAGATGAGGACAGGATCGTTCATCGTTCGCGTATCGGCCAGACGCAGACAGGCATCGATGAAGGAGCGGGTCTCATCCAATGCCGGGGCCGCCTTTTCCGGCGGATTGTCCTTCCATTTCTCAACCGGATATCCCGTTATCGCAAACACATAATCCCGGGTTTCCGTCGGCAGCCGACCGGTCGCGATAAAATTCCGCAATCCCGCCTCGCCCGCATTATAAGCTGCGGCGGCGAGACCGAAATTGCCAAACTGCGTATTCAGCTCGGACAGATACCGGGAAGAGGCCTCGAGTGCGGCGATTATGTTGAAGCTGTCTTTGAGACCGCGCAGCTTTGCGGTTCCAGGCATGAACTGTGCTATGCCTTCCGCGCCCTTCGGGCTGACCGCATTGGCCCGGAACAGGCTTTCCCGCCAGATGAGCCGGGCGAAATAATCCGGCGGAACGGCGTGGCGCCCGGCCAGAACCTCGATGGCGTGACACAGGTCGTTATTGTAGCTTTCGACACGGATGCACAATTCCGGCGCGACATCATGGGTGTAGGTGCAGGAGACTTTGCCATCGGCCTTCTCCTCGGCCCCGGTCGTGCCACTGGCAAGCGCCAGCAACCACAGAGCAAGACTCACGCAGCGTGTCGATATCCCCGCCAAGCAAAACTCCCCGCAAATCCCACGCCCGATACGCCGATTATCAGGCATTCTGCAAGATATGCCCAGACCTACGGCTCTTCTTCAATGGAAGCTTCGGTTTGGGCCTTGCCGAGGCTTCCATGCGTCCAGAATAAAGGTCGCATTTCCGCGTCGGCAAGGCCATCTTGTGTGCTTAGAAGTCCTGCCAATCCTCATGTTCGACGGCGACTGCAGCGGAACCGCGCACCGCAAGCGGGCGGGATGCCGGGCGACGCGGAGTGGCAAAGGTAGCCTGCTGCTCGAAGCCGCTCCGCGACGACGATGTCGAGTGCGATGCGTCATCGAACCGGAATTGCCCTAAAAGCTCAAACAACGCTGCCGCTTCCCGTGCAAGGCTGTGGCTGGCAGCCGTCTGCTCCTCAACCATCGCGGCATTCTGCTGCGTTCCCTGGTCAACGGTGTTGACTGCCTGATTTATCTCGGCGAGCGCGGTCGACTGTTCGCGCGCGGCATCGACGATCGCTACGACATTGGTGTTGATGTCGCGCACCTGTTCCGCGATTTCCTGCAAGGCAGAGCCCGCTTTGGTAACAAGGCCAACGCCGTTTTCAACCTGCGTGCCAGACGCGTTGATCAGGCTCTTGATTTCCTTTGCGGCAGTCGCCGAGCGTTGCGCAAGTTCGCGAACTTCCTGCGCGACCACGGCAAAACCCTTGCCTGCTTCGCCTGCGCGGGCAGCTTCCACGCCTGCATTCAGCGCAAGCAGATTGGTCTGAAAGGCAATCTCGTCGATAACGCCGATAATATTCGAAATCTCACGCGACGATTTTTCGATCTGGTCCATGGCACTGATCGCATCGCGCACAACCTGACCTGAATGTTCGGCATGGTCGCGGGCACGGCCAACGATTTTTCCAGCCTCTTCCGCCCGGCGGCTTGAATCATTGACGGTGGTGGTGATTTCCTCGAGGGCTGCAGCCGTTTCCTCGATAGAGGCGGCCTGCTGTTCCGTACGTCTGGCGAGATCGTCGGCCGCGGATCTTATTTCATTCGACCCCGAAGAAATGGCGCCGGCATTTTCAGAGACCAGCGTCATGGCCTTCTTGAGCTTTTTCGAGGCTGCGTTGAAGTCGGACCGCAATCTTTCAAGCGAGGGGATAAAGGGTTTGTCGATGCTCTGCGAAAGATCACCGTCAGCCAGATTGGTCAGGGACTGCGCGAGCTTTTCGACATTTTCAACACGTCCAGTCACGTCGGTGGCAAATTTGACGACCTTGAACACCTTGCCGGACAAATCGAAGATCGGATTATAGGAGGCCTGAATGAAAACCTTGCGACCGCCCTTGCCAAGCCGCATGAATTCATCCGCCACCAGATCGCCGCCGGCAAGCCTTTTCCAGAATTGCGCATATTGCGGGGACTGTGTGTAGGCGGGTTCGCAGAACATCGAATGATGCCTTCCCTGCACCTCGGCGAGCGAATAGCCGAGCGCCGCCAGAAAATTCTCGTTGGCCGTCAGGACCTCGCCGTTAGGAGAGAACTCGATGATGGCCTGCGCCCGCGACAGGGCGTCGATCTTGCCCGCATCTTCCGCCGCCTTCAGCTTGCGCTCGGTAATATCCGTGGCGATCTTGACCACTTTCACCGGCTTGCCGCGACGATACACCGGATTATAGGAGGCCTCGATCCAGACTTCCCTGCCACCCTTGCCAATGCGCTTGTACTGCCGCTGATCGAACTGGCCGGCCGAAAGCTTTGACCAGAAGGCCTTGTAGTCCTGCGATGACACGACTTCAGGTTCAACGAACATGCTGTGATGTCTGCCGACTATTTCCGCCAGCTCGTAACCGAGCGCACGACAGAAATTCTCGTTGGCGGCGAGAATCTTTCCGGCCATATCAAATTCGATGATGGCTTGAGATTTGGAGAGCGCGGCAAGAACCGCGAAAGCATTGGCACCACGATCAAGAAAACTCACGCGCGATCCTCCGATGGCAGCTGGACAGTTTCTACTGAAAATCGTTCACCAACAATATGATTACATTATTAAATAATATTTAAGGATAATCTTGACCTTGATCACGCGAGTTGATGGTAAGGGCGAAATTTGGGCAATACGCGTCTTCCTGCCGCAAAAATCTGCATATTGGGTCAAGCACGCTCTTCACGTTACAAAGAGACATTGTTTCATATTTATTCTTCAGAACGGGCGCGGCTGGGCCCGGCATGATGCCTATCGCCGAAGGGTGAGGCGCTGGATTTAAATATCCATGCGCGTCGTGTTTGATCATCGCGCCGGCACCGTCATGACGCACAACCTTTATTCCTTTGCAAAATTGCACCTTCCCGCCTCCTTTCGGAACGATCGGCGCATGGCGACATTGTTTACCGAATGGGGCTTTCTTTTGGGAGGAACACGCCGTGAAGAAGAACATGATCTGCATCTGGTACGATAGGGATGCCGAGGCCGCAGCCAGATTTTATGCCGAGACCTTTCCCGACAGCACCGTCAATTCCGTCTATCGGGCGCCGGGCGATTTCCCCTCCGGCAAGGAGGGGGACGTGCTGATGGTGGAATTCACGGTGGCAGGCGTCTCCTGTATCGGCCTCAACGGTGGGCCGACATTCAAGCACACCGAGGCTTTCTCGTTCCAGATTTCGACTGAGGATCAGGAAGAGACGGACCGATACTGGAATGCCATCGTCGGCAACGGCGGAGAAGAAAGTGCCTGCGGCTGGTGCAAGGACCGATGGGGCATCTCCTGGCAGATCACCCCGCGGGTGTTGATGGAAGCAATGTCTGCCGGCGGCGCCGAGGCCAAACGTGCCTTCGCGGCAATGATGGATATGAAGAAAATCGACGTCGCCACCATCGAAGCGGCACGTCGAGGTTGATGCTAACAAGTCATTCAGCGACAAGTAGCGAAGAAAGACATTTTAAGTAAAGAACTGAAAAGCAACGGAAAATCAGATAAAACCCGTTTATCTGATTTTCCCTGGACGCCTATGCGTACCTGTATCTTCACTCATCACAAAACGTTCAACAAAGTGTAAGCGATCCGTCAAAGACGGCTGCTAGCAGAGCCCGTGGCTTCGTGTTGGGGACGTGACGTCCTCGCCGGTCATGCCATTACTCCATCAACGGGGCTCAACTTATGAAATCTTCCGCTCTGACCTCTTTCGTGGCAGGCGTTGCCATTGCCGCCGCCTTCGGCGCCACGGCTGCCCACGCAGAAAAGACCAAATTCGAATTCTGGCACGGCCTTTCCGGCGATCTCGGCGACCGCGTTCAGGAAACCTGCAAGAAGTTCAACGACTCCCAGGCTGAATTCGAAATCGTCTGCACGTCGCAGAACGACTACGACGCCACGCTGCAGAACACCATTGCCGCCTACCGCGCCAAGAAGCAGCCCGCCATTACCCAGATCTACGATGCCGGCACGCTGGACATGATGTTGTCCAAGGCTTTCGTTCCCGCCAAGAAGCTGATGGCCGACAACGGCTACAAAATCGACTGGAACAACTATTTCCCCGGCATTGCCAATTATTATGCAACGGCTGACGGCGAGCTGAACTCCTTCCCCTACAACTCCTCCACTGCGGTCTTCTATTACAATGTCACCGCTTTCGAAAAAGCCGGCATCACCTTCAAGCCCGACACATGGGAACAGGTTGAAGAAGCCGCCCGGAAGCTCAAGACGGCCGGTTTCGAATGCCCGCTGGCCTTTAATTTCGACACCTGGATGCTGATGGAACAGTTCTCTGCCATCCACAACCAGCCAATCGCCACCAAGGGCAACGGTTATCAGGGCCTCGACGCCGAACTGACGATCAACAAGACGAAGTTCGTTGATCAGGTCAAATTCTTCAAGAAGATGCAGGACGAGAAGCTGTTCGTCGTCAAGACCAAGCAGCTCGGCATGGACATCCTGCCCGCTTTCACCTCGCAGACCTGCCAGATGTTCATGTCCTCGATTGCGGGCCACGGGACCGTCGGCAAGACCATGCCTGAGGGCGTGAAGTGGGACGTCGCCATGCTGCCGATCTGGAAGGGCACCGAGCGCCACAACTCGCTGGTTGGCGGCGCTTCGCTCTGGGTCATGGCTGGTCGTCCGGAAGCTGAATACAAGGGTGCGGCCGCATTCCTGAACTTCATCGCGCAGCCTGATATGGTTGAGTGGTGGTCGACCGTTACCGGCTACATCCCGGTCACCAAGACCGGCTTCGACGCCATGAAGGCCAACGGCTTCTACGACAAGGCGCCTTATAAGGGCCGTGAAAAGGCAATCGAAAGCCTCACGTTTACGCCGCCTTCCGAATATACCCGCGGCATCCGCCTCGGCGGCTTCACGCAGATCCGCAAGGAAGTCTCGACCTCGCTCGAAGCCATCTTCATGCAGAACGCCGATATTCAGACCGAACTCGACAAGGCTGTCGAGCGCTCGAATGCCGGCCTGCGCCGCTTCGAAAAGACCTATGCCGGCGCCAAGCTGAACTAAGCGGTCCTTTTCGCCTGGGTTTGCCCGTCTCCGCGCGGGCAAACCCTTAATGCCATTTTCTGTTTCGGATATTTCATGGAAAAGCGCGCCGTTTTCAAAAGCACATGGTTGCCGCTGCTGTTCGCATTACCGCAGCTGGCACTGATCCTCCTGTTCTTCTACTGGCCCGTGGCGGCGGTGATCAACTGGGCCTTTACCCTCCAGCCGCCCTTCGGCGGCGCGGCGGAATTCGTTGGTTTCGCCAATTTCCAGGAAGTCTTTTCTGATCCATTCTACTGGCATTCCGTTACCGTCAGCCTGATCTTCGCGACCGTCGGCCCCTTCGTCGCCATCCTCATCGGCCTCACCCTGGCGCTCTCCGTCGACCGCCAGCTTCCCGGCTCCGGATTTTTCCGGGTTCTGTATATCCTGCCCTTCGCCATCGCAGGTCCCGCCGCAGGCATGGCCTTCCGCTTCATCCTGTCGCCGGAACGCGGGTTGGCCGCTTCACTCAACGCCGCCTGGCCAGATATCTGGAACCCGGCGAAATACGGCGAACATGCACTGGCGCTCGTCATCGCCATCTTTATCTGGAAATGGGCGGGCTACACTTTCATCTTCCTGTTTGCCGGCCTGCAATCCGTGCCCCGTTCGCTGACGGAAGCTGCGGCGATGGATGGCTCCGGCCCGATCCGCCGCGCCATAGACATTCAGGTGCCGTTGCTCGCACCCACGCTGTTCTTCCTGATGGTGACGATGATGACCGAGGGTTTCGTCGGCCAGGACACGTTCGGCATCGTGCATTCGCTGACAGCGGGCGGCCCCAACCGCGCCACCGATGTGATGGTTTACCGCATCGTCACCGAGGCCTTCGAAGGGCTGAACTATTCCGGCGCCTCGGCACAAACCATCGTCCTCATCGGCCTCATCATGGTCTTCACCTTCATCCAGTTCCGCTTCATCGAGCGGCGCGTCCATTACAAGTGAGGCCTGAGAGATGATACAGCGCACGCCCTATGCCGACGCCCTTACCTATGTGGTCATGGTCGCGGGACTTCTGCTTCTTATCGGCCCCTTCATCGTGGTATTGGCAGGCGCCAGCCAGACGGTGCAGCAGGTGAACCACACGCCCTTCAGCTTCATGCCGCAGGGCGAGCTTTTCAAAAATCTCAGCACCGCCTGGAACCGCGCCAATCTGGGCAACGCCATGTTCAACAGTCTGGTGATGGCCTCGCTGGTCACTGCGGGAAAGGTAGCCCTTTCCGCTCTGACCGCCTTCGCCATCGTGTTTTTCCGCTCACCGCTGAAACACCTGTTTTTCTGGTCCGTCTTCATCACGCTGATGCTGCCGCTCGAAATTCGCGCCGTTCCGACCTATGCCGTGGCAGCGGATGTGTTCCAGCCGTTCCGTTACCTTATAGCGCTGGTAAGCGGTGTCGAAGTCAACGTCGAATGGAACCTGCTGAATTCCTATGCGGGCCTGTCGCTGCCGCTTGTCGCCACCGCCACCGGCACCTTTCTCTACCGACAGTTTTTCATGACCCTGCCTGATGAACTTGCGGAGGCGGCGCGCATGGATGGCTCCGGCCCCGTGCGTTTCTTTTTCGACGTGCTGCTGCCGCTCTCGCGCACCAACATGCTGGCCCTCACCACCATTCTCTTCGTCTCCTCGTGGAACCAGTATCTGTGGCCGCTGCTGATGGTCACCGATCCCTCCTACAAGACGGTGATGATGTCGTTGCGTGCCCTTTTGCCTTCGGAGGACGGCACGCCGGACTGGAACGTCACGCTTGCCGGTTCCCTCATCATCATCATGCCGCCGCTTCTCGTCGTGGCGTTCCTGCAACGCTGGTTCGTGCGCGGTCTCGTGTCATCCGACAAGTGACGACGCGACGCGTGGCTCTCAACAACAAGGTTCTTAATATCATGGCTCAGATCGATATTCGGCAGGTCCGCAAATCCTATGGCAAGACCCCGACCCTGCACGGCGTGGATCTCACTTTCGAAACCGGGGAATTCGTCGTCATCCTCGGCCCCTCGGGCTGCGGCAAGTCCACACTTCTGCGAATGATCGCTGGGCTGGAGGATATCACGTCAGGTGAAATCGCCATTGGCGGGCGCGTCGTCAACACGCTGGAGCCGCGCGAGCGCGGTTGCGCCATGGTGTTCCAGAACTACGCGCTTTATCCGCATATGACGGTATCAGGCAATATCGGTTATGCGCTGAAGGTCGCAGGCGTTCCCAAGGCTGAACGTCTTCGCCGCATCGAGGAAACGGCCAAGATCGTTGGCCTTTCCGACTATCTCGAACGCAAGCCCGCCGCCCTTTCCGGTGGCCAGCGCCAGCGCGTGGCCATGGCCCGCGCAATCATCCGCGAACCGCAGGTATTCCTGTTCGATGAACCGCTGTCCAACCTCGATGCAAAGCTGCGTGTGACGATGCGCGCCGAAATCCGCAAACTGCACCAGCGCCTGTCGGCCACCTCCGTCTTCGTCACCCATGATCAGGTGGAAGCCATGACGCTGGCCGACCGGCTGGTGGTGATGAACAAGGGCAATGTGGAGCAGGTCGGTCATCCGCTCGATATCTATCACCGCCCCGCCAGCACCTTCGTAGCCTCCTTCATCGGCTCACCGGCGATGAACCTGTTCAACACGCGGGTGGAGGTCGAATCTCCATCCGTCATGCTGGGCGGCCAGCCGGTGAAACTCTTCCCCGAGACCGCGCTGGAGCTGCGCGGGCGCGACGTGACAGTCGGCATTCGCCCTGAACAATGCCTGGTCAGCATCGAGGGTGCGGGCGTGCCCGCAACCGTGGACTTTGTAGAAGAGCTGGGTTCCGGCCGCATCGTACATGCGGAAATCGCCGGCGAAACTTTCTCCGCAGCCATCGGCGAAGATCTGTTGGTCAAACCCGGCCAGCGCATCCACTTCGAACTGCCCCCGGCCCACCTCCACTTTTTCGATCCGGCCACCGGCAAGCGCATCGAAACGGAGGGTGCCGTCGAGACAACCCGCATCGGCAACGAAAAGCTGCTGGCAGTTTGATGGCGGACGTTTGAGCACGGATCAGTCCGGCGCGGTTTGGGGGTGTCCCAACCACGCCGGATCTCCAAACGACGTTTTCGATCTCGAACGACGATTTCGAAATCATCCAGTACATTAGCTATATCGACCAATATTTTGAATTCACGCCATTTTCTCATTAAAATCATTGCGCGAAATACGTCGAAATTTGCTTGGCGATCACAACGTGAAGCACATCGCTTGCCGGATATCACGTCAATACGATGAGGCAAACCCGTTGCAGGCAAAGCGATCTTGCGAAATGAATGATTTCAGGAAAAATCTTTCTGTTTGGAAATCATAATCGCAATAGTCTTTGCCGCACCGAGCCGCCAGCAAGGCTATCGTCGCGATGAGGACCGAGCCGGTCTTCGATCCTTGGCGGCCGACAGACAAAACGCTCGGGTCAAAACTTCAACGAAAGAGTGAAGCCCAATGGCAAACGATCGCAAACTGCATCTCGGCGCCTTCATGCGGCCCGTCAGTCTTCACACGGGTGCGTGGCGTTATCCCGGATCCTTCCCGGACGCGAACTTCAATTTCGGCCATCTGGCGCGATTTGCGCAACAGCTTGAAGCCGCGAAATTCGATGCATTTTTCATGGCCGATCATCTGGCGGTGCTGAACATGCCGACGGAAGCACTGCGCCGCAGCCATACCGTCACGTCGTTCGAACCCTTCACCCTGCTTTCGGCGCTCGCCGCCGTCACCTCCCGCATCGGGCTGGTTGCCACCGCCTCCACAACATTCGATGAGCCCTACCACGTAGCGCGGCGTTTCGCCTCACTCGATCACCTCAGCAATGGTCGCGCCGGCTGGAACATCGTCACCACAGCGAATCCGGATGCGGCGCTTAATTTCGGCCGGGACGAACAGCCTGACCACACGGAGCGTTATGGAAGAGCGCGGGAATTTTACGACGTCGTTACCGGGCTGTGGGATTCCTTTTCCGATGATGCCTTTCTCCGGGATGTCGATAGCGGGTTGTTCATTGACCCTGAAAAAATGCATGTGCTTAATCACAAGGGACCGGAATTTTCCGTGCGCGGTCCGCTCAATATAGCGCGTCCGGTGCAGGGCTGGCCCGTCATCGTTCAGGCCGGGGCTTCAGAGCCGGGGCGCCAGCTTGCAGCCGAAACTGCCGAGGTCGTTTTTGCGGCAACACCCACGCTTGCGGCGGGAAAAGCGTTCTACAGGGACGTCAAGGACCGAACCGTTGCGGCAGGCCGTTCCCGCGACGGCATTGTCATCCTGCCGGGCGCTTTCGTTCTGGTCGGCGATAGCGTGGAAGAAGCCAAGGCCAAACGCGCCAGGCTCGACAGCCTCGTCCATTATGAAAGCGCGATAGCCTCGCTTTCGATTGCGCTCGGCCACGATGCTTCGAGTTTCGATCCCGATGGCCCCTTGCCTGACATTCCCGAAACCAATGCAAGCAAATCCAGCCGCGAGAGGGTGATCGAACTTGCAAGGAGCGAGGGGCTGACGGTGCGCCAGCTGGCGCAGCGGCTGGGTGGCTATGGGGGTCTCGCATTTGTCGGCACGGCAAAAACCATCGCCGACGAGATGGAACAATGGCTATACGAAGAGGGGTCGGATGGCTTCAACGTCACCTTCCCGTTCCTGCCTGCCGGACTTGACGATTTCACGACCCTGCTTGTGCCCGAACTGCAAAGGCGCGGCCTGTTTAGAAAGGACTATGAGGGAACGACATTGCGCGATCATCTCGGTTTGCAACGCCCGGCCAATCGTTTTTTCCCTGAATAACGCGCCGTCGCGCCGATCCGGCCAGCGGTAGGGAGATTTTCCACGCCCGCCCTGAAGTTTGGCATGAGGTTCCAGAAGGCTGGATTGACCTCATAAACGCCGGCCCATACCCTTCAAATACACAAATTACATAAATTAGGTACACTATTATGAAGGCTAAACATTCTCGCCGCCAGATCCTGAAACTCAGCATTGCCGGGGCTCTCGCAGCACCCTTTGCCACGGGCAGCGCGCTGGCCCAGAGCTCACAGGAGTTTCCTGCTGAGCTGAAGCTGGATTGGGGATTTTACTCCTCACACACGCTGCTGATAAAGAACAAGGGCTGGCTTGAGGAAGCGTTCAAGGATGTCGGCACCAAGATCACCTGGGTACAATCCCGCGGAAGCAACAATTCGCTCGAATTCCTGAAGGTCGGCTCGACGGATTTTGCCGGTTCGGCAGCACTTTCCGCGTTTCTGGCCCGCGCCAATGGTGTGCCGCTGAAGGTGATCTATGTGGCAAGCTGGGGCGGTTCTTCCATCATACAGGTTCGCCCGGATTCGCCGGTCAAGACCGTCGCCGATCTCAAGGGCAAAACCATTGCAGTCACCAAGGGTACCGCGCCCTATTTCACCCTCCTGCGCGCCCTTGCCCAAAACAAGCTTTCGATCGATGACCTCAAGGTCGTGAACCTGCAGCATCCGGAAGGATTCAACGCGCTTCAGCAGGGACAGGTTGATGCATGGGTCGGCATCGATCCACATACCTCTCAGGCAGAACTTGCCGGTGACAGGGCGATTTTCGATGAGCGTAGCTGGCGTGACGGCAGCGTCTTCAGCGTTTCCGAGGAGTTTCTGGCGAAATACCCGAAAGCGGTCGAACGCCTCCTTGGTGTCTGGGTCGAGACACAAAGATGGATCCGTGAAAACAACGGCGAATTCATCGATTTCGTCACGAAGGTCACCGGCAACGATCCCCAGATCACCAAGCTGACGATCGAAAAGCGCGACTGGAAGGATCCCGTTCCGGGCGAGGAACTGCTGAACTCGATCCGTATCGTGACCCCGTTGCTTGGCGACGATGTGCTGCGTCCTGGCGTCAATGTCGACAGCGTCCTATCGTCGCTGATCGATCCGGCACCGGCGAAAAAGGCGCTGGGAGCATGAATTCTCATCCGCGCGAATTTCAGCGCGTGAAGCAGACTACGAAACAACTCCCTGCCCGACTGCCGTTCGTGCAAAGAGTGGGGAATTTCCTGGGACGGTTCGACCTGCGCGGCGCGATCGTGCCGGTCGGCTCATTGTTGCTGCTGGAATTCTTTGTGCGCGTGGGCTGGGTAAGCCCCTATGTGCTGCCGCCGCCCTCTGAGCTTTATGACACGTTTCTAAGGCTCGCCGAGGGTCCTTTGTGGACGAATGTCGCAGCCAGTACCGCCCGTGTCTTTGTCGGCTTCGTCATTGGCTCCCTTCTTGCAATCGTCGTCGGTTCGCTGGTCGGGCTGGTCGTTGCCGCCGAGCGTTACCTTGAACCGACGTTTCAGGCGCTACGCGCGGTTCCGAGCCTCGCCTGGGTGCCGCTGCTGATGATCTGGTTCGGCATTGGCGAAACCTCGAAAATAGTGCTGATCGCCAAAAGCGCGTTTTTCCCTGTTTATCTCAACCTCTTCTCCGGCATCCGAAATGTCGACCGCAAGTTGGTGGAAGTGGGCGAGATGTATCGCCAGCCGCTGCCAGTGCTGGTTTGGCGGATTTTCATTCCCGCCTCCTTGCCGCATCTGTTCACGGGCTTGCGTTACGGCCTGTCGCTGGCCTGGCTAAGCGTTGTCGCAGCGGAACTTCTGGCGGCTTCCGAGGGCATCGGCTACATGCTATCCGATGGGCGCGAACTCTCCCGACCCGATCTGGTGATGATAGCGATTATCTGCCTTGCCGTCCTCGGCAAGATTTCCGACAGCCTCTTCAAGATAGTCGAGGAACGTTGCCTCAGATGGCGCGACACTTATCCCCTTCAGCAAGGAGGGCGCCTGCGATGAGTTTGCTCAATGTCGATGTTCGCGAAAAAGCCTTCGGAGACACGGTTGTCCTTCAGGATATTCACCTGACGCTCGGCGATGGTGAAGCGGCGGTTCTTCTCGGACCAAGTGGGTGCGGGAAAAGCACCTTGCTGCGCATCGCCGCCGGCCTCGACCGGCATTTCTCAGGCGCTGTGAAGGTTCAGCAGGCAAAGGAAGTTCAGGCATCGGACTCACCGCCCATCGCCTTCGTCTTTCAGGAACCCCGCCTGATGCCGTGGCTGACAGTTGCCGAAAACATCGGTTATGCGGCCGGCAAGAAATATGATGTCGAGCGGGTAGAAGGACTGATCAACGATGTGGGCTTGAGCGGCCATGGCAGCGCGTTACCGAAAGCCCTTTCAGGCGGCATGGCGCAGCGTGTCGCCATAGCAAGAGCGCTCTATACCCGGCCGCGCATCTTGCTGCTCGACGAACCCTTCAGCGCGGTCGATGCTTTCACGCGGATGAAATTGCAGGACCTAGTCCTGAAACTCGTCGAACAGCGCGGCATTTCCTTCCTGCTCGTCACCCACGATATTGACGAGGCGCTTTATCTCGGTGACCGCATTTACATGATGGGTGCCCATGACGGCCGTATCCAGCAGCGGATAGAAGTGGACGAGCCGCGCCCGCGCGACAGAAGGTCGCCGCAACTCGCCACCCTCAAGAACGAGGTGCTGACTGCCCTACACAACGCTCACGTCATCTGACCGGCACCGGCATCTTTCGCCGCCCTCACCCTTTCACGCCGGACGAAATCATGATGGCTTCCGTCACGCGCCGCTGGAAGATGACGTAGGCGACGATGACCGGCAGAGCCGCCAGCATGGCAATCGCCATCAGGCGTGCATAAACGATGCCGAAGGTGTCGTTGACCTGCGTGATGCCGACGGGGATCGTCATCATGTTTTCGGACGTGATGACGAGGAAAGGCCAGAAGAAGGCGTTCCACACCGTAATGAAGGTCACGATCGCCATGGCGGTCGTAATGCCCCAGTTCAGCGGCAGAAACACCTTGAACAGGATCGTGTATTCGCCGCCACCATCCAGAACCACCGCCTCCCGCATCTCCTTGGGCACGCTGTCGAAGAACTGCTTGTAGACGATGATGACGATTGGCGTGATCAGCTGCGGCAGGATGATGCCCGCCCAGGTATTGATGAGGTTGAGGTTCTTCATCAGGATGAACTGTGTCACGACAAGCGTCTGCGCGGGCACCATGAAACTCGCGAGCACGATGCCATAGAGCAGTCGCCGTCCCGGAAAGCGGATCTGCGATAGCGCATAGGCGCATAACATCGAAATGATGAGCACAGAGACCGTGACGATCGCGGCGGTGCCAATGGAATTCACGTACCAGGTCAACAGCCGCGTATTGAAGATGGCATTCACATAGGCACCAAACTGGAACTCATCAGGCAGTAGCGACGTGTTGCCCGCAACATTCTCGTCCGAGCGCAACGACGTCACGAACCCCCAGTAAAGCGGGAAAATCCATACCAGTGCTGCCGAAAATGTCAGCAGGGTCAGGACGACGTTCTCAAGTCTTTTGGTCAGGCTCATGAATTCCTCCGGATGCGTAGCAACTGGAACTGGAGAACGGATACGATGACGATCAACAGGAAGAGCACGGTCGCCACGGCCGATGCATAACCGCCATTGTTCATCTGGAAGGCTTCCCGGTAGACCTTGAGGAGAAGCACGAAACTGGAATTGAAGGGTCCGCCGCCGCTCAAGAGGTAGATCTGGTCGAATATCTTCAATTGCAGGATCAATTGCAGCGTCAGGATCAGCGCGGTCACCGGCCACAGAAGCGGCCATGTGACGCGCCGAAACTTTTGCCATGTCGTTGCGCCATCAAGAGCTGCGGCCTCATAAAGCTCGGTCGGAATGTTTCGCAAGCCGGCAATGAAGAGCAGAACGTTAAAACCGTTCGTCCACCAGATGGTGACGACAGCGACCATCGGCATGACCCAATTGGGGTTCTTGAAAACCGCGACGGGTTTGCCCGCCAGCAACGAAATGACCGGTTGGAGAATGCCGAACTGCAAGTCGAGCATCCAGGCCCAGATCTCAGTGACGACCGAAACCGGCAGGACATAAGGCAGGAAAAACAGGCTCATGGCGATTGTCTGCTTGATGCCGGACAATCGGCTGACCGCAAGCGCAATCAACAGGGCGATGACCGTTGTTGGCACCACCGTCAGCAGCACGAAATAGCCGTTATTCTTGAGCGAGGTGACGAACAGGCGGTCGCTCAGCAATTTTATGTAGTTCTGCAGGCCGACCCAGTTGCCGTCGCCGATAAGCGGCGCATCCGTGAAGCTGATGCGTATCATCTCGATCAGGGGGTAAAGAAAGAACGTGGCGAAGACCACGATGAATGGCGTCACCATCGACAGTGCGATCAGCGACTTCTTGCGCCGGTTTTCAATCATAGCCATGGAATGCCTCCGGGACCTCCCGCATTGCACGCTGCCCTCCGGCTGACAGCCAGAGGGCAGTCACGGATTACTTGAGCTTACCCTGAAGCTCGGACTTGATCTGCTCGACCGCATCCGCGCCGCTCATGTAGCCCTGGATGGCCGGAGCGATGATATTAAGCGCCGCATCGTAAGCGGGTGAGGCAACTCCGGTAATCGTGGTCTTCGGATCGAACACTGCCGCCTCCGCCAGCGAGGCATATGTGGCATTCGGCTGCATCGCCTTGTATTCGCTGCTTTCGGTGATCGATTTATAGGCCGGAATATGCCCCGCATCGGCCCAGCTGATGGCGTGTTTTTCCATCCAGCCAATAACCGTCATGACAGCGGCGCGTTTCTCGCCGGAAACGGTCTTGTCACCCTGATTGGGGATCGCAAAGGCGTGCGAATCCGCCCAGGTGGCGCGCTTGCCCATGAAAGGCGGAACTTCCACAGCGCTCCATTTGAAGCCGAGCTTGCCGTTCTTTTCCAGATCCTTGTAGGTCGGAACTTCCCAGACGCCATTAAGCTGGAAGGCGGATTTGCCAGCGGAGAAGAGAGCAACGGACGCAGGATATTCCGCCTGCTCGGGCGCCCATCCGTTTTCCCGCCATTTCGACATGGTATCGATCGCTTTGGCAGCCTTTTCGGCATTGTCGCCGGCAAGCACCTCGTTATTGGTGACCAGCTCGCCGCCCTGTTGTGAGAACAGTGTATAAAAGACACGCCAGACACCGGCTTCGCCACCCGACTGATAGGTAACCGGCGTCTGAACACCCTTGTCCTTCCCCCAGGCCAACGCCTTTTCGAAATCCTCCATCGTCTTGATACCGGTCAACTTACCCTCGGCATCGAGATAGGGAGACCCCTTCAGAAGATCGGCGTTGTAATAGAGAATAAGGGCATGGATATCGAACGGCACCGCATAAAGCTTGCCGTCGTGGGTTGCTGCCTCGACGGGTGCGCTGAAAAAGTCGCTGGTCTTCAACCCGGCATCATCAAGGTCTTTTGTGGTAATTTCGCTCAATACTTTTTCATCAAGGCCGAGCGGCGCGCGCGACAGGTGATAGGTCATGACATCAGGCCCCTCACCCACGGCCGACGCCGTGCGCACCTTTGTATAGAACGGAACGCCCCACTCTAGCGTCGTTCCCTTGATCTGAATGTCAGGGTGTTCCTTGTTGAAGGCAGCAATCAGCGCTTTCATGCGCACGCCGTCGCCGCCCGACAGAAAGTCCCACCAGACGATATCCTGCTTCGCCAGTGCCGGCAGGGCGCTCAGGCCCAGAACCGTACCAACAAGCAATGTCTTGATCAGTCGCATCGTTCACTCCTCCCGTTTGTTGGAAACACCCCGTTCAAGGGGCGGTCTGCTACTGCATCGAAAGGCGCCTCCTCGCGCCTATCGCAACCTTTTGCCGTCGCTGCCGAAAACCATGATGTGATCGGGCGAAGCGCTCAGTGAGACGGACCGGCCATCCAGCCGCTCGCGCGAGCCCTGCCGCTGCACGACAAGTTCTTTCCCGGCACGCGTTCGGGTATAGAGATAGGAAAGGTCGCCAAGCTCCTCCGCCACCTCGACATTGACAGGCAAAGCACCCTCTTGCGTGATCACCAGATGCTCGGGCCTTATGCCGATTTCGACCCGCTGACCGGGGGACACCGGATGCGAAAGCCGGACTTCGAGGTGCTTTTCACCACCTTCAGGCGCAAGCATAACGATGCCGTCCCGCTGCCCGACGATGTCGGCAGCAAGGAAATTCATCGCGGGCGATCCGATGAAGCCAGCGACAAAACGATTGTCCGGATCGTCGTAAAGGGTGAGCGGCGCGCCGGCCTGTTGCACGATGCCGCCCTTCAGCACGAAAATCTTGTCCGCAAGCGTCATGGCCTCCACTTGGTCATGCGTGACGTAAATCATCGTGGCGCCGAGCTTGCGGTGAAGCCGGGTCAGTTCCAGCCGCATCTGCACGCGCAGCTCCGCATCCAGGTTCGACAGGGGTTCATCGAAGAGAAACACCTTCGGCTGTCGCACGATCGCGCGGCCTATGGCCACGCGCTGCCTCTGGCCGCCGGAAAGCTGCGATGGCTTCTTGTGCAGATTGTCCTCGAGCTGGAGGATGCGGGCAGCTTCCCCCACCCTCTCATTCACCTCCGCTTTCGGACGGCGGGCGAGACGCAGGCTGAAAGCCATGTTCTCGAACACCGTCAGATGCGGGTAAAGCGCATAATTCTGGAAGACCATGGCAACGCCGCGATCCGCCGGCTCGACAGCGGTGACGTCGCGCTCGTCGATGGCGATGTGACCGCCGCTGGTTTCCTCAAGACCGGCGATCATGCGCAACAGGGTGGATTTTCCGCAACCGGATGGCCCCACGAAAACCGCGAAGCTGCCCGTCGGAATCTCCATCGAAACGTCCCGGATGGCTGCAAAGGAGCCGAAGGACTTGGCGATATTGCTGAGACGGACACCCATCACCGCCTCACTGAACCTTCACGCGCAGAACATGATAGGACAGCGCCGGCACAGAGCCTTTGAGCGCCCCATCCTCGACACCAATGCCGCTGCCCGGCACTGGCACGACGCGGTCAGGTTGATCCGGACCGTTGCCGATCCTCAGATCATATCCCGCCATGGAAAGATGCAGGCTGAGTGACACAGGCGAAAAGCCGGTGAGACCGACATTGAGCTCTGCTGCTTCGGTCAGATGACGATTGAGGACAAACAGCGTCACCACGCCCTCGTCCTCATCAAACACGCCGGCGACATCGAGATATTTGACGTCATCGGCCGCGTTGCAGTCGTAGGTCGGGCAATCGACAGCAATGTTCAGTGCAACGCCGCGACCATAAAGCGAGGCGAACTGATAGGGGTAATAGATGGTCTGGCGCCATGCCGGTCCGTTCTTTTCAGCGCGGATGGGGGCGATGACATTGACGAGCTGGGCAATGCAGGCGATGCGCACCCTGTCCGAGCGACGGATGAACTCGTTGAGCAACCCGGCCACGAAGAGAGCATCCTCGAAATTGTAGGTTTCCTCCAGAAGTGCAGGCGCTTCCGGCCAGTCCCAGCTCTTGATGCGTTTACCGTCGTCTTCGCGGATATGGTACCAGACATTCCACTCGTCGAAGCAGATGGAGACATCGTTCTTGGCGCGCTTCTTGGCTTTCACGTAATCGATGACACCGGCGATAGTCTGAATGTAACGCCCTGTTTCTTCGATCTTGCCGAAGTAATTCAGCGTGTCGCGGCTGTTATTGCCGAAATATTTATGCAGTGAGATGTGGTCCACATTCTCGTAGCATTCTTCCAGCACCTCGCGCTCCCATTCGGGATAGGTCGGCATGCCGTCGTTGGAACTTCCGCAGACGATTGCCTCGATGGTGGGGTCGAAACCCTTGAAGGCTTTCGCGGTTTCGTTGGCCAGCCGGCCATACTCCACCGCCGTCTTGTGGCCAATCTGCCAGGGGCCGTCCATCTCGTTGCCGAGGCACCACATCTTCACGCCATGCGGCTTTTCGGCGCCGTGGCTGCGGCGAAGGTCGCTAAGCTCGGTGCCGCCGGGGAAATTCACGTATTCGAGAAAGTTGCGGGCATCATCCAGACCACGGGAACCGAGGTTGACGGCGAGCATCATCTCGATGCCTGCCATCGACGCCCAGTCTGCGAACTCGTTGACGCCGATCTGGTTGGTTTCCTTGGAGCGCCACGCAAGATCAAGCCGCACGGGCCGTTTGTCACGGGGGCCGATGCCGTCTTCCCAGCGATAGGCCGAAACGAAGTTGCCGCCGGGATAGCGGATCGCCGGAATTTTCAGATCCTGCACGAATTTCAACACATCCTTGCGAAAGCCGTTTTCATCCGCCTGCTGATGGCCGGGCTCGTAAATCCCGCCATAGATCGCCCGCCCCATATGTTCGATGAAGGCGGAATAGAGGCGATCGTCGATACGCCCAATCTGGAAGTCCCGGTGGACTGAAACCCGCGCTTTCATAGGCTCTCCTCCCATGCGCATTTATATCTTAAAATATGATATAAACCATATTTCATAATATAGTTGCCAATGGAAGCCGCGCCTGTCAACCGCGAAAATCATACTTTATGAAATTGGCCCGATCAGTCTGCGGTGCGTAGACGCAATACGATGTCCTGATCGTAATTCCCAAAGCCCCGGCCGAAGATGTTGAGCCCGCCCGGATGCTTTGCATCCGCCTTTACCTCGATCCGCAAGCGGATTGAGCGGTGGCTGGACAGATCGATGTCCGCAAGCGTCACATCGGAAATGCGCGTACCATCGACATAGGTTCCCTGGGCAGTAATACGCCAGGTTTTGAGCATTCCATACTGCGAGCCGGACAGTTTCCACCAGTCGGGCGTAAACGTACCCCGCTTGTCGCCGAAATCGCCGGGCGAGGTCCAGACCCCGATCTCCTTGCCGTTGACGGAGAGGGTAATGTCTGACGGCCAGTTGCTGTGCGTTCCTGGCACCTCGGAACTGACCTCCATCGAAAACTCGACTTCCTCGACGTTTCGCCCCTGAATCTTGGCATTATTGGGGAATTGATACTCGACATGACCCGATGTGAACCACAAAAGTGCAGTCTTCATGCGGTCGGGATCCATGAAGGTATCAGGGACATCCAGAAGTCCGATAACGCCCTCCGGCGAACAGATGCCGCAAGGCGCGGTCACCGAACTCTGCGTATAGAGGCCGAGCGGCATGGCGACGGCAATGTAGTTGGATACAGCCGGCGTCTCGGGGCTTCGAAACGAAACGATAAGCTCGTCGCAGGTCGCAAAACAGATTTTCTGGCTGCCCTTGCGCGCCTTGCGCGTTTCGGTTCGCAGCAGCCCCGCCTCTTCAAGAACGGTCACACCGGCCGACACGGTGGACTGGGGAAGGTCCAGCCTCTGCGCGATCTCGTTGACATTGAGACCGTTGGCCTCGTGCAGCAGCTTCAATATCTGCACACGGACCAGCGACGCCGCCGCCTTCAAAACATCGAATTCTTTTTCAGCGTCAATAAGCAGGAAATTGGGAGCCATTGTCTAATCTTCAGATTTAGCGATCTAGATCAGAATTTCTGGCTTAAATATTTTATGCTGTCCAGCATTGTTTGTCGGGTCGATATATTCAAAGTCAGACACGCAAGGAATGATTGCGAATGGAGGCAGCGCAGGCGGTTTCGATACCGCATGCGCTACCTCTTTTCCTTACCCGCGCTTGCGCAACGTGCGGGTGCCGGTATCGACAAGATTCTGCGCTGCCTCATCCACAGTGGCGCGGCCAAAGGCGAGTGAGTCGGCAATCGGACGCATTACCCCACGGTCGAACTCATTGGCGCCGATGGGGGCAGGCTCCGGATAGGTATCGAGCTTGCCGGACAGGCTCTCGATGTAATCGACCGTCTTGCGTTCAGTCTCGTTGAGGCTTGGCAACACAGCTTCGCGTACCTTCTTCGCCGGCGGCACGCCGCGTTCGACGCCAAGAACCTTACCCGCTTCCAGATCGTTGACAAAGAAGTTGATGAACTTCGCCGCAGCTTCCGGAGTGGTGGAGGTGGACGAAATGCACCAGATAAGCCCCGGCCGGTAATAATGCCCGGTCGGTTTTCCCGGCCCCTCACCCGGCAGCATGCCAATGGACAGCGTCTTCTTGTTGAGCGCCTGGTAACCGACAAGCTGGTTGGAATAGGCAAAGCCGATTGCGGAATTGCCAAGGGTCAGCGCGTTGGATTCGATGGTATTGTCATCGCGCGTCTGGATATCGGCAGAGACGCAAAGCTTGTTCTCGCGCAGATCCTCCCAATAGGCGAACCATTCCTTGGCATCTTCCTTGTTGAAACCGATGGTGCCGTCCTGGAACAGGAGCTTGCCGCGCTGGCGCAGCCAGACATCGAAGACGTAGTGATAACGGGCGCCATAGGGCACCGCCCAATAATTACGACGCGCCGGAGCGTTCTTCTTGAAATCGCGCGCCAGTTCCGCCAGCGCCTTCCAGGTGATCTGCTCCTTCGGCACGGAGACGCCGGCCTCCTTCAGCGTCTCTGCATCATACATCATGCAGAACGAATTCAGCCCGAGACCGACGCCGTAAAGCTTGCCGTCGATGCGGCAAAGATCCACTTCGCTTTTGCCGAAATTGGAAAGATCAAGCGACGAGCCGACAAACTGGTCAAGTTCCATGCAGGCGCCACGGCCGGAATAATCGGCAATGGTGGAAGGCTCGAGCTGAAAGATATCGGCGACGTTACGTCCCGCCATGGACGTCGCAAGCTTGGTCCAATAGTCGGAACCGGCGATCATCTCGCCGCTGATTACCGTTTGTGGATCTGCCTTCTGGTAGAGGGCAATCACATCATTGGTGCGCTTGTTGCGGTCAGCCGAACCCCACCATACGCAACGAAGCCGGGTTTCGGCTGCCATCGCGCGGAAACCGCCCGCCGCCGCGCCAAGACCTGCCAGTGCCGCCGTCACCAAAAATCCACGTCTGTCGATAGTTTGCATCTGCTCCTCCCGCGTTTTGCAAGTTTCTCATTCATCACTTAAATTCTTGCAAATTTTCATTATTTGCAATATTTGCATCATAATAGAATTTTTTGCAAGCGCAGGAGACGACATGAACGATACGCCCGACATCAGCCGCCCGCGCCAGTCGGATATCGCCCAGCGTGCAGGGGTTTCCATCAGCACGGTCTCACGGGTTCTCGCCGGGGAAAAAGGCATCAGCGCATCGATCCAGACCAAGGTTCTGGGCGTGGCGGCGGAACTTGGTTATCCGCTGCGGCCAGTCACCAGCCAGACCGGCGGCATCTCGCTGGAGGGCAAGAAAATCCTCGCCCTCATGTCCGCCGAACGAGCGACCGGCGATATCGGCGCCTTTTATCACGATATTTTCGACATGCTGCGCAGCCTTGCCCAGACAGAGGGTTTCGAACTCGATATCCGGCTGCTGCACCAGAGGCAGATCGACGACGCCCTTACACAGCGGGTCTGCGAGGTCGACGGCCTTCTCGCCATTGGTCTTGACCCCGAAGAGGAGATCATCCACCGCATCACGCAGGGTGTGCTGCAACCGGTTCTCGTCAATAGCGCCGATCCCTCGATGATGCTGGATTGCGTCTCGCCCTCCAATTTTTACGGCGGGGCGATGGCGGCGCGGCGGCTGCTGGAACTGGGGCACCGCAAGGTCGCCTATATCGGTCCGCAACACCGTCACACCATAAGAGAGCGCATGCGGGGCTTTCGGCAGGTTATCATCGAGGAAGAGGGTGCCACCTATGAAGAGTTTCTGCTTTCCACGGCGGATAGCGGCTTCGGGCAAGCCGGTGATGCGGTTCGTCAGCTGCTGGCCAAAAACCCCGGTCTGACTGGCATTTTCTGCATGAACGATGCGATCGCGCTCGGCGCGCTGGGAGCAGCACAAGAGCTTGGTCTCGGGGTACCGGACGATCTTTCCATCATCGGCTTCGACGACCTGCCCTTCGCCGAACTTTCCACTCCCCGGCTCAGCACAATCCGGGTAGACCGCCGCGAGATTGCCCGCGAGGCGGTGGAGCTGATGCGCCGCCGGCTGGCGGAGCCATCGGCCAATGCCCGGCAGGTTCAGCTGGGTGTACAGCTTGTGGAAGGACAGACCGCCGGTCGAGCAAAAAAGACGGGAAAGGCGGCGCGCGATGCATGAGCCAGCAAACCATGATCCAATGACCCGCTTCAATCCGCTTTACGGCAATCCACTCAAGACCCGCGCCGACGTCAGACGGGCATTGGACGACAGTTTCGCACCGCTGCTTCCCTATTTCTCAGAGAGCGGCGCAAGAGTGACGCTAAGCGGCACCGCCGCGCATTTCGACCGGGCAGCGGCCGACCTGGAAGGATTTGCGCGACCACTCTGGGGCATCGCGCCGCTTGCGCTCAGCGGCGATGCCTTCGCCCATTGGCCGCTTCTGGCCAGAGGCATCGCCAATGGCACCGATCCCGCCCATGCCGATTACTGGGGCGATGTGCGGCAGAAGGATCAGCGGCTGGTGGAGCTGGCCGCCCTGGGCTTTGCGCTTCGGCTTGCGCCGCAACATCTGTGGGAACCCTTGTCCGAAGCGCAAAAGGCGAATGTGCGCCATTATCTCCTGGCGGCGCGGGAGCGCATCTATGCCGACAATAACTGGAAGTTTTTCCGGGTGATGGTCGATGCGGCGCTCGATCATCTCGGTATCGAATTCGACCGGAGCCTCACCGAAACATATCTGAAAGAGCTGGACGGATTTTACATCGCCGACGGCTGGTATCGCGACGGCAACTATCGCCGCATCGACCACTACATCGCCTTCGCCATGCATTTTTACGGGCTGATCTACGCGAAAATCAGCAAACCGGATGATGCATACGCCGAACGCTACCGGGAACGTGCCCGCCTGTTTGCCGGGGATTTCGCAAGCTGGTTCGATGAGGATGGTGGCGCGCTGGCCTTTGGCCGCTCCATGACCTACCGTTTCGCCTGCGGCGGCTTCTGGGGTGCCCTCGCCTTCGCGGATGAGGAAGCGATGCCCTGGGGGGAGATCAAGGGGCTTTATCTGAAACATCTGCGCTGGTGGGCGGGAAAGCCGATTGCCGACCGCGACGGCGTGCTTTCCATCGGTTACGCCTATCCGCAACTGACCATGTCGGAAAGCTATAATTCGGCGGGTTCGCCCTATTGGGCCTTCAAGGCTTTCCTGCCGCTCGCCTTGCCGGAAAGCCACCCCTTCTGGCAGGCGGAGGAAAAGCTGCCAGACACATCCACAAAACCACGGCCGCTCGTTCATCCCGGCATGGTGATGATGCGTAGTAAGAGCAACGTCACGGCGCTGACGAGTGGGCAGGAAAACCTGTCCATGCGCGGCGGGCCGGAAAAATACGCCAAATTCGCCTATTCCTCGCGTTACGCTTTCGGCGTGGAAGTGGACGAGCGCGGTTTCAAGACCAATGGTTTCGACAATATGCTGGCCTTTTCCGAAGATGGCCGCCACTACCGGGTGCGCGAAACCAACCGCACTGTGCTCTTGGCCGGCACCAATCTTCGAGCGACTTGGAACCCATTCCCCGATGTCGAGGTCGAAACGACGCTGGTTGCCGCGGGAGAGTGGCATATCCGGTTGCACCGGATTACTTCCGCGCGGCCACTTTTGGTCACCGAAGGCGGCTTTGCGATAAACCGCAACGATGGCGACCGCGATGCGGTGACCGAAGACAGCGGCCGGGCAACGGCCGATTGCGGTACCGACATATCCGCCATCATCGATCTCGGCTCCAGCGCATCCCGCCAGGGCGTGGCGTTGAAGGCGCTGCCCAATACCAATCTCATCAATGCCAAAACCACGGTGCCGCAATTGCGGGGCGACATTCCAGCGGGCAAAACCGTGCTCGCCTGCGCCGTCTTTGTGGGACTGGCGGGACCAGAAAGCGAAACAGCTTTGGCGACAGTTCCCGCACTTCCGGACATGGAAGCGCTTGACCGCCTGTTTGTTGAGCGCGGTGTTCCCGTAAGCAGTATGGCGGCGGCGGGAGAACCGCAATGATGAGCCCGCGTCCGCGTCTCAGCCTTGCCATGGACCCGGAGCGGACGCAGCATGTGCTGACGCCACAGGCGCTTGAAAAGCTGTCGCAGAGCGTCGACATCCTCGACACCCGGCCGGTCTACGATTTTCACGACCCAGCTGTGACTGCCCAGTTGGAGAGAACAGATATTCTTCTGACTGGCTGGGGTTGTCCCGAGATCGACATGCGGGAACTGGCAATGATGCCGAACCTTCGGTTGATTTCACATGCCGCCGGGACGGTAAAATACTTCCTGTCCCAGGCGGTTTTCGAACGAAACGTTACGGTTTGCAGCGCGGCCGAGGCGAATGCGCAGCCGGTCGCGGAGTTTACGCTGGCAATGATCCTGCTGTCCGGCAAGCGTACCTTCGGTTTCCGGCGCATCTACGGAGAGGATCGCGCACGGCGAAACGTCGACCGCCTGCAGTCGCAGGTCATCGGCAATCTCGGCCTGACCGTTGGCATTGTCGGGGCGTCACGCATCGGGCGTCGGGTCATCAATCTGCTGCAGCCCTTCGATCTCGATCTTATCCTTTTCGACCCGTTTTTAAGCGCGGTGGAGGCACAAAAGCTCGGTGTGCGTCTCGTATCGCTCCGCGAGCTCATGGCGGTAAGCGACGTCATTTCCCTGCACGCGCCATCCCTGCCGCAAACCCGGCACATGATCGGCGCCGACGCGCTTGCCCTGATGAAGGACGGAGCGACCTTGATCAACACGGCCCGCGGCGCGCTGGTGGACGAAGACGCCCTGCTGGCGGAACTGAAAACCGGACGCATAGAGGCCGTCATCGACGTGACCGATCCGGAAGTGCCGTCACCGGATTCGCCCTTTTACAGCCTTCCGAACGTGTTCCTGACGCCGCATATCGCCGGCGCCGTCGGCCTTGAACGCGCCCGGCTCGGCGACATGGCGATTGCCGAGATCGAACGCTTCTGCCGCGCAGAACCATTGCAACAGCAGGTACGTCCGGAACATCTGGAACTGATCGCATGAGAATTTTCGAGCCGGGCCTCTGCTCTGTCACCTTCAGGTCCATGACGCCGCAGGCCGTGATTAACCTTGCCGTTGCAAATGGCATCAAGGCGATAGAATGGGGTGCCGATATCCATGTGCCACCTGGCGACTTAGAAAATGCAAGGGATGTGGCGGCGCGTACGGTGAAAGCCGGTCTTACCGTCTCTTCCTACGGATCCTACATTTTCGCACCGGATTTTGCGCCGGAGGATGTGACCGCAGTTCTGGAAACCGCGAAAGCGCTCGGCACCGGCCATATCCGCATCTGGCCCGGCAGCCGCAAACGCCCATCCGCGGATTATTCACCAGAGGAACGCCGTGCGGCAACCGACGCGTTGGCGGCACTTGCCCGGCGGGCAGACGACTACGGAATGACAATCGGCCTTGAATATCACCCCAATTCGCTGACCGACACGCCGCTCTCGGCCTTGCAGCTCATGCAGGATTTGCCGATGCCTAACCTGTTCTTTTACTGGCAGCCAGCCCCAGGTCTACCGCTGGATGACGCCCTTGCGGAAATATCCGCGCTCGGCTCGCGCATCTGCCACCTGCACGTCTTCGCTTGGCTCGCCGATGCCAGCCGCCTGCCGCTCGGCGAGCGCGCGGACTATTGGCGGGCTTGCGTTGATGCCTTGCCAGCAAGCGACTGGATAGAACCGGCTTATGCGATGCTGGAGTTCGTCAAAGGTGACAACGTCGCCCAGTTCTCGGAAGATGCGGCGGTGCTGAGCGAGATTCTCGCTGGCTCTTAGAACCGCTTGTTTTTTATCGAAAACCGACGCGGCGGACTAAATTCGCTATCAATCACAACCGCCCGCTGCCCTCATCCCTGTACCCCCTACAGGGATCCAGCCAGCCCAAGTCTTTGGGCTGATTGATTTTCTCGCCGCGCAGACGCGTCAGCTGGACTCCTGTGACAAGCACAAGAGTAAGGGAAGGTCTGTTCCTCCCCCCCGGTTTTTCCTCTTATATTCGCCGCCCATCCGCCCCGAACAGATGCGTCTTCGCCAGATCAAACGCAAAGGGAATGGTCTCGCCGATGCGGATATGGCGCTGGCCGTCCAGCAGCAGGGTAGCAGGCTGGCCATCTGGGGTGCTGGTATAAACCACCGTCGAGCCGCCGAGATGTTCAACGAGCTGGATGGACGCATCGCCAAGCGAGGCCGATTGCGCCTGTGGGTTTACGTGTTCGGGACGAATGCCGAAAGTGAGTGGCTCGCCTTCCTCAGCCGCGACCGGCTTTTCGAGCAGAATGCGCTGGCCGGCGACCTCGATGGTACGGTTGGAGCTGTCGCCTGAAGCCACTTTCGCGGAAAGGAAGTTCATCTTTGGCGAACCGATGAAACCCGCCACAAACTGGTTGGCCGGATTGTTGTAGAGATCAAGCGGGCGGCCGACCTGCATGATGCGGCCGTCACGCAGGACCACGATCTTGTCGGCCATCGTCATGGCCTCCACCTGGTCATGCGTCACATAGATCATGGTGCTGCCGAGCGTCTGGTGCAGCTTGGCAATTTCGACACGCATCTGCACGCGCAGTTCCGCATCGAGGTTGGACAGGGGTTCATCGAACAGAAAGATTTTCGGCTCGCGGACGATAGCCCGACCGATGGCGACACGCTGGCGCTGGCCGCCAGAAAGCGCCTTCGGCTTGCGCTGTAACAACGGACCGATCTGCAGGATATCGGCAGCTTTCTGCACCCGCGCCTCGACTTCCGGTTTCTTGTAACCCGCCGTCTCCAGCCCGAAAGCGAGGTTCTTGTAAACGCTCATATGCGGATAAAGCGCATAGGACTGGAACACCATGGCGATACCGCGCTTGGAAGCGGCTGTTTCGTTGACCCTTTCGCCATCGATGCGAAGATCACCCTCGGAGATTTCCTCCAGACCGGCGATCATGCGCAGAAGCGTGGATTTGCCGCAGCCCGAGGGGCCGACGAAAACGGTGAACTCGCCCGGCTCGATCTTGAGATCGATGCCGTGGACGACCGGAAAAGCGCCGAACCGCTTGACGATTTTTTCCAGAGTAATGCTGCTTGCCATGCTGTTTCTCCCGACCGTCGCGCTGCAGACAAGGCAGCCGCGACGGTGTTGATGTTCTGCAATTCGTTTTCGGTCCCGTTTCGTCCGTTCAGCGTTTCATTCCGGTGGTAGCGATGCCTTCAATCAGCAGCCGCTGGAAGAACAGGAAGAACAGGAAGACCGGTACCAGCGACAGGTTGGACATGGCGAAAAGCGACGTCCAATCCGAGCTGCCGGTGGAATCCACGAAGGATCTGAGGCCGAGCTGCACGGTGTAGGTGTTGATGTCGTTCAGATAGATCAACGGACCGAAGAAATCGTCCCAGGTCCAGATAAAGGAAAAGATCGCGGCCGTTGCCAGAACCGGCAGCGAGAGCGGCAGCATGATCTTCCAGTAAATGCGGAAGGGCGAGCAACCGTCCATCACCGCTGCCTCATCCAGCTCACGCGGAATACCCCGGAAGAACTGCACCATCAGGAAGATGAAGAAGGCGTCGGTTGCCAGATATTTCGGCACAATCAGCGGCAGCGACGTATTCACCCAACCCATTTCCAGAAACAGGATATATTGCGGGATGAGCACAACGTGATAGGGCAGCATCAAGGTGCCGAGCATCAGCGCGAACCAGAAATTGCGCCCACCGAACCGCAGGCGGGCGAAAGCGAAGGCGGCAAGTGAGCAGCCAACGACGTTGCCGATGGTGGCGAGCACCGAGATGAAGAACGAGTTCCAGAAGAATTGCCCGAAACTGACCTGAAGCCCGGTCCAGCCGCGAATATAGCCGCCGAAATCAACCGACGAAGGAATGAGCGAGGAGGAACCGAACAGCTCATCCTGCGGGCGGAACGAGCCCGAAATCATCCACAGGATCGGATAAAGCATCGCAAAGGAGGCAAGGATCAGCACCGCATGCAGCAAAACCGACATTAGCGGTGAGCGTTGCGGGCCTTGTCCCGGCCGGGGAGCGGTAACAGCGTCAGTCATCGTAATGCACCCAGTATTTCGCGCTGAGGAACGAGAAGGCCGTGAACAGCGCGATGATGATCACGAGAATCCAGGCAAGCGCCGAGGCATATCCCATGCGGAAGAAACCGAATGCTTCCTGATAGAGATAGAGCGTGTAGAACAGCGTCGAGTTGATCGGCCCGCCCGTGCCTTCGGAAATGATGAAGGCGGGCGTGAAGGCCTTGAAGGCATCGATCGTCTGGATCACGGCGTTGAAGAAGATCACCGGCGTCAACAGCGGCAGCGTAATACGGAAGAACTGCCGCATCTTGCTCGCGCCGTCGATATCGGCGGCCTCGTACATATCCTGCGGGATTTGCCGGAGCCCTGCGAGGAAGATGATCATTGGCGAGCCGAACTGCCAGACGGACAGGATCACCAGCGTGTAGAGCGAGTAGTCCGGATTGGAAATCCAGCTCGGCCCCTCATAACCGAAAACCTGCCACAGGACCATGTTGACGAGGCCATCGGACGCGAAAAGCTGCCGCCAGAGAACAGCGATCGCCACGCTGGAACCGAGCAGCGACGGCAGATAGAAGATCGCCCGGTAAAGCGTGAGCCCCTTTATGCCGCGATTGAAGGCGAGCGCCACCAGCAGTGCAAAGATCAGCTTCAACGGCACCGAAAGCAGCACATAGGTAAAGGTGACCTGCATGGCGGCGGCGAATTTAGGGTCGGCAGTGGCGATGCGCACATAATTAGCCGCCCCCACCCAGTCCGGGGATTGAAGCAGGTCATAATTGGTGAAGGACAGATAAAGCGACACCAGCGCAGGCCCGAGGGTGAGACCGAAGAAACCGATCAGCCACGGCAGGAGAAACAGGTACGCGTGAACGTTGCGGTCCAAAAGCCGCTTCACGCCTGCCCGCTTCGGGAGAGCCGCGCCACGGCTCTCCTCCACGAGAGTTTCAGATCGAAAGGCCATCTGCCATCACTTCCGTTTAATGACGGTTTCGGATTCCTTGACGAGCCGGTCACCACCCTCAGCCGCCGAAATCTTGCCAAAGCCGATCTCTTCCGCTGTACGTTTCAGGACGAAGGCGAATTCGCCTGCACCCGGAGGGGGTGCGGGCGGCAGATCGCCAACGCCGGGGGTAATCTCGGCAATATATTCCACCATGCTCTTGCTGACGGCATCGAGCTTGGCGGTCAGCGCGTTACGCATCGATTCCGATGCCGGAACTCCGCGCTCCACACCCAGAACATCGACGCCCTGTGGTTCGGCAACGAGAAAGTTGATGAAACCGACCGCCTGCTCGATGCCGGCACTGCCATTGGCGACGCTGATGAGCATGGATGGTTTCAGGTAGTGACCGGAAGGGCCATCCTTCTTGCTTTTCGGATAGGAGGTCATCGCCAGCTTGGCTTTGTTGAGTGCCTGATAACCGACAAACTGGTTGGAATGGGCAAATGCCGTTGCCGCCTTGCCCGTCGTCAGCGCGTTGGTTTCAATATTCAACTGGTCGAGCGCCTGAATATCGGCCGGCACGCATGCACCGCTCTTGCGCAAATCCGCCCACATGGTGAACCATTTGGTCGCGTCGGTCGGATCAAAACCGATACCGCCATCCTGTGTGTAGAGTGATTTGCCGTTCTGACGCAGCCAGTTCTCGAAGCTCGGCTCGACGCCGCTGGCATCGGCCGTGGCGTAGTAACCGGGTTTGGGTTTGTTCTTGCTGAGCTTGGCGGCGTTTTCGGCAAACTCTTCCCAGGTCTGCCCGATCGCTGGCGGGGTCGCGCCGGATTTTTCCCAGGCCGCCTTGTCGAAGAAGACAGCGCTGGAATTCACGCCAAGATTAACCCCGTAAAGCTTGCCGTCGACCCGACCGGAGTCGATGTTCATCTTGCCGAAATCTTCTATCTTCAGGCCCTTGCCAATATATTCATCAAGGGGAGCAAGGGCGCCGCGCCGGCCATATTCGAAGATGTAGCGATAATCCATCTGGATCAGATCAGGCGCGTTGCGGCCTGCCACCTGCGTGGCAAGGCGCGGCCAGTAGTCGCTCCAGCCGGCAAATTCCCCGGCAATATCGAGATCCGGCTTGATTTGCTTATATGCGGCGATCGCCTTGTTGGTGCGATCCGCACGCTCCTGCGATCCCCACCACAACATACGCAGCCGCGCGGCCTGAGCCTGCGCCGAGCCACCTCCCAATGTTGCGAGTGAAAGGGCCGCAAGCCCTGCTGAAAGCACACTTCTCCTGTGAAGCATCACGGGCATTGGCAACTCCTCCCTAATTGACTGCCAAATTGATGATGGGGGTAAACGACTATTGCCGTTTTATAACTAATTGGTTACATGGGAACACCGATCGCCAACATTGTCAAGCGGGTGCTAAGATGGACGAAACGACGAAAAACCAGCTGCCCGATCCGGCCGTCGAGGAAACGCCTGCCCCCAAGCGCAAACGCGGGGCGGCACAGGTGCGAAACCCGGAGAGAACACGCGCCGCCATTCTTGAAGCCGCCCGCCGCGAGGTGGCCGCGAAGGGCCTGGCGGGCGCGAGAATCGATGTCGTGGCGCGGCGTGCCGGCACCAACAAGCGGATGATCTACCATTATTTTGGCGACAAGGACGCGCTTTATCTCGCCGTTCTGGAGGACGCCTATCGCCACATCCGCCACACCGAACGGCGGCTGGACCTGACCCGCAAGGCGCCTTCGGAAGGCTTGCGGGAACTTGCGCTTTTCACCTGGCATTATTTTCTGGATCACCCGGAATTTCTGAGCATTCTCGCAACAGAAAACCTCAATAAAGCCCGATATCTCAGGCAATCCGCTACGATTGCGGCAATGCATTCGAACTTCATTTCCGAGCTTGAGGACGTGCTGCGGCGCGGCCGCGATACTGGCGAATTCCGTGACGGTCTCGATCCGATCGACGTCTATCTGACGATCGCCTCGCTCGGCGCCTTTTATCTTTCGAACCGATTCACGCTGTCGACGATCTTCCAGCGCGACCTGACCGACCCCGCCGAACTTGAACGCTGGGGCCAGCATATCGTCGATACCCTGCTTGCTGCGGTGCGGCCGGTCTGAGCCTTAAAAACCGAATTTCCCTTTAACAACAGCGACGACGCGCCATTCGCATCCGCGAAGCGCGTCTTTTCCTTTTGCGGCGCGGCACAAACCCGTGATTTCTGCCGCCGCAAGTGCATGTGAATTTCCTGCCAAAAACACCTTGACAGATCGCATCCTTCACGATCACAAATAACCAAATGGTTACAAATTGCCATGTTTGACGGAAGCGGCTTTCGGGAAAAGGCCGCCTTGGGAGGAAATTCATGAAACGTATCGGCGTCATCATGCACGGCATCACCGGCCGCATGGGTTACAACCAGCACCTCGTGCGCTCCGTTCTCGCCATTCGCGATCAGGGCGGCGTGGTTTTGAAGAGCGGCGAAAAGGTCATGCTCGACCCCATTCTGGTCGGCCGAAACGGTGCGAAAATCGAGGAAATCGCTAAAAAGCACAATGTCGCGCGCTGGACGACCGACATCGACGCCGCCCTTGCGAACCCGGATGACACGCTTTTCTTCGACGCCGGCACGACGCAGATGCGTGGCAGCCTGCTCGAAAAAGCCATCAAGGCGGGCAAGAACGTCTATTGCGAAAAGCCGATTTCCGACAGCGTAGCAGAGGCGCTGGCAATTGCCAGACTGGCCGAAAGCGCCGGTATCAAACACGGCGTGGTGCAGGACAAGCTGTTCCTGCCCGGCCTTCGCAAGCTGGCAATGCTGCGTGACAGCGGCTTTTTCGGCAAGATCCTCTCGGTGCGCGGCGAGTTCGGCTATTGGGTTTTCGAAGGCGATTGGCAGCCGGCGCAGCGTCCTTCGTGGAATTACCGCCTGAAGGACGGCGGCGGTATCATCCTCGATATGCTGTGCCACTGGCGTTATGTGCTCGATAATCTATTCGGACCGGTGAAATCCGTAAGTTGCCTCGGCGCCACCCATATCCCCGAGCGTTTCGATGAACAGGGCCACGCCTATGCGGCGGATGCCGATGATGCCGCCTACGCCACCTTCGAGTTGGAAGGCGGCGCCATCGCCCATATCAACTCTTCCTGGGCGGTGCGTGTGCGCCGCGACGATCTCGTCACGTTTCAGGTTGATGGCACGCATGGTTCGGCCGTGGCGGGTCTCACCAAATGCTGGACCCAGCACCGCACCAATACGCCGAAACCGGTGTGGAACCCTGACCAGCCCCAGACCATCGATTTCTACAAGACCTGGCAGGAAGTGCCTGACAACGTCACTTATGACAACGGTTTCAAGGCGCAGTGGGAAATGTTCGTGCGTCACCTCGTCGACAACGACCCATGGCCCTATGGGCTGATGGAGGGCGTGAAGGGCGTGCAATTGGCCGAACTGGGGCTGAGATCATGGAAGGAACGCCGCTGGCTCGACGTTCCCGCACTTTCCTGAGGAGGCGACAGTGAGCGAACTCAAGCTTCCAAAGGACGACCGCAGCATCGAGGTCTACAGGCTATCAGGCGCGCCGGTCGCCATTGAGAAACGAAGTGCGGCGGATTTCAATCGTGTCGCCTTCGCCGCCGCCCATGTGGTGGCCGATCCCCTCGCCGACAACGATCCATGGTTGACGCCCGCCATCGACTGGGACGCTACCCTGCGCTTCCGCCACCGCCTTTGGGACCTCGGCCTGGGTGTTGCGGAGGCCATGGATACGGCCCAGCGCGGCATGGGACTGGCGTGGCCGCAGGCGCAGGAACTGATCTCCCGTTCGCTGAAGGAAGCGGCCACCCGCAAGGATGCGCTGATCGCCTGCGGCGTCGGCACGGATCATCTTGAGGGCGGCGGATATGACCTGAACCAGATTATCGACTCCTACCTGGAACAGCTTGATTTTGTTCAGGGAGAAGGCGGGCGCGTGATCCTGATGGCAAGCCGGGCGCTCACCGCTGCCGCCCGCTCCCCGGACGATTATCTCAAGGCCTATGCCAGGGTCCTTTCCCGTGCCGAGAACAAGGTGGTTATCCACTGGCTGGGAGAAATGTTCGATCCTGCGCTTGAGGGCTACTGGGGTGCCCGCGACCATATGGCGGCGATGGACACCTGCCTTGCCATGATCGAGGAGAATGCAGACAAGATCGACGGCATCAAGATTTCGCTTCTATCCAAGGAAAAGGAAATCGTCATGCGCCGTCGCCTGCCCGCTGGTGTTCGCATGTATACCGGCGACGACTTCAATTATGCCGAGCTGATCGCCGGTGACGAAAAAGGTCATTCGGACGCGTTGCTCGGCATTTTCGATGCCATTGCTCCGGCGGCATCCAAGGCGCTCGCCAGCCTGAAGCGCGGTGCGGATAATGAATTCTTCGACATTCTGGAGCCAACGGTGGCGCTTTCACGCCATATCTTCAAGGCGCCGACCCGCTTTTACAAAACCGGCGTGGTGTTTCTCGCCTATCTCAACGGCTTGCAGGACCATTTCACCATGGTTGGCGGGCAGGAAAGCGCCCGCTCCACGCGGCATTTCGCCGAGCTTTTCCGGCTGGCGGACAAGGCCAATGTGCTTGCCGAACCGGATGTGGCGACGCATCGCATGAAGCAGTTTCTGGCTGTCAGAGGCATTGGTTAAGCGCGAGAGCGAAGGTGGCTGGAGGCCTTCGCAAAAGGGAGGAGTACCGTTATGGGCGTTGAGGGCCTTTCAATAAATTTTGCCACCGTGCGGCAGGGACGTTCCTTCGGGGCAATCGTGGATGCATGCCTTGCGCATGGCATCACCACCATCTCGCCCTGGCGCGAGCAGGTTCACGCTGCAGGCCTTGCTGAAGCAGCACGCATTGTCGAGCAGAACGGCCTTCGTCTCAGCGGCCATTGCCGGGGCGGCTTTTTCCCCGCCCCCGATGCAGAAGGCCGCAGCCGCGCCATTGAGGACAATAAACGCGCCGTGGACGAAGCCGCCGCCATGAAGGCAGATTGCCTGGTGCTTGTCGTGGGCGGCCTGCCCGCGGGTTCTCGAGACTTGAAAGGTGCACGGCAGATGGTGGAGGACGGCATGGCCGAACTTCTTCCCTATGCGAGGGCAGCCGGCGTGCCGCTCGCCATTGAACCGTTGCATCCCTTTTATGCCGCCGACCGCGCCTGCTTCAACACTTTGAAACAGTCGCTCGACCTCTGCGACCGGCTGGGTGCCGGAACCGGTGTGGCCATCGACGTCTATCACGTCTGGTGGGACCCGGAGCTGGAGGAACAGGTGGCGCGCGCCGGGCGAAACGGGCAGATACTGGCACACCATATCTGCGACTGGCTGGTGCCGACCACCGATCCGCTCAACGATCGCGGCATGATGGGCGATGGCGTGATTGACCTGAAGGCATTTCGCGCCATGATCGAGGCCGCCGGCTTTTCCGGTCCGCAGGAAGTCGAGATTTTTTCGCATCGTTGGCAGGCACGCCCGGTGGACGAGGTTCTGTCCACCGTCGTCGAGCGTTTTAAAACCGTTTGTTGATTGGGTTCGGGAGTAAGGAAATGCCTGAAAGGGTGAAACGCAAACGTTATGCACTGGTCGGCACCGGCAATCGTGGCACCACCATGTGGGGGCGCGAACTTCTGGCCGGGTGGAGCGACTATGTCGAACTGGTCGGCATTTGCGACCTGAACCTGATGCGCGCAGAACGGGCCCGCGCCATGATGGGGTCGGCCGCTCCGCTTTACGACGACTTCGACCGGATGATGGCCGAGCAACGCCCGGAACTGGTAATCGTCTGCACGCCCGACGATACTCATGACGACATCATTATCCGCGCGCTCGAGGGCGGTGCCGATGTCATCAGCGAAAAACCCATGACCACCACCCCGGAAAAGATTGACCGCATCCGCGCGGCGGAGGCCGAAAGCGGCCGCCGCGTCGACGTTTCCTTCAATTATCGCTTTTCACCGACGGCGGCGCGCATCAAGGAGCTGATCGACGACGGCGCGATCGGCACCGTTACCTCGGTAGATTTCCACTGGTATCTCGATAACCAGCACGGTGCGGATTATTTCCGCCGCTGGCACGCTTTCACCGAACATTCAGGCAGCCTGTTCGTCCACAAGGCCACACACCACTTCGATCTTCTGAATTGGTATCTCGATTCCGACCCGGTGGAAGTGAAGGGCTTTGGGCAATTGCTGCATTATGGCAAGAACGGACCGTTCCGGGGAACGCGCTGTCGTACCTGTCCGCACAAGGACGAGTGCGACTATTTCATGGATCTCGGGGCCGACCCGTTCCTGGACGCGCTTTACGAGGACCCGTCGACTGTGGATGGCTATATGCGTGACGCCTGCGTCTTTCGCGAGGAGATCGACATCCCCGACACGATGAGTGCCTCGATTCGCTATGCGAACGGCGTGCAGGTCTCCTATTCGCTCAATACCTATATGCCGATCGAGGGACACCACATCGCGTTTAACGGCCATAAAGGACGCATCGAGATGCGCCAATATGAAAAGCAGCCGTGGACTGAGCCCCCAGCCGACGAAATACTGCTGGTAAAAAGTTTCGGTGGCGGTGTCGAGCGTATCTGGGTGCCGCATGAGCCGGGCGGCCATTATGGCGGCGACAATCGCATGCGCGACATGATCTTCAAGCCCGGTTCGAACGACCGGCTGCGGCAGCGGGCGGGTTCGCGCGCCGGCGCCATGTCCGTGCTCTGCGGCGTAGCCGCATTGAAAAGCGCCCGCGAGGGTGGTGCAGCGGCGGTGAAATCCCTGCCCATCTAGATATTTTCGGCCTGCGGTGCTTTCAACGTCGGTCCGCAGGCCGCAATTGCCAAAAAAGAACGGATAACATTCTGCAGATTACGCGCTTCCTCCATACCGGTAAAACGACGATCGGGGGAAGAAAGAGTTAATCATGTCCAGTTTCGAATCCTTCATTCCGCTCATCATCATCGGCACCAGCCTGATCCTTTTTTTCAAATGGGTGGGGCGTGATATGAACAGGGAAGAGAAAAAACCGAAATCGCGCCGCTGACGCAGGAAGAGACATCGGAACCGGCAAGTGCAATCGCCAGATGGCGCATTTTTCCGCATCGGCCCATTGCAAAATCAAAAATTGAGGCTATATTCGGCAAATCGACAATTGCTTGTGACGTCGCTCCTGGGACTCTACGTTCCCGTCGGATTTCCTCTCAAATAATCGATCTAATTCCGCAAGGTATCGCGGAAACCAACAACGATTACTACGAAAGGAAATCGTTATGAACACTGGTACTGTAAAGTGGTTCAACGCCACCAAGGGCTTCGGCTTCATTCAGCCTGACAACGGCGGCACGGACGTTTTCGTTCACATTTCGGCTGTTGAGCGCGCAGGTCTGCGTTCGCTGAACGACGGCCAGAAGATCACCTACGACATCGTGCAGGACCGCAAGTCCGGCAAGAGCTCCGCTGACAACCTTCGCGCAGCTTGATTTGTCATCGGCCCCGCTGGCTACGCATGTACCAGCAGTGGCGCTGAGTGATTGTGAGAGGTCGGGTTAAATCCCGGCCTTTTGTTTTTTTTGGCCATGGGGAGGCTCTCATGCGCAAAAATCCTTATCGTTCCGGCGATGCTATCTTTCTGAAGGCGGGCGTACTTGGGGCCAACCAGCCCAAAGGTCCAGGCCGGGTCGTAACGGCTCTGCCAGAGACACAACAAGGTGCGGTTCGCTACAGGGTGCGTTTCCAGCACGAGAACTTCGAACGTAATATAGCGCTCGATGAAATCGATGTGGTTGCGTCTTCATCGCGGCCCGTGGAAATCGAAGGCTCGTCTTCGCGCGTTGCGGGATCGAGCTGGATCAATTCGAATACGATCAGAATCAAAAAATAGCAGCGATGGCTGCGTTAAGGAGATAAGTTGCAGGTACTCGTCAGGGATAACAATGTAGAGCAAGCCCTCCGCGTCTTGAAAAAGAGGATGCAGCGCGAGGGTATCTTCCGTGAGATGCGCGCACGGGAATCTTACGAAAAGCCGTCGGAAAAGCGTATCCGCGAAGAAGCCGAAGCTGTGCGCCGCCACCGCAAGATGGCGAAGAAAAAATTGCAGCGCGAGGGATTGCTTCCTGCTCCCAAAAAGGTTGCCCGCGCTCGATAACTTTCAATTCGCTCCGCAAAGGAGAATGCCATGACCGCGACTAAAGAGGCTGTTTTCAAACCCGGAAAGCTGTCCTCGCAGGACAAGGCATCCATAACGGACAAGGCGGCGAAACAGATCATAACCGCCGAATCCGACCAGCGCGCCAAGAAGACGGAACGGCTTCGCCAACTTCGCGAAGCTCAGGAGGCGGCAATCGCCGCCCCTCCACCCACCCGCACCAAAAAGTCATCCGGCAAGAAATAACCCGGTTGCACTTTTTGACGTCGCCTTTCCGAAAAACTTCTTGAACCTGATACGCAACAGGCGCACGCTTCGCCTGTCAGCAATCCGCTGAAGAGTGCTGGTGTTTGAGGGCAGAGTGTCCTCGCCCCCAAACGAAAGGAGGACGAGATGTCTTCCGACTTTTATTCATCAAGCCTTTCACGGAACCTCGTCCGCACCGGCGGTTTGGGTTACCGGGAAAACGCATCGCTTCGCCTGCTTCTCAGTGCCGCCGAAGAAACAGCAATGCGCCTAGATCAGGATCGCGGCGCATCCTCCGGCTTTGCGGCGTTTCCTGATTTTGGCCTCCAGCCCGACATGGTGCGGAGAACCTTCTACGCAGGGCGTATCCGCCTCTCCAAACCGACCCTTCCCTTCGGGAAACTTCCGCTTAACGGACTGCCTTTCCCCTGACGATGAAACCGCCCCGCAGCCTGCCTGCGGCGCGCGATCATGCCCCGGACCACACAATATCCAATATCTGTTCAATACCAGGAGGACACCATGGCCAAGGGTCAAGTACGCAGCAACAAAGAAGTCCGCAAACCGAAGAAGGACAAGACGAAAGCTCCGGCTGCGGCACCAGCTGCCGGCACGCAGGTCAAGTTCGCAAACTCCACAACTGCGGATGGCAAGAAGAAGTAGGATTGTTCCGGACAGCCCGCTCATAACAGCGCGACGCCCCGGCACGAATTGCCAAACCGCGACCCGATACACAAAGGGTCGCGACAAATAAAACATATAATGGAAATGCGGACTTGTTTTGGCCACATTGCTCTTCTAGAAAGTTCATACAGCAACTGCTGGTGAGCGCAAAATATGTCGTTCGCAGTTGTTTCCGTCGCTTTAGACTTTTGACCACGGATGTACTGGCACTGGTGTTAATGGCGATATGAGGAAGGTCGGTGCAATATTGCCCCGGCCTTTTTTGTTGTCTGCCTTGGTGAGATAAAGAATGTCGCCGCACCGGTCACATACTCGTCAGGGGCTATGGAATTAACTTGCCTATTGCGCGCAAAAAGCGCACCCTTCCCCATCGGTACTTAAAGGGCGTTACCGCCGTCAGGCATCCTTGCCGTCTCAAGCCCCATTTGCACATGCCTCCCGTCTACAGCGCCCCGTGCGGAATTTCCCAGGGCGCGTTGAGGCACATGCCCCCCGAAAACCGGCAACGGTCATCGACCGCACCGGCGTATCGTTTCGAAGCGTTGGAGCGTCCCGTGCAGCCTTTTAAGGGCGCGCGCGAGGCTTCGGCTTTCTGAACCAGTAAGAGAAGAGGCCATCATGTCTTCTGCGCCCCGTAACTGCCTGATCTCCTCTCAAGATCTCGAAATGCTCCAATTGGTCCTCGAGAGCATCGGTTTTAATCACCTTTCCGACGATGATGACAAAAAGCTCCATAACAGAGCCGCCCGCAAGGTTATTGAATTATATCAGGATGGTTTGACCGATCCGGCAGACCTCACCGACGAAATGCGTTTCCTGTTCGGCGTGCAGAAACACGACCGCATCAAGCCGTGGAAGCCGCTCCCCCGATATGCAATCCAGGGCCTGCCACTGCTTTACCACCGCCATTGAGGGGAGAGAGCAGATGCGCGAATATATCATGGTCAGCACCGGCCTGTGGCTGGGGCTATTTCTGACCTGGTACCTCGTCACCATGTACGATACGGCGGATAGCGTCTTTACGGCGAACACCGTTCCGTCGCTACCGCTGCTTCTGACATCGGCCGAATGCGAGACCCAGTTCGGCATTCTTTTTTCGATGACCGAAAAGCTTTTGAAGGCAGGCGGGCCGATAGTTCCCGACGACTTGCGAAAGAACATAGAGCATTGCATTTCTTCCGATGAGGCAAGCCGCCTGAAACTCAAAGACAATCAACTTATCCGGCTTTTCCCCTGAAGCGCCTCCCGAAGCGGACGGTGTTCGCCAAAATCACTGGTAACAATAATGACTTGGCAAATGAGATATATCAGGAGAAACTGATTTAGTCGGACATCAGTCCGAGAGTTTGCGTCTGCGTGGAGGGTGAGTATGACGTATGACTGGAGCGGCCGCAGAATGCGCCGCATGCGTGCCGCGAAACTGACGATCATCAGTCTCGTCGCGGCCTTTGTTATCACGGCTCCAATCTTCGCGCATTACTGAAGCCTGCAGCGACAAGACGCGATCACACGGGTTGCCCGACCCCTGCCCGCTTTCTCAGGCGACCTTTGAGCCATGTCTGCACTGGCTGATCAAAATGGACCGTCAGGTACCATGACAGACACGTCGTCCCTATCAGGAAAGCGACACCGACCGGCAAAGCGATGTTTTCCCTATCAACGGCAGGCATCAGAAAATCCGTCCAGGCCAGCAGCGGAATATGCAGCACATAGACGGCGTAGGAAGCTGTGCCGAGAAACGTCGACAAGATTCCCACCCTGCGACCCGGCACTATCCTGCTGGCTACGAACAATACCGTCGGCCAGACGAGCAGAACCACCGCGAGATCGAAGAAAGGCCGAAGCTCACGCGAAATTGGCACGGCGAGGATGACGCAGACCAGCATAAGACAGAGGGCCGCCTGGATGGGCTTCAGCTCGGTTATGCGATTGCGGAAGCGGTAAACCAGCACGCCTGCGAAAAACGAGAAAAACACCCTTCCCATGCCGGCATACATTTCGTGCCATCGAAACCCCGCATGCAACTTCCCAAACTCAGCAGCCGCCACGACAAGGACGCAGGCGCTGACAGCCAGCACCACGATTGTCTGTTTCGTAGTCGCCCGCACACCCCACCGGCCATAAACCGCATTCACCACCAGCTCGTTGAAAAGCGACCATGCCGGGCTCACCAGAAACAATGCGCCGTTCAATGTAAGCGTGAAGGGTGCCGGAACAAAAAGAAGTCCAGTCAACAACGCGATCGCCAGTTCGCCGGGATTGATGTGGCGATGAAGATCATCGATCGGCGTCGGCAGGCCCAACAGGTAGAGGCAGATGAAATAGGACGCCATCAACGCCAGCCCCAGCCCATACAATGGATAAAGTCGCGCAAGGCGCGCCTTCATAAAGAAGCCCGGCGTAATCGCCCCTTCGCGCAGTTTCATGCTGTAGGCATGCGCCAGCACAAAACCGCTCAAGGCGAAGAACAAATCGACGGCGAGATAGCTCGAAGCGTCGTCTCTCCCGAAAAACTGTTCGGCATGGCGATGTACGATGAAGAGCGCAGCTACGCCCCTTATGCCATCGAGCAATATGAAGCGTTCCGGGGAAGACTGGACCATGGGCGTTGATGCTCGACAGGACTGGATTATAATTACTTCACGAAAACGAGGTTTACAGCGCAGCGGTTCATCGCATCCAGTCAAAAACTGTTCAACGTCAAACATACCCCGAATTCTTATGGGCAATTCCCCATGAGCCACGCTCTTTCGCAGCCGTCAAAGGCATGCTACGTCCGAATGTCATCGATGCTTTAACCTTCTGACTCTGTGTACCACGCCTCGCAAAAACCGGTTTCGATTTTAGCAAGTGTCCTGGGCGCAAATTCAAACGGGTTGTTCGGCGGCAAACAACTTTCGCGGAGTCCCACCATGTCCACCATCGCCGACCGTATTAAAAAAATCATCGTTGACCAGCTTGGCGCAGATCCCGGCACGGTTGTCGATGACGCCAATTTTGTCGACGATCTCGGTGCCGATTCCCTCGAAGTGGTTCAGGTTGTCATGGAAATCGAGGAAGAATTCGGAGTGGAAATCCCTGATTCGGCCGCAAGCACAATCCTGACCGTTGGCGACGCCATCCGCTTCATCGAAAAAAACAAGGCTTGACCGGCAGCGGCGGATATCAACCCGCCGACAGGGCCGCAACAGGATCGAGGTTCGATGCGTTGCGGGCCGGCAGATAGCCGAAAACGACGCCTATCAGTGTCGAGCAGACGAAGGCAGCAATGATCGACACCGTGGAATAGACCATGGCGAAATTGCTGCTGAAGGCGGAGAAAAGCGCCCCGAAGCCGAAGCTGCCCAAAATTCCCAGCGTTCCGCCGATGATGCAGACGAGCACTGCCTCGATCAGGAACTGGCGCAGTATATCACTGCGCCGTGCGCCGACTGCCATGCGCACGCCGATTTCGGACACACGTTCGGAAACGGAAACGAGCATGATGTTCATCACCCCGATGCCGCCGACCAGAAGCGAAATCACCGCGATCGCCGCAACCAGCAGCGTCATGGTCTGTGTTGTACTGGTGATGGTCTGGCGAATATCGTCAGTGTTGAGAATGTAGAAATCCCGCGTTCCATGCCGCTGGGTGAGAAGAACCGTCACCGCCTGTTCGGCAATTGCGGCGTCAATATCGTCACTCACCTGCACCGTGATGCTGCGCAGCGACAGGCTGCCGAGAAAGCGTGACTGGACGGCAGTATAAGGCAGATAAAGTGAAAGGTTCTGGCTTGAACCGAAACCGCCCTGCTGCGCCTGCGTGATGCCGACGATGCGGGCCGGCACCTTGCCGATGAGAATGACCTGACCGATGGGGCTGCCGTCGAAATCCGCAAACAACGATTTGCGGGTGTTCTCATCAATCACCACCTCCTGGGCTTTCTGCGCGACGCTTGCGGCATCGAAAAAGCGCCCTTGTGACAGCTTCGTGCCCTTGGCGACGAAATACCGCTCGCTGACACCATTCACAAGCGCATTCGCCTCCTTCGCGCCGAAACGCACCGTACTGGAGGTCGAGACCGTGGGCGTCACAGCCGCGACATAGGATTGTTTGGCAAGTGCCTCGGCGTCGGAGACGACCAGCGTGGTGATCTTGCCCGACCTTATGTCGCCAAAATCCTTGCCCGCGAAGATTTCCAGCGTGTTGGTGCCGAGGCTTGAGATATTCTGCAGCACGCGCTGCTGTGACCCCTGCCCCAGCGCCACGACGCTGATGACCGAGGCGATGCCGATGATGATACCGAGCATGGTGAGAAAGCTGCGCAGCTTGTGCGCCTGCATCGACAGGAGCGCCATGCGCAATGCCTCCCGCAGCGAGGATGCGAGACCAGCGAGACTGGAGGCCCCGCCGGAAACCATAGAGGGTTTGGCGTCACCCTTCCGAACCGGCGCGGCATCCGCCCCGCGGTCGGAAATGATGGCGCCGTCGCTGATTTCGATGATCCGTTCGGCACGTCGTGCAATTGACATATCGTGCGTGACGATAATGACAGTGCGCCCTTCGGCATGCAGCTCGTCGAGGATGCGCAACACCTCGTCGCCGCTCGCGCTGTCGAGCGCACCGGTCGGCTCGTCGGCAAGAATGATTTCGGCATCGTTCATAAGGGCGCGCGCGATGGAAACGCGTTGCTGCTGGCCGCCGGAAAGCTGGCCCGGACGATGATCGAGGCGGTCCGCCATGCCAAGGCGACCGAGCAACCTGGCGGCATCGCTCCTGCGATCGCTTTGTGACTTTCCGGCGTAGATCGCCGGAATTTCGACATTGCCGAGCGCTGTCAGTTCGACAAGCAGATGGTAACGCTGGAAAATAAAACCGAGGTTTTCTCGCCGCAATTCCGAAAGCTGGTCTGCATCGAGATCGCCCGTCTCCCGGCCCCTGATGATGTAGCTCCCTGAGGTCGGCCGGTCGAGGCAACCGAGAATATTCATCAGCGTCGACTTGCCCGATCCGGAAGCGCCAACGATCGCCACCATCTCGCCGGCCTCGATGATGAGGTCGATATTCTTGAGTACGGTAATCGTACCTTCACCGGACGGATAATCCCGCCGCACGGATTTAAGGCAAATCAGAGGATCAGCCATTGTTCAAAAACCCATCGGCGGGCCACCAGGCCCCGGCACGGCGTTTTTGGTGGTGTCGATGGAAAGTTCGCCGGTCACCACGCGCTCGTTCTCGGCAAGGCCGGAACGTACTTCCGCCGTTACCTTGTCGTTCAGACCGATCTGGACCCTGCGTTCGGAAATTCTGCCATCGGTGTCTAGCACACGCACGGCATAGTCATCGTTGGCGCCCTTGCTACCAAGGGCCGCCGCCGGAACGGTTAGCACGTCCTTGGCTTCACCAAGGACGATATGGACCTCCGCCGTCATATAGGTGCGCAACTTGCCGTCCGGGTTCGGCACTTCGAACACGCCATTATAATAGATCGCCTCCGACGACGAGGTGCTGGAAGAGGACGATGTGGTCGAGGAAGACGTCGAGGAGCTGAAGCTGGAGTCGCTGCGCACTGATTCAGGCGCCGGTTCAATGGACGTAAGCGTCGCGTCGTAACGCTGCTGCGGCTCACCCAGCACCGTGAAGTAAACTGGCAAACTGGCTTTTACGCGCGTCACATCTGCTTCGGAGATTTCCGTGCGCACCGTCATCCGGTCGAGCTGGCCTAGGATCACGATTGTCGGCGCGGACTGCGTGGCGTTGACGGTCTGCCCTTCCTGACTGACGATAGACAGAACAGTGCCTTCGATGGGCGCGGTGATCCTCGTATAGCCGAGATTGGCCTTTGCCGTTTCGACAGCGACCTGTGCCTCCTCGATCTGGGCGTCGATCGCTTCGATCTGCGCCTGGGTGACTGCGAGCGCTGCAGTGGCGCTTTCGAAATCCGCACGGGAGGCGGCATTTTTCGACACCATTTCCTGTTGGCGGACAAGGCTCTGGCGGTTGAGAACAAGTGTCGCCTGCTTTTCCACCCGCTGCGCCTTCACGTTTGCAAGCGCTGCCAGCGCCGTGCGCAGGCTGTTATTCTGGGTAACGGAATCGATCTCGGCAATGAGATCGCCCGCCTTGACCGTATCTCCAAGTGCGACCTTGACGGCGGTGATGCGACCGGAGGCCTGCGCGCCGACGGCCACCAGACGAACGGGTTTGAGCGTTCCAGTCGCCAGAACAGTCTGCTCGATATCACCGCGCTTCACAGACGAGGTGATATAACCGGGCGTTGCGGCCCGCGTATATTGTGACGAAAACCAGTAGCCACCCAGGACGAGCGCGACAACCGTCAGCGCCACACCTGCTTTGCGAACCATTTTCATCGTCCTGTCCTGTCCGGCCGGTCTACTCAAAAGAAGAAACCGACCTCATGTCGTGTTTCACTAGGATGAAGCCGTTGTCTGCTTCGATCCATTCATAGGCGGCAACAGACTTTCTGGCGGATGCCTTGCGGCAGGTGTCGTGACGACGCTTGCCGTGTGCATTTTCGCGCCGTTCCTTGGCACAGACGGGTTGGTGCCACTGTTCTTCCTGCCGGGATTTCGCCGCCGGATCTCGCATCGGCCTGTCACCGGCCGCAGCGACCGACCAGACGAAGCTCAAACCAAAAACCGTCGCCAGCATCAGGTAGAAATATCTCATCATCATCTTCTCGCTTGAAAATCACGCGGGGGATCGCAGGCGAGCGATCCCCCGGCTTCAGCCGTTTCCGGCTGATTTCCTCCTTTGCTGGGGGGCTATTAAAGGAGGAAACTTTGAAGAGTGGCGTCAGCCCCGCTCTGCCTGAGGCAGCGGCGGCATCCTGTCGCCATGCGGAGGCTCGATGCGACGGTCTCGTGCACGGCCATCATGCGGGACGGGAGGCGGAGGCGGCATCAATGCGCGTTCGAGTTCAGCAAGCTTCTGCACCTGCTGCGGCGAAAGTTTTGGTTTCAGCGTAGCCGCTGCGTCCTGAAGTGCTTTAGCCTGTTCTGCCTTTTTCATTGTGATGCCGGCCAGTTCCTCACCGGCAAGACGAGGCTCTAGCCCCGTCGCACCCGGTCCCTTCGGCGGCAATGGCTTGAGTTCCGAAGTGGGCAAAACAAGATCGATCAGCGCAGTGGTATAGGCGCGCCACGGACCAAGCTGTTCAGGTGTGACGCCGAGATAGATTTCCGCTGCCGAAAGTTTCGTCGCCAACCCCAATATATCCGGGCCCAATATATCCGGCCCCATCATATCCGGGCGTAGCATCTCAGGCCCGGCCATCTTGCGGCCATGCGGCAGCCTTTGCTCCGGACCACTATTCGAACCGAAGTCAGGACTGGCCAGCGGCGGCATGGCCTGTTCCGATGCCTGCGGCACTGGTTCACCCTGCTCCGCAGCCCGGGAGGTGGCCGAAGCGCCAAGAACAGTTGTCACGACGACGGCGGTGGCGATTAGAGCGTTTCTCATCTTACCTTCCTTTTCGTTTTCCAACCTGAGAAGACGATAGGAGCTAAGCGTTTCCGGCTTTGGTCCCAATGTTGCGGGTCTTGTTCCACGCGCGGCCTATTTGTAACCGAATGTTGCCAGAGCGGCCGCAGCAAGCTTTCGTTGCAAAAATCCGCCGTTTCTTTGCTCCGCTTATGTATAGTGGCATCAAAAGGTTGGATGATATGGCGACAGTTTCGGTGACACATATTTTGATCGTGGATGATGATCCGGAGATACGTACATTGCTCGCGAAATATCTCGGCTCGCAGGGGTTTCGCGTTTCTATGGCAGCCGACAGGCGTGAGTTCGAAGAACAGTTCGCCTGCTCCGATCCCGATCTCATCGTGCTCGACGTGATGCTGCCGGATGGTTCCGGCCTCGATATCTGCCGCGATCTCCAAGGCCGCCGGCCGCGCACGCCCGTCATTCTCCTGACAGCGCTCAAGGAGGATGTCGACCGGATCGTTGGGCTGGAAATTGGCGCCGACGACTATCTTGGCAAACCCTTCAATCCGCGAGAACTGACGGCGCGGATCAAGGCCGTGCTGCGCCGCGCAGTACCTCAGGAAGTACCTCGCGGCTCATCCACCGCTTATGGTTTTTCGGACTTCACCGCCGATCCGGAACAGCGCTCCGTCATCCACGCCAGCGGTGAGAGGATCGAGCTGACGGGGGCGGAGTTCGATCTGCTGAAAGTCTTCCTCGACAGGCCCGGCCGGCTTCTTTCCCGCGATCAGCTGCTCGATCTTACGCAGGGCAAGGACCGCGGACCGTTCGACCGCTCCGTCGACGTGTTGATGAGCCGGTTGCGCAAGAAGCTCGAAACCGATGCCCGGGCTCCGATCTTCAAAACCGTTCGCAATGGCGGTTACCAGATGACGGTTCAGGTCAGAACCCTGCCGGTGCATCGATGAGCTCGCTCAGAAACCGTATCGCCGCACTGTTGATCGTCTCCATCATCGCGGTCATCGCGCTTGCAACTGTGGTGGCAGATCAGACATTGCAGCCGCCGCCGCCAGATGCCACCATCGAGCCCGTTGCCCGCAGCCTTGCCTTTGCCGTGACCATGGCCGAACGCGACCCCTCGCTGCAACAACCCGGCTATTTCCGCATTGAACAGAAGCCGCCTGAAGGTGATCTTGACGGAATGCTTTCGGAGTTTCTAGAAAAGGCCCTTGCACAGGTTGGCGAGCCGCGCACCGCAATTGTGATCCGCGCGCCTGGAAGTAATGCCCCGGTGGCGGCTATAGCGCTGGAAAAAAGCGGATGGCTGGTCGCGGAAATTCCGCATATGGGTCCTCCCCCGGGCGGCTGGAAGATTTTCGGCATGTGGATCGGGCTGATCATTCTTGGCAGTGCTGCTGTTTCCATCTTCGCCGCCAGAAAGATCACCCGCCCCCTCGACATGCTGGAAAACGCCGCTGCAAGCATCGGACCCGATGGTTCGCTACCCCATTTGTCGGAAACAGGTCCGGGTGAAATCCGCGCCACGGCGCGGGCCTTGAACGAACTCGCCCGCCGCCTGAAGGCGGCAATGGAAAGCCGAATGCGCCTCGTCGCAGCCGCTGGCCATGACTTGAGAACCCCAATGACCCGCATGCGTCTGCGGGCAGAATTCATCGAAAACGACGAAGAGCGGGGCAAATGGCTGGCGGACCTCGAGGAACTGAACGCCATCGCGGATAGCGCCATTCTGCTTGTGCGCGAGGAAGTGAGCCAGGATACCGTCAAGATGATCGATATCGGCAGGCTTCTCGGCGAAATCGTTAGCGAACTTTCTGATCTCGGTGACGCTGATGCGCTCGACTTTATGAAACCGGAAGCCGCCATGATCATCAAGGCCGCTCCACTTGCGCTTAAAAGAGCCTTGCGCAACCTCATCCTCAATGCCGTCACCCATGGCAAAACGGCACGGATCGATCTAACCGAGGACGAGAGCGAGGTCGTCGTTACAATCCGCGATGAAGGCCCTGGCATTCCGCAGGAACTGATCGGCCGGGTTTTCGAGCCCTTCTTTCGGGTCGATCTCGGGCGGCGAAAGTCGATCCCTGGTGTGGGGTTGGGTCTAGCCATCGCCAGAGAAATCATCGAGCGCTTCGGTGGCACGATCACAATCGCGAACCACAAAAAACAGGGCCTGATCCAGACGGTGATCTTGGCAAAAGTGGCATGATCTCATGCCACAAAACACCCTGTGCCCGTTAAGATGACCGCGCCGTCATGCCAAAAGCAGGCTTTCGGCATAGGCCATCATCAGCGGCCCGACGCCTTTGGCGTCATCGGATACAACCGGCTCGGTCAGGTAATAATCCGGAGACCCATCGCGATAATTGCCCTCGAAACCGCCGAGGCCCGCGACATGCACGATGCCGGTGAGACGGACGATACCCTTTTCGTCCACCTTGAGCTGTCTCTCAAGCAGGGCCTCAAGCGCGGACCGGCCCGCCGAAAGAGCCGCATTTGCTTCCTCTCCCTGCAAAAGCCCCAACCGCGCAGCCCGCAGTAAGGCATAGGCGAACATCGCCGAAGCGGAGGTTTCCTCGTAGTTTCCGGCAAGATCCGGTTTGTCCAGAACCTGCATCCAGAGACCGGTTTTAGTCTGCCGGGCAACAATACCGGCCAGAAGCAGGCCCGCGCGTTCCCGAAGTCCGATCGTTGCGCCATCAGCCGGCAACATCACCAACGCATCGACCAGCGCCATGGCGAGCCAGCCGACGGCGCGGGCCCATACCGCCGGGGATTGGCCGCTCACGGGATCGGCCCAGCGCTGGTTGCGGCTTTCGTCATAACCATGGACATAGAGCCCACCGGCATCCGCCGTCAGCGTGAGTGCGGTTGAGAATTGCTGTAGCGCATCGTCGATAAGTTCGGCGTCACTAGTCGCCTGCGCATATTCGATCTGGAAAGGAAGTCCCATATAAAGGCCATCCAGCCAGACCTGATGCGGATAACGCTTCTTGTGCCAATAATTACCGGCGCCCGTACGCGGATGGCTGCGGAGTTGGCCCGCAAGATGTTCCGCCGCAGCGAGATAACGTGGATCGCCCGTTTCCGCTGCCAGAGGAAACAGAATGCGACCGGCGAGGATGTGATCGATATTGTATTCCTGCGGATCGTAACCGGCGAGCACTCCGTCTGCCGCTATCTGGGTGTCAGCCAGACGATGCAGATGTTCGTTCCAGCGCCGGTCGCCGGTCGCTTCGAACAGGTGCTGCAAACCCCGATAAACACAGCCATCCTCATAACACCAGCTCCCGCCCTTGTAGTGCCTATAGCGGCTGGAGAATTGATCAAAATAATCAGTGGCTTTCATGGGTTTTCTCGATTGAAATCTGTGAGTGGGAAACGGCAGAGGCGCTCAGCAGCGCAGGATCGTCGCAAATGATTTCAGCCTGTTCGAAAACGATCCCCTCATGCAGCATGGGGCGCACCCCATCGGCCATGATCGGCGGTGTGGCCACGGCTACAGGATCACGCGAGACGATTGTGAGATTGCGAATGGCGATATTGCGGATTGGGGCCTCCGCTAAACCGAGAAAGACGCCGGCGGCATGTGCCAGATGGCGGATTTCCACATCTTCGACAGTAATTCCGTCGATAAACGGGGTCCCGTCGTCGACAGGTGCAGGGTCTCGCGACTGCACCCAGCCGTCATGCCCATCGGCATCGCAATGGTAATGGGCATTGGCGGAAAGCGCGGTATGCACGCCATCCAGCAACACGCGGCGCATGGTGATATCGCTGACTGAACCGCCACGGCCCCGCCGCGTCTTGAGACGCAAGCCGCGATCCGTGCCAACCATGTCGCAGTCCTCTACGGTTACGTCATGCACGCCACCCGACATTTCCGAGCCGATCACCAGCCCGCCATGGCCGCGCTCCATCAGGCAATGGCGCACGCTGACGCCGCGTGTTTCCGCCAGATGGTCGTCCTCGCCGTTCGGCCCGCGTTTGCCTGCCTTCACAGCAATGCAATCGTCGCCCACTGAAAAGCGCACGCCTGATATCGTCACGTTGCGGCAGCTTTCCGGGTTGAAACCATCGGTATTGGGGCTGTTATGCGGAGCGCTGATTGTGAGACCCGCCGCTGTCAGGGTCTCGCACCCTTGTGGATGGACCGTCCAGGACGGTGCATTGCGAATGGTGAAACCGAAAAGCCCGACATTGCGGCAGGAGACGAGATGCAGGCCGCGCGGTCGGCGCGCGCCGTCACGGGTTTCTTTCGGCCAGCTCCACCAGTCGCCTCTGTCGCCGGAACCATCGAGGACGCCTGTGCCTTCGATCACGAGATTATCTGCGCCGATGGCATGGACCGGCGCAGCGAAACAGGCATCCGGTAGCCCTTCCCAACTGCCGAGCATGCGGCCCGTCTCATCGCGGGCAGGCAGGATCGGCCAGCCATTGCGGGTGGAGGGTGCGCGCAGCACGGCCCCTTCCGCAAGATGAAACGTCATGTCGCTTTTCAACCGCACGGGAAACGCTGTCCAGAGGCCGGCAGCAAATCGCAACGTGCCGCCCGCAGGCACGGCGGCAACTGCCTCTTCCAGAGCGCGGGCGTTGGCGCGTGCGCCGGCTTCGTCGTCAAGCGCAATATCCGGCGTCAGCGAAAATGCCGTCGCCTCGACAAGCCCCGCGCAGGGCGCTGTCCTGAACTCCAGGCTTGCGAACCCATCCGCTTCGAACACATAACGCGTATCTGGACGCAGATCATGCAGCAGCGTCACCACGGTGGCGGTTTTTCCGGTTCGTAAATCACCATCTTGCGAAGTCAGCCGCCATGCCGTCTGCGGCAGGTGATATCGCGCACCGGGTACGGCGAGGCAAAGCGCCGCCGTTCGCGCCGAAAGCGCGATGATAGAGGGTTCGTTCATGCTCGTTTCTCGTTGTTCGTGCATGCCCCGCCAAAACAATCGGCTGGAATGCCCATGTCACCCGGCAACCGGATAAAGAGCCCGCCGCCGCAGGGGCGGCGGGCCATTGTCGTCAATCGAATTTGGCCAGAACGTCGTTGGTGGTATCGATCATCTGCTCAGCCGCCTCTTCCGCCGTCAGCTGGCCATAGGCATATTCCTCGAGCGTATCGATGAAGCCGGAGCGGATTTCCGGATGTTCGTTGAAGGGCGAAACTACCGGTCCCGATGCCGCCATGACGATGGCATTGGCGGCGCGGACTTCCGGCTCACCCTTGTCGCCCAGACGCTGCGCCGCAGCTTTGGAAGCAGGCAGGCCGCGAGACGTCCCAAGCGCATCGATGCCCTCAGGCTCGTTCAGCAGGCAGTTCAGGATTTGCGCTGCCGCTTCAGGGTTCTTCGAGTTTTTCGAGATAGAAAAGACCATGGAAGGCTTGCGATAAACGCCTTCCGTTACGGCATCGGCGAGCTTCAGCATCGGCACGGGTTTCAGCACCTGCCCATCCTTCAGGGGATCGGCATATTTCGAATAGGTTGAATCCCATTCATAGGAACCAGCGATACGGCCTTCGGACCAGGACGGCTTTTCATAAAGATTGACGTTGCCATCGGCCGCTTCCTCTTTCTGGGAGCGAATGGAGCCGGTTTCCACCAGCTTGCCGACGAACGAGATGCCTTCCGCCAGTTCCTCCGGCGTCCAGGCGACACGGTTGGTCTTGGGGTCGACCAGATCCTTGCCGGTTTTCTGCACCACGGCGAGTGTCACGAGAAGCTGGGCAGTCTCCTTTACGGCATTGAAGGTGTAATGATCCTTGCCGAGCTTTTCCTTGATGGTTTTTGTTGCCGTGAAGAATTCATCCCATGTCTTGGGGATTTCAACACCAGCCTTCTCGAAGGTGGTGGCGTTGAAAAAAAACACGCGGCCTGTGGTGGAGACTGAAAGGCCCTGAAGCACCCCGTTCATAGAACCCGCTTCCAGATCCGTCTCGGCCCATTGCGAAAGATCGAGAGGTTTCAGCTGACGCAGATCAGCAAAACCTTCGCCATTCTTGGAAAACAGCGGCAGCCATGGCCAGTTCACCTGAACGATATCAGCCTCCGTCTTGCCTGCCATTTGCGTGGTCAGTTTTTCCAGATATCCATCGAAGCCGGTAAACTCACCTTTGACCGTGTGGCTGTATTTTTCACCGCAGGCGGCAATCGCCTTCTGAGTGGCGACATGACGGCTTTCGCCGCCCCACCACGACATACGCAGTTCCGCGGCACCCGCCGCAGGCGCAGCCACCGTGGCCAGATAGGCAGCACCGGCCAGCATCGCCATTGTTCTCGTCATCGTCGTCATCTTCATTGTTCTTCTCCTCCTCGAAAAATCAGGCACGCTCGTCCCCTCCTCACAGCGAGACATTGCGGCCATCGGCCTTGTCGAAAATATGCAGCTTCTCGGGGTCCGGCTTCAGTCGCAGAATGCCGTCGCGCCCAAGCGCCTCGAATTCGGCTGCTCCCACCACGCTCACGAGCTTCTGTCCGCCCAGATCGGCATGCAGATAGACCTCGTGCCCCATGAATTCGGCGTTGGTCAGTTTCGCCTGCAGCGCCGGCCCATCGGCCTCACCGGCAAGCGAAAGATGCTGCGGACGGATGCCGATGACGGCGTCCGCCGGTCTGGCTGAAAGCCGCTTTTCCAGATGGTCGCCTATCGGAAGACGTTGCCCGCCGATGACGAACTCCGCCCCGTCGATCGCCACATCCACAAGGTTCATTTCCGGCATGCCAATGAAACCGGCGACGAACAGATTGGCGGGCCGGTTGTAGAGTTCCTTCGGCGTGGCGACCTGCATGATGCGCCCGGCCTGCATGACGCAGATACGGTCGCCCATGGTCATGGCTTCCGTCTGATCGTGCGTCACGTAGACGACGGTCGAAGACAGGCCCTCCGCCTTCAGCTGGCGATGCAGATCGGTAATGCGCACACGCATGGAAGCGCGCAGCTTCGCATCGAGATTCGAAAGGGGCTCATCGAACAGGAACACGCCCGGTTTCTTGATGAGGGCACGGCCCAAAGCAACACGTTGCGCCTGCCCGCCGGAAAGCTGTTTCGGCAGGCGATCCAGCAAGGGTTCGATTTCGAGAATGCGCGCGACATTGTCGATTGCCTTCTCGATCTCGGGCTTGGCAACACCGGCAATCTTGAGGCCGAAAGCAAGATTGCCGCGCACCTTCATATGCGGATAGAGCGCATAGTTCTGGAACACCATGGCAATGGAGCGCTTGCCGGGCGGCAGGTCGTTGACGCGCTGATCTCCGATGAGGATTTCACCGCCGGTGATTTCCTCCAGCCCCGCCACCATGCGCAGCGTGGTGGATTTGGCGCAGCCGGACGGGCCGACGAAGACCATGAACTCGCCGTCCTCGATTTCGAGATTGATGCCGTGCACGGCCTTGAAGCTGCCGCCATAGACTTTCTCGAGATTTTTAAGTTGAACGCTTGCCATTTTCAGCCCTTGACCCCGCCAGACGAGATCCCTTCAATGAAATACCGTTGCGCCGCGAAAAACACGACGAGCGCAGGCGCGATCGTCAGCACCGACATCGCCAGGATGCGGTTCCATTCGAAGGCTTCGGTGGTGTCGATGGAGAGTTTGAGCGCCAGGCTCACCGGATATTTATCGACCGAGGACAGGTAGATCAGCGGTCCCAGAAAGTCGTTCATCGTCCACATGAACTGGAAAAGGCAGACCGAGATCAGCGCCGGGGCCAGCATCGGCACGACGATGTAGACCAGCGTCTGCAGACTGTTGGCGCCATCCACACGGGCGGCTTCCTCCATATCCGAGGGCAGCGAGCGCAGGAACTGCACAAGCATGAAGACGAAGAAGGCATCACCGGCTAGTGCCGAGGGAACCCATAGCGGCAGGAAACTATCCAGCCAACCGAGGTCACGGAACAGGATATATTGCGGAATGCGGGTTACGACATTGGGCAAAAGCAGGATGGCGATGACCGAGCCAAACAGGATCTTCTTCAGCGGAAAATCGAAGCGCGCGAAGGCATAGGCCGCCATGGTGCAGGAAATCGCCGTTCCGATGACCTTCGGCAGGATGATCAGGAACGAATTCCAGAAAAACCGGCCGAAGGTGTAGGGCGTGGAGGTCTCCCAGCCGCGGATGTAACCGTCCAGTGTTGGAGTCTCAGGAATGAAACCTGCGCCGGAAAAAATCTCGGAATTGGTCTTGAAGCTTGCGCCGACCAGCCAGATCAGCGGATAGAGCATGATGAAGCCGACCGCGAACAGCAGCGTGTACCGGACAGAGGTCGATAACAGCCGGAGCCTTGCCCGGCGGGCGGCCTGCATGTCGTTTAAGGTTGCGATATCGGTCATGGCATCAATTCCGCTTGTCGCCGGCGTAATAGACCCACTTTTTCGAGGACCAGAAGGCCACGAGGGTCAGCACGGTGATGATGGTGAAAAGAACCCAGGCGATGGCGGAGGCATAGCCCATGTTGAACTTCTTGAAAGCCTCATCGTAAATATAGAGAGGCAGCAGATAGGTAGACTTCAACGGCCCGCCCTGGGTGATGATGTAAGGCCCGTTAAACTCCTGGAATGCCTGAACCATCTGCATGATCAGGTTGAAAAAGATGACCGGCGTCAGAAGCGGCAGGGTGATGAAGAAGAACGTCTTTACCTTTCCTGCGCCGTCGATTGCCGCTGCCTCATAAAGCGACTTGTCGATGGATTGCAGCGCGGCGAGAAAGATCACCATGGCCGAACCGAACTGCCAGCAGCGCAGCAGCGTGATTGTAAAAAGCGCATTGGCGGGATCGCCAAACCAGTCCACCGGCGACAAGCCGATTGCCGCCAGCGCCATGTTGGCCAGCCCTTCGCTGGCGAAGATGTAGCGCCACAGCACCGCAATCGCGATCGAACCGCCGAGGATGGACGGAACGTAAAAGGCGGTGCGGAAAAAATTGATGAATTGCAGCTTGTAATTGAGTATCGCTGCGATGAACAGCGCGAAGGCAAGCTTCAACGGCACCGTCAGAAACACATAAAACAGGGTGACGTTCAGGGATTTCATGAACGTGCGATCACGGGTGAAGAGCCGCTCGTAATTGGCCAGTCCCGCCCATGTGGGGTCACTCATCAGGTCGTAGCGGGTGAAGCTGAGATACAGGGAACCCAGAAACGGGATCGCCGTGAAAACCAGAAGTCCGATGATGTAGGGCGTCAGATATCCCAGCCCGAGGAAGCGATTAGATTTCATGACGCTCCTCCCCCACCCCGGAAAGGCGCGGATAACAGAATACAATTTCGTGCAAGTGATTCTCCCGGAACGGCTGACGGCGGGCGCATGATGGCGCGATTTCTCGCCGCAGCCGATCTCCTCCCTCATTGATACGGCGCGCATTAGCAGTTTGTGAGGTGACAAAACCAAATTTCCAAGCCAAGGTGAATTAACAAAGACGAGGAAAAAGATGGACGAAATCGAAGGTGGCATTCTCTCGTCCGTTCCGCCTGCGGCGCTCACGCTTAATCTCACGCGCGCCACGATCAAGATGGAGCACTCCCGCACCTGGCAGATCGACAAATCCAATCAGGTGGACGATCTCATTATCTGCCTGGAGGGTCGCGGGCATTATCTCGTGGACGGTGAAGCACGGGTGCTGGAGCCTGGCGACGCCATGCTGATTTTCAGGGGGCAGCATTTTATCGGCTGGAATGAACAGGCCGTCACCTATCGGGGAGTGGCACAGCATTTCACGCTGGATATTTACGGTCGCCACAACCTTGTCGCGCAGATGGACCTCAAGCCGAAACTTTCGCTGAGCCGCTGGCCGCTGCTGGAGCCGCTGGTGCGCCACTATCGGCAGAGCGCTCCCCCCTCCTCTGTCACGCTTGGCCAGCATCACCTGTTCATGGTGTTGCTGATCGCATTTATCGATGATGCATTTCTCGGATGGGTTGACCGTCCGAGTTTCCAGCCGGAAGGTGCGGAAGCCCTGGATCTGGCTGTCATGAAAGCGATCACGATGATTTCCGCCAATCCGCTCGACCCTGAAATCGCCGCAAGGGCGACCGACGCAGCCCCCTATAATCGCGACTATTTCCTGCGTGAGTTCCAGAAACGGGTGGGGCGCACGCCGAGGAAATATCAGGAATTCAAACGCATGGAACGTGCCATGCATTTTCTTGAAGCCGGGCTTTCAGTTGCGGCTGCGGCGGCAGAAGTGGGATATGGAGATCCCTATTATTTTTCGCGGATGTTCAAGCGCACATTGGGGTTGAGTCCCCGCGACCACATGAACAGGATACGCCGCAGCAGGCACGGCAATCTGATGGCGTTTGACGAGCACGAACAGCAGAGGCTGCTTGCCACCGAAATGGAAAAGGCCCCGGCATAGCGGGGCCTTCTTGCGATAAAGCTTTGGAACTACCGGAATAGTGACGGCAGCCAGAGTGAAAGCGACGGAATATAGGTGACGGCGAGCAGCACGGCTATGCTGGCGCCGAAGAACGGCCAGATCGTTCGCATCGCTTCCCGTATCGTTATGCCGCCAACCGCACATCCCACGAAGAGCACCGTTCCGACCGGCGGCGTATTGAGACCGATACCGGCGTTCAGGATCATCACAACGCCGAAATGCACGGGATCGATGCCGAAGGCCTTCACGACAGGTAGAAGCACCGGCGTAGAAATGATGACCATAGGCGCCATATCCATGAAAGTGCCGAGCAAGAGCAGAATGACGTTGATGACCAGAAGCACGATAATCGGATTGTCCGAAATCGCGCTGATTGTCGCGATCATCAGTGTCTGTACCTGCAGGAACGCCATCAACCAGCCGAACGACGCAGCCGTGCCGATGACGAGCAGAACCATCGCTGTCGTACGAACCGCCCCCATCACCGCCTCCACGAAACCGCTCCAGTCCAGCTCACGATAGACAAGCATGGCGACAAGGAAGGCATAGAGAACGGCAATGCAGGAACTCTCCGTCGCGGTGAAGATACCCGAACGAACGCCGCCGAAGATGATGCCGATCAACAGAATGCCGGGAAAGGACGCCAGAAGATAATACATCAGCTTCGAAAAGCCGGGAAACGGCTCGGACGGGTAACCCTTGCGCCGCGCGACGATATAGGCGGTGACCATCAGGGCCGCAGCAAGCAGCAGGCCTGGAATGATGCCGGCGGTGAAGAGATCGGCCACCGAAACATTGCCACCCGCCGCGATCGAATAAAGTATCATATTGTGCGAAGGCGGGATCATCAGCGCGATGATGGCGGCGTTGACAGTGACGTTGACGGCGTAATCCCGGTCATAACCGCGCTTGGCCATTTGCGGGATCATCAGGCCACCAACGGCCGAGGCGTCGGCGACAGCCGAGCCGGAAATGCCGCCGAACAATGTCGAAGCGACGATGTTGACCTGCCCCAGACCGCCGCGCAGATGACCGACAAGACCGGCCGCAAAACGGATCAGACGATGGGCTATACCGCCGCGGACCATGAGGTCACCCGCGAAGATGAAGAACGGGATCGCCATCATCGCAAACACGTTCATGCCGGAGTTCATCTGCTGGAAGACCACGATGGGCGGCAGGCCGAGATAAAGAACGGTGGCGAAGGAGGCAATGCCGAGGCAGAACGCAATCGGCGTACCGATCAGCATCAGAAGGGTGAAGACACCGAAGAGGATAGTGTAAGCCATTTACGCGGCCTCCTGCACAAACACATCCGCCGCGATTTCCTCGCCGATGACGAGATCGATAAAGCGTTCGGCTGCAAACAGCGCGATCAGAAAACCGCCACCGATCAGCGGGAAGAAATCCATGCCGCCCGGCCATCCAAGAACAGGGATCGTCGCCGTCCATGTTCCGGCAGAGAGGACGGTTCCGTACCAGCACATGCCAACCCCGAAAAAGAAGATCAGTGCCAGACTGGTCAGGTCCATCGCCGCCTGTATGCGCGGCGGCATCATATAGCGCAGAATATCCAGCCCCAGATGCACGCTTTCACGCACGCCCACCGCCGCCCCCAGCATGATGAACCATGACATAAGGTGAAGCGACAGCGGCTCGGACCAACTTGGTGAATCATTCAGGATATAACGGGCAAACACCTGCCAGCCGACGATAAGGGTCATGGCGACCATGCCGACGCCGGCGATGTAAAGTGACGCACGGCTGAGCGCGCCGAGAAATGGGCGGATCGCCCGCATGAAGTTTCGCATTTGCCTTCCTCCTCCAACCTCAGACCAATGACGACAAAAGAAAACCGGCCCTGTTGCCAGAGCCGGTTTTCCCTATGTCACTTGACGGCTTTTACCCGCTCAAGAAGGTCTTTCATTTTCGGATCGGTGACGAACTTGTCGTAGACCGGCCCCATCGCGGCGGCGAACTCTTCCTTATTGACCTTGATGACGTTGGCGCCACCGGCGCGTACTTTTTCTTCCGAGGCCTTTTCGCGCGCACTCCACAATTCACGCATCTTGCCAACGGAATCCTTGGCTGCCTGACGCAGCAGCTTCTGATCTTCCGGCGACAGCTTGTCATAGGAAATCTTGGAGATGACGAGGATTTCCGGATTGAGGGAATGTTCCGTCAGCGAATAGTTCTTCGCCACTTCATAGTGACGGGCGGATTCGTAGGACGGCCAGTTGTTTTCCGCACCATCGACAACGCCTGTTTCAAGCGAGGAGTAAACCTCGCCCATCGGCATCGGCGTAGGGTTGGCGCCAAACGCCTGCATCATCGATATCCACAGATCCGATTGCTGCACGCGGATTTTGAGGCCCTTCAGGTCCGCCAGTTTTTCGATGGGCTTCTTGGTTGTGTAGAAGGAACGCGCACCGGAATCGTAAAAGGCAAGACCGATCAGGCCGTGCGGTTCGAAAGCTGCCAGAACCTCATCGCCGATCGGGCCGTCAACGGTATTGTGCATGTGTTCCGTCGAACGGAACAGGAAAGGCAGGCCGAGAACGGTGGTTTCCTTGACGAGATTGTTGAAAGGCGCAGCGTTGACGCGGTTCATGTCGATGACGCCGAAGCGGGTCTGCTCGATGGTATCCTTCTCACCGCCGAGAACCGAATTGTTCATGACCTGCACCTTGATGCGGCCATTGGAGCGTTCCGACAGAAGTTCGCCCATATATTTCACGGCTTCAACCGTCGGATAACCGTCGGGATGAATATCGGCCGAGCGCAGGGTGATTTCCTGCGCCTTGGCGGAAACGCCTGACAGCGCGACCCCCATCGCGATGCACATCATACTTGCAATCTTTTTCATTTCTTCCTCCTCCGTTGTAACAACGGCCCCACCCCTCCAAGGCTAACGGACCGAATTTTTCACGCCCATCCGGGCCGGCATGCAAAGACCTTTCATCTGCAAAGGATGATGGGGACCTCCCTTTCCCCAACTATCCCGAATTGAAACTACACCGCCTTGAGTGGCGGCAGCTTGAACAGGGCTTCTGGATTTTCCACCAGCGCTCGGTGACGGGCCGCATCGTCCGGCAGCCAGCCGAGTGTGAGCTCCGCAAGGCGGGCATCATCCGGATAGGCAGCCGTCTCACGGACCGAATTGTGCGGCCAGTTCGTCCCCCAGACGATCCGCTCCGGAGCATGGGCAGCGATACGGCGCGAAAAGGCTGCAACATCTTCATAGGGCCAGGCGTCGCGCGAACTTTCATAAACACCGGCAAACTTGAACCAGAGATTGCCGCGATCGATGAGCTTCAAAAGTGCCGCCATTTCCGGGCCATCCGTGTCGATACCCCTGAAGAATTTTCCATGGTGGTCGAAGACCCAGCGCGAACGGATTTTTTCAAGGCGCGGCAAATGATCGAGAAGCCCATTGCCGTCGAACTGAACCGCCACCATCCAGTCGGCCGCATGGGCACGCTGATCCACCGCTTCCAGTTCCGATAGGTTCACCGCGCCGCCAGGCAAATCCATGATACGGGCGCCCACGGCACCGGCAGCGGCAAGTCGTTCCATGTCCTTTTCAGTCGTCTTCTCATCGATAATCACCACCGCGCGGGCTGCCTCGCCCATTTCTGCCACGCAGGCCAGCGTGTTGCCGTTATCTCGCTGTTGGGCGTTGCCCTGGGTGATGATGACGCGGTCGATGCCGAGCCATTGCATGAGCTGGCGATAATCCTCAGGCCCCGGCAGCGCACCCGGAGGCAGGCCCGGCCCACCCGGCAAGGCTGGATATCCGGGCAGATACATATGCATCTGAGTATCGACCGCCCCTTTCGGAAACGCTGGCTGCGGCGGTGTCCCGCTTAGTTTTCTGACAAGTTCGCTCATGGCTGTGGCATCCTGAATTCAACGAGTGCGTCGCGGTTGATCTCGATGCCGAGACCGGGACCATCGGGAATGGCGACGACACCGTTCACCGCCTCTACCGGCTGTTGCAGCACGGCCTGACGGAACGGATTATGCGTCCGATCGAATTCCATGATCGGCTCGACGGGGTTTACCCGCACCGGATCGGGCACCATCGCGGCCATGAACTGCAGGGCAGCGGCGATCTGCACGCCCGTGCCCCACACATGCGGCACAATGCGCACGCCGTGCAGCGTGGCAAGCGTGGCAATCTTCTGCGTTTCGGAAAAGCCGCCGCAACCGCAGAGGTCTGGTTGGAGAATATCCACGGCACCGGCGGAAAGCGCCTGCCACATGCCGTAACGCCCGTGCCAGGTCTCGCCTCCCGCAACCGGGATTGGTTGGCCTGCCCGCACGCGCGCATAGGCATCGAGCTGCTCGGGAACCACCGGCTCCTCGAACCAGTCGATGCCGTATTCAGCCGCACGATTGCCGAGCGCGATGGCTTCGGTAACGGTATAGCCGTGATTGGCGTCGATCATCAGCCGCATATCCGGCCCGATCGCTTCGCGCACGGCGGCAATGACCGCAAGATCCTCCTCGATGCCGAAACCGATCTTGATCTTGCAGGCGTGAAAACCCTCTGCACGGCGCTCAGCCATCTCATTGGCATTGTCGGAGATGCGGTCGACCCCATCACGCTTGAAGCTGCCGGTGGCGTAGGCGCGCACGCTTTCGCGCCAGCGCCCGCCGAGCAGCATGGAGATGGAGGTGCCGTAATGCTTTCCCTTGATATCCCACAGCGCTATATCGATGCCGGACAGGGCTGTAATGCTGAGGCCGCGCTGGCCCTGGTCGCGCAGGGCATTGTAAAGCACAGCCCAGATCTTTTCGGTCTGGCGGGGATCCTGGCCAATAAGCCAACCGGAATAGGCCTGAACCACGGCGGCGTTCGGTCGCGCCGGACCGAGGCATTCGCCCCAGCCGACGGTCCCGTCATCGCATTCGATTTCGACCAGAACGTGGGCACGCCGGTCAAAGCGCATGGATGCGCTTTCAAACGGCGTGGCCAGCCGATGTTCGAGCAGATGCGTGCGCACCGCTGTGATCTTCATCGTTCCCCTCCCGTTATACCTTGATCACACCTTGCGCTTGTGCGTGCCGATCAGGGCATCGAGCATGCCGATTTCCTCATTCGTCAGATCCTTCAGCGGCGCGCGCACCGGACCCGCATCAAAGCCCTGCAGGCGAACGCCAGCCTTGATGGCGGAGACAGCGTAACCCTTGGCGCGATTGCGGATCGCCATGAACGGATAGAAGAATTCCGTCAGGATGCGTTCGCAGGTGGCGCGCTCGCCGGCCCGCAGCGCCGCATAGAACTCGTTGGCAAGGCCCGGCACGAAGTTGAAGACGGCCGAGGAATAGGTCGTGAAACCGGCGCCGAGATAGGCTTCGGCAAACAGTTCCGCCGTCGGCATGCCGCCGAGATACATCAGGCGGTCACCCATCTTGGCGGTGATCTGGCGAACGAGACCGATATCACCGGTGCCGTCCTTGAAGCCGACGAGGTTCGGGCACTCATCGCAGAGACGCGCCAGCGTATCCGCCTGAAGCACCGAATTGTCGCGGTTATAAACCATGACGCCGATGCCGACCGACTGGCATATTTTCTTGATGTGCGCGTAAAGGCCTTCCTGCGGCGCATCGATGAGGTAATGCGGCAGAAGCAGGATGCCATCAGCACCGACTTTTTCCACCGAGCGTGCAATATCAACCGCAACCTCGGTGCCGTAGCCGCAGCCGGAAACGATTGCCGTTTCACCGGCCACTTCCTTGGCAGCCGAAACGATAGCAGGGATTTCATCCGGCTTCAGCGAGAAGAACTCGCCCGTACCGCCGGCGGCAAACAGCACCGGCGCCTTGTAACCGGCAAGCCATTCGACATGCGCCCTGTAGCTATCGGCCGCAAAACGACCCTCGGAATCAAAATGCGTTACCGGGAAGGAGAGCAGGCCGGAGCCAAGCGCCGCCTTGATTTGTTCAGGGTTCATAATCCGTATTCCTCTGCAAGTTCACTGACTGGAAGCCACCTAAACCGCTTGCCGCATATTTGTCAACAAGTCATCATACAAGTTATATGATGAATTTTGAAAACCGGCGCGCATTAGCGCGCCAGCCAGCCACCATCGACATTGAGGATGGCGCCATGCACATAGTCGGCCGCCGGCGAGGCGAGGAAAACCGCCGCCCCGGCGATGTCTTCAGAATGCCCCCAGCGGCCTGCCGGGATACGCTCGAGAATGGCCTTGTTGCGGGCAGCATCCGCCCGCAACGCCTCGGTATTGTTGGTTTCGATGTAACCGGGCGCAATGGCATTGACGTTGATGCCCTTCGCGGCCCACTCATTTGCCAGAAGCTTGGTCAGACCCGCAACGCCATGCTTCGCCGCCGTATAAGCCGGCACGCGGATGCCGCCCTGAAACGACAGTAGCGAGGCGATATTGACTACCTTGCCCGGACGACCTTTCGCCAGCAATTCCTTGGCGAAGGCCTGCGTGGTGAAAAACAGCGCCTTGAGATTGACGTCCATCACCTCATCCCAGTCGAGCTCTGAAAACTCCACGGAATCGGCGCGGCGAATGATGCCGGCATTGTTGACGAGAATATCGAAACCGGCGTCGGCAAAGCTGTCCCTGGCGGCGAGTGGATCGGCAAAATCAATCGACAATGCGGCGGCCTTGCCGCCGTTCTTCGCGATCATGTCCAGCGTCTCGTCCGGCGCGCGGCGGGCGGCGCAGACAACTTCCGCGCCGGCCGCGGCGAGGCCGACGGCGATTGCTTGACCAAGCCCCGTATTGGCACCCGTCACCAGCGCCTTACGCCCTTGAAGCGAAAAGGGATTTTTCATTTCAGATCCCCCGGCTGAATGAAGTCCATGTCGGTATAATCGACATTGTCCCCAGCCATGGCCCAGATGAACGTGTAAGAGCCGATGCCAGCGCCGGAATGGATCGACCAGGGCGGAGAAATGGCACCCTCTTCGTTGGAAATGAAGAGATGCCGCGTTTCCTGCGGCTCACCCATCAGGTGCAGAACGCGCGACTTTTCATCCATGCCGAAATAGAGATAGGCCTCCATGCGGCGATCATGAATATGCGACGGAATGGTGTTCCAGACGGAGCCGTCCTCCAGCGTCGTATAGCCGAGCACCAGCTGGCAGCTTTCCATGACGAGTGGGTGGATGAACTGGTTGATTGTGCGCTTGTTGGAGGTCTCGGTCGCACCAAGCTTGACCTCCTTGCTGTCGGCAAGGCTGACGAGCTTTGCCGGCAGGCTGCGATGCGCCGGGCATGAGGTGATGTAGAACCGGCCCGCGCCATCGAAGGTCACCGCACCGCTGCCCGCACCGAGATACAGAACGTCGCCACGATTGAGCGTATACGTCTCGCCACCAGCGTTGACGGTGCCGGTGTCGCCGATATTGACGATGCCCATCTCGCGCCTGTCAAGGAACGACGGCGTCTTGGTTTCCTCGACCTTGTCCAGCATCAGCGGGGCACCATCAGGCACCGCGCCGCCCATGACGAAACGGTCGTAATGGGTATAGATCAGCCTGATTTCGCCGGAACGGAACATGTCGTTGGCGAGGAAATGCTTGCGAAGCCCTTCGGTATCGAGCGTTTTTGCATATTCCGGGTTGACGGCCTGCCTTGTTTCGACGGTCAGCATCAAACTCATCCTTCATGATTGTTGCGTATAGGACATAATATATGTTATCCGCTTTTTGTACGATCTGTATGACAAGGTCAAGAGGAACCTGGATATCTCGACCACGCCGGAGACGTTGAATGGGGTTTCCCGCAGCCTCGATGATCCGCAGTCCATTCGTTTAGGGAGAATTGCAATGAAACGGCTTCTTGTTACAGGTGCGGCTGGCCAGCTCGGCCGCGTCATGCGCAAGCGCCTCGCACCCATGGCCGAGATATTGCGTCTTGCCGATCTTTCGCCGCTCGATCCTGCCGGACCGAACGAGGAATGCGTGCAATGCGATCTGGCCGACGCCAGCGCCGTCGATGCGATGGTCGCCGATTGTGACGGCATCGTCCATCTTGGCGGCATATCGGTGGAGCGGCCTTTCGAGCAGATCCTTCACGGTAATATCATCGGGCTTTATAACCTCTATGAGGCGGCCCGCGCCCATGGGCAGCCGCGAATCGTCTTCGCCAGCTCCAATCACACGATCGGTTATTATTCCCAGACAGAGCGGCTTGGCCCCAACGTTCCCTTCCGGCCGGACGGTCTTTACGGCGTGTCCAAATGTTTCGGCGAAAGCCTCGCCCGCATGTATTTCGAAAAATTCGGCCAGGAAACGGCGCTGGTCCGCATCGGCTCCTGCACGCCGGAACCGCAAAATCACCGCATGTTGTCGACCTGGTTTTCGCAGGATGATTTCGTATCGCTGATCGAGGCGGTTTTCCGCGCGCCGGTGCTCGGCTGCCCGGTCATCTGGGGCGCATCGGCCAATGACGCGGGCTGGTGGGACAATTCCCACCTCGGCTGGCTTGGCTGGAAACCGAAGGACAACGCCGAGACTTTCCGGCAGCACATTGCCGAGACAACACCGCAACCAGACCCTAAAGATGCGGTGGCGCGTTTTCAGGGCGGCGTTTTCATCGACAATCCGATCTTCAAGGCGACTTGAAATGCCAATCGGGACCGACAGGCATGATAACCGGTCTTTCCTGCGCGTGCAGCGGGATTGCAAGCCGGACCGCGAATGACGTATCGAGGAATACCGGACGCTAACCTGCACCCTTTTTTAGAACGGCGATGACAATGACAAAAGCGATAACCTCCGAACCGGCAGCTCCGCAAGCCAAGACGCTTGTGATGAAGGTTTCTGAGGAGCTCCGCAGCCAGATCGCCAAGGGCCGTTACAAGACAGGCGAGCGCCTGCCTTCCGAAGCGCAGATGACGCAGGAATTCGGCGTAAGCCGCACCGTGGTGCGCGAGGCCATCGCCTCACTGAGGTCCGACGGGCTGGTCGAGCCGCGTCAGGGTGCGGGCGTCTTCGTGCTGGAGCCAGCGCCTGTCGAGCGACGGCCGTTCCATAATGTCGATCTTGCCCGCGTCTCGTCCCTGATCGAAATGCTCGAACTGCGCACCGCCGTGGAGGGTGATGCCGCCGGTCTTGCCGCCGTTCGCCGCTCCCCGGCGCAGGAGGAGAAAATCATCGAAGCATTCGATGCCTTCCGCGCCAGCGCCGCCAAGGGCATTCCGACAGCAGAGGCCGACTTCGCTTTTCACCTGGCCGTTGCCGACGCAACCAACAATCCGCGCTTCAGCGAGTTTCTACAGGTGCTTGGCCCCACGCTCATTCCGCGCCGCGCCGTTGCCGAAAACGGCAAGGAAACCGTGCTTTCACCCGCTGACCTCAACCGGCTTGTCGGTGAGCACGAAGCGATCCTGATTGCTATACAGAACGGCGACGAAGAGGCGGCAAGAAGCGCCATGCGCCACCACCTGAAAAGCAGCCAGACGCGTTACCGCGCCATGCTGCGCGCGCCGCGCTGAATTTCAAGCTTGAACGACATCGCATGACCGAGGAGAACGACATGCAGCAGCTTCCGACATTCCCCACCGTTTCACCCGACGATGGTGTTGAACGCACCGTGCTTTCCGAAGCGCCGGAGCTGATGGTGGTTTCGTTCCGCTTCAAGACCGGCGCCGAAGGCAAGCTGCACAACCATCCGCATGTGCAATCCACCTATGTCGCCAGCGGCAGTTTCCGCTTTTACCGCGATGGCGAAGCCTACGACCTGCAGAAAGGCGACAGCCTCATCATTCCCGGCCATGTCGAGCACGGCTGCCTCTGCCTGGAAGAGGGCGAGCTGATCGACTGCTTCACCCCGCGCCGCGACGACTTTCTCTGAACCTGGCCGGCCTCAGGCCCGGGACAAATCCCGCAGGGTGCGTGGCAGGCTGTTCATGCACTCTGCCCCTGCTGTGGTAACGAGAAACTGGTCCTCGATCATCAGCGCGCCTAGACCTTCGCCGTAAAACGGCGCTTCAAGTGCCACGACCATGCCCGGAAGAATGACCTCCTCATTGTCATGGGAAAAAAACGGCCATTCCTCGATGCCCACGCCGCCGCCGACGGAATGGCCGAAATGACCGCGATAATATTCGCTGAATCCGTCTTTGCGCATCGAAGCCAGCATGGCGGCGTGCACCGCACCGAATGTATTGCCGGGACGAATCGCTTCCAGCCCGCTGGCAAAAGCTGCCTCCAGCGCTTTGAAAATATTGGCCGCGAGCGGAGAGACCGCACCCCATGAAAACGTCCGCGCGCCATCCGACGAATAACCATCGACCAGCGTGCCAACATCGGCCTTGATCAGGGCACCGGGCGCGACGACCGCCGTCATATCCGACAGGGCCGGACCGACCGATATATAGTCCCAATGGCCGCTAAGCGAAAAACCCGACTTCAGGGCATGCGACTGAGCGCCGGCTTTCCACGCGTTGGAAAGCTGGCTGAGCGCCAAGCCCGGCCGCACGGCCGCCGCCATCTCGACCAGCCCGGCCTCAGCGGCCGCTGCGGCCCGCCTGAGAAGTTCAATCTCGCGCACGGATTTCACCGCACGCAGACGTTTCAGCACCGTCGAGCCATCAACCCAGGTCACAGCGGGCGTCACCTCACGAAGAGCCGAAAAATCGGCGGCCGGCATGAATTCGAGATCGGCACCGATACGCGCCGCAGACAGCCCGCGTTCCTGCAGAAGGTCGGCCAGCAAAACAAAGCAGGCGGCGCGATCGAATGTCTCCGGCCTCTGTCCGCCGGAATTGTTTCGGCGATAGGCACCGTCTACCTGCGAGACGTTTTCGACACCCGACATATCGACCATATCGATCCAGATGCGATGCCGGCGCAGATCGACATCAGGCGCGGCCTTCTCGACAAGAGGTGCGGCGTGATCGCTGACGACGGCGGCAAGCCCGGACGCAGCATCGGCTGGGACAAGCGCAATCGCCGACCCCGCCCTGCCCCACATCGTCGCAACGCCCGCATGTGCTCCAACCGCATAACGGAAGGCTTCGGGCTGGAAAAGCACCAGCGCATCCATGCCCGCCTCACCCATCAACTGCTGCGCACGGCCTCGATCGATATCGCCCATAAGAACCCCGGTAGATTGTTTCACCCGCCGTGTTTTCAGGCGGGCGCAATAATATCAAGATCCCGATTTATCAGCGGCTGCTGAGAGAAAGAAGCAAGAAAACAAGATAAGGTAGGAGGTTGGGGATAGTCCTTCTATAAAACAGTGCTTTAGCACCACCACAGCATCCGCATTCCGTCACCCTGACGAGGTCCGGGGTCCAGCACGGTCAATTCCTTGATTGCAAAAGACTCCGGCCACGGCGCTGGCACACCGTGGCCGGATGCCGGGTCAAGCCCGGCATGACGCAGGAGAGGTAGCCGACTTTATCATCCATCCGGAGACCGCGGAAAACCCGCCGTCTCGTGTCGTGTCACGCCTCCAGCCACTTAACCTGCTCAGCCGTCAGCTTGATATCCAGCGCAGAAAGGCTGTCCTCCAGTTCGGCAATGTTGCGCGGCCCGATCAGCGGAATGACCGGAAAAGGCTGGGCGATGACATAAGCGAGCGCGATGTGGATCGGATGGCGGCCGAGTTTCCGGGCAAGCTCGATCGCCCGGTCGCGGCGGTCGAAGTTGCGGTCGGAATACCAGACGCGGACGATTTCCTCGTCATCTCGCTTGTCCCGCCCCGCCCGGTCGGTGAAGAAGCCGCGCCCCTGGCTCGACCAGGCGAAATTCGGGATCTGGCGGGATTGGAGCCATACCTTCCACTCATCGTCCGATGCCGCCACACACCCCGCCCAGATGGGATCGAGCATTTCGGCAAGCGAGAAATTGTTGGAAAGTGCGCCCGGCGCCTGCTTGCCGTTCTCTTGCGCATAGGCGGTGGCCTCGTCCATACGCTCGCGCGTCCAGTTCGATCCGCCAAAAATGCCCCGAATGCGACCACGCCGGACTTCGGCATCCATCGCATCGACAAATTCGCCGACCGGCACGTCGGGATTGTCACGATGCATGAAATAGACATCGACATAATCCGTCTTCAGACGCTCCAGCGACTGGTTGAGCTGCTTGGCGATCATGTCCGGATAGCAGAGGGGCGAATGCGCGCCTTTGCCGATCAGCACGATTTCTTCGCGCGGCACGTTGCGGCTGGTGTGCCAGTCACCGAATATGGCTTCCGTCTTGCCGCCGCCATAGACATAAGCCGTATCGAACAGATTGCCGCCCGCCTCATAAAAGGCATCGAGCGTCAGGGACGCGGAGGCGAAATTGGGGAAGAACTCGAAACCGAGCGCAACCACCGAAGCGGGTTTGGTGAGGCCGGGTATCTGCCGCTTCGGAACCGCATTGCCTGCCACAACCTTGCCACCGGCAATATTCGTGATGCGAGAAGTTGCTTTTTCGACGCTGTATTCCAGGCCAACGGCGGCACGCCACTGGTCCATGACACGTAGATTGCCGAGACTGTCGGCCCAGCCCATGCCGGGCGCGCCGAATTCCTGCTTGCCCTGCCTTATCGCCTCACCTGCCGCATCGACTTCGAAGGAATAGAGCCAACGGTCTTCCGGCAATTCGATGGTTTCGACCTTGTCGCCCCTGAAAATATCGATCCGGCCGGTGCCACCCTTGTGGCCGGCGGCGAACCAGAAATCCTTGACTTCGATACGGCCTTCCGAACCGATGATGCGCAGCACATTGTCCTGGCCTGCCATGATCGAGCAGGAGACTTCGGCAACGATACCGTTCGAAAATTTCAGAACGGCCGAAGCCCATTCATCGACGCCCGACTGGCCGAGATGGGCCGCACCTACAATCTTTTCGGGTTCAGCAAAGGGTTTTCCATCGACTGCACCGGCAATCAGCCGCACCATGGATACGGGATAACCGCCGACATCGAGAATGCCGCCGCCTGCCGTCTCATTGGAAAACAGACGATGGTCGGCACGGAAAGACCCCATGTTAAAACCGAAACTGGAGCGGATGATGCGGATATCGCCAACGGCGCGGTTCCTGATCAACTCTACCAGTTTTGCCGTCTGCGGATGCAGGCGGTACATATACGCCTCGCCCGCGAAGACATCAGCTTTTTTCGCTTCGTGGAAAATGGCGTCGGCGTCATAGGCGGAAAGCGCGATGGGCTTTTCCACCAGCACGTTTTTGCCCGCACGGATCGCCTTGATCGCCCATTCCGCATGGCCGGTATGGGGCGTGGCGATATAGACGGCGTCGATATGGGGATCGGAAAGCAGCGCATCGTAACCGTGGATGATGCGCGCGCCGGGAAAGGCGTCAGCAAGGCCGGGCTTGTCCGGATTGCGGGTGGCGATAGCCTCGAGCTTACCCGTGCGGGAATGGGCAATGCCGTCCGCAAAGGTCTTGGCGATGGTGCCCGGGCCGATAATGCCCCAGCGGATCGGTTGGTCGGTCGTCATGAAATCCTCGTCTTGACTTGCGTGCTTGGGAAAGGGTTCAGCGCAGGCGATTGCCCTGACTGTCGAAAAGAAATGCCTTGCGGGCGGAAAGACCGACCGTCAGCCGGTCACGATTGGCGACGTCTCGCGATTCCGGCCGCTCGATGACGAGTTGCTCACCGCCTTCCGTACGGGCATAGACATAGCTGGTATTGCCGAGGTGCTCGGCGACATCGACGTGGACGGTGAGATCGGCATCGCCCTGCCCGACATCAGCAAAATGTTCGGGCCGGATACCGAGCGAGACCTTGCTTCCCTCATCGAGCCGGTCCTTGATCGGCAGGGTCAGCCGCACGGCAGGATCGCTGTCGAGCGACAGCGTGACGCTTTGTCCACCCGTACCGATGACGGTCGCCTCCAGAAAATTCATCTTCGGCGAACCGACGAAACCGGCAACGAAACGGTTGGCGGGGTCGTCATAAAGATCGAGCGGGGCACCAACCTGTTCGATATTGCCCGCCCTCAAAACCACGATCTTGTCGGCCAGCGTCATCGCCTCGGTCTGGTCGTGGGTGACATAGATCATCGTGGTGCCAAGCTGCTTGTGCAGCCGCGAGATTTCCACCCGCATCTGCACCCGAAGTTCCGCATCGAGGTTCGACAAGGGCTCGTCGAACAGAAACACCTGCGGTTCGCGCACGATGGCGCGGCCGATGGCGACACGCTGCCGCTGCCCGCCGGAAAGCTGCTTTGGCCGGCGTTCCATCAACTCGTTGATCTGCAGGATTTCGGCGGCGCGGCTGACACGCTTTTCCGTATCGGCCCTGGGATTACCGTTCATCCTGAGGCCGAAGGACAGGTTTTCGGCAACCGTCATGTGCGGATAAAGCGCATAGGATTGAAACACCATGGCGATGCCGCGATCGGCCGGATCGGCATCGTTGACCGTTCTGCCGCCGATACTGATATCGCCGCCCGATATATCCTCCAGCCCCGCAATCATACGCAGAAGCGTTGATTTGCCACAGCCGGACGGGCCGACGAAGACCACGAACTCGCCATCGGCAATATCGAGATCTGCACCATGGATGACTTTCAGCGCACCGTAGCGCTTTACGACATTCTTGAGCGAAAGTTCCGCCATGCGGTCTCTCCCCTTACTTGACTGCCCCGGCGGAAATGCCGGCGATGAAGTGGCGCTGCAAAGCCACGAAAACGATGAGAATGGGTGCGGTGAGCAGAACTGCACCGGCCATGATGCCGCCCCATGACACTTTGGTGAGCCCGATGAGGGTGCCAAGTGCCACGGGTGCGGTCATCATTTCCGGGCGGGAGTTGATCAGCAGCGGCCAGAGATAATTATTCCAGGAAGCGAGGAAGAGGATGATGGACAGCGCCGCCATGGTGGGGCGCGCCAATGGCAGAGCAATGCGCAGGAATATCTGCCATTCCTTGACGCCCTCGACCCTTGCCGCATCGAAAAGCTCCGTTGGCATCATGGAAAAGGATTGCCGCATGAACAGCACGCCGAGCGAGTTAAACAGTGGAGGCACGATGAGTGCCACCCAGGTGTTGGCGAGCTTGAATTCGCGCGCCACCATGATGAACTGGGGAATGACGACAACTGCAAAAGGCAAGGTGATGGTGCCGAGAATGATGGCGATCACCACCGAGCGTCCGGCAAAACGATAGCGCGCCAGCGCCCAGCCCGCCATGGAGGTCAGAAACACCGAGAAAACCGTATAGATGACCGCAACGGTGATCGATATGAACATCGCCCGCAGGAAGTTGGTATCCGCCTGAAGGTTTTTGAAGTTCTCGATGAAATTGGTGGACGGGACGAGCACGATGTCGGGGCTGAAAATGCCAAAATCAGGCATAGTCGAGAACACGAACATCATCCACAGCGGAAATAGCCAGATGAGGGCAAGCGGCGTCAGCGTCGCATGCAGCGCGATCTTCTGCCAGAGAAGCGATCTGGATTTCGATCTCATTTCGGCTCCCTCCCGACCCAGAGATTAAGAAGCGAAATGGCGATGGCGAGCGCCGCCATGGTGTAGGCGATGGCTGAGGCGTAGCCGAAATTGAGCGAAGTGAAGCCCTGCCGGTAAAGGAACAACCCCAGCGTTTCCGTACCGCCGCCCGGCCCACCCCTGTTGGTGATGAGGAAAGGCTCGGCAAAAAGCTGCATGGTGCCGATGACGGACAGGACCACGCAGAAAAGGATGATGGGTTTCAACAGCGGCAGTGTGATGTGGAAGAACTGCTGCCGCTTGTTCACCTTGTCCAGTGTCGCCGCCTCATAGACATCGCCGGGGATGGATTGCAGGCCGGCCAGAATGATGATGGCGTTATACCCCGCCCAGCGCCATGTGACGGCGATGATGACCAGCGCCATGGCCGCATTGGCATTGTCGAACCACGAGATGGGCGAAAGGCCAACGGAAGTGATGAGCTTGTTGATGATGCCGAAATCGGCACTGAACATCAGCCGGAAAACTGCCGCATAAGCGACTTCTCCGACGACGACGGGTGCGAAGAAGGCAAAACGGTAAAGCGGGCGTACCTTCAACAGTGGCGAGTTCAGAAGTACCGCCATGACGGTCGCAAGCGCGATCATGACAGGCACCTGAATGACCAGAATGATGAGCGTATTGTAGAGCGCGTTATAAAACGCCGGATCGGAGACCAGCCTCCCCCAGTTCATGGAGGGCGCAAACCGCCAGGGATTGATGCGGGTGTTCTGAAACGACAGCATGAACGAGCTGACGATCGGCCAGACCCAGAACGTCGCGAAAATCAGAAGATAGGGCGCAAGGAACGCATAAGCGATCCTGTTCCTTGACGGCATGACGACCTCCAGATGCGATGGTTGGAAAGCTTGGAGAGGCCGGTCATGCTAAACCGCAAGGCCGGCCATCCGAGAGCTTCATTCCGCGACCGGCAGCCCCGTGGCCGTTTCGATCTGCTTTGCGGCATCGTCGAGAGCTGCTTTCGCATCGGTATAACCACCCGCGAAATATTTGGTCTGCGTCGCCTTGTAGATCGCATCTGCATCCGACTGGAACGCGGTGCCACGGCTGGGCACGATTTTCGGCAGGGTCGCCAGAATATCGGTCCAGACCGCCTGCCCACCCCAATAGGGCTGCTTTTCCTTGACGAAAGGATCATCGATGGCGGAGAGAAGCGAGGGAACGAGGCCGAAGGACTTCAGCATCGTCACCTGCCCCTCATTGGTGGTCAGCGCGTAGTCAATGTACTTCCAGGCGGCTTCCTTGTGCTTGGACGCCGAACTTATTGCCAGCGAAGAGCCACCTAGATTGGCTGCATGCGGGCCGTCGGGCGTAAGGCTCGGCATCATATAGACACCCCACTTGCCTGAAAGACCGGGAGAGCCGGAGCGAACCGTGCCTTCATACCAGGCGCCATACATCTGGCTCGCGGCCTTGCCGGCAGTATTGGCCTGAATCTTCTCATCCCAGATCGCAGCCGTGATGATGCCGGCATCCTTCATCTGCTTGATCTTTTCAAGCGTCGCGACACAGGCAGGTTTGTTGATGGTGATGTTCTGGCCGTCGGTCGAAAAGTAACCGCATCCCTGCTCGTTGGCGATCATGCGGAACCACTCGCTGTCGCCGTTGAAATCGGCCTGCGCCATCACGGTGCCGGGATTGGCGGCCATGACCTTCTTGCCAGCCGCGATGAAATCATCCCAGCTTTTGATGGTGGCCGGATCGACAGCAGCCTTTTCGTAGAAATCGCGCCGGTAAAAAACGGCCACCGGACCCGAATCCCAAGGCACCGCATAAGCTACGCCATCGACCTCCAGTTCCGTGCGCTTAAAGTCAGGAAAAAGCGCCTGTTTTTCAGGCGTATAGCCAAGTGCAGTCAAATCCGTGAAACAATCCGGGAACCGGCTCCAGAACAGTTCCGCCTCGAAATTTTCGACCGTTACAATATCCGGGAGGCCGTCGCCACCCGCTGCGCAAGCCGCCAGCGTCTTGTCGAAAACCTGATCGTTTCCAAGGTCTTCAACAACAATCTTGATGTCAGGATTTTGCTTGTTGAACCCTTCGACAGTGGATTTAAGCGCCGATGCGGCGACATTCCAGCTCCAGATGGTTAAGGTCTCGGATTGCGCCATTACCGGTGCCGCAAGGAGCACCAGAGCCGTCGACGCGCCAAGAAATTTAAAGCACATTGAAAACCTCCCTTTTTTCAATTGCCGTTCTTTAGCGAACATGGGCACATTACCGGCGGCAGGAAATCTGTCTCGTACAAAGGGAACATCGATTTGGCGGAAAGTAAGATTGCCGAAAGAGCCTTCTACCAGCCGGGTGCAAGCAGCATCGAAGGCATGCCGACCACGCTCCAGCTTTTTTACAACCACCCGCCCATCATGCTCAGGCCGCACTGGCATGCGCAGGTGGAGGTGAACTATGTGATGTCGGGATCCGTACATTACCGGATGGGCGACCACGACCTTTCGCTCGATGCCGGCCAGATGTGCATTTTCTGGGGCGGCCAGCCGCACCAGATGGACCGTTCCTCCGATGATTCGATTTATGCGGGCGCGCATCTGCCGCTCGTCCATTTTTTCCGCATGCGGCTGCCGGCTGCGGTTTCCAGCCTGCTGATGGGCGGCGCAACGATGGTGAGTGCGCAGACGGACCGGGCCGACGAGGAAAATTTCGGCCGCTGGTTCCGTTACGTCACTTCGGGTGATCCGGCCAAGGCGCAGCATGCGGTGGAGGAATTGCTGCTGCGGGTGGAGCGCATGTTCCTCGAGCCCTATACCGTCATATCCTCCGCCGTCAGCGGCAAACGGGAAGAGAACGACGAGAGCATGGCGCCCTCAATCGGCGTGGTGCGCATGTGCGATTTCATTGCCGCCAATTTTCTAGACGACATCGACGCGACCGAAATTGCCCGCGCCGCCTCGCTTCATCCGAAATATGCGATGAACCTGTTTCGCAAATCCACCGGCATGACGCTGATCAAATATCTGACCTTGCTCAGGCTTTCCCGCGCCCAGGCGATGCTGATGAACGGCAAGGACAATATTCTGCAGATTGCCATGGAAAGCGGCTTCGGCTCCGTCAGTGCCTTCAACAAGGCGTTTCGTCAGATCGCCGGCATGTCGCCTTCCGATTTCCGCCGCGATATGCGCGCGACGGCGGCTTAATTTTCCGCCTCTTCAAAATCGGAGTAGCCGGCACTGCGCTGACCTGCCGCCTTGCGATAGGCGCGGGGCGAATTGCCGAGCATTCGCCGGAACATGGTGGTGAAAGCCGGAATATTTTCATAACCGGCATCCAACGCCACATTGGTCACCGCCTCGCCCGCGGCAAGCCTCGGCAAAGACGCAAAAATGCAGGCCTGCTGGCGCCAGGTGACAAAACTCACCCCCAACTCTTTACGAAATAACCGCGTAAAGGAGCGCCGGCTCATGCCCATGGCGGCGGCCCAGTCATCGATTTCCACTCTGGCCACAGGCTTTTTCAGGAACTCGCGGCAAAGACCGGCAAGACGCTGGTTATCGGGAAAGGGTAATCCCAGCGGGCGTTCCGGCAGACGGTTGACCTCATCGAGCAGAAGCGCCCGCACCAGTCCCTGCCGGTGAAAAGCGGCGGGTTGCAACTCCTCGCCCAGCAATTCCGAAATCAGGCTGGAGGCAAGGGCGGTAATTTCCACCACCCTTGGGGCCCCGGCTTGAAACAGATCGGGGTGAACGTAGATCGAATGCATCTCCACCGTTGAGATGATCTCAGCCTCATGTTTCAGCCCGGCTGGAATGATAAGCCCGTGACCGGGCGGTATCATCCAGCGCCCTGCGGCGGTGCTGACCAGCACGACGCCCTGGCGTGCGCACCATATCTGCACCCGGCCATGGCTGTGGACCGGGGTACGGTGTCCTGTCGGATAGGCACGGTGAAGCGCCAGCACCGGCTCGTTGGTGCCGTCGATCAATTTCAGGCTGCGCTCATGGTCGTCATCCGCCAGACGGGCGGGTTTTAGCGATTTGATTTTTGCCATTTGGCCCATTCACAAAGAAACTCGTCCAGAACACGAAAGCAGGCCAGAAACAATATGAATAAAAGCGGGAAGAAATAAAGACACGTTTCCCGTCTCTCGCGGGGAATCTGGAGAGGATACATCATGGCCACCGTCACCAGCACCGGGTTCAGCCCGCAACGCACGGCGTTTTCAATTATTGCAGCAGCCAGCTTCTGCCACATGCTCAACGACATCATGCAATCGCTACTGACGTCGCTTTATCCGCTGCTGAAGGCCAATTATGCGCTCGACTTCATGCAGATCGGGCTGCTCACCTTCGCCTTTCAGGTCACGGCATCGCTGTTGCAGCCGGTCGTCGGCATGGTGACCGATCGCTGGCCCATGCCTTTCTCCCTGCCAGTCGCGATGCTCTCCACCTGTGCCGGCCTCATCACGCTCGCATTCGCTCACAGCTTCGAGGTGCTCGTGATCGGCGCCTGCCTGATCGGTGTCGGCTCGGCGATCTTCCATCCGGAGGCGTCACGCGTTGCCCGTCTGGCATCCGGTGGTCGCCACGGTCTGGCACAGTCCTTCTTCCAGGTTGGTGGTAATACAGGCACGGCCATCGGCCCGCTGCTGGCCGCCTTCATCGTTATCCCGTTCGGTCAAGCCAGCCTCAGCTGGTTCTCACTGATCGCGCTGATGGGCTTTGCCGTCTTGTCCTGGGTCGGCGTCTGGTATACCCGCCACCGCCGCGCGAATGTCGGCAAGGCTCCGGCCAGCCGCGCACTTCCGCTGGCACGCGGCACCGTGATGATGACGCTTGCCGTGCTGGTGGTTTTGACCGCCACCAAGAACGCCTATCTCGCTAGCCTTTCCAGCTATTTCACCTTCTACACCATCGAGAAGTTCGGGCTGGGCGTGCAGGATGCGCAGGTTCTGCTGTTCCTCTTCCTTGGCGCTTCTGCGGCGGGCGTTTTCTTCGGTGGCCCGATCGGCGACCGCTTCGGCTCGCGCGTCGTCATCTGGTTCTCGATCCTCGGCGTCATTCCCTTCGCGCTGATGCTGCCCTATGCGAACCTGTTCTGGACGACTGTTCTCGTCGTCGTCATCGGCTTCGTCTTCTCTTCCGCCTTCTCGGCAATCGTCGTGTTCGCGCAGGAACTGGTACCCGGGCGCGTTGGTCTCATCGCCGGCATGTTCTTCGGTTTCGCCTTTGGCTTCGGTGGCATCGGGGCCGCGGTTCTCGGGATCTATGCGGACAAGGAAGGCATCGAGTTTGTCTATCGCATCTGCTCCTACCTGCCGCTGCTCGGCCTGTTGACCGTGCTTTTGCCAAAGTTGCCGAGCCACCGGTAAAGACCCTTCGCTCTCAAGCGTTTCGTCACGGCAGTCACCTGTGATAATCACGGTGACTGCCGTAATTCGTTGAGCGAAGACCAGCCACATGCAGATACCGATAAAATCGATCCTCGTCTTTCATGCTGCGGCAAGGGCGGGCAGCATTTCGCGGGCGGCGGAAGAGCTGAGCGTGACGCCTTCAGCCGTTTCCCAGCAGATCCAGTTGCTCGAAGGCCAGCTTGGCACGACGCTGATGGCGCGGACCGGCCGCAAGGTGACGCTGACGGAGGCGGGCGAGCGGTACTTCTCGATGATCACCGCACAGATCGAGCAGATCAGCGATGCCACCGACAGTATTCGCGGCTTCCGCTCGGTGACCACGCTGACAATCAGGGCAACCCCGACCATTTCCAACAAATGGCTGCTGCCGCGTCTCGGCTCCTTTCTGGAGGAGCATCCCGAACTGGAAGTGCGCCTTGACGGCACCAACGAGCCGACCGATTTTTCGCAGGAGCTTGTCGACATAGAGCTGCGCCATGGCGATGGCCGCTGGCCGGGCCTGTTTGTGGAAGGGCTCGTGGAAGAGGAGTTCCTGCCGGTCTGTTCACCGGATATGCCCGGTGCCGGTACATTCCTGCCCGAAGATTTGCAGAACCAGCGGCTTATCCACTCGGTCAAGGCGCAGGCGCAATGGAACCACTGGTTCCCGCTTTCCGGCGTGACGGCTGAAAAGCGCTGGCGTCGCGTTCTGTTCGATCGCAGCCACATGGCCATCGACGCCGCCGTTCTGGGCATCGGCGTGGCGCTGGAAAGCACGTTGATGATGGAGCAGGAACTGCAACGCGGAATGCTGATCCCGGCCGTGGCCGATGCGCCCCGCATCAAGCTCGTCACGCAATGGATCGTTTGCCCGCATTCCCACCTGCGTCAGAGAAAAGTGACGCTGTTTCTGGAGTGGATGCGAAAACAACGCGACGAGTGGCGTGCCCGTCGCGTTGTCTGATGCTTCAGGCTTCCTGTTTCAGTCTCAATAAAGACCCATCAACCGTATCGGCCCGAGCGTCAGCACCGGGAAAAGCACGAGTGCGAATATGGCGAGCGTCAGCACCGTCATCGGCGCCAGCGAACCACGAATGACGTCTTCGATCTTCATGTTCGCCACCTGTGCTGCCGCGAACAGGCAGACCCCGACCGGCGGCGTCACAAGGCCAAGTGTCAGCGTCATGACAGTCACGATCAGGAAGTGGATCGGATCGATGCCCAGCGCCTCCACCGGCGGCATCAGCACCGGAATGAGGATGAACATGGCAGGGATAGCCTCCATGAAGATGCCGATGATCAGCAGAAAAACGAAGATCACCAGCATGCCCGACATCGGCCCAAGGTTCATCGCCTTCAAAAGCTCGGCCACCTGTTCCGGCAGGCCGTCGAAGGTGAAGACCCAGGCGGCAAGCTGCGAGGTGGCGGCGATGAACAGGATGGTGCCGGAAATGCGGGCCGTGGAGATCAGTATTTCCGGCAATTCGCGAACCGGCAGCGTGCGAAAGACCAGCACACCCAATACGGCCACATAAACAACCGCGATGGCCGCGGCTTCCGTCGGCGTGAACAGGCCGCTGGCGATACCGATGATGAGGATCAGCGGCGTGAGCATTGGCAGGATGGCGCGAAGGCCGGTGACGATAACCAGACGGAAATTGAAGGGCGTCGGCGGATTGTAGCCGTAATGCACCGAATAGAAGTGGTTAAAGACAAGAAAAGCGAAGGCGATGAAGAGGCCAGGCACCAGACCCGCAATGAGCAGCGTACCGATCGACACATTGGCGATGGAACCTGCAATCACGATCAGGATCGACGGCGGGATGATGGAAGAGAGCGTGGAGGTGCAGAGCGTCATGCCGACGGCATAACCCTTTGGAAATCCGTGTCGCTCCATAGCCTTGATTTCGATTGCGCCCACAGAGGCGATATCGGCGACTGAGGAGCCAGAGACGCCGGAAAAGATGACCGACGAAATGACGTTGACGTGACCAAGTCCACCGGGAAGCCAGCCGACCATCGCCTCGGCGAAATCGAAGATGCGCTCCGCCACACGGCCGCGCTCCATCACCGTACCGACCAGAATAAAGAGTGGCACGGCGACGAGAAGGAAAGAGTTCATCGACGAGAACATCGTCTGCGACAGAAGGTCCATGGGCATGGAGGTGAAGAGCCACAGCGTGCCGACACTGGCGAGCGCCAAAGCGATGGCGAGCGGCACACCCAGCATGCTGAGACCGAAAAAAGCGATGAGAAGAAAGACCGACATGGCTCAATGTCCTGCTGAAATAGAGATATCGGCGTGGGCGATCTCGTCCGCGGGGATACCGATCTCGGGGAGCGCGATCAGGTCCCGCCTGCTGCGCAGCGATTCGATGATGGCCAGCACGGCGATGACGGCCGAGACAGGCAGAACCATGCCGATGGTCCACATGGGGATGGGCAAGGTCGCGGCGGTCTCGTTCATCATGATCTGCTGGCGCACCAGGGTGAAGCCCGTCCAGCCCATCATGCCGAAGAAGAACACCGAAGAACCGACATAGATCGGCACCGCCAACCGCGTGAACAGGCGGTGGAACAGCACCAGAAACACCACGACCCGCGCGCTTTCAACAGTGCGGAAACCGGCGGCAAGGCCGAGGAACACCATCCAGATGAAGAGAAAGCGCGTCGCCTCCTCGGTCCAGGGAAGAGGGCTGCCGATGAGGCGGCCAATGACCTGGAGAAGAACGACGACAAGAATACCGAAACAGGCCGCCCCGGCGGCGACATCAGCGATGACCTTGACGATGGTGCCGAGCACCGACGGTTTCGTATCGCGCATGACAATACCCTTCCACTGCTGAAACCGGATATCCGGTAAAACGAATGCCACCCTGCCGCGACGGCAAGGCAACCCTTGCTGACGATGGGAGCGGCCGGGTTGCTAATCGGTGCAACCCCGGCCCTCCTTTCACTGGCGGCGTCAGTTCGTCTTGAGGAAAGCCTGCGTCTTGTCGAAAAACGCCTGATCTTTCACGAGGGCGGAGAATTTTGACGAAAGACCAGTCGCGACAGCCACGAAAGCCTTGCGCTCGTCATCGGTCAGCGTGTTGACCTCCATGCCGTTCTTCTTCAGCGTTGCGAGCGACTTGTCGATATCGGCAGCATCGTTCTCGGCTTTCCACGCCTCGGTTTCCGTGGCCGCGTCCCTCAACGCCGTTTTGAAGCCTTCGTCGAGGCCTTCGAAACGGGCCGGGTTCATGCCCAGCACCCAGGCGTCAGCGATGTGGTTGCTGATCGTCAGGTATTTCTGCACTTCATAAAGCTTGGCGCTGACAGGCACGTTGACCGGATTTTCCTGCCCGTCGACGACTTTCAGCTGGAGCGCGTTATAGACTTCCGCAAAGGCCATCGGCGTCGGGGCAGCACCCATGGTGCCGAAGAATTCGACCCAGAGCGGATTGTTCGGCACACGCAGCTTCATGCCCTTGAGATCGGCAGGCGATTTGATCGGCGCCTTGGAGTTGGTGATCTGGCGCAACGGCCGAGACCAGAGATCGAGCCCGAGAATGCCGATCTTGCTCAGATCGCCGGAAAGCTCCTTGCCAAGATCGCTGTCGAGATAGACGCGCAACTGGTCGATATCGCGGAACTGATAGGGAATGGCGATGGCCGTGAATTTCGGATTGAACACTGCGTAAAGCGATGTCGAGTTCAAGAGCATGTCGAGCGAACCGCCGGCCAGCTGCTTGACGCCCGCCGAAGGATCGCCGCCATAAAGCGTGCCGTTCGGAAACACCTTGATCTTGAGCTTGCCGTCGGTCTTCTTCGAAACAATCTCGGCGAACTTGTTGGCCGCGAGCGTGATTTCCGACGTATCGGAATCCGGCGTCGAAAGCGTGAGCGTTTCCGCCTGCGCGATCGATGCAACAAGCATGGTGGCGGCAAGAGCCAGCCCGTAAAGTTTTGAAATTTTCATGTGTTCCTCCCGTTGTTGTCTCTAAACAGTTTCGAGCGTTCCTCCGAACGCATTCATGCGTTTAACTTCAAGGATCACACCGCTGTGATCAAGCTCGCCCGCGCCATGCTCGACCATGGAGCGGAACAGCCGGTCAACCTCCTCGCCGACCGGTAATTTCAGGCCACGGCTCTTGGCGAAAGCCAGCGCCGTGGACGTATCCTTCAGCTGATATTTCGCCGGCCCGCCGGGGCGGAAATCGCCTTCCACCATGCGTTTGCCGTGCTGGCGGAAGACGGTGGACTCGGCAAAACCGCCAAGCAAAGCCTGGCGCACCTGCGCCGGGTCGGCTCCCCCCGCTTCAACCAGCGTCAAAGCTTCCGCTACGGCGCAGATCGTCGAGGCGACGATCAGCTGGTTGGCCAGCTTGGCCAATGAACCGCAGCCCACCGGACCGACATGGGTGACGCGGCCGAGGCAATTGAGGAGTGGCCGCAATGCGTCCACGTCCCGCTGCTCACCGCCGGCCATGATGGCGAGCGTTCCCTCAGTCGCCCCCTTTTCACCGCCGGAAACCGGTGCGTCGACATAAGCGACGCCATGAGCCTTTGCCGCCTCCGCCTGTTCCCGTGCGCTGTCGACCGGAATCGAACTCATCACCAGCAGAAATGCACCAGGCTTCATGGTGGAAACGACACCCGAGGCGCCGAGCAGAACCTGGTCGCAGACCGGCCCGGAACTCAGCATACAGAGCACGACATCGGCTTCGGCTACAGCTTCGGCAGCCGTGGCCGTCGGCTGCACGCCCTTTGCCGCCAGAACCGCAGCTTTTTCAGCACTGCGGTTCCAGGCCTTGACGGAAAAACCGGCCTCAGCCAGACGCGCCGCCATGGGTGCACCCATGATGCCCGTTCCGATGACAGCGATTTCGCGGATGTCCTGCATTTTTTCCACCCTTCAAATCCATTGCCGGTTGAGGAAACGAACCGGCAACTCTTCTTCGATGAGGGCGGGAAACGCCTCGCGAAACCGGTCGAGATGGGGTGTTTTCAGATGGTCGTCGAAAGCTTCGCGGCTGTCATAGACCTCATAGAACACCACGTTGTTTCCGGATTCCGGCCGCACCACATCGAATTGGCGGCAACCCGGTTCATCCTGAACCGAATGGGTGGCATCATCTTGCGCTGCGTTAAGAAAGGCATCCATCGCGTCAGGCTTGACCCGGAATTCCGCGATTACCACGAAAGCTCCATTCGGCATGTCCCGTTCTCCGTCCATCACGCCGCAGCGTCTTTTTGCGGACGGAACTGGTTTTCCATGTCCTGGCGAAGCTTCACCACATCCAGGTCGCTCACCAGTTCCACATCGTCGAAGCTGACGATCTGGTCCTTCCTGATGGCGCGCTTCAGCTTGACATTATGGGCAAGGCCGATCGGCAGCGCCTTGATGTCGAGGCTGCGGGTGGCAGGGATGGCATTGGCCCAGACCGCGTAACCGCCCTCGCCGTCAAGCATTTCGCCGGGCTGCATGTCCTTCTTGGCCGTCGCAACCGCATCGCCGCGGAACTCCTTCGAGCAACCGGTGGCCTCGTTGCGCAGCACCGCGGACAGCACACTGATCGAGGTTTCCAGACCGATGATATGGAACGGACGCCACATGGAGGCGTACCAGCCCGAAGGATCGGTCAGCAGTCCATATTGCTTGAAGCAGGCGCGGGCATATTCGTTATGCGCCTTGAAGGTGACGAAAACGCCGTAACGGATGTTATTAAACACCTCGCGACCATCCGGCTCCTGGCTTGCGGCAATATCCACGAGACCGGAGCGCGACATGCGGCCGCCATCGGCAGCGGGGCGAAAGACGCGGGCGAGATCGTGCAGGCCGGCGGGCGGGAAGGCCAGACCGTCATCCGGGCAATCCAGCCCCGTGCCGTTTGCGACCGCCGCCATTTCGATCGCCGCCTTGGTGCCGTCGGTAAATGAATTGTACATTTTCGGATTGAAGTCGCCCTTGGCCACTTCCTCGTCAGTCCAGCCGAAGTAGCTCCAGACAGTATCAGGCGTCGAATACCGGTAACGCGGCTCGAAATTCATCCCCTTGCCGGCGGAAACGACCTCGAAGCCGGTGGCGCGTGCCCAATCGACCAATTCGCAGATCAGGGCCGGTTGGTCACCGTAAGCCATGGAGTAGATAAGACCCTTGGCCCTCGCTTTTTCGGCCAGGATCGGCCCGACCATCACATCGGCCTCCACATTGACCATGACGACATGTTTGTTGTGGTCGATGGCTCCGAGCGCATGGCGCGCGCCAGCCAGCGGATGGCCGGTCGCCTCGATCACGCATTCAATCTCGCCGCAGGCGAACAGTTCGTTCACATCGTCAGTCACATAGGTCTTGCCGCTCTTCAGCGCATCGGCGCAGCTCGTCGCGTCATAACGCTCCTTCGGCCAGCCGACGCGGTCAAACGATTCCCGCGCCTTGCCGACATTGAGATCAGCGACGGCGACCATGTGGAAACCGGCGATGCGCTGCGCCTGCGCCAGAACCATGGAACCGAACTTGCCGGCACCGATGAGACCCACCCTGACGGGCTTGCCACCGGCTGCGCGCTGCGACAGAAGAGAATATAGATTCATGTTTTGACATCCTTCGCTGGGGAAATTGCTGGCGAGAGTGCCCAGTCAGCCCGGCGAAGGCCATGCGATACCGAGGCTACGAAGGGTTAACCCTCGCGGCACCGAAGACATGACGTTTCTGCGTTCCTCCCGGATCCCGGCACACACTTGCGCCGGCTCCCGCGGTCGCCTCCCAAAGCAACCCTGGGAACAGACTAGGAGCGTTCAAATATTAGTTCTATTTAGAAAAACAGATTTTTCTTTTAATTTTTCTAACAAACTATCAAGCTGATTTGCGCAGCATCAGATCGGCACTGAGGAGAATGCGCTCGCGCATCCGTGTCGTGTCATCCGCCTCTTCGTTCAACTTCTGCAGAAGAAGTTCGATCGATAGCCTGCCGATCTCGTTGTAATTCTGCGCCACCGTAGTAATCGGCGGGCAGGCATAACGCGAAAGCGGATGATCGTCATGGCCGGCGACCCTGAGATCGTAATCCGTGCCATGGCCGACCCTGATGCCCTTCTGGAAGGCGGCGGCGATGACCCCGAAGGCGATACGGTCATTGGCGCATAAAATAGTGCGCGAGGGCAAATGCCCTGCTCCATCCAGCAACCGGGTCGCTTCATCAAAGGCGAAACGCTCGAAATCCCAGGTTACGGTGCCGGGAACACCGATGACATGCGGCTCGAAACCAAGACGCTGCATCGCCTCCTCATAGGCCGTGCGGCGCGTTGCGGCGTTGGTATTTACCTGCGGCATGTCGAAGAAACAGGGCGGCTCGCCCGAACGGCAGAGATAATCCACCATCAGCCCGACGCTCTGGCGGTTGTCGGTGCCGACGAAGGCCGAGGTTTCGTCGAGTGGAGAATCGACATAGACGATCGGTATGCTGGCCGCCAGCTGCTCTAGCGTGGCGCGATGGGACTTGACGCCGAGCGGAGCGATGATGGCGCCCGCGACATTCATCGACTTGAAGGTGCGGATGGCCCGATCCTCGATTTCCGCCTTGCCGTCGGACGACAGCACGAAGGCAAGGAACCCCGCCTCGTTGGCGATGAGTTCGATACGGCTCGTCAGCGCCATGTAGAACGGGTCGGTTGAGTTGGGAATAATGATGCCGATGATATTGGAGCGGCGGCGGTTGAGGTTGACAGCGAAGATATTCGGTCGGAAGCCCGATTTCTTCAGCGCATCCTCGATGGCATCCCGCGTCTTCTTGCGGACCGAGGCCGGATCATTGAAGTATTTCGAAACAGTCGGGCGGGAAAGGCCGACGAATTCCGAGAACTCTTCCATCGTCCTGATAGATTTGGCCAAAGTGCTTGCCCCCATGAAATATTACATGTGGTACTCTATATCGACCGGCCTTCGCACGAAAAGCCGGTCGAATACGGTTATCAACGGCCAAACGATCATTCGGCTGCAAATTGCACTTTCATCGTGGCCGGATCGGACGGCTTTTTCATAAAGAACGGCAGCATATCCGAAAGCGGCAGCCGGTGCGACACCAGCCGCGCCATGACATCGCCATCCGTTTCCAGAATGGCAAGCGCTTGCGGTATGTTGCGGTTCAGCGAATGTGAGCCGACAAGCTTCAGCTGCCGCCGGAAGATTTCGAAAGGCGCAACCGAGATACGGGCATCGGGCGCGCAGACACCGAAAAACAGCGCCGTGCCGCCATCCGCGACCAGCGGGATCATTGCTTCCGCAACAGCTGCGATGCCGGTCGCATCCGCCACGAAATCGAACGCCTTCTGTTGCCGCAGCAGCGCCTCAGACCCGGAAACCGCCGTCTGAAGTCCAAGACTTTCAGCGAAGTCCAGCCTGCTTTCGTTGATGTCCGCAATCGTCACCGTCGCAATGCCTCGTGATTTCAGCGACAGGGCGAGCAGCAGGCCGATGGGGCCGGCGCCAAAAACAAGCGCATTGCCCGGCACCGACCCACTCTCGCCAATGCCCGCGCTCTGCATGCCGTTGACGACGCAGGCGAGCGGTTCGGCAAGTGCTGCCACGTGATAGGGCATGGAACCTATGCCATGCAGTTGGTCGGCGCGCACCACGCTGAATTCCGCAAAACCGCCATTATGGGAAACGCCATAGGCCTTCAGCGTGCTGCAAAGGTTGGTAAGCCCTTTCCTGCAACTGGGGCAGGTGCCGCAGGGCAGATTGGGATCGACGACAACCCTGTCGCCGACCTTGATGCCTGTGACATCTGCCGCCACCGCCGCAACTTCGCCGGCATATTCATGGCCGGGAATGACGGGAAAGGCACCGTCACCGTAACGCGCATGCAGCACGTCTATATCGGTATGGCACAGCCCCGAAGCCTTGACCCGGACAAGGGCATGCCCCGGCGGCAGATCGGCGACGGGCACGTCCGTAAGCACGGCTCGTCCCTTCTCGACGAATTGAATCGCACGCATGGTCATCTCCGGCTTTTCAGCTCATCCAGTTGCCGCCGTCGACATTATATGTCTGGGCGAGAATATAGTCGCTGTCGGAAGAGGCGAGGAAAACTGCAAGGCCCTTGATGTCATCAGGCGTGGCGAAACGGCCGATCGGCACGGATTTGGCCACCGCCGCCTTCTTCTCACCCGGCTTCAAGCCTTCCCATTTGGCGAAATGCGCATCGACCACTTCCCAATGCTCGCCATCCACGACACCCGGCGCAACCGCATTGACGTTGATGCCGTGTTTGACGAGCGCCAGCGCCGCCGACTGCGTGGCGGAAATGATCGCCGCTTTGGAAGCGCAATAAAGCGTGACGAGCGCCTCACCGCGCCGACCGGCCTGGCTCGCCATATTGATGATCTTGCCGCCGCGCGCACGCGCGATCATGACATTGGAGACGGCCTTCATCATGAAAAGCGGCCCCTTGAGATTGATGTCAAAAACCCGCTCATAGCTCTCTTCGGTAATGCCGTTGATCGGCGCCATATCGAAGATCGCGGCATTGTTGACGAGAATATCGATGCCGCCGAATTCCTCATCGACCGCCTTTACAACCGCATCGATCTGACCAAGGTCAGTCACGTCCAGACGGATGGCCTTGGCGGATGGGCCTATAGCGGCTGCAGAAGCGGTCGCCCTGGCAATATCGATATCGGCGATGATGACCTTTGCACCCTCATCGGCGAAAGCCTGTGCAAAACCAAGGCCGATGCCGCGGGCGGCGCCGGTAATCAGCGCGACCTTGTTCTTCAATCTCATGTCGATCTCCGTGATGCATGGCGGGTAATGGATGAACTCGGCCATGCGCGTTTGTGTTAGATGCGATTTTCTCACTCCCCTCATTCCTGTGCTTGTCACAGGAATACAGCCGACGCGCGTCTGCGTGGCGAGAGAGTCCTTTTCAGCCAAGGGCTTGGGCTGATTGGATTCCTGTGACAAGCACAGGAATGAGGGCGGCGGGTGCGCCAGCCCCACCCATGCCGCCCGCCGCCAAAGTGACGAACGGGCGGCACGCCGGGAGGACGCGGCTACTTGATGTAGCCCGCGCGGGTCATGTCACGCTCGACCTGTTTCTGGGCGCCTTCGAGCGCCGTATCGACGGTCTGCTGGCCGGAGAGTGCTGCCGCAATCTGCTGGCCGACAATCGTGCCGATCGACTGGAATTCCGGTATGGCGACGAACTGCACACCGGTATAGGGAACCGGATCTTTTGTCGGCTTCGACGGATCGGCGGACATGATGGCTTTCAGCACCGTATCCGCAAAGGGTGCGGCCTTCTTGTATTCTGGCAGATCATAGGTGGATTTGCGCGTACCGGGCGGCACGGCGACCCAGCCTTCGCTTTCGCCGACCGTCTTCACATAGTTCTTCGAGGTCGCCCATTTAACGAATGACTTGGCGGTTTCGAGCTTCTTCGTGGTGTTCGGAATTGCAAGGTTCCATGACCACGACCAGCTCGATCCGTTCGGCGTTGCCTCTACCGGAGCACGGGTGAAAGCGGTCTTGTCGGCAACCTGGCTCTGTTTGGGATCGTAGATACGTCCCGCAGCCGAGGTGGCGTCGATCCACATGGCGCAATGGCCGGATGCGAACAGCGTCTGGTTCTCGTTAAAGCCGTTGGTGGCCGCACCGGGCGGGCCGTAGGAGGTCATCAGCGCAACATAATCCGAGATCGCCTTTTTCCACGGCTCGCTCGTCAGCTGCGGCTTCCAGTCCATGTCGAACCAGCGTCCACCATAGGTATTGATCATGGTACCGAGGAAAGCCATGTTCTCGCCCCAGCCAGGCTTGCCGCGCAGGCAAATGCCATATTGCTGTTTCGACTTGTCCGTCAGCTTGGCCGCGAAGTCCTTGATCTGGTCGTAGCTCGGATTATCAGGCATTTTCAGGCCGGCCGCGTCGAACAGGTCCTTGCGGTAAAGGGTGAACGAGCTTTCGGTATAAAACGGCACGGCATAGAGCTTGCCGTCCACCGTCAGGCCCTTTTTGATCGGATCGAGCAGATCGGCGTAATCGTAATCGTCGCCGAGATCATCGACCGGAGCCAGCCAGCCCTGCTTGCCCCAGATCGGCGCTTCGTAACCGCCGATGGTCATGATGTCGAACTGGCCGCCATTGGTGGCGATATCGGTGGTGACGCGTTCGCGCAGAACATTCTCTTCCAGCACGATCCAGTTGATCTTGTTTCCTGTTTCCTTCTCCCAGGCGCTGGAAAGCTTCTGCATGATGATCATGTCGCCATTGTTGACGGTGGCGATGTTGATTTCTTCCGCCTGCGCAAGTCCGGCCAAAAGGCCCGCTCCAACCACAGACGACGACAGAATTCCAATGAATTTGCTCATGAGACCCGCTCCTCCTTTACGGATGTCCACGCATAACAATACATGCGTAAATTTTTATCTCGCAAAATCGCGCCATTTGTCAACATCCAAAAATAGACTGTGACGTGAGCACTCTTGGATATATTGCTATAACTCGCTGTTTTAAAGTCGATAATGTCATCAAAAATAATTGTATGATCAGCTTTACTTGCTGCATCGCAACAAAAGTATCATCAAAAAATATCTTGACGCGCGTAAATTTTAACTGATATCCGGAAAATAACAGAGCCGGGACGCCGGGGATTTGCACCCACCGGAAAGGTGGGAGCCGAATGCATATGGAGGAGACGATGAGGCAGGTATCCGCACTGGCGCCGCACGCGAAAGGCCCGACCATTACGGCGGGTGAAATCCTCGTGGAAATCATGGCGACGACAGTGGGCGACGGCTTTCTCGAGCCGCAAACGCTGATCGGCCCCTTTCCAAGCGGCGCGCCCGCCATTTTCATCGATCAGGTCGCGCGTTGCGGCGGCAGCGCCGGCATTATCGCGGCTGTTGGCGATGACGATTTCGGCCGCCTCAACATCGAGCGGCTGCGCCGTGACGGCGTGGACATATCGGCCATCGCCACCATTGCGGACCGGCCGACCGGCAGTGCTTTTGTCCGCTACAGGGAAAACGGCGCACGGGATTTCGTTTTCAACATTGCCCATTCGGCAGCGCGCGAAACGCACATGACTGATAAGGCGCAGGCTCTCATCGAACAGGCGGGCCATGTGCACGTCATGGGATCGGCGTTTGCGATTGCCGGTATCGGCGAGATCATTCTCGAGGCGATCAAAAGCGTCAAGGCGCGCGGCGGCTCGGTGTCTTTCGATCCGAACATCCGCAAGGAACTGGTGCAGGGTAACGAGGGCCGCAAGCTGATCGATGATCTCCTTGATGTCACCGACCTTTTGCTGCCTTCCGGCGAAGAACTTCAAGCTGCCTCCGGTCTGGATGACGAGGACGCAGCGATAGAAAAGCTCCTCGCCTCCGGTATCGGCGAGATCGTGCTGAAGCGCGGCGCGCAAGGCGCCAGCCACTTCAGCCGCGCCTATGGCCGCATCGACGCCCCCGGACTGACGGTCTCGGAAATTGATCCGACCGGCGCCGGCGACTGTTTCGGCGCAACTTACCTCACCTGCCGCCGCCTCGGCATGCATCCCGAAAGAGCGCTCGCCTATGCCAATGCATCCGGCGCGCACAACGTCATAAAGCGCGGCCCCATGGAAGGCGCTGCCAGCCTTGCCGAACTTGACGCCTTCATGACCGCGCTATTGTCGGAGGAAGTCCTATGACCGCCATTCTGGAAAATCTCGCCGCCGCGCGCCGTGCCGGCAAGCCGGCAGGCATCACTTCGGTCTGCTCTGCCCACCCCGTTGTCCTGCGCGCCGCAATCCGCCGCGCCGCTGCCGGTCAAACAGCCGTGCTGATCGAGGCCACCTGCAACCAGGTCAATCATCTCGGCGGTTATACCGGCATGACGCCGCGCGACTTCGTTACCTTCGTCAACAGCATTGCGCAGGAAGAAGGACTGCCCGGCGAGCTCCTGATTTTCGGCGGTGATCATCTCGGTCCCAATCCCTGGCGCAAGGAAAAAGCCGAGGACGCGCTGACAAAAGCAGCCACCATGGTCGAAGCCTATGTCACAGCCGGTTTTCGCAAGATTCATCTGGATGCGTCGATGGGCTGCGCCGGTGAGCCGGCCGCACTGGATGACGTGATCATTGCCAATCGCGCGGCAAAACTCGCGGCTGTCGCCGAAAAGGCAGCCGCCGAGGCGGGCCTGCCAAAACCGCTTTACATTCTCGGCACCGAAGTGCCGGTGCCGGGCGGCGCCGATCACGTGCTCGACACGGTGGCACCCACCGAGCCGCAGGCGGCGCGCACGACCATTGACCTGCACCGTGAGATATTCGCGCAGCACGGTCTTTCCGATGCGTTCGAACGGGTCATCGCCTTTGTCGTGCAGCCCGGCGTGGAATTCGGCAGCGACAATGTCGTCGCTTACAATCCGGATGCGGCCACGGCGCTCAGCGCCGTACTCGACGGCGAACCGCAACTGGTCTTTGAGGCACACTCGACGGATTATCAAACGAGAGCAGCGCTTGGCGCCCTTGTGCGCGACGGATATCCGATCCTGAAAGTCGGTCCGGGGCTGACCTTCGCTTACCGCGAAGCACTCTACGCTCTCGATATGATCGCATCCGAGATGGTCGGCGACTATGGCGACCGGCCGCTGGCGCGGACCATGGAACAGCTGATGCTCGGCGCGCCCGGCGACTGGCAGGGTCATTACCATGGTGATGACATCACGCTCAGATTGCAGCGTCACTACAGCTACAGCGACCGCATTCGCTATTACTGGACAAGGCCCGAGGCGCTCGCAGCCGTTTCCGCCTTGCATAAGGCGCTTGACGGGAAGACAATTCCCGAAACCCTGCTGCGCCAATACCTCGGCGAGCTGCCGCTCGCCACGGTTGCAGGCAAGGATATGGAGGAGGTTCTGATCGCCGCGGTGGATCAGGTGCTGGCAACCTACCATGCGGCGACGGGCGAAGGTCGCGGCTAAGACAATCGTCAAGTTAAATTCGGATGCCCCGGCGGAGACGTTGCGGGTATCGGTCATGGAGGGGACTACCAATGGCAACACGAAACACGAGCGGTCTGGCGCGGGTTATGCTTGCGCCTTCGGTGCTGCTTTTGCTGGTGTGGATGATCGTGCCCCTGGCGATGACGCTGTGGTTTTCGTTCCAGAACTACAATCTCCTCAACCCTGCCAATGTCAGCTTCGCGGGCCTGTTCAATTACCAGTATTTCTACACCGATCCGGCCTTCTTCCAGTCGATCTTCAACACGCTTGCCATCGTCGGCGGCGTGCTTCTGATCACCGTCATCGGCGGTATTGCGATTGCGCTTCTGCTTGACCAGGACATCTTCGGTCAGGGCATCGTGCGCATCATGATCATCTCGCCCTTCTTCGTCATGCCGCCTGTTGCGGCGCTGGTGTGGAAGAACATGATCATGCATCCCGGTTACGGCGTGCTTGCCGATCTGTCGCGCTTCTTCGGCCTGCAGCCGGTCGACTGGTTCGCGCAGTTTCCGCTGCTCTCCATCATCATCATCGTCGCCTGGCAATGGCTGCCCTTTGCAACGCTGATCCTGCTCACCGCCCTGCAGTCGCTCGATGGCGAGCAGAAGGAAGCGGCCGAGATGGATGGCGCCAACTTCATCAACCGCTTCATCTACCTGACGCTGCCGCATCTTGCCCGCGCCATCACCGTCGTCATCCTCATCCAGACGATCTTCCTGCTCGGCGTTTACGCGGAAATCCTCGTCACCACCAATGGCGGCCCCGGCTATGCCTCGACCAACCTTGCCTTCCTCATCTATCGCACGGCGCTTCTGGGCTACGACGTCGGCGGCGCATCGGCCGGTGGCATCATCGCCGTCGTGCTCGCCAATATCGTCGCCATCTTCCTGATGCGCGCCGTCGGCAAGAACCTCGACCGTTAAGGAGAAGCGATCATGGCCCGCAAGACAACGACACGCGCAAAGATCGGCTTCACCATCGCGGCATGGGCCGTGGCGTTGCTGCTGTTCTTCCCGATCCTTTACGCCTTCCTCACCTCGATCAAGACCGAGCCGGAGGCGATCGCAGGCTTCAGCCTCATTCCCTCGGGCACGCTCGAAAACTACATCACCGTGCAGACCCAGCGCGATTACTTCAAGCCGTTCATGAACTCGGTCGTGCTGTCGCTCGGCTCGACGATCATCGCGCTCATGATCGCCATTCCCGCCGCCTGGGCCATGGCATTCTCGCCGACCAAACGCACCAAGGACATTTTGATGTGGATGCTCTCCACCAAGATGATGCCGGGGGTGGCGGTGCTGGTGCCGATCTACCTGATCTTCCGCAATGCCGGCCTGCTCGATACCCGCATTGGGCTGACCGTCATGCTCACCTTCATCAACCTGCCGATCGTGGTGTGGATGCTTTATACCTACTTCCGCGAAATCCCCGGCGAGATCCTCGAGGCAGCCCGCATGGATGGTGCCTCGCTCTGGAACGAGATCGTACATGTACTGACCCCAATGGCGGTTCCGGGCATTGCCTCGACGCTGCTCCTGAACGTCATTCTTGCCTGGAACGAATCCTTCTGGACCATCCGGCTGACGACCACCAATGCGGCACCGCTGACGGCCTTCATCGCCTCCTTCTCCTCACCGCAGGGGCTGTTCTGGGCCAAGCTCTCGGCCGCCTCGATGATGGCGATCGCCCCCATTCTCGTCATTGGCTGGTTCTCGCAGAAACAACTCGTGCGTGGCCTCACCTTTGGCGCCGTGAAATAAGGAACGACAATAATGGGCAGCATTTCCCTTCAGAACGTGTCCAAGCTCTTCGGCGAGGCAAAAGTCATCCCGTCGATCGATCTCGATATCCATGACGGCGAGTTCGTCGTCTTCGTCGGCCCGTCCGGCTGCGGCAAGTCAACGCTGCTGCGCCTGATTGCCGGGCTGGAAGACGTCTCCGGCGGCAGAATAGTCATCGACGGCAACGACGCCACCGAAAAGGCCCCGGCCGAGCGCGGCCTTGCCATGGTGTTCCAGTCCTATGCGCTCTATCCGCATATGAGTGTCAGGAACAACATCGCCTTCCCGCTGAAGATGGCCAAACTCGACAAGGCCGTCATCGACAAGAAGGTCGACGATGCCGCCCGTATCCTCAACCTCACCGATTATCTCGAACGCCGGCCCTCGCAACTGTCCGGCGGCCAGCGCCAACGCGTCGCCATCGGCCGCGCCATCGTGCGCGAACCGAAGGCGTTCCTGTTTGACGAGCCGCTCTCCAACCTCGATGCGGCGCTGCGCGGCACCATGCGGCTGGAAATCTCCGAGCTGCACAACACGCTGAAGACGACGATGATCTACGTCACCCACGACCAGGTGGAAGCCATGACCATGGCCGACAAGATCGTGGTCCTCAACCGCGGCAATATCGAGCAGGTCGGCTCACCAATGGAGCTTTACCGCTCGCCCGCCAACCTCTTCGTCGCCGGCTTCATCGGCTCGCCGCGCATGAACCTGGTGACCGGCGATTACGCCCGGCAAAAGGGTGCGACCACCGCCGGCGTGCGGCCCGAGCACCTGACGCTGTCGAAAGAAACCGGCCTGTGGCAGGGCAAGGTCACGGTCGCCGAGCATCTCGGCTCCGACACCTTCCTCCACCTCGACGTCCCCGGCATCGGCCCCATCACCGCCAGAACCGACGGTGAATTCGAATGCAAACACAGCGATACCGTCTTCATCACACCAGATGATGCCAAAATCCACAGGTTCGATGACAAGGGCATCGCGATATGACGCCTTAAGTTCAGGCCTCGTCGATCCTGACACCGTTTCGGTCAAAAACATGAAGCCGTTCCTGCGGGAAACCGACCCGCATGGACTTGCCCGGCTGCAACAGCGCCCGATCAGACGAAAACAGCTTGAAGGGCAATCCATGCACGGTCAGGTGCAGGATGATGCCGAGACCCGTCGGCTCGACGAGATCGACGGTCGCCTCGACAGCACCATCCGCAGGCGAGACGGTGACATGTTCCGGCCGGATACCGAGTGTGACCGGCTCACCATCGGCAAGCTTCACGTCGCGGCCGAGTTCGAGGCGTGTGCCATCGCCGAGCACGACGAAACTACCGCCATTCTCCCGCCCGAGCCGTCCTTCCAGAAAATTCATGCCCGGCGAACCGATAAAACCAGCGACGAACAGATTGGCTGGGCGATCGTAGAGATCGAGCGGTGCGCCGATCTGCTGCACATGGCCGGCATTCATCGCGACGATACGGGATGCAAGCGTCATCGCCTCGATCTGGTCATGGGTGACATAAACCGAGGTAGCGCCAAGATCAGCATGCATGCGCTTGATTTCGGCCCGCATCTGCTCGCGAAGCCGTGCATCGAGGTTGGAGAGTGGCTCATCGAACAGAAAGGCCTTAGGCTGGCGCACGATGGCCCGGCCCATGGCGACGCGTTGGCGCTGGCCGCCGGAAAGCGCCTTCGGACGGCGTGCCAGATAGGGATCGAGACCGAGTTTCGCCGAAGCACCGGCAACGGCCGCCGCGATTGTTTCCTTGGTGCTGCGGCGCAGGCGCAGGCTGTAGCTCATATTGTCGGCGACGCTCATATGCGGATAAAGCGCATAGGACTGGAACACCATGGCGATATCCCGGTCCTTCGGCTTGCGGTCGTTGACGCGCTCACCGTCGATGGTCAATTCGCCCGCTGAAATCTCCTCCAGACCGGCGATCATTCGCAGCAGTGTCGATTTTCCGCAGCCGGAAGGGCCGACGAGGACGATGAATTCGCCGTCCTCGATCTTCAGATCGACCCCGTGCAGGACCGCAAGGTCGCCATAGGTCTTGCCGACATTCTTCAGCTCGATGGAAGCCATGGGATTATCCTTTCACCGCGCCGGCCGTCAGGCCCTGCACGAGATAACGTTGAATGAGCAGGAAGAAGAGACAGGCCGGAATGAGCGCCAGAACACCCGCCGCCATCATCTGCCCGAAATCGACGGAAAATTTTGAAACGAAGGTCAACAGCCCGACCGGGAATGTGGCGCTCTGGTTGCCCGAAATCAGCATCAGCGCAAACAGCAACTCGCTCCACGCGGCGGTGAAGACGAAGCCCAGCGTCGCAGCGATGCCCGGCAATGTCAGCGGCAGGATGATCTGGCGGAATGCCGTGAAGCGGCTTGCCCCGTCGATCATCGCCGCCTCTTCCAGATCCTTCGGAATACCGTCGAAGAATGACTGCATGAGGAAAGTGGCAAACGGCACGTTGAAGGCGGTGTAGACGATGACGAGACCCGTCAGGCTGTTGGTGAGGCCGAGCGGCGACAGCATCTTGAAGATCGGCGCGACCAGCATGACCAGCGGAAACATCTGGGTAATCAGCATCAGCGCCACGATCCAGTATTTGCCCTTGAAGCGGAACCGCGACAGCGCATAACCGGACAGTGACGAGAGCACCGTCACGGCAAGTGCCGTGGAGCCGGCAACGATGACGCTGTTCTTAAAAAATGTCGGGAAGGCACTGTTTTCTATGACATATCGATAATGATCGAGCGTCGCGTGCGACGGCCACATTCGCACGCCTTCGCTATAAAGCAGGTCATTCGGCGTGACCGAGACCTTGAGCAGCCAGAACAGCGGAAACAGCGCAAAGACGATATAGGCGAGGATCGCCAGGCGATGGGCAAGGGTGAGGAATATCCTTGATGTCATCGGTCAGTCCTTCTCGATAAGGCGTTGGCGCAGGAGCACGATGAGCATGGAATAGGCCAGAAGCAGCACCAGAAGTACCAGCGCGATGGCCGAGGCATAACCGAAATCAAGCCGCCGGAAGGCCTGCGTGAAGATGTAGCTCGCAACGATCTGGGTGCGGTCTGCCGGTCCGCCATTGGTCATGACGATGATGAGATCGGCAAAATTGGCGATCCAGACGGTGCGCAGCAAAACGGTGATGGCGATGGTGGGTGCGAGAAATGGGAGGGTGATGGAGGTGAAGCGCTGCAACGGGTTTGCTCCATCGATGGAAGCGGCCTCGTAAAGATCACGCGGGATCGCCTGAAGTGCGGCAAGCAATGTGATGGCGAAGAAAGGAATGCCCCACCAGACATTGGCGATGATCGGCCCCCACATGGCAAGCTGCGGATCGGCAAGAATATTGTTGGGCGCGGAGAGAAGCCCGAGCGAGACCATCCAGTGCGGCAACGGTCCTATGACCGGATTGAACAGCCACGCCCAGTTGAGACCGGCAAGAAAGGTTGGCACGGCCCATGGCAGAAACACCAGCGCCTGGGCCAGCCCCCTGCCCGCGAACGGCTTGTCCAGCAGCAGCGCCAGAATGAGACCAAAGAAAAACTGCAGGAATACCGAAGCCCCCGTCCACCACAGCGTATTTTTCAGCGCCCGGTAAAAGGCCGCATCCTGCGACAGTGCCTCCAGATGTTTCAAGCCAACGAAACCGCCGGAAAAAGGATTGAGCAGCTGCACGTCGCGAAACGCATAGGACAGGCCGAGCACCAGCGGCACCAGCATGACGGCAACAATGAGCACGAGAACCGGCGCACTATAGAGCCAGGGTTCGGCCCAGTCGGCAAAACGCTGCATTGCCGGCTTGCCGGCGCGGTTGCGCGCGGCCACGGGTCCGGCGCCATGGGCATAGGACATGATTGATCGCTCCTGATCGGACGGCGGGGCGGACAGGTTTTTCTAACGCTTCTGGCCAGCCGGTCCGCACGTTTTGAAATGGGGCCTGCCGTTTGTGACAGCCCGCAAGAACGGCCGCGCGGGTTCAAACCTCGCGCGGCCAACCGTGTGGTTTATTTGGAGGCGAGGAACTTCTGCTGCGCCTTTGTCATATAGTCAGCCCATTGCTTGGCGAGGTCTTCCGGTGAGATATCGCCAAGAAGCGCTTCCTGCGATGTCTTGATAACCAGTGAATCCTTGAAGAATGCGAATTCCTCAAGATAGGTCGGCATCTTCGTCGGCACGGCGTTCTTGTCCGCCAGTTCGTCGAACCAGCCCTTGAACTGCTCGCTGGCGTAGAAGGGGTCCTTCTCCGCCGACTTGTGCACCGGCAGCGCACCCGTCTTCTTGTTCCACTCGATATTGCCTTCCGGCCCTTCCAGCGTCTCGACCAGTTTCCAGGAGAGGTCCTTGTTGGCGGATGCCGACATGATCGACCAGCCGGCGAAACCGATGGTCGGGAAGGTCTTGCCGTCAGGTCCCTTCGGCATGGTCATGACGCCGAAATCTTCCGGCTTCATGCGCTGGGCAATGGCGATAAGGGCGTCCGGATCCTGATCGAGGAAGGCGCAGGTGCCGGAATAAAAGCCCGCGACGATCTCGTTGAAGCCCCAGTTGACGCTGTCTTTCGGTGCCAACCCGTTCTTGTAGAGATCGATCACATAGGTCAGGCCTTTCACCCAGCCAGGGCTGTCGAAGGTGGAGGTGCCGTCCTTGGTGAAGAACTCGTTCGATCCCGCCATGGACGCGCCGAACATGACCCAGCCGTTAAGTCCGCCCGGCCCGCCACGCAGGCAATAACCGTATTTGCCGGGAAGTGCTGCGACCTTCTTGGAGGCATCGGCGAATTCGTCGAGCGTCTTCGGCGGCTCCTTCACGCCAGCCTGTTCCAGCAGTTTCTTGTTGTAGAACATGGCCCGGAGATAAAAGCCGTAGGGAAGCATATAGGCCGTGTTCTTCACGTCACGGCCGAGTTCCAGCGTGCGTTCACTCAGACCCTTGGTGTATTCCCATTTGGCGAGGTAGGGTTCGAGACTTTCGAGCATGCCGTTATTGGCATAAAGCGAAAGCCAGGTGTCAGGCATTTCCATGACATCAGGCACATCGCCGGCGGAGACCATCGTGGCGAATTTCTGGAAGGCCTCGCTCCAGGGCAGCGAGATGATCTCCACCTTGGTGCCGGGATTGGCAGTTTCGAACTTCGAGACGATGCCCTTCAGCGTTTCCGTCCGTTCGGGACTTGTAATGACCTCGACCAGTTTCAAGGTCGTATCCGCCAGCGCCGTTCCGGTCATCAGGGCGGTAAAGATTGCTGCTGCTACCAGTTTTTTCATGTCGTTCTCCCCTTTTTGTCGTCAGTTTTAAGACGCGTCAGACGGCCGAGGCCGCCTTGATCGCGGGTTCGAGATCGTTCCAGAGCGCTTCTGTGCCCTCCAGTCCGACATGCAGGCGCACGGAACGCGCGCTGATGCCGAACGTGTGGGCGGAGTTTGGCTGCGCCTTCTGTTCAAGCACCACTTCACCCGGGACGATCAGGCTTTCATGCCCACCCCAGGAAACACCCAGTTTGAAAAGTTTGAGGCGGTCGGCAAAAGCGCGCACATCCACCCCTTCCTTGAAAATGAAGGAAAACAGGCCGGACGTACCGTTGAGGCCGGGCGGCAGGCGGTTCGCCAATCCCGGATGGCAAACCTTTTCCACCACATCGAGCGCCTGCAGGCGGCTGGCAATATCCAACGCCGATGCCTGATGCGCCTTCATGCGCAGCGGCAGGGTGCGCAAGCCGCGGATGAGCAACCACGCATCGAAGGGCGACATCTTGCCACCGAGATAGGGATAGGTCTCTGCACGAATGCGGTCGATCATTGCCTTTGAACCGGCAACCACGCCGGAGACCACATCGCTGTGCCCGCCGAGATACTTCGACGCCGAATGCACGACGAGATCGACACCGAGCGAGATCGGCTGCTGGAAGACAGGGCTTGCCCAGGAATTATCGATGACGGTGACGGCGCCATGGCGCTTGCCGATCGCGGCGAGCGCACCGACATCATGGGCCTCCATCACCCAGCTGGTCGGGCTTTCCATGTAGAAGAGCTTCGCGCCGGGCATAGCCCTTTCAACCGCCGCCTCGTCGCGGCCGTCGACATAGACCACCTCGACATTCATGCGCTTCATGAAGGTGCCAAACAGGCGAAACGCATCGGGATAGACATGGCGCACCGCGACGATGCGGTCACCCGGCGAAACGAAGGAGAGAACGGTGGAGGAAATGGCCGACATGCCGCTGGCGAAGCCAAGCGCATCTTCCGCGCCCTCAAGCTTTGCCAGCATTTCCTCAAACATCCTGACGGTCGGGTTGAGCCCTCGCGTATAGACCGGCCGCACCTTTTCGCCGCGATAGGTGGAAACCATTTCGTCGTAGCTGGAAAAGGTGAAAAGCGAAGTCTGCACAAGGGGCGGCACCACAGCTTCGAAAGCGTGGGTCTCGTCATGGGCGACGATCAGGGAGGCGGGATCGAAGAGATCGTTGCCTTGGTTCATTTCGACATGTCCTTGATATCCTCCTCGACGACAGCGAGGATTTTCAGTGTTTCTTCACGGGCGGTCTCCGCATCGCCGGCGGCGATGGCGTTGAACAGCGTGCGGTGAAAGGGGAAGGAGCGGCTTGCAAAGTCCGGCCGGTCGAAAGGCTTCAGCCAGAAACGTTCGAAACCTTCGCGCATCTGCTCGAGCAGCTGCTTGAACAGCGAATTATGCGTGGCGTCATAGATGGAGAGGTGGAAGGCAAGGTCGGCCTTGCCGGACGTGCCTTCAGCCAGATGCACCCGCTCCATCTCATCGAGCCGCGCTTCCATCGTGGCGATATCCTCCACCGTGCGCCGGCGCGCCGCAGCCATCGAGGCCTCAACCTCGATGCCACGCCGGACTTCCAACGTCATCAACAACGCATCGCGCAGGCTTTCGGCATCGATGGAGATAGGCATATGCACGGTTGCGGCGGAAATCGGCTTAAGCAGATAATTGCCGCTGCCCTTGCGGCTGTCGATAACGCCCAGCGCCTGAAACTTACGGATGACCTCGCGAATGGTGGAACGGCCGACACCCAGCGCCACCATCAGCTCTCGCTCGGCCGGCAACCGATCTCCAGCCTTCAGTCCCGCCCTCTCGACGTAATCGGAGAGTGCCGCCTCGACTTGGCGCACACGGTCGCTGGGTGGAATAGGCTGCATCAGTTCGCGGCTGGATCTATCCAAGACTTACCCTTTGAATTGGTCTGACATCTTACCATTTCAAACGGCTGATCGATTGTCAACGGGGAACGCAAGCAGCCTAAACAGGGAGATCACATCCCTGTTGAACCGCGTATTCGGGGAAAAATAGAAGGAAATTAGAGATTTGGGCGTTGGTAACGCTGGAGAAGGCTTACCGGCTGGGCAAAATTTGCGAGACGGCACAATCGACCGTAGGGCCTAGGACAGAAGGAAAAAACTTCTCCTCCGTCGTGCTCGGGCCTATCGCGAGCATCTGCCAGCTATTGATTTTACGATACGTGACTGGATCCTCGGAATGGGCCTGAGGATGACATCGAGTGTGGGGATACGTTAGTCAGGTGTCTGAGGGTGGCTGGTGCCACCCTCGCCCGTTTTGTCTTCTTACTGGCTAAGCACGGCCGACTTGATGGTATCGATGTTGTGGTTGACCATATCGATATAGGTTGCGGCCGGGCCGTCGGCTGTCGAGAGCGCGTCGGAATAAAGCGTTCCGCCAACTTTCAGGCCGGTTTCCTTGGCAATCTGGTCCATCAACCGCTTGTCGGTGATGTTTTCGACGAAGATCGCCGAAGCCTTGTCGTGCTTGATCTGATCCACCAGCTTGGCGACGTCGGCGGCAGACGCTTCGGAATCCGTCGAGATACCTTCCGGCGCCAGGAATTCGAGACCATAGGCATGCTCGAAATAACCGAAGGCATCATGTGAGGTGATGATGTTGCGTTTTTCCGGCGGAATGGCGGCGATCTCGGTCTTCACCTTCTCGTTCAAAGCCGCGAGCTTGGCGATATAGGCCTGTGAATTGGCGGTGTAAGTTGCGCAACCGGCCTTGTCGACCTCGCAAAATGCGCCAGCGATGTTCTTCACGTATATTTCCGCATTCTTGATTGACTGCCAGGCATGCGGATCGAATTCACCGTGATTGTGTCCCTCATGGTCATGCGCTTCCTCTGCCTTGTGGTCGTGACCCGCCTCTTCCTCGGCTTCCGGATGTGCGTGACCGGCTGGCTCGTCGGAAATCCTGAGGGGTTTCACGCCCTTTGTCAGCTCCACCACCGGCGCCTTTGTGCCGCTGGTATCGATCAGCCGCTTCAGGAAGCCTTCGAATGCAAGGCCGTTCACCAGCACAACATCCGCCTTGCTGACGGCAACGGCATCGGCCGGGCGCGGCTCGTAAACATGCGCGTCGCCGTCAGGTCCGACGATCGTGGTGATTTCGACGCGGTTGCCGCCGACATTCTTCGCGAAGTCGGCAATGATCGAGAAGCTGGCCACGACCTTGAGTTCAGCCGCAGAAGCCTGCGCCATCAGGACTGGGGAAAGGGAGAGAAGGCTTACGCAGGTAGCAAGACGTAGGGTTTGGAACATGAAGGGTTCTCCTTTTTTCAAACGCTGTTTTCAGGCCGTTCTGTGACGACCGGAACCGAGAAGATCGCGAAGCACACCGCGTGTGCCGACGACGATGGACAGGACATAGATGACGCCTGCGGACAGGATGATCGCCGGACCTGATGGCAGCGACGCGTGATAGGACAGAAGCAGGCCTGCAAAACACGAGACCATGCCGATGCCGATCGAGATGAAGCACATTGGCGCGACGCGATTGGACCAGAAGCGGCTGGCGGCAGCGGGCAGCATCATCAGGCCAACCGAAAGCAGGGTTCCGAGCGCCTGAAACCCGCCGACCAGATTGAGGACGACGATGGCGAGGAAGAGGAAGTGCACGGGGCTCCCCCAGTTGCTGACCGAGCGCAGAAACAGGGGATCGAGGCATTCCGCCAGCAGCGCGCGCCAGAAAACCATCATCACCGTCAGTGTGACGACACAGATACCGCCGATGAGGCCGAGCGCTTCATTGTTCAGTGCCAGCACCGTGCCGAAAAGCACATGCATGAGATCGACACTGGAGCCGCGCCAGGAGACGAGCAGCACGCCGAGTGCCAGAGAAATGAGGTAAAAGGCTGCAAGCGAGGCGTCCTCCTTCTGGATGGTGAAGCGCGAAACCGCACCGGCACCCAGTGCCACCAGAAGACCGACGACCAGCCCGCCGATGGTCATCGGCAAAATCTCCAACCCGTAAAACAGAAAGCCCACCGCCGCCCCCGGCAAAATGGCGTGCGACATGGCATCACCCGTCAGGCTCATGCGGCGCAGCATCAGAAACACCCCGACCGGCCCGCAACTGACAGCAAGGATCAAGGCACCGGCAAGCGCACGCTGCATGAAGACATACTGGATGAATGGCTCGATGAATAAATCAGACATGGATATGCGAATGCGCCTGCGAGTGTTTGTGGAAATCCTGCGGCTTTTCCGCCAGGTCGGCGTTCACCGTCGCTGCTGCGGGTTCGCACCATGGGGCGTCGCCGTCCCATGCCTCGTGAAACCGTCGTGCCTGCTGCATCATTTCGGGCCTTAGAACCTCCCGTGTCGGGCCAAAGCCCACCAACCGTCTGGCAAGCAGAAGCGTTTGCGGAAAATGCTGACGCACCAGCTCGTAGTCATGAAGAACGGCCAGAACCGTGCGCCCCTCGGCAACCCATGCTTTGATCAGCACCATTAGATCGGCGACGGTGCGCTCATCGACAGCGTTGAAGGGCTCATCCAGCAAAATCAGCTGCGCATCCTGCAACATGGCGCGGGCAAAAAGGGCGCGCTGCATCTGGCCGCCGGAGAGTGAATCGATATTGCGTTTTTCAAAGCCGGAAAGTCCGACCGCTTCCAGCACATGGGCCATGGCCGCCCGGTCCGACTGGCGATGGCGAGCGAGCAGGCCGCGTTTGGGCCAGAGACCAAGCGCGACCAGATCGCGCACCTGTGCCGGAAAGGAACGGTCGAGTTCAGACTGCTGCGGTAGATAGGCGACGGAAACGCCTGGAGTAACCCGGCATTCACCGCCAAGTGGCTTCAAAATGCCGGCGATGCCCTTCATCAGCGTCGATTTTCCCGACCCATTGGCGCCGATCACCGCCGTGAGCGACCCTTTGGCAATATCGCCATCCAGATGATGCACCGCCGCGCGGCCGGCATATCCGAGTGTCAGATTTTTAAAGGCAAGGCACGGATCGTTCATCGATCCCTCCGGGGCATGATGTCATTTGATGACCCCCTCATATGTAATGTTATTACATTCGTCAAACAAATATGTAATGAAATAACATTAACTATCGGAAAGGTAGGCTCCATCTCACATTGGACGAAACCTCCAGGATCACCTCGGGGGTATGGTCGTGCCAGGTTCTGGATTCCAAGGACAAGCCGAAGGAAGCATCCGGCAAGCAATCTTCCTAAAGCCAGTTGACACGTTGCGCTTATGTAATGTTATTACGTTACACGCAACAAGCGATGTGACCACCAGCCCCGTCGTTCTCTACCGCAAGTCGTGACGACGATGACTCCCACGCTACCACCGCTAATAAAACGAGGCCCGCATGTCGAAAAAACTTCCCGTCACTGTCCTCTCCGGCTTTCTTGGTGCCGGAAAGACAACGCTTCTCAACCATATTCTCGCCAACCGCGACGGTCTGCGGGTCGCGTTGATCGTCAACGACATGAGCGAGATCAATATCGATGCGGCGCTTGTGCGAGATGGCGGCGCCAATCTCTCGCGCACCGAGGAACAGCTTGTGGAAATGACCAATGGCTGCATCTGTTGCACGCTGCGCGACGACCTTCTGAATGAGGTACGCGCGCTCGCCGAGCAGGGCCGGTTCGATTATCTGCTGATCGAATCCACCGGCATCGCCGAGCCGCTGCCAGTGGCCGCCACTTTCGATTTTCGCGATGAAAACGGTCGCAGCCTTTCCGATGTCGCGCATCTGGACACGATGGTAACGGTGGTGGATGCCGCCAATCTTCTCAACGACTACGGTTCCTCTGACTTTCTTGCCGACCGTGGTGAGACGGCAGGCGAAGGCGACAACCGAACCATCGTAGACCTCCTGGTCGAGCAGATCGAATTTGCCGATGTCGTCGTCCTCAACAAGATCGGCACTGCCACGCCGGATGAGCGGGACGCCGCCCGCAAGATCATCGTCGGGCTGAACCCGGATGCGAAACTCATTGAGGCCGATTTCGGCAAGGTGGAACTGAAGGAGGTGCTGGGCACCGGCCGCTTCGATTTCGCCAAGGCCGAAGAACACCCGCTGTGGTTCAAGGAGTTGCACGGTTTCAAGGACCACATTCCCGAAACCGAGGAATATGGCATCCGCTCCTTCGTTTACCGCGCCAGGAAGCCTTTCGATCCCGTGCTGTTCCAACGTTTTATCGACCGCGCCTGGCCCGGTGTGGTGCGCGCCAAAGGCTTCTTCTGGCTGGCCACGCGGCCAGCTTATGTCGGCGAGATAAGCCAGGCCGGCGCACTGGTGCGCACCGGCAAGATGGGCCTTTGGTGGTCCGCCGTGCCGAGCGAGCAATGGCCGCGCGAGCAGCAGTTCCTCGACATGATGAAGCCCTATCTCGACCCGGTCTTTGGCGACCGTCGGCAGGAAATCGTCTTCATCGGTTCCGATCCCATGAGCGAAGCGCGCATCCGCGCGCAGCTCGATGCATGCCTGATTGACACAGATGCCTTCACCCCGGACGCATGGCGACACCTGCCCGACCCCTTCGCCAGCTGGGACCGGCAGGCGGCTTGATTGGTTCTCAACTCCGACCTTTTTGACCAGTGCATGCCTCTTTCGCCTTCTCCCCGCCGGGGAGAAGGTATCGGCAACGCAATTCAAAGAAAATTCAGTGTCACCAGCGTCAGCACAAGATAACGCCCAACCTTGGCAATGGTAACAAGCAAAAGAAAGACCGGCAGCGGCTCCTTCATGATGCCGGCCGCAACCGTCAGCGGATCGCCGATAAGCGGCGCCCAGCTGAGCAGCAGCGACCACTTGCCGTAACGCCTGTACCAGTTCTGGGCACGTTGCAGCGCGGCTTCCCCCACAGGAAACCACCGCCGATGCCGGAAGCGTTCGATGCCACGGCCGAGCAGCCAGTTGGCGAGGGATCCGGCGACATTGCCGGCGCTGGCAACAGTAACCAGCAGCCAGACCGGCTGGGACTTCAAAAGGATCAGGCCGGCAAGTGCGGCCTCCGACTGCATGGGCAGGATGGTTGCCGCGACAAAAGCCGTCAGAAACAAACCCGCATATACCGCCAGATCGGCCATTCCGTACCCTTCACCTTTAGCGAATCCCGCTGCTCCTGAAGTGCCGGATGACGACACCTGTCGTCAAGCGCCATGGCGTTCGATACAGACGGCCTTACGGAGGATTGGCGGCGACGGCTCTGACGATATCATCACGCTCTATATCCAGCAGCGCCTGGTGAATTGAGAATTGCCGGGTTTTGCCGGATGCGGACAAAACGAGGATTACCGTTTCCTTCGGCGGGCAATCCGGCTGTACGCAGGCAATCTCGTTGACGGAAACGATCTCGTCTTCGCGGAGGGCAAGCAGTTCCCGCGTCCAGTGTTTCAGAAGACGGGCCTTAGAGACTATCGCAGAGCCGCTGCGTGCAAGCGGATTTGCTCTTGCCGTCATCGGGAAACCTTTCTTGCTGCCTGCGAGGCCAATGCCTCGAAAAGATCGCGGATCGGCTGCTGCGGCATATCCATGCCGATGAGGACAACACGGGTTGCACGGATGCCATCTGGCCAGCTTTCAAGACGGCTCAGCGGATAAAGCCGGTGCTGCACGGCATGGGCGACCACTGGACGGTCCAGATCATCCGTAGCACCGAAAATTCCCTTGAGCCGCAGAAGACCGGAATGCACATTGCTGGTGACGAGTTCGAGAAAGGTAACGATCGCCTGCGGATCGAAAGCCCCATCGAACGTCAAATCGAACGCCTCGACCCCCGCACCATGACGATTGATATCGTGCCCGTGCGCCGCATGCAGGCTCAGCCTGTCGGCGGCAAGCCAGCCCGTTACGTCTTCCGGCTTGTTGCGTAACGAATAATCCGCCGGCGCAAACAGCGACATCAGATTGAAGTCGCGCGCGTTGCGGTCATGCAGACGCGCGGCAGGATTGAGATCGGAGAGGCTCTCACAGCCCATCTCCGCCCCGTCAGTGAGATCGGTTTTGGTCAAAACAATGTGATCGGCAAAGGCAAGCTGTTTCCAGCCCTCGATGAAACTGTCGAGCATCGCCTGGCCGGAGGTAATGTCGAAAACAGTAACGACACCGGAGAGATGAAAGTGGCGGGCGACGATATGGTCGCGCAGGCCGGCGGCAGGCGTACCGCCGGGAATCAGGCTGTTGATGATCGGCGCAGGATCGGCAAGGCCGGTGGTTTCAATGACGACACGAGATATTTCCGGCACCACCCCTTCCAGAAAGGCCAGATGCAACTCGTAAAGCGAGGTGCGGATATCGCTGGTGGCGGTGCAGCAGATGCAGCCGGTCGTGGTCCTGAAATAACGCTCCGAACCGGTGCGGACCAAGCCGTGATCGATGGGCACCGAACCGAATTCGTTGACGATGACGGCGGCACCACGCATTTCCGGTTCGCTCAAAAGCTCGTTCAGAAGCGTGGTCTTGCCCGCCCCCAGAAAGCCGGTAAGCAGTGTGACAGGCACCGTTCCGGTGGATGGGGTGACGGACGAGACGTCTTCTGGTGCAACCGCCTTCTTCCGCTTCATTCCGAACACATCCGCACCTTTAAGCAACAAATCTTGGAGAGACTTAATACGTAATGTAATAACATATCAATACCTCTTGTTAGGAATTGCTCTTGAACATGGCCTCCGCAGACTGCTTCCGGTATCCCGTCCCGAGCCATGCACACAAGCACACGAAAAAACCAAAGCGGACCCAAAATGGAATAATAAAACCGTTTCATTCACTTTCGTTTTTTTCGTTCCACCATCTATTGCATTTTCATTAGAGTTCGCTTTAAATCAGGCCGCTAATACAGAAAAGCTCGCCCGCAGCTATATCGAGGAGGATAGGCTGCAATAAGGGGCTGTATCTTTTACTGTTTTTAAAATGGGAGGAATCGCCTTGAAAAAACTCAGCTACCGTCTTGCTGCGGCATCTGCGCTTTCGTTTTTTGTCACATCGAACGCGTTCGCCGCGACGGAAATTCAGTGGTGGCATGCCATGACCGGCGCCAATAACGAGGTCGTGGACGCGCTCGCGAAAGAGTTCAACGATAGCCAGACAAACTACAAGATCATGCCCGTCTTCAAGGGCACCTATCCGGAAACCCTGAATGCAGGCATTGCGGCCTTCCGCGCCAAGCAGCCGCCGGCGATCATTCAGGTCTTCGACGCCGGTTCCGGCGTAATGATGGGTGCTGCCGGCGCAATCAAACCGGTGGCGGAAGTACTGAAGGAAGGTGGCTACACCTTCAACAAGGACGAATATCTGGCCGGCATCGTCGCCTATTATTCCAAGCCTGACGGCACCATGCTGTCCTTCCCCTATAATTCGTCCTCACCGATCCTGTATTACAACAAGGACACCTTCCAGAAGGCAGGCCTTGACCCGGCAAATCCGCCGAAGACCTGGCCGGAGGTTTTCGAAGCTGCCAAGAAGATCAAGACAAGCGGTGCTGCCCAATGCGGCTTCACCTCAACATGGTTGACCTGGATCCAGACCGAAAACTTTGCCGCATGGAACAACGTCTCCTATGGCAGCAATGAAAACGGGCTGGGCGGCACCGATGTGAAGCTTGCCGTCAACGCGCCGCTCTTCGTCGAACACTTCCAGGCCATTGCCGACCTTGCGAAAGACGGCGTCTTCCGTTACGGCGGGCGCACTTCGGAAGCCAAGCAGCTGTTCATGTCCGGCGAATGCGGCATCCTTACCGAATCCTCCGGCGGCCTTGGCGATATCATCAAGACTGGCATGAATTACGGTATCGGCCAGCTTCCCTATTACGAGGGTCATGGTCCGCAGAACACCATTCCCGGCGGCGCGAGCCTCTGGGTCTTCGGCGGCAAGAGCGATGCCGAATATAAAGGTGTGGCCGAGTTCTTCCATTTCCTTTCCCAGACCAAGATCCAGTCTCGTCTGCATCAGGTCTCCGGATACATGCCGGTAACGATCGCGGCCTATGAGGAAACGAAGAAATCCGGCTTCTATGACAAGAATCCCGGCCGCGAAACGCCGCTTCTGCAGATGATGGGCAAGCCACCGACAGAAAACTCCAAGGGCGTGCGCCTCGTGAACCTGCCGCAGGTCCGCGACATCATGAACGAAGAGTTCGAGGCGATGCTGGCCGGCAAGCAGGACGCGAAATCCGCACTCGACAAGATTGTCACGCGCGGTGATGCGGCCATCAAGCAGGCAACCGGCAACTAAACGATCCCTGCCCCCGCCCGCATCCTTACCCGGTGCGGGCGGTATTCCCATTTCATCAGGAGATCGCCGTGCAAAGCGTCGTATTCCCCAACAAGATCCTGCCCTATCTGCTGGTCGCGCCACAGATCATCCTGACGGTGATCTTTTTCTTCTGGCCCGCAAGTCAGGCGCTCTACCAGTCGACCATGCGCGAGGATGCCTTCGGGCTGAACAGCAATTTCGTCGGGCTGGCCAATTTTTCCGCCGTACTTTCGGATGAAAGCTATCTGAACGCGCTGCACGTCACGGTCATTTTCAGCGTCCTGACCGCACTCGTCTCGATGGGGCTGGCATTGCTTCTGGCAACGGCGGCAGACCGCGTGGTGCGCGGCAAGGGTTTTTACCGCACCATGATGATCATGCCCTATGCTGTGGCACCCGCCGTCGCTGGCATGCTCTGGCTGTTCATGTTCAATCCGGCCATGGGAACCTTCTCCTATATCCTGCGCCGCAACGGCATCATGTGGGACCCGCTGCTCAACGGCAATCAGGCCATGCTGCTCGTGGTCGCAGCCGCCGCATGGAAGCAGATCAGCTACAATTTCCTGTTTTTTGTCGCAGGCTTGCAGGCAATTCCGAAATCATTGCTGGAGGCGGCCTCCATTGACGGCGCACGCGGTTCGCGGCGCTTCTGGACCATCGTTTTCCCGCTGCTGGCGCCGACAACATTCTTCCTGCTGGTCGTCAACACCGTCTATGCCTTCTTCGATACGTTCGGCATCATCCACGCAGTTACTGGCGGCGGCCCTGCCAAGGCGACAGAAACACTGGTCTACAAGGTCTACAATGATGGCTTCGTTAACCTGAACCTCGGCTCTTCCGCCGCGCAATCCGTCATCCTGATGGTGATCGTCATTGCGTTGACCGCCTTCCAGTTCCGCTTCGTCGAGAAGCGCGTGCACTACGGCTGAGGATTTCCTGATGATTGAAAATCGCCCGGTCGCCCGCGTGATCGCCCATCTGATGCTGGTTCTCGGCATCATCATCGTGGCCTTCCCGATCTACTACACCTTCATCGCGTCATCCATGACGTCGAATGACATCATTCGCCCACCGATGTCGCTGCTGCCCGGCGACCATCTTGGTGAAAACTATACAGATGCCATGGTCGGCGGCGTCGAAAGAGTGGTCGGCGTCAGCCTTGAACGGCTGCTGTTCAACAGCTTCGTGGTGGCGCTCGCCATTGCCATCGGCAAGATCGTCATTTCTTTCCTGTCGGCTTTCGCAATCGTATTTTTCCGTTTTCCATTTCGCATGGGCTTCTTCTGGATGATCTTCATCACGCTCATGCTGCCGGTCGAGGTGCGCATCCTGCCCACATACAAGGTCATCGTCGACCTCGGGCTTATCGATACCTATGCGGGACTGACGCTTCCGCTGATGGCGTCCGCGACGGCGACGTTCCTGTTCCGGCAGTTTTTCCTGACCATTCCCGGCGAAATGGTCGAGGCGGCTCGTATCGACAATGCAGGGCCGTTCCGTTTCATGCGCGATATTCTGCTGCCGCTGTCGAAAACCAATATCGCCGCTCTCTTCGTGATCCTGTTCATCTATGGCTGGACCCAGTATCTCTGGCCGCTGCTCGTGACCAACGACGCCAAGATGAACACGATCATCATCGGCCTCAAGCGCATGGTGGATTTCACCGACGCTTCGACGCCCTGGAATTATGTGATGGTGACGGCGATCCTCGCCATCATCCCCCCGATTATCGTTGTGGTGCTGATGCAGCGCTGGTTCGTCAAAGGTTTGGTGGAGACCGAGAAGTAATGGCAAAAATTGCGCTGAAAGACGTCCGCAAGGTTTACGGCGGCAATGTCGACGCCATCAAGGGCGTATCGATGGATATAGCCGATGGCGAGATGATCGTATTGGTCGGCCCCTCCGGCTGCGGAAAATCAACATTGCTGCGCATGATCGCCGGGCTGGAAAGCATATCGGGCGGTGAGATCGTCATCGGCGACCGCGTCGTCAACGATCTCGAACCGTCAGACCGAGATATTGCCATGGTGTTCCAGAACTACGCGCTTTACCCGCATATGACAGTGCGGCAGAACCTCGCCTATGGCCTCAAGAACCGCAACACGCCGAAGGACGAGATCGACCGGCGTATCACCGAGGCAGCCAAGGCGCTGGAAATCGAACAATATCTGGAGCGCAGGCCGCGCCAGCTCTCGGGTGGCCAGCGCCAGCGCGTGGCGATGGGCCGTGCCATCGTGCGCAAGCCCGCCGCATTCCTGTTCGATGAGCCGCTGTCCAACCTCGATGCCAAGCTGCGCGTGCAGATGCGCGTCGAAATCCGCCGCCTGCAACGTTCTCTCGCCACCACCAGCGTCTACGTAACCCATGATCAGATGGAAGCCATGACGCTGGCCGACCGCCTCGTGGTGCTGAATGCCGGCCGCATCGAGCAGATCGGCACTCCGATCGAGCTTTACGAAAAACCGGCCACCACCTTCGTCGCCACCTTCATCGGTTCGCCCTCCATGAACCTCCTGCCCTACGGCACCCCATCGGCTAACGGTGCATCCGGGTGGTCGGTGAATGGATCAGGCGCGCTGCCGCAAACCACCGCAACACTGGGCATCCGTCCGGAAGACATCACGCTCGCGGAAACAGAAGCTCCCGATGCCGCTTTCACTGGCACCGTGCGGGTGGACGCCGTGGAACTGGTGGGCGCGGAAAGCTACGTGCATGGCTCCTTCACAGACGGCACCACCATCGTCTTCCGCGTTCCCGGCCGCTCGCAGCTTGGTATCGGCGAGAACCTGCGGATTGCCGCCCAGACGAAGGACTTCCATCTGTTCGATGCGGCGGGGAAGCGGATTTAGGGTCTTACGAAGGACAAGGAGACACCCGCCTCTCGGCGGGTGCTCGGACTACCAGACCAGCTCAACCTGTGGCCTACCGTTGGAGGTTTTCTCCACCGTGCGTCCGGACGTATCGATATTGCAGTGGATACGCTTCCTGAAAGCCGAGAAGCTTTCGAAGGTCACCACATCCACGGGATCGTCGAGATGCAGGGTCAGCCGGTAGCGTTCCGGGTCGCCGCCTAGCGTTTGCACGCCCAGAACGGAGGCCACGAAGGGCTGGCCTAGATAGAGGCCTTCCACCCGCGAACCAAGAAGATAGGGATTGAATGCGGGACGGTTTCCCGCCGTGGCATGCAGGGTGTTCCAGTCGCGGAAGCCATATTGCGCGGCGATGAGTTCAAGCGCCTTTGAATGGGTGATTGCCTGCCCCTGCCCTTCAAGGGCGGCGCGCAGCCGTTTTGCCTGCTCTTTCAATCCCTCAAGCGCGGGAAGCGGTTTGGACACGTTCATAACGGTTCTCCAACATGCGCATGCCGTATTTTTCCGAAGGGGTCCGCGTTGCCATCGACGACATGCAAAACATGGGGATGACCGTTATTCCAAAAAGAGCTTCACCAAGGGCGTAAACGCCTGCGGACGGCCGGGGCTCTTCTGCCCGTGGCCGTCCATATAGCTCAGAAAGCGCCGCCCGTCAAAGGCAGCGACGGCGCGAGGCCAAGGGGTCAGAAGCGATAGGTGATACCCGCACCGATCAACCAGGGATCGAGTTTCGCTTTGCCACTGATTGGCGTGCCGCCAAGTTCTGCGGTCCAGTCGGTCTTCAGGAAAATCTTCTTCACGTCGAAGTTCACGCCCCAATGTTCGTCCAGCATATAGTCGAAACCCACCTGCACGGCCGCGCCGAACTTGTTCTTGACATCAAGATTGCTGAAGCCGGGTTTTTCGGACTGGTTGTAGAACATCGAATAGTTCACGCCCGCGCCGATATAGGGCTTGAAGGCGCCGAAATCAGTAAAGTGATATTGCAGGGTCAGCGTCGGCGGCAGCAACCATGTCTTGCCCACCGGCGTGCCGGCCAGCACACCCTCGCCGTTGATCTTGGCGTATGTGGTGCCGAGGATGAGTTCGGCAGCGATATTCGGGGTGAAGAAATAGCTGATGTCGAGTTCAGGAATGACCGTATCCGAATAGGAGAGACCTGCACCCGGCACACCGTCAACGCTGCCGCTGTCATGGGTAATGACCCCGAGACCACGCACGCGCAGCATCCATGGGCTCGCCGCCGCAATCGCCTCTTCAGCGGTGGGGGCTGGTGCCGGCGGGGCCAGATCTGCCGCCATCGCGTTGGCCGACATCAGCATCGCCGCGACGCTCACCGTCACACTGGCAAGCAAGGCGGTTTTTTTCTTCCTGTTCGTCATTCCATCTCTCCTATCGCGCGCCGCAGCCGGGCAAGCCCGGGAAACCGGCTGATGGCGGCGGGCATTCGCGAATCCTCGCTTGCCGCAGCCGCTACGGCCACTATCGCCAAGGGAGAGGTGAGCGGATTGAGATGGATCAAACCGAAAGGCGAACGATAAGCCAGGGCAGCTAGCCGGTGCTTGGTGTGACAAATACGCAACGGATAGCCATGACAACGGTCAAAATAGCGGGCCCGGCAGTCGGAAGTTGGCCTGTTTCACAAGCCTTCTCCTTTGCAATCTCAGGCGGCCTGCGGTGCCAAAGTCGCGGAACCAGGCTTTTTGAGAAGCAGTACCGAGACAGCAGCGATCATGCACATCACGCCGGCAATCTGCAGTGCGGGCATGTATGTGTCGAAGTCGCTCTTGAAGAAACCTGCGCCAAAGGCAGCGGTGGCGGCCCCCAACTGATGCCCCGCAAACACCCAGCCGAAAACCAGGCCCGCTTTTTCGCGGCCGAAACTCTCAGCGGCAAGCTTCACCGTTGGCGGCACGGTTGCCACCCAGTCCAGCCCGTAAAATACGGCGAAGACCGACAGCTCCACGAAGCTGAAGCCCGAGAAGGAGAGATAGATCAGGGACAGCCCGCGCAGACCGTAAAACCAGAAGAGCAGGAAGCGATTGTCGAAACGGTCGGAAAGCCAGCCGGCGAAGATGGTGCCGAAGAAATCGAAAATGCCGATCAAAGCCAGCGTGCCGGCCGCCGTGACCGCCGCCATGCCGAAATCACCGCAGATGGAAATCCAGTGTGTCTGGATAAGGCCGTTGGTGGAAAGTCCACAGACGAAGAACGTGCCGAAAAGCACCCAGAAAACCGGGTTTCCGGACACGCTCTTCAACGTCAGTATCGGGGATGCCAGTGTTGCAAGAAACTTGTGGTCCTGTTTCGGCGGTTTTACCACCACCGTCTCGCCATAGGCTGGCAGGCCGACATCGGCGGGATGGTCACGCATCAAGAGCAGCACGAGAATCATGGCGATCGCAATCACCGCAACGGATAGCGTCAGCGCGGTGCGCCAGCCATAGGCCTCCGTCAGTGCCGCGAGCAAAGGCAGAAAAACCAGCTGGCCGGTGGCGTTACTGGCCGTCATCAGGCCGATCACCAGTCCCCGGCGCTTTGAAAACCAGCGCGATGCCACGGTCGCGCCCAGCACCAGTGCCGTCATGCCGGTGCCAACACCGATCACCACGCCCCATAACAGCAACAGCTGCCACACCTCAGTCATGAAGAACGAGGCGACGATGCCGCCCATGATCAGCGCAAGGGCCGTCGACACGACCTGGCGAATACCGAAATGGTTCATGAAGGCAGCGGCAAAGGGCCCGAGCAGGCCGAAGAGCACCAGCCTGACCGCCATGGCAGATGAAATATCGGCAATATCCCAGCCGAACTCCTGATGCAGCGGCTGGATCATCACCCCGGCCGATCCCATCGCGCCGGCGGTTGCCAGCATCGTCAAAAAGGTGGTTGCGGCAACAAGCCAGCCATAATGTATGTTTCTGTCGGCCATCCAGCTGGCAAGGCGTGTGGAGAGCATGTTCAAAATCCCTTTCCAGCGGCCAGCGGCCGAAATTTTACGGGTATATACCCTGTATTGCGGGCAGATACCCGTTTTATCATCAAAAAAATTACAGGGCTGCGAGTAGTTCCTGCAATTGAGCGGTCTTTTCCGGGCCAAGCCTGGCCTCGATTTCGTCCTGTACTCCGTCCCAGAGGGGCGCGCCTGTTTTCAGTATCTCCTGCCCTTGCTCCGTCACAGTCAGCATCGCTTCGCGCTGATCCTCGCCATGGCCGATGGCCACCAGCCCCATCCGGGCCAGCACCTTGGTATTACGGCCAACGGTAGAGCGGTCCAGTTCTACCCGCGCGGCGAGATCGGTGAGCGACACCGGCGCCATGCGGTTGATGTTCCGCAACAGGCTGAACTGGCCGATATTGACGCCAAGCGGCGCCAGCGCCTCATCGTAATAGGACGAGACCTTACGGGATGCTTTGCGCAGCAGGATGCAGTGACAACTATCGTTTGGCATTTGTCTCGGGTATATACCCGCAAATTCTACTGCGCAAGAGATGTTCGGAAATTATCGGCAATCAAAGGCCGTCCGCCAGGCCACAGGGTAGAAAGAAAAACCCCGGCAATAAGCCGGGGTTTCATATCAGTGACAGGGCTCGTCTCAGGCAGAGAGCCTGCGGCCGCTTGCGACCAGCATACCAGCCGCACCTTCCAGCCAGCCGGCTTTGAGTTCAAGCGCCAGAAAACGGCTGCGCTCGAACGGGCCAGGCATGATCAGGTGCTGGGCCTTATCGGCAAAAAAGCCGAAGCGCTCATAATAGGCGGCGTCGCCGACCAGAAGAATGCCGCCATGGCCACGTTTGGTTGCCTCGGAGATTGCCGCACGCATCAGCGCCGAACCGATGCCCTTGCCCTCATGGGCAGCATCAACCGCAAGCGGGCCAAGCAGCAGCGCTTCGACAGCGCGGCCTTCGCGCGAAATGCCAGCTTCGACATTCCACAGGCGCACCGTGCCGATGACATGGCCGTCCTCGTCACGGGCAACGAGCGCCAGACCTTCCGCTGGCACGCGGCCGGCGCGCAGCTTTTCGGAAGACTTGCGGCGGCGGCCAGCGCCCATGGCGCGGTCGAGCAGGTTTTCACGGGCAACGACATCGCCCGGATTTTCCTGATCGACATGAAATGTCTGCGGGGTGAAAAATGCACGTACCGAATTCAGAAGAGCGGCCATCTCTCGGCCCTCCATCACACAACCGCCCACACGCGGCCCTTGATCAAAAATGGTGGAGCCGTTCCGGCCCGCCGACACGCTTTCCTCGGCTGGAAGAGGAGCAGCAAGCAGGGATTTGCGCAACAGCACAATCGGCAAAGCCGGAACGGAAGCTTGTTCGAGACGCCGCCTTACTCAGCGGGCGGCGTTCGGATCAGATGACGTAGGCTTTCAGCGGCTCGAAACCGTTGAAGGCAACCGCCGAATAGGTCGTCGTATAGGCACCTGCGCCTTCGATCAGAACCTCGTCGCCGATGGTCAGAGAGACCGGCAACGGGTACATGTTCTTTTCGTACAGCACGTCGGCGCTGTCGCAGGTCGGACCGGCCAGAACGCAAGGCTCCATCTCGTCCTGATCGCGCTCGGTGCGGATCGGGTAGCGGATAGCCTCATCCATCGTCTCGGCGAGACCGCCGAACTTGCCGATGTCGAGGAACACCCAGCGATGGTTGTCGTTGTCGGACTTGCGCGACACGAGAACAACTTCCGCCTTGATGACGCCAGCGTTACCCACCATGCCACGGCCCGGCTCGATGATCGTCTTCGGGATCTGGTTGCCGAAGTGCTTGCGCAGCGCCGTGTCGATAGCCTGGCCGTATTCTTCGGCAGCAGGAACGTCGCGCAGGTACTTGGTCGGGAAACCACCGCCCATATTGACCATCTGCAGGTGAATACCCTGCTTGGACAACGAAGCGAAAACGCGCTTGGCATCGCCCAGCGCTGCATCCCATGCGTCGAGATTCATCATCTGCGAACCGACATGGAAGGAAACGCCGTAGGATTCGAGGCCCAGCTGATGTGCGTAGACCAGAACATCAACAGCCATCTGCGGTACGCAGCCGAACTTGCGCGACAGCGGCCATTCGGCACCTTCACCGTCCGTCAGCACGCGGCAGAACACGCGCGCGCCAGGAGCGGCACGGGCAACCTTCTCGACTTCCTCATGGCTGTCGACGGCGAAGAGATCGATGCCGAGCGCGTAAGCGCGGGCGACATCGCGTTCCTTCTTGATGGTGTTGCCGAACGAGATCCGGTCGGACGTTGCACCTGCATCAAGCGCCATCTGGATTTCAGCCACGGAGGCGCAATCGAAGTTCGAGCCGAGCGAAGCAAGCAGCTTCAGGATTTCGGGAGCCGGGTTTGCCTTGACCGCATAGTAGATCGCGCTGTTCGGCAGGGAATGCCGGAACGCGTTGAAATTGTCGCGCACGACGTCGAGGTCGACGACGAGGCAAGGGCCTTCGGGACGTCGGGTCTTGATGAAATCGAGAATGCGTGCAGTCGTCATCGATATATTCCCTATAAAACCGGCTCCGGAAAATCCGGAGGACAAAGGACGCTCGAGATATGCATACGAATCAGCCGGTGGAGGCGCAGAATCGATAGCATACGCTCAAGGCGCAAATATGAATGACGCCCTGCCAGAGCATCATTCGGCTTTGTCTGCCATCGATTGGAGGGAATGACCCGACCGCACTTCAGGCAATGATGGTGTGCCTCTTCAGTACCCCGGCTGATGGAAAGCCGGCAGAGAACCAGAAAGGCCCGCACCGTCGTTGCTTCATATGTCCTCGCATTTCCCGGTTGGCCGGAATAGCGACTGGAGGGGTTAGTTCCAGGTACCTTACCGAACTCCTCACCACATCGAGGACTCGGCGGACACACATGGGCACGTGCGACTTTGGGCAGCACGGGAGATAAGAATATTCGCCGTCATAATCAAGAGGATTTTTTCACCATATAGCGGATTTTTTCGGCAACCATTTTGCGGGTTGAACAGTCACGGCTCAGCGTTCAATTATATAGAACGAACCGGAGGATTTTCATGGACACGCTCACCCGCATCCGCGCCTTTATCGACGTTGTCGAAGCGGAGGGTTTTTCCGCCGCTGCCCGCAAGACAGGGCGTTCCAAAGCGCTTTTGTCCAAATATGTCCGGGAACTGGAAGATGATCTCGGTGCACTGCTTCTCAACCGCACCACCCGGCAATTCTCGCTGACGGAGGCCGGCCATACGTATTATCGCACCGCCTCCGACATTTTGAAGGAGATCGACAACCTCGCCGATCTGGTGCGCGAGAAGAATGCCGATCTGAAGGGCAAGCTCAGAATATCCGTTCCGCGCACCTTCATCGACGCCGATGTTGGCCAGAGCCTCATCGATTTCGCCAAGGAAAATCCGGAACTGTCTCTGGAAATCGTCGCCGATGACCGATTCGTCGATCTGATCGAGGAAGGGTTCGACCTTGCGATTCGCATAACGCGTCTGGAAGATTCAGGCCTCATCGCCCGCAAGATCTCCGATTTCCGGGTCTATGCAGTGGCGACGGCGGATTTTGTCGCCAGACACGGCCCGCTCAATGGTCCGCAGGACTTTTCCCGCGTGCCCTTCATCATCGACACCAACACCCGCTTCCACAACACCGTGCGTTATCTTGAAGCGGATGGCGGCTCGAACTCCGTTACCATCAGTGGACCGATCGAGGTGAACAGCCCGCAGGCGACACTCCGGGCCGCCCGCGCAGGGCTTGGCATCGCCATGGTGCCGGACTTCATTGCAAGACCCTTCATCCAGTCCGGCGAGCTTGTGACCCTGTTCGACGACTATATTTCCAAAGACCGCGGCATATATGCCGTCTACCCCCACCGCCGTTACCTTCCCGCCAAAGTGCGCAGCTTCGTGGATTATCTCTCGGCGTGGTTCAGGAAAAATGGATGAAGAGCGGGGGAGCGGTATAGTTTCCGCCGACCTTCCCCTCGTCATGCCGTATTTAATCCGGCATCGAGCCGCGGCGCGCCCGCGCTATGAAGGACTCTATCGCGATCAACGACCTGATCGCGCTGCACCCCGAATCTGGTCCGGGGTGCAGGAGTGCGGATGCAACGCCTGCCTTTCAGCGGGCGTTGCTTAGCCGGAAACGGCTTATCAGAACGGCGAATCCGGGAAGTAGAACTGCTTGGCATTGTCCTTGGTGATGAGCGTAGCGTCGAGAATATACTCGCCAGCAACAGGCACCTGATCGTAAAAATGACCTGCCGTAAGCTGCATGGCGGTCGCCACCATCGCCGGCGGATAGAGCACGTCGACCGGAATTAGCTTGTCGCCGTCCATTACGCGCTTGATCATGTCCTTGGAACCGGCGCCAGCAACGATATACTTGATATCGGTGCGTTTCGCCTGCTGGATTGCCTCCAGCACGCCAACCGCCATGTCGTCGTCCTGACACCAGACCACGTCGATCTTCTTGTATTTGGTCAGGTAGTCCTGCATCACGCGGAAGGCGTCGTCGCGGTTCCAGTTGCCGTACTGGCGGTCGAGAACCTTGACGCTGGAGCCGGCAATACCCTTGTCGAAACCATCCTGGCGCTGCTGGTCGATCGGAATCGGCAGACCGCGAATGACCACCACTTCCGCATCAGGCGTGGTTTTCTTGATGTATTCGCCTGCCACTTGTCCGAGTGCCGGATTGTTACCCGCAACGTAGAGATCGCGGATCGAATTGTCGTTGACGCTCGGCGCGCGGTCGACGAGCGCGACAAAGGTGCCCTTGTCCTTGATCTCCTTGATGGCGTTGACGAGCGGATCGGGATCAGACGGCAGCACGACCAATGCGTCCAGCCCCTGCACGGCAAGATCCTGAAGCGCGTTTGCCTGGTTGGCGGCATCCGGCGAGGTCTTGACGATGACGTTCAGACCCGGATGCTCCTTCATCAGAAGCTTTGCCACCCGTTCGGCATGGTAAACGACGCCCGCCGTCCAGCCGTGGTCGGCCGCCGGAATGGATACCCCGATCGTTACCTTCTTCTCCTGCGCATGGGCAGAACCCGCAAGAACGGCAGCCAGCGCGACAAATGCCACGCCGATGAATTTTCTACGCATAGTCTATTTCCTCCCAAGACCGGGGCGTTCCTCCTGTTTAAACCGCGCATGCCCCAGATTGCGCGGCCAGATGTCTCATCGATCGTCCGGCTATCTGCGGCTGAGCGAACGCTGCACCAGCATGGCGATGATGATGATCGCGCCCTGAATGGCACCGATCAGATATTCGCTGACGAAGTTCGACAGGATCATGATGTTGCCCACGATTTCCAGAATGAAGGCGCCGCAAATCGTACCCCAGATGCGGCCCACACCACCCCGTAGCGCCGTGCCGCCGACGACGACGGCGGTGATGGCCTGCAACTCCCACAACATGCCTGTAGTGGCCGAAGTGGAGGCAAGACGCGGCACGTAAAGCAGGACGGCAACGGCGACGCAAAGCCCCTGAACCACGTAGGCAATCGTGCGGACTCGAGCGACCGAGATACCGGAGTAACGCGCCACATCCTCGCTGGAACCTACCGCCGTCAGATGCCTGCCGTAACGGGTACGGTAAAGCACGAAAGCGGCGATGGCGGCAGTGACGAAGATGACGATGACCGGCACCGGCACACCGATCACATTGCCGAAATAGACCGGGCGATAAAGCGTCTGGATTTCCGGGTTGCGCAGCGTGATCGCGCCACCCTGCGACAGCCAGGTGGTCAGCCCACGATAAATGCCCATGGTGCCGAGCGTGGCGATGAAGGGCTCGATGCGGCCGATGGTGGTGATGAGGCCGTTTGCAAGCCCGCAAGCGGCGCCGATGGCGATAGCCAGCGCCATGGCGGCCAGTAGCATCACCAGCGGATTGGCAATAACGCCACTGTTCATGAACAGGATCATCAGGCTGGCAACGAAAGCCACCATCGCGCCGACGGAGAGATCAAGTCCGCCGGATGTGATGACATATGTGGCGCCGAGCGCAATGATGGCGATGAAGGCGCTGCGGGTAACCACGTTCAGCAGATTGTCGATGCCGATGAAATTCGGATTGGCGACGGCGCCGAGAACCAGCAGCAAAGCCAGCGCCACAAAGGGCGCAACGGCGCGCAGGTCCCAGTCTTTCGAGGTCTTCGGCGTTTTGCCGTTATCAAGTGCGGCCTCAGTCATATTTCCCCTCAATTGTCTTTTCTTCAGGCCAATCTGCCGGGACATCAGCCCTCAAGCGAATTCCTGCGTGTGCACGCCAGTCGCGAGTGCCACGATATCGTTTTCGGTCATGCGTTCCCCCGTCACCTCGCCGACGATCCTGCCGGAGCGCATTACAAGGACGCGGTCGCAGATGCCGATCAGTTCCGGCATCTCCGAAGACACGACGATGATCGACCTGCCCTCGTCTGCAAGCTTTGCTATGAAACGGTAGATCTGTTCCTTGGTGCCGATATCGATGCCGCGTGTTGGCTCGTCGATGATGACGATCGATGGATCGAGCAGCATCATCTTGGCGAGCAGCAGCTTTTGCTGGTTACCGCCGGACAGCTGGCCCGCGAGCAAGTCCTTACTTCCCGTGCGAATATCGAAATCACGCACCGCATCATCGAGCGCTGCCTTCTCTCGACGGATATCGATCTGGAACAGGCGGCTGAATTTCCTCAGCGAGGCGAGTGTGAGATTGACCCGCAAGTCCTTCGTCAGCAGCAATCCCTTGCCCTTCCGATCCTCGCTCAGATAAACGATACCGGCCTTCAGACTGTCTTCCGCCTTTGCAAAATGCACAGGCTTTCCGAGATGGCGGATCGTCCCCCGCCCTGGACGCAGGCCAAGCACGCCCTCCATAAGCTCCGTTCTGCCCGCGCCGACGAGACCAGCAAAACCGAGGATTTCGCCCTTTCGCAGGCTGAAACCGGCATCCTGCGCATAGCCGGGAACGGTGAAATGCTCCACCTGCAAGACAGGCTCGTGCTCGCCGCCGGCGTTCCTGTCCGGATAGAGCTTGGCGACATCGCGTCCCACCATCAACCGCGCCATATCGGCGGGCTCAAGCGCCGATATCGGGTGGGAGCCGACCAACCTGCCATCGCGCAGAACGGTCACACGGTCGGCAATCTCCTTCACCTCCGGCAGGCGGTGCGAAATATAGAGCACGGCCACGCCCTTTGCCCTTATGTCCCTGATAACGTTCAACAGCGCATCGGTTTCAATGGGCGTGAGGCTTGCGGTCGGCTCGTCGAAAATGACGACGCGATGCGGCACGAGCAGAACGCGGGCTATCTGCACCAGCTGGCGCTGGGCAATCGACAGGCTGCCGACGACGGCATCGGGATCGATCGTACCGCCGAGATCGGCGATAGCCCTCAGGGCGCCGGCACGCATGGCGCGGTCGTCCATCATCGGGCCTTTGCATAATTCGCGGCCCAGATAGATGTTCTGAGCCACCGTCAGATCCGGGGCCAGCAATATTTCCTGATGCACGAGAACGATGCCGCGATGTTCGGCGTCGACAGGTCCGCTCAGCGTAACTGCCTCGCCATCGATCCTGATTTCCCCACTCGAAGGCTTCTCATTGCCCGCAAGCAGTTTCATCAACGTCGATTTACCAGCGCCGTTCTCGCCAATGATGGCGTGAACTTCACCGGCGCGCACGGCAATCTCTATATCCTTCAGAACCTGGACGGGACCGAAAGACTTGGACAACCCGACAGTCCGTATAAGGACCTGATCTGGAGATTCCTCAGCAAAAGCCATGTGTCGTCACCGGTACCCGGTGCGAATGAACGGATCTTGCCCCTCGATTTTACTTGAAATCATCATGCACGAACTCCTCCCAAAGCTCTTGGGAAGAAGCTAACGTCCGTTTTGAGGTACGTAAAGCAAATTTCGCTGGTCTTTTAGAATACACTCAAATTTGACCAGGACGATGGTGCCTAAAGGCTAAAAAATAGGCGGCCATGGTCCCACAGAGCGTTGGAAATCCTCAGTGAGGCAAGGCACACACGGGATGCCTGTGGCTAGAGAAGGCGCTTCAGGGAGCTGGCTTCCGGTTGCGGGGAGGCCTTCGTTGTATCGCTGTTGTCGGCAGACCTGTTGCGCATCGCGGCGTAATAGGCGTTTTTCTGCTCGTACATATGCATGTCTGCACGGCGCACCAGCGATTCCATTGTCTCTCCGGCCTCGCTGGTTGCCACGCCCAGCGAAAGACTAAGCGGCGCATTGGAGTAGAACTGGTTGTTGATCTTCAGCAGTTCGTAAATGGTATCCACCATCGCCGCGGCGATCTGCTTGTCTGCGCCGGGCAAAAGGATCGCGAATTCATCACCGCCAATGCGCGCAGCATGGTTCGGCGCAGTAACGACACCGTTCAGGACTTCGCCAAGGCGCCGCAACAGCGCGTCGCCTGCGTCGTGCCCGAGCTTGTCATTGGCGTCCTTGAGGCCATTGAGATCGATGACGATGGCCGAAACGGGCCGGATCGTGCTGCGTTCCAGCCTGTTCATTTCGTCCGAATAGAAGGCGCGATTGTGCAGCTTGGTCAGCACATCGTGCTTGCCGAGATATTCGAGATAGGCTTCCGCCTTTTTCCGCGCCGTAATATCAGTCAGCGCCACCTGCACCAGTGACCAGTCGCGTTCGTGGCCCGGAAAAACGGAGAAATGCAGCAGCACGTGCCGCTCTGAACCATCCAGCGCGTAGTTCACCACTTCGCGATGATGGTTAAGATTGCCGTTCCACAGCTCCATCAGCTGTTCGCGGAAGGGCTTTTCCATTTCACCCCGGAAAATATCGCCAAGCCGCTGCAACAGAACCTGGCGGTCCGGCGCACAAAACAGGTCAAGTGTTGCCCGGTTGACGTCGATCACGCGGATTTCGCTCATGCATTGGCGCACGAATTCGGGATGCACATCCATGAACACCCGGAAGTCGATGATGCCGCGTTCCCTGACCTCCTCGATCAGACGCCGAACCCGGCTGAAATCCTCCACCCACAGGGAAACGGGCGAATGTTGGAACATGCCTTCAGCATAACGGCGGTTGAAAAGCTCCTTGCGGCGAGCCTCCTCACGTTCCGTCACATCCTCTGTGGTCAGCAGCAACCGCCCGAGTGTCTGTTCGTAGCCGGGTATGACCGCACCGCGCAGCTGGATATCCAGCCGCTTTCCGCCAATCGAGTAATTGACGGCGTTGCTGATGAATTCTGTTTTTCCAGCCCAAAGCTCGGAAAGCTCGTTCACATGGCTTTCAAGCATGTCATCGCGGAAAATCCGGTGCAGATTATCGATCAGATGCGCCTTGTCCCGCGCTTCGAACAGTTCAAGTGTCTTGGCATTAACCTGAACGACGCGGATTTTTTGCGAGCACGCCGCCACCCGCGACAGATCTTCCAGCAAAAACGCCCGGATATCCTCGACGCCCTGCGCCCGCCAGATGTCGAACTGGCTTTTCACCTCGCTGAAATCCTCGATCCACATCGCCACAGGGGCAAGATTGAAGATATTGGTATCGATCGTTTCAATCATACGGGCAGTCTTCTTCAGGATAATAAGGGCGGATGCCGAATGCCGAAATCGTGCGAGACAGCGATGACTGACCGCATATCTGGATTTATTAGGGATATTCGATCCAACGCAAGCCTTTATCGCGCAAGCCAACGGATTGCGCGATAAATCTCGGTTTCGCCAAGATTCCGCCCGTTACCAGAGCTTCACGTGGCGGTTCACATCCTTGTAGAGCAGGTAGCGGAAACGGCCCGGCCCGCCTGCATAGCAAGCCTGCGGGCAAAAAGCGCGCAGCCACATGAAATCACCCGCCTGCACTTCCACCCAATCCTCGTTCAGCCGGTAAACCGCCTTGCCTTCCAGCACGTAAAGACCGTGCTCCATGACATGGGTTTCCATGAAAGGAATGGTAGCGCCCGGCTCCAGGCTGACGATGTTGAGGTGCATGTCGTAACGCACGTCGTCGGGATCGATAAACCGGGTAGTCGCCCATTTGCCGTTCGTATCGGGCATCGCCGACAGAGCGTGTTCATCTTCATGCGTGAAGATAGCCGGCGGCAGCTCCAGCCCGTCCACCGCCTGAAACGCCTTGCGGACCCAGTGGAACTTGACCGGTGCCGTGCCGGAATTGCGCAGCTGCCAGCGCGAGCCGGCGGGCAGGAAGGCGAAGGAGCCGGTCCGCAATGCATGCTGCACGCCCTCAAACTCCACGGTCATTTCACCATCAACGACAAAGATCGCCGCTTGCGCCCTTGCGTCCGGCTCCGGCCGCTCGCTGCCGCCGCCGGGCTGCACTTCAACGATATATTGCGCAAAAGTCTCGGAAAAACCGGTCATCGGCCGGGCGATGATCCAGGCCCGGGTCCCTGTCCAGTGGGGGAGCACGCTCGTCACGATATCGGACATGACGGTTTTGGGGATGACCGCATAGGCAGTCTTGAAAACAGCCTTGCTCGACAGCAGTTCCGTCTGCCCCGGCAGACCGCCCATATCCGAATAATATTTCTTCATTTCAGCCATTCCATTCTGCAACGCATTTCGCGCGAATTCTTAGGCCTGTAGCGACGTTTAATCAAATAATTATTGGCGTGCACAAGCCTTGCCGCCCGCATGGTAAAATGCGGGCGGCCTATTTCGCGCGGACATGCGAAATGAGGTTGGGCTCAGGCCTTTTTGCGCATCGTGGCATAGACGATATTGTGGTTTTCGCCGAAAAATACCTCCGCCTCGATACTTGCGGGATCGGCGCTGGCGTTGACGATCCGCCACATATCCGCCTTCGAACGCAACAGCAGCGCCCAGTTCATGAAGGTCTCCATGTAGCCATCGACCACAATGTCTTCGGAGAAGTTGGCGAAGAGGAACATTCCGCCGGGCTTCAGCATCTCCATGCAGCGCCGCGTGAGCTTGATCGCCACCTTGTCGTTCAGGTAATCGTAAAGACCGGCGGCATATACCAGATCGAATTTGCCGAGCTCATGCGAACGCAGGACGATGTCACGCACCGAACCGTCAATCGCCTCGATGCAGCTGCCGTTGAAATCGCGGGCAACGGAACCGACACTCAGGGGATCTTGATCGAGCGCCACCCAGCGCCGGATCTTGCCCTCTGTCAAGGCCACGGATGCATCCGCCTCGCGCAGATGTCCCGATGCAATGGTGAGGATTTCCGTTTCGCTTCCATGCCGGGCCGCAGTCTCGTCAACAAACCGGGTCAGCAAATCCCGCCGCTCGCGGACAGCGACCGAGGAACTGGCGTCCTTCGTATAATTGTAGAGAGCCGCGCCAAGCGGCGTTGCGTTCTTCACCTTATCGGCAACGCTGTCGTGACCGTAGATGAAGTCGAGAAGCTGCGCATCGCCCGAATAGCCCCGCGGCTTTTCGAACGACCAGCGCGTGAAGGGATCTTCCAGAAAATAGTCCGACACGGAGTGATTCTGCACCAGGGGAATCAGTTCAGCCCACACGCTTGAGTGGAGCTTTTCGCGCAGGCCATGCAGTGCGCCTGCCGTTCGATGTATTATCTCATGTGCTGAAACACCATTTTCGAACTGCTGTTGTGCCAATTCGAGAATGATCGCGATCTCTGCTTTCGCAACTGCGAAATGCTCATCGAACGCTTCCGTTTTCCGTGCAAAAATCTCTTTTGCGACAGTATCAGGAGTGATCAGACTTGCCCCGTCCAGATTTCTTTTCTTTACCTGCCTCACTTCAGCCTCCAGTATTAACACATTGTTAACTATACGTTTCTGGCAGACGGAAGGCCACTCGCTTTCGATTTTTGAGCAGTGTAGGGATACATTAGTTTATTAGCGTATTTTTTTGGTCACACTCGTGGACCGGAGGAGAAAGCGGATACGCGATTTAGTGAAACTTAATGTTGCGAGCGTATGATGCGCTCTTGCTTTTCATGTTTCCGCCCGCATGGAGAGAAATCGGCAGGAAATCGCGCTTAGCGTGAAAGTACACGCAAAGGTCGAATAAGCAGTTACTTGATAAAGTATACGCAACACTATGGGAAAGTGCATGAAGCACACGTTAGGCGAGGTGAGTGGACAGCAAGAATATCGGCGGCCGGACGCCCGGTTTTCTGATGAACTTCTTGCCCTTTACCAGCAGGAAGGTGAGCGTAGCCGCCGGGGTTCGATCAGGCGGGGCCTGTGGACGGCTGTTTTCATCTATCTGCTATTTGCCATTACCGACATCATTCTGGTGCCCGACGTCGCCTTTTACACCATAATCGCAAGAGTTATCGTCGTCCTGACGTCCCTGCTGACGCTCGAAATTCAATTGCGCATGGGCGCGAGCACCGCAGCACTTGACCTCACCTGCGCCACTGCGCTCGTCATGGGCTATATTGGCTGGCTTGTGCCCTCGCTCTTGACCGACAATCTCGAAAACATGTCCTATTACATGGTTTTCGGGGCGATTTTCATGATGGGCGCCAATCTGTTTTTCACCTTCCGCTTCCATCTTTCGCTCGTGTCATCGGGCATCATTCTCGTCACCTACTTTCTGGCGGCGACGCAGTTTCCCGAAGATGCGTTCTACAAGCTCGCTTTCGGCACCTTCTATATCTCCTGCTTCGTCTTCACCTCTTACGTGAACTGGAACCTGAACCGGGAACGCTACCACGTCTTTCTCAACGCACTGGAAGCCAAGGCCCAGCAGAAAGCGGCGGACGAGCGCGGGCAGGCGCTGTTGCGGCTTTCAAATACCGATTCCCTGACAGGCCTGCAGAACCGCCGCGCCATCGACCAGCATCTGCGCCTGTTGTGGGACAATTGGAGCAAGAAGGGGGAAGGTTTCGCCGTCTTTCTGATCGACGTGGATTTCTTCAAGAAATACAATGATCGCTACGGCCACCAGGAAGGCGACAAGTGCCTCGTGACAGTGGGCAACGCCCTGCAGGACGCGATCATCGACCATGGCGCCTCCATCGGCCGTTATGGCGGTGAGGAGTTCATCGTACTCGCTCCGTTCAAGTCCAGACAGCAGGTGGGTGAGCTTGCCGAAACCATCCGCCACACCGTCGAAGACCTGTCGCTTTCGCACGATCAGCGCCGGGACGGAACCTTCATCGTCACCGTCAGCATTGGCGCGTCTTTCACCCGTCCCAATCCGGATGGCAAGCTCGAAAAGATCATCAACGAGGCCGACCGGGCGCTTTATATCGCCAAGGCCAATGGCCGCAATTGCATGAAGCTGTTCGATCCGGACGATCCGCAGACCAGCGACGAAACCGAAAATATCGCCGCACTTCTGAAAATCGCTGTCGCGGAAAACCTCGTTTCTCTCGTCTATCAGCCGATCCTCAACATATCGACCAACGAGACGGCAGGAGCCGAAGCGTTGATGCGGCTTCGCCTGCTCGACGGTGGCTCCGTTTCGCCCGGCACCTTTATCCCGATTGCCGAACGCACCGGCACGATAATGGAGCTCGGTCTCTGGACCATAAAGACCGCCTGCCGGCAGATACTCGCCGATGACAAGGTATCGGTGGTCAGCGTCAACGTATCGCCGATGCAGCTGAAGAATCCTGGTTTTGCCACTTCGGTCGCAGCGATCCTCGTTGAGGCGGGGATTGGCGGCGGCAGGCTGGCCTTCGAGATCACCGAGGGTCTGGATATGGAGATGCATTCGGATGTATTACGCTGTCTGAACGATCTGAAGACGCTCGGCATCAATATATGGCTGGATGATTTCGGAACCGGATTTGCGGGCCTTTCCTGGCTGCGGATGACGGATTTCGATACCGTAAAGATTGACCGCTCCTTCCTGCATGACAGCAAGACACCCCGCGGCCGGGCGATGTTGCAGGACATGATCCGTCTCATCCGCAATCGCGGCCACAAGATCCTGATCGAAGGCGTGGAGACGGAAGAGCAGCTGAGGCTCGTGCGCCAGCTAGAGATCGATTATGCGCAGGGTTATTATATCGGACGCCCGGTCGTCGCCGAAAGGCTGAACGTGGCGACTACCCCCTACCCGCAGCCCAAAATGCTACAGCGCCCCGCCTGATGATGCGATGGCGGTGGCAAGCCGCCGTCACCGACAGGCCCCGTCTTAGTGATATGCTGGCGGAATGATCGAGAATTTTGCCGCAAGTTCCGAAAACGCAGCACGCGTGACGGGATCGACAGGCGCGCCTTCCCTCTCCCGCTTTGCCGCTACCGCCCATTCCCGATCGCCCGGCGCCATGACCTTGCAGTCCTCCCGCGCTGGCGATCCCCGCAGTACCTCGAGATAGCGTTTCATGCCTTCGTCGAACACTTCGCGCTCAAGGAAGGCTTCGGGCTTCAACGCTAGGACGAAGGCCCCAAGCCCGCGCGGCTTGGAAAAATCTGGCCCCGACATTGGGGCGATATCGAAACTGAGCTTCATGCCGCTGAGAACGGCGCTAAAGATTTCCACCATTCCCGCAAGCGCCGCTCCCTTGAAACCGAAGGCACCGCCCAGCGGAGCCAGCATTTCAACGGCATTGGGGTTCTGCGTGTCGATACCGTCGCCATCAGACGCAACTCCTTCCGGCAATTGCTGTTCCAGGCTGCGGTAAAGCAGAACTCGGTTATAGGGCACGGCGCTGGTGGCCATGTCCAGAAGCCAGGGCATGTCATCGGCTGCCGGCACGCCGACTGCAATGGGGTTGGTGCCGTGGAAACGCATCGCGCCGTCATGCAGGCGCACGAAACTGTCGGAGTTGCAAAAGGCAATGCCGATATACCCCTGCCGCGCCGCCTCCAGCACGTAAGCGCCGGCCGGGCCGAAATGCGAGGAATTCCTGATCGCAACGGCGCCGATGCCGAATTTCCCAGCAAGCGCCATGGCGCTGTCCATGGCCGCATAGGTAGCGCGGGCGCCATGGGCATGGTCGGCATCGATCGTCTCCACCGCGCCGAAACCGGACACGCGGCTGATCTGCGGCCGCGGATTGAGACGCCCGCCTTCAAGTCCTGCGATGTAGTGAGCAAGAAGCCGAACGCCGTGGCTGTCTACGCCCAGCCGTGTGCCATGCATCATGGCGCGGGTCGCCGCATCGGCGGTTTCATCATCGGTGCCGACAGCCAGGAAAACGGAACGGCAAAACCGCTCCAGTTCATCCAGCCTTGCGAGGACGGTGACATTTTCATTGCTGTGCGACATCAGGGGAACCTCCCGATTCCAGAATCCATGCCGCACAAGCTAGTCACGGGGCGCGTTTTTGCAATCGAATATCGCGCCCCGAATGGATCAATCAGTCGTCGCCGCCAATCGCCTCGTAGGTGTCGCGCTCACCGGCGATGATGGCGCGCTTGCCGACATGGTTGGCGGGACCGACAATGCCTTCCTGCTCCATACGCTCGACCAGGGAGGCGGCACGATTGTATCCGATCGACAGGCGGCGCTGGATATAGGAGGTGGAGCATTTCTTGTCGCGCATCACCACCTTAACGGCCTTTTCATAGAGATCGTCGCTATCGTCGTCGCCCATCGATGTCTTGTCGAAGACCGCCGTTTCCTCTTCCGCCTCGTCGTCAGCCTCGTCGGCGTCTTCCGTAACGGTGCCGAGATATTCAGGCCGACCTTGGGTCTTCAGATGCGCCACGACTTTTTCCACTTCCTCGTCCGACACGAACGGACCGTGGACACGGGAGATGCGGCCGCCACCCATCATGTGCAGCATGTCGCCCTGGCCGAGCAGATGTTCGGCACCCTGTTCGCCAAGGATGGTGCGGCTGTCGATCTTCGAGGTCACCTGGAAGGAAATGCGGGTGGGGAAGTTGGCCTTGATCGTGCCAGTGATGACATCGACCGAGGGGCGTTGGGTGGCCATGATGAGATGGATACCGGCAGCGCGCGCCATCTGCGCCAAGCGCTGGATCGCGCCTTCGATCTCCTTGCCTGCGACCATCATCAGGTCGGCCATCTCGTCTACGATGACGACGATATAGGGCATGGCGGTGAGGTCCATTTCCTCCTGCTCGTAGACAGCTTCGCCGGTTGCGCGGTCGAAGCCGGTCTGCACGTTGCAGAACACCGTCTCCCCTTTGGCGCGGGCGGCAGCGGCCCTTGCGTTGTAACCGTCGATATTGCGCACACCGAGACGCGACATCTTGCGATAGCGGTCTTCCATTTCGCGTACGGCCCATTTCAGTGCCATGACCGCCTTCTTCGGATCGGTGACGACAGGGGTCAGAAGATGCGGAATGCCGTCATAGACCGAAAGCTCAAGCATCTTGGGATCGACCATGATCAGCCGGCATTCCTCCGGCTTCAACCGGTAGAGCAGCGACAGGATCATGGTGTTGATGGCGACCGACTTGCCCGAACCGGTGGTACCGGCAACGAGCAGATGCGGCATCTTCGCCAGTTCGGCGATGACAGGTTCGCCGCCAATGGTCTTGCCAAGGCAAAGGGCCAGCTTCTGGCGGGTCTCGCTGTAATCGGTCGCTTCGATAAGCTCGCGCAGATAGACCGTCTCGCGCACCGGATTGGGAAGCTCGATACCGATGACATTGCGGCCGGGCACGACGGCGACACGCGCCGAGAGTGCCGACATCGAGCGGGCGATATCGTCCGACAGGCCGATAACGCGCGAGGACTTCACGCCGGGGGCGGGCTCGAATTCGTAAAGCGTCACAACTGGGCCGGGGCGCACATCGATGATCTCGCCCTTGATGCCGAAATCCTCCAGCACGCTTTCCAGCAGGCCGGCGCTTTGCTCGAGCGCCTCTGGCGTCATGGTCGTGGTCTGCTGGACGCGGGCCTGCTGCAGAAGATCGATGGAGGGGTATTCATATTCGCCGTCTGCAAAGACCGGCGCTTCCCGGAACATCGGCTGCGAGGCCTGGATGGGCGCGCGGGGCGTGAAACGCGGCTCGGCAAGGACTCTTTCCGCCAGCTGAACCTGCTCAACAGGTCTCTGCGGCTCAGCAACTGCGACCGTCTCCACGACCGGCTGCGGAACGATCTCTGGTTCAACGACCTGAGTTGGGACTGGAATTGCAGGATGATGCACGCCGATTTCGCGGTAAAGCCTGATCGCTGAACCACCCGGAATCCTGATGACCGGCGGTACGGCCGAAAGCCGGATTGCCGGAGCGGCCGGAGATGCGGATGCCAGCGTCGGGGCAATCGCAGGCGCTGTCAGCAACGGGTTTGCGAGAACGGTGCGCGCAGATGCGGGAAGGCCTTCGCCGGCGTCATCCGGCAGATCGAGCGTCATCACTTCCCAGAAAAGCTCATCCGGCAGATGGGCGGCAAAGGCGGGAATGGATGCCTGCGGCGTTGCAACCTGTTCGGCAGATGCGACCGACGCGGCGGGCAGCGGCTGAACAGGTGAATCGGTTCCCGGTACCGGCGCTTCGAAGACGGCGGCTGCATCAACCGGCTGAGGCGGCATCAGCGCTGCTGCAGCGGCTTCTTCCGCCTGTTTGCGCGCAAGCTCCAGTCGCAATTTGTAGGTCAGCGCCCTTGCGCCCCGCGCATCCGGCGGCTGCGGCAGAAACGGCATGCGTGGCGGTTGAATGCGCGGCTCCGGCGACTTTACCACCGTCGCAAGTGCAGGCTCCTGTACAGTAGCCTCCGGCTGCACGACCATCTCAGGCTCGGCAGTTTCAGACAGGATGTCGGCGGGTGCCTCCTCTTCCGCAAGATGCGGCGTCTCAACCGGCATGCGCCGGCTAAAGGCGCTTTCCGGCGTGCGGGTGAAACGCACATTGGGGCCAAGCACGAAAGCATTCTGCCAGCCCGGCATTTCAGCGCGGCCTTCGATGGCGTCGGCAGCACTGACATCGGCATTCGGCCGGGGCACAACACCCGCCTTCATTGCCGCGGCCTGGTCCTGACCGGCAACGGCCTTGCCGCCGGCATGACGAGCCTTATCGCTCCCCTCCCCTACGCTATTGGACGAATTCTGGAATCTGGATCGGGAGAAGCTCATGGCAGCGTGCACACTCATCATAAACGTACATATTTCGGTCTCCCTGAAATAGAAAATAAAGGTTAATTACCCCTTTCCAAACCGGGTCACGCAGGCAGAATTTCGCTTTAGCCACAGGTGAGACGTGACATACACCAGCAAGGAATCGGCACTCCAAGCCTCTATATTTATTGCGTTAAATCAGTTTTTCATCGCCGTTTTACGGCAACGGGCGCGGCTTAAGAAAAGGGGAGTGGCGCCTTGAAGCATATTGTTTCCGCAAGCGGTCGCGCAACGTAAAATCATTGCTGTAAAGCCCGTGAATTAACGTGGACACTGCTGCGGTTGCAGTCTTAAGATCGAGCAGGCCGCGGCCCAGCGGAAAGGCCCGCCCGCCCTCATTCCGGAGTGAACCTCATGTCGCCTGTCCACCTGTCCCGCCGCTCGCTTCTCAAAACCTCGCTCCTTCTTGCCGCAACCACCGGACTTGCGGGCATTGCCGCCGCGCAGCAGTCAAAGCCCGGTGGGCGGTTGATCGTTGCGGCCGATTCGGAGCCGAAGAACCTCAACCCGGCCATCGTTGCCTCCAACGGCGTGTTCTATATCTCGAGCAAGATCGTTGAGCCGCTGGCGGAAGCCTCCTTCAATGGCAGGGACGGGCTGGAACCAAGGCTTGCGACGGAATGGCATGGATCGGAGGACGGTTTGAGTGCCACGTTCAAGCTGCGCGAAGGAGTGACCTGGCATGACGGCAAACCCTTCACCTCTGCAGATGTGGCCTTTTCCGCACTTTCTGTTTGGAAGCCGCTGCAAAACCTTGGGCGGCTGGTCTTTGCCAATCTTGAAAAAGTGGATACGCCTGATGACCACACGGCCATTTTCCGCTTCTCCAAGCCGACACCCTTCCAGCTCATCCGCAACGCTTTGCCGGTTGTCACCAGCGTCGTGCCGAAACATCTTTATGAAGGCAACGATATCGCCACCAATCCGGCCAATACGAAACCAGTCGGCACCGGACCTTTCGTTTTTGCGGAATATAAGCCCGGCGAATATTACCGCCTGACTCGCAATCCCAATTACTGGGGCAAGAACCAGCCGCAACTCGATGAGATCATCTATCGCGTTCTGCCCGACCGGGCGGGCGCCGCTTCTGCGCTTGAAGCCGAAGAAATCCACCTCGCTGCCTTTTCCGCCGTGCCGCTTGCCGATCTTGCCCGCATCGCGAAGGAGCCGGGCATCAAGGTCATCCCGGAGGGTTACGAAGCCCTCACCTATCAGCTCGTCGTGGAAATTAACCACCGCCGCAAGGAGCTGGCCGACCTCAAGGTCAGGAAGGCGATCGCCCACGCCATCGACAAGAAATTCGTCATCGACAAGGTCTTCCTCGGTTACGCCACAGCATCGACCGGCCCCGTACCGAAAAATGCACCCCAGTTTTACACGGGAGACGTCGAGACATACGATTTCGACGTCGCCAAGGCGAACGCCCTGCTGGACGAGGCGGGTTATGCACGCGGAGCGAACGGAACGCGATTTTCACTGAAGCTTCTGCCGGCGCCTTACTTCAATGAAACCAAGCAATTCGGTTCCTATCTTCGCCAGGCGCTACAGGAAATCGGCATCGATGCTGAGCTGGTCAACAATGATGCCGCCGCGCACCAGAAGGCCGTCTATACCGACCATGCCTTCGATCTCGCCATCGCGCCCCCGGTCTTCCGTGGCGATCCGGCGATCTCCACCACCATTCTCGTTCGCTCCGGCATTCCTGCCGGCGTCGGCTTCTCCAATCAGGGCGGCTATGAGAACAAGGCGCTCGATGCACTGATCGACAAGGCGGCGGAAACCGTGGACACGGCAGCCCGCACGGTACTCTACAAGGATTTCCAGAAGCAGGTCGCCGCCGATCTGCCGCTGATCAATGTCGCCGAATGGGGTTTCATCACGGTTGCGCGCGATACTGTCAAACACGTCGCCAGCAATCCACGCTGGGCCGTTTCCAACTGGGCGGATACGGTGGTCGGCACCTGAGGAAGCGCCGTGAGGCGCGCGGCGACATTGCTACGGCGAAGGGTGATCAGCGCCATTCCAGTGCTGCTGATCGTTCTGGTCTTTACCTTCGTGCTGCTTGAAAACGCATCCGGTGACGCGGTTGACGCCTATCTCGTCTCCATCGGCGGCGGCGACGCCGGACTGCGGGATGCCCTGCGCGAGCAATATGGTCTGAACGGTTCGGTGTTGGCCCGTTTCTGGCTTTACGCCAGCTCGGTGCTGCGACTTGATTTCGGCTGGTCGCTTGCGTTTGACCGACCGGTGCTGGGGCTGATACTCGAACGGCTGCCGAACACGCTGCTCCTGATGGGCAGTGCCACCGCACTTGCTTTCATCACCGGCACCGCGCTCGGCATCCTGGCGGGCGCCCGTCCCGGCGGGTTGACCGACCGGGTACTCTCGGCCCTGTCGCTGGCGCTTTACGCCACGCCGGGCTTCTGGCTCGGCCTTGTGCTCGCCATCATCTTTGCCGTGCAACTGAGGTGGCTGCCAACATCCGGCATCGAAACCATCGCATCCGGAAAACAGGGATTTGCAAGGGCGCTCGATATTGCCCGCCATCTTGTCCTGCCGGTCGCCAGTCTCGGGCTGATCTATCTGGCGCTTTTCCTGCGCGTCATGCGTACTGCCATGGCGGCGGTCTGGCCGCTGGATTTCGTGCTCTTCGCCAAGGCCAAGGGGCTTTCGAGACGGCGGATCGTGTTGCGCCATGTCGCACGCAACGCCGCACTGCCCCTCGTCACCGTTCTTGGCCTGCAAGCGGCTACCATGCTCGGCGGCAGCGTGGTGATCGAGAGCGTTTTTGCGATTCCCGGTTTTGGCCGGCTTGCGCAGGAAGCCGTCAGCGGCCGCGACACACCGCTCTTGATGGGCATTATTCTGACAAGCGCCGTTTTCGTTATCCTGATCAATCTCGTCGTTGATATTCTCTATGCCGTGTTCGATCCGCGCATCGGCAGCGGGGAGCAACAGACATGAGTTTCACCCTCCGGCTCCTGCGCAGTTTCGAAGGTGTGGCAGGTGCCATCATCCTGACACTGCTAGCTGTGACGGCGCTCGCCGCTCCCCTTCTGTTTCCCGGTGACCCGCTGTCGATCGTCGGTCAGCCGCTCATCGCGCCCTTCTCCGACGCCGCCTTCCCCCTCGGCACCGACCGGTTGGGCCGCGATGTACTGGCGGGACTTGCCCACGGTGCGCAGGCATCCCTGCTCGTCGGCATCGGCGCTGCCGCTGCCGCCCTCATGATCGGCACCGTCGTCGGCACAATTGCCGGATTTGCCGGTGGCCTAGTGGATGAGGCGCTGATGCGTGTTACCGACGCCTTCCAGATCGTGCCGAATTTCCTTCTGGCGCTCGCCTTCGTCAGCACCATCGGCCCATCCATGCCCATCGTCATCCTTGCGATTGCGCTTGGCGCCTGGGCGGATCCAGCGCGGCTGATGCGGGCGCAGGTGTTGAGTATCCGCGAGCGGGATTACGTGCAGTCCGCCCGCGCCATCGGCATGTATCCGCTGGAGATCGCGTTTCGGCAAATACTTCCCAATGCGCTGCCGCCGGTTCTGGCGCTCGCCGCCATCATAGTCGCCGCCGCTATCCTAACCGAGGCGGCATTGTCCTTCCTCGGCCTCGGCGATCCGAATATCGTCACCTGGGGTTCGATGATCGCGGAAGGACGCAACGTCCTGCGCTCGGCGGCGTTTCTCTCCGTCATCCCCGGCATCGGTCTTCTGGTCACGGTTCTCGGCGTCTATCTTCTCGCGGAGGGAATCAACAAAGCGATGGCGACGAGGAAAGAAACGCCATGAGCGGCAATGCACTCTGCAGGATCGACGATCTCAGCGTCCGCTATGCGGCCGGCGACGGACCGGCGCTGCAGGATATTTCGCTGACGATCCGGCAGGGACAAAGGCTGGCGATCATCGGCGAAAGCGGTTCGGGCAAATCGACGCTCGCCAAGGCGATTGCCGGGCTCCTGCCTGTGAGCGCACGGGTTTCCGGCGATATTTCCTGGCGCCGCGACAGCGGTCTTTTCACAGACAGGCCGCAGCCGGGTCGCGATATCGGCTATATTTTTCAGGATACCGGTGCGACGCTGAACCCGGTTCTCACCATCGGTGAACAGGTGGCGGAAGGCGCTGTCCGGCATCTGGGCCTTTCATGGAAGCAGGCACGAGATCTTGCCCGCGATCTTCTGGAACGGGTGCGGTTGCCGCATCCCACCCATCTCCTCGGCGCCTATCCGCACCAGCTTTCCGGCGGGCAAAGACAGCGTGTGGCGATTGCAGCCGCCATTGCCGCGCACCCCGCAATCCTGATCGCCGACGAGGCGACAAGCGCGCTCGACACGGTAAGCCAGGCCGCCATTGCCGCACTGCTGGATGGGCTGGTGCGTGAAGAAGAAAGAACGCTGGTCTTCATCACCCATGATATTGGTCTTGCTTCCGGCCTTGCCGACGAGATCGCCGTTCTGCATGCCGGACGGCTGGTGGAGCACGGCACCATCAGGCGGGTGTTATCCGCGCCTGCGCACGACTATACGCGCGCACTGCTCTCCGACTATCTCGACCTTTCGACACCGCCTCTGATCAATGAGGCCGCATCATGAACGAAGCCCTTCTGAGCGTAGAGAACCTCTCGAAAACCTACCGGACAGGCGCACGCACGGTGGAAGCACTGTCCGATATATCCTTTTCGCTTCAGCCCGGCGAGACGCTTGGGCTTGCCGGCCCCTCCGGCTGCGGAAAATCGACACTGGCACGCATCCTGATGCGGCTGATCCCGGCCGACGAAGGCACGGTCCGTTTCGAAAATCGCGACTGGCTGGCGCTTGATGGCGGCGAACTGCGCGCGGCGCGGCGGCATATGCAGATGGTGTTTCAGGATACGCATGGCGCGTTCAACCCGCGCGCCAGCGTCGAGGATGCCATAGGCGAACCGCTGCGTATTCATCGCATCGTCGAACAACGCGAACGCCCGGCGGAAATCCGCCGCCTTCTCGAGCGAGTCGGGCTGCCCGCCAGCTATGCCGGCCGCTCGGTGTTCGAGCTTTCCGGCGGCCAGCGGCAGCGCGTCGCAATTGCCAGAGCCATCGCACTCAGACCACCCCTTCTCATTCTGGACGAGGCCGTTTCAGCGCTCGATGTCTCCGTACGCAGGCAAATTCTCGAACTGCTGGTCGAAATACAGCGAGAGACGGCCGTCGCCTGTGTTTTCGTTTCCCACGACCTCGCGGTCATCCGCGCCGTCTGCCACCGCGTCGCCATCATGGAGGCGGGTCGGATCGTCGAGATCGGCAGGACAGCAAACATCGTTTCCACGCCGCAATCCTCGACCGCCAGAACCCTGATCGAGGCTGCGCCGCGCCTGACCATCACCACGCAAGGATAAGACATGCCCGCCCCGGATTACGCATTGCTGCTCGACCCGCCCGCCTTTCCAGCAGACCGTTACGCCGCTCTCGCCGACCGGCTGGCGGCGCTGATGGGCACGAATAACGATGTGCTTCTGGTACAGGCGGAAGCAGTGCTTGCGCTTGAAGCTGCGGCCACCAGCCTCGCGCGGCCTGGTCTGAGAACGCTCAATATCGTCACTAGTCCCTATGGCGCGTGGTTTGGGGGCTGGCTGGAGCGTGGCGGCGCAACGGTTCGCAACCTGACCACCGCTCCGGCAAAGCCGATATCACTTCACGAGGTCGAGAGAGCGCTGGACGAAGGGCCAGGTTTTGATCTTCTCGCTATCGTGCACGCGGAATCCGCAAGCGGCATTCTCAACCCCCTGCCCGCCATTGCCGCGCTCGCCAAAGACAGAGGCGTCGTCACGGTCGTCGATGCCGTCGCTTCCATCGGCGGCCATGCCTTCGAGGTTGACCAGCTCGGCATAGATATTGCGGTCATCGGCCCGCAAAAGGCGCTGGCAGGCCCGGCGGGCTTATCCGCCATCTCCGTCAGCGAAAGTGCCTGGAAACTTCTTTCACATGGCAATGCACCTGAGAACTCCATGCTTTCACTTCTCGACCAGAAGAAACTCTGGCTCGATACCGGCCGCGGCGCGCTCCCGGGAACACCTGCGCCGCTGGAATTCTATGCGCTGGAGGCGGCGCTCGACCGGATAGAGGCAGAGGGTCTGGCATCCGCCAATGAACGCCACGAACGAGCGGCGACAGCTACTCGTAACGGCATCAGGGCCCTTGGCATGTCGACGTGGGTGGAGGAGACTGACGCGTCTGCTCTGGTTTCGACAGCGATCTTGCCGGACACGGTGGATGCCGGCGCATTTCTGGCGGCTGCGTCCAGGGAGCAAGGTGCGGATGTCTCGGGCGGTGTCGGTCCCGGTGCGGAACGGCTGATAAGGCTCAATCACACCGGCCGGCGCGCCAACCAGGATTCGGTGCAAGCCAATATCACCGCTGTTTCAAGCGCCCTGAGAAGCCTCGGCCATGCCGCAGATACCGATTCCGCGCTGGAAGCGGCCGAAAAAAGCTATTCCGGCACCTCCTCGAAGGGTCTCTGACAGCGCCGATAAACGTTCGTTGCGCGAAATCGGGTGCTGGCGGAACGTCAGTCACGCCATTGTTGTTAAAAATGGTAGACAAATTCCTTGGTCAATCTTGACGAAATCATGGCAACGCGCGAAACTTAACGCACTGTTAACTCGCGTGAAGAAGGGAAATGGCCATGGTAGCAGGGTTCAACATGCTCTCCTTTGACCTCTTTGGCATCGGCCGAAGAACGCCCGCCATAAACGAGCGGGTCGAGAAGGATTTGCAGGACAGGACGCCACGCAGACCGGACGACCAGTCCAACGATGACGACCGTGATCAGGAATACGAACTGTTCTTCTGGTCGCTTTATCCTGTGATTTGATTTTTTAAGCGCAGGCTGACGGGGCGGTTGAAACGTCGTTTTCCCGTCCTGCGGCCTTGAGCCGAAATGTGTTCAGCGTAGCCTTAAACACGGTGAAACAGTCGATCCGTGACGTACACTTTAAACATGCAACGTCATCCTCGGGCTTGACCCGAGGATTTACAAAATCTCGAACAATCAAATATTTGCAGATGCTCTGGACAAAGCCCGGGCATGACGATGGAAAGGGCAAAGCCCTTTCCATCAAAGAGCCGTAAACGGCCCTGCCTTAGTGGTTGTCGCGCGGCAGACCCTTGGTTTGCGCAATGCGCTGATACTTCACGGCCGGTTCCAGAACCGCGCCGGTTTCCATTTGGCTGACGATGCCGCGCTGGATTTCCTGCCATGGCGTCTGGTGATCGGGGTACTTGAAGCCGCCCTCGGCGGAGAGCGTTTCGTAACGCTTGGCCAGTTCCTCGCCGGAAATCAGGATGTCGGCCTTACCACGACCCACATCGATACGAACGCGGTCACCCGTCTGCAAGATGGCCAGACCACCGCCTGCCGCTGCTTCCGGAGAAGCGTTGAGGATGGACGGGCTGCCAGACGTGCCGGACTGGCGGCCGTCACCGATGCAGGGCAGCGAATTGACGCCTTCCTTCAAGAGATAGTCAGGCGCACGCATGTTCACCACTTCTGCCGCACCCGGATAACCGATCGGACCGGCACCGCGCATGAAGAGAACGGTGTTGGCGTCGATCTTCAGCGACGGATCGTCGATGCGGTGATGGTAATCTTCCGGACCGTCGAACACCACGGCACGGCCTTCGAAGGCTTCCGGGTCGTTCGGGTTCGAGAGATAACGCTTGCGGAATTCTTCCGAGATCACGCTCGTCTTCATGATGGCAGAGGAGAACAGGTTGCCGCGCAGAACACGGAAACCGGCGCGCTCCTTGAGCGGCTGGTCATAGGGACGGATGACCTTTTCGTCTTCGATGATGGCACCACGGCAATTGTCGCCGATGGTTTTGCCATTCACGGTCATGGCGTCTTCCATGATGAGCCCCTGGGTCATCAGCTGGTTGACGACAGCCGGAACGCCGCCGGCATGGTAATAATCCTCGCCGAGATATTCACCGGCCGGCTGCAGGTTGACGAGCAGCGGCACGTCTTCACCGTAGGTCTGCCAGTCATCGACCGTCAGTTCAACGCCGACATGGCGTGCTAGGCCGTTCAGATGGATCGGCGCGTTGGTGGAGCCACCGATGGCCGAGTTGACGCGGATGGCGTTGATGAAGGCATCCTTGGTCATGATGTCGGAAGGCTTAAGGTCTTCCTTGACCATTTCGACGATGCGAAGGCCGGTGAGATAGGAGATTTCCTGACGGTCGCGGTAAGGCGCCGGAATGGCGGCCGAGCCGGGCAGCTGCATGCCGAGTGCTTCGGCAAGCGAGTTCATCGTCGTCGCCGTGCCCATGGTGTTGCAATAGCCGGTGGAAGGTGCGGAAGAAGCGACGAGCTTGACGAAGCCCTGATAATCGATTTCGCCCTTGGCCAGCAGTTCACGCGCTTTCCAGACGATGGTGCCGGAACCGGTGCGCTCGCCACGGAACCAGCCGTTCAGCATGGGGCCGACGGAAAGAGCGATGGCCGGAATGTTGACGGTGGCCGCCGCCATAAGACAGGCAGGCGTGGTCTTGTCGCAGCCGATGGTCAGAACAACGCCGTCGAGCGGATAGCCGTAAAGCACTTCCACGAGGCCGAGATAGGCGAGGTTGCGATCGAGACCCGCCGTCGGGCGCTTGCCGGTTTCCTGGATCGGATGCACCGGAAATTCAATGGCAATGCCGCCCGCTTCACGAATGCCTTCGCGCAGGCGATGCGCCAGCTCCAGATGGTGGCGATTGCAGGGCGAAAGGTCCGAGCCGGTCTGCGCGATGCCGATGATAGGGCGATCGGACTGAAGCTCGGCCTGGCTGAGACCGAAGTTCATGTAACGCTCGAGATAAAGCGCGGTCATATCAGCGTTTGCGGGGTTATCGAACCACGCGCGCGAACGAAGCTTGCCTTGGGTTGCGGGCAGATTGTCGGATTTGGTCATGATGCGGTCTCCAGCCGGAAGTGGCCAACGGTAAAATATTACGAAATGCGACAAGCTTATGTTGTGCGCAAGGAAAATGGAATCAGCTTCTCGGAAGCACGCATAACCGACAGACGAGCGCCAGACGAGTGACCTGGAGCCGTTCTTCAGCTTTAGCCGAATATTTTTCGGTGTTTACGACCATACCGACGTTGCGCAATGGCCTCTTCCCTCCCTGCCTTGCCGGATTGTAACTGACCCCGAGGCCCCACATTCCGTCACGACCTGACTTGCTTATTTGTATTACTATTAGATAGCGGCGCGGCCTGTCAAGCCGGATCAGACGATATTACGGGCGAGTTTTGCGCGGCGCAGAAATTAGAATATACACAATAAGCCATTGATTTATAACTGTTTAATGCTGCAACTCCATAAAATCGGCATGACGTGAATTGGAAATCCGCTAAAAAACCCCTTTTCAAGAGTATTACTATATGCTCATAGTGACGTCGTCACGCTGACATCATTTCTGGGAGGATAAGATGAGAAAAGCTCTTGCGGCAATCACTGTCGCCGTTTCCGCATGCCTTGCATCCAGTGTTTCCGCACAATCGCTGACCGTCGGCTTCTCGCAGATCGGCTCCGAATCCGGATGGCGCGCCGCTGAAACCACTGTCACCAAGCAGCAGGCCGAAAAGCGCGGCGTTACGCTGAAATTCGCCGACGCACAGCAGAAGCAGGAAAACCAGATCAAGGCCGTTCGCGGCTTCATCGCGCAGGGCGTCGATGCAATCCTGATCGCACCTGTCGTCGCAACCGGCTGGGACGCCGTGCTGAAGGAAGCAAAGGAAGAAAAAATTCCTGTCATCCTGCTCGATCGCCAGATCGAAGCGCCGGATGATCTTTACCTGACCGCGGTCACCTCGGATCAGGTTCACGAAGGCAAGGTTGCCGGCGACTGGCTCGTCAAGGATGTCGGCGCGAAGGACTGCAAGGTTGTCGAATTGCAGGGCACGACCGGCTCTTCGCCCGCCATCAACCGTAAAAAGGGCTTCGAAGAAGCCATCGCTTCGCACAAGAACATCAAGATCGTGCGCTCACAGACGGGTGACTTCACCCGTACCAAGGGCAAGGAAGTGATGGAAAGCTTCATCAAGGCCGAAGGCGGCGGCAAGGATATCTGTGCCGTGTACGCTCACAATGACGACATGGCCGTCGGCGCGATCCAGGCGATCAAGGAAGCCGGCCTGAAGCCGGGATCCGACATCAAGGTCGTGTCCATCGATGCCGTACCTGACATCTTCAAGGCCATGGCCGCCGGTGAAGCCAATGCGACGGTGGAACTGACACCTGACATGGCCGGTCCTGCCTTCGACGCTCTCGAAGCCTATCTGAAAGACAAAAAGGCACCGGCGAAGTGGATTCAGACCGAATCCAAGCTCTACACAGCGTCTGACGACCCGATGAAGGTCTACGAGGCGAAGAAGGGTCTGGGTTACTAATAGACCCCTTATCTTCGGAAGGAGCGGCATGTCATGCGTGCCGCTCCGTCACAGCTTCTTTCATGCAGGGCCTGCGCAATGTCCGAAACGGCACCACTTCTGGAAGCATGCGCCATCGGTAAATCCTTTCTCGGGATAACGGCGCTGGACGGCGTCGATTTTTCGCTCGGGCGCGGTGAAATTCACGCGCTTCTCGGCGAAAACGGCGCGGGGAAATCAACACTCATCAAGATACTGACCGGCGTTTACCACCGCGACAGCGGCTCCATCTTTCTGGAAGGTAGCGAGATATCGCCCACCAATGTCGGCGAAGCGCAGGCCCTCGGTATCGGCACCGTCTATCAGGAAGTAAACCTTCTCGAAAATCTGACCGTTGCCGAAAACCTCTTTCTCGGCCGCCAACCGCATCGCTTCGGGCTCATTGACAGAGCCTCGATGCAGAGACAATCGCAGGCGCTGCTGTCCCAATACGGGCTTTCGATCGACGTCAACGCCCTGCTTTCCAGCTATTCCGTGGCTATCCGCCAGATCATCGCCATTGCCCGCGCCGTCGATCTTTCCGGCAAGGTGCTGGTGCTGGACGAGCCGACCGCCAGCCTCGATGCCCATGAGGTCGAGATGCTGTTCGGTGTGCTGCGGAACTTGCGCGCGCGGGGTATCGGCATCGTCATAATCACCCACTTCCTAAACCAGGTCTACGATATCGCCGACCGGGTGACGGTTCTGCGCAACGGCCGCCTCGTTGGCACGCGCGACATCGGCAACCTGCCGAGGTCCGAACTCATTGCGATGATGCTTGGTCGCGAGCTTCAGCACATCACCCACGAGCATCAGGCCACTGACGACACGGTTGCCGAGGGCGAACCGCCGATCCGTTTCGAGGGGTACGGCAAACGCGGCAGCATCGCCCCCTTCGACCTCGGCATTCGTCCGGGAGAGATCGTCGGCGTCGCCGGTCTTTTGGGGTCGGGACGAACGGAAACGGCTTTCCTGCTGTTCGGCATCGACAAGCCCGATACCGGCAAGGCCACGATAGACGGAAAGACCATCGCTCTTTCTTCGCCTGAAGCCGCAATCACGGCCGGGTTCGGTTTCTGCCCGGAGGAGCGCAAGACTGACGGTATCATCGGCGACTTTTCCGTGACCGACAATATTGCTCTGGCTCTCCAGGCCCGCCAGGGATGGGCGCGGCCGCTTTCGCGCCGGCAGAAGGTGGAACTGGCCGAAAGCTTCATCAAATCGCTGGACATCCGCCCGGCCGATCCTGACCGGCCGATAAAATTCCTGTCCGGCGGCAACCAGCAGAAAGCCATTCTGGCGCGCTGGCTTGCAACCCATCCCCGGCTTCTGATCCTCGATGAGCCGACCCGTGGTATCGATATCGGCGCCCATGCGGAAATCCTCAAAATGATCGAAAAACTCTGCACCGAGGGCATGTCGCTCGTCGTCATCTCGTCCGAACTGGAAGAACTGACCGCCGTTGCCCACCGGGTCGTCGTGCTGTCCGACCGCCGGCATGTCAGCGAATTGAAGGGCGGCGAGGTGACGGCCGACAACATCATGCGGGCAATTGCGGATGCGGCCAGAACGGAGGCGGCATGATGGTGGCTGTGACAAGGCGCCTGAAAAGGCTTGCTCCCCAACTGATCGCCCTCTTCGTCATTCTGGCAGCGATTACAATCGTTTCGCCGGGCTTTCTGCATGTTTCGTTCCAGAACGGCAGGCTTTACGGCAGTCTGATGGATATTCTCGTGCGTGCCGCACCCGTGGCGCTCCTGACGATTGGCATGACGCTGGTGATCGCTACCAAGGGCATCGATCTGTCGATCGGTGCTGTTATCGCCATTTGTGGCGCGGTGGCGGCAACACTCATCAGCAACGGCCATTCCATCCCAACCGTCATCGCCATCTCGCTTGCTGTTGGCATTGCCTGCGGCCTGTGGAACGGGGTGCTGGTCGCCCTTCTCGACATCCAGCCGATCATCGCCACGCTGATCCTGATGGTGGCGGGGCGCGGCATCGCCCAGCTCATCACCGAAGGTGTCATTCTCACCTTCAACGACGACAGCTTTTCCGCCATCGGCTCCGGCTCCTTCGCCGGCATTCCCCTGCCCGTCATCATCTGGTTGGCGGCGGCGCTGGTAATCGGCCTTCTGGTGCGCAAGAGCGCGCTCGGCTTTCTGATTGAGGCAACCGGCATCAATCGCCGCGCGGCGGCACTTGCCGGTGTGCGGGCACGCTTCCTGCTGTTTTTCGTCTACGCCGTTTCCGGTCTCTGCGCGGCCATCGCCGGCATGATCGTGACCGCCGACATTCGCGGCGCGGATGCCAACAATGCCGGGCTGTGGCTGGAACTGGACGCCATATTGGCGGTGGTGATCGGTGGTACATCGCTGAATGGCGGCCGCTTCTCCATCACCGCATCGCTGATCGGCGCGCTCATCATCCAGACCATCAATACCGGCATTCTGGTCTCCGGTTTCCCGCCGGAATTCAACCTCATCATCAAGGCTGGTATCATCATGGTGGTACTGACACTGCAATCGCCGGCAATCATGGCGGTTCTGGGCTTTGTCAAAACGCCAAAGCCACACGCAAAACCGGCCACCGCCAACGGAATGACCAAGGAAGGTACCGCGCGATGATCCACAGCCGCAATCTTCCGTTCCTCACCACACTGACGATCTTCCTCATCGCCTATCTTCTCTGCGTGCTGCAATATCCGGCGATCCTGTCGACACGGGTGATCGGCAATCTATTGACCGACAATGCCTTTCTCGGCATCGCTGCCGTTGGCATGACTTTCGTGATCCTGTCGGGTGGCATTGATCTGTCCATCGGCTCCGTCATCGCCTTCACCAGCGTTTTCGTAGCTGTCATGGTCGGCACCTATAATATTCACCCGCTGCTGGCCTTCGCCATCGTGCTCGTGATCTCGACGCTGTTCGGCTGCATGATGGGGGCGATGATACGCTTCCTGTCGATCCCGCCATTCGTGGTGACATTGGCGGGCATGTTCCTGGCGCGTGGCGCGGCCTATCTGATCTCGACGCAATCCGTACCGATCTCGCATCCCTTCATCGATGCGATACAGGGATTTTATTTCCGCTTTCCCGGCGGCGGCAGGCTGACAGCACTTGCTATTGTCATGCTTCTCGTCTTTGCCGCCGGCATGCTGATTGCCAGCCGCACCCGCTTCGGCGCCAATGTCTATGCACTTGGCGGTAACCCGCAATCGGCCGAACTGATGGGTGTGCCGATCGGTACAACGACAATCGGCATCTACGCACTTTCCGGGTTCCTGTCCGGCCTCGCCGGCATCGTCTACACGCTCTACACCTCATCGGGTTATTCCTTGGCGACCGTGGGCGTGGAGCTGGACGCTATTGCAGCTGTTGTCATTGGCGGAACGCTTCTAACGGGTGGAATGGGGCTGGTGGCGGGAACCTTCGTCGGACTGCTGATCCAGGGGTTGATCCAGACCTACATCGTTTTTGACGGAACCCTGTCATCCTGGTGGACCAAAATCGTTATTGGCGTGCTGCTTTTTGTCTTCATCGTGTTGCAGCGCGCAATCATCTGGTATTCAAACAGGAGACTGGCCGGACCACATCCGGCATAACCAACACGGAGGCTTTATTGGGGCTGCTCGAAACGACGATAAGCGGGCGAAAACGCCGGAACAGCCACGCGCATGTGGTCTCCGAACTCGGCAGCGCCATCGTCTCGGGCAGGATTGCGGAGGGATCCCTGCTGCCTAACGATGCCGAACTGTCGCTCCGTTTCGGGGTCTCGCGCACCGTGTTGCGCGAGACGATGAAGACGCTGGCGGCCAAGCGGCTGGTCGAACCAAAGGCAAAGGTCGGCACCCGCGTTCTCGACCGTTCGAGCTGGAACTTCTTTGACCCGGATGTGCTGGGCTGGCGCTGCGAAGCCGGAATAGACCAGGAATTCGTGACACATCTGGCGGAAATCCGCCTCGCGCTCGAACCGGCGGCAGCGGCAGCTGCCGCGCTTCAGGCATCGAATGACGATATCGTTTCCCTTTATGTGATTGCCGCCAAGTTCGACAATCCGCAGCATACGCCGGAAACCATCGCCAAGGTCGATCTCGAATTCCACCTCGCCGTGGCGCACATGTCCGGCAATCCCTTCATGCGTTCGGCAAGCGGGCTGATCGAAGCCGCCCTTGCGATCTCATTCCAGCTTTCGTCCCCGGCCTCGTCGCCCGGAACCATCGCCGAGATCGCCGCAAACCATCTGCGGATCGTGCACGCCATCGCCGCCCGTGATGCGGACGCCGCCGTGAAAGCCATGCGCCATGTAATCGAGGTCGGCAAGGACCGGACGCGAAAGGCAATCAAGACACCTTGAGGGCGAAAAGCCTATAGACATCCCTTCTGTCACCCCCGGCCTGATGCCGGCATGACGGAGGGGGTGGCTTTTCATCATAAAATTCGGACCCGCACGGATGCGGGTCCTTTTCCTTCCGGCAAGTATCTTACCCCTGCGACGCTTCAATCTGCGGCACCACGCCACGGCGCGATGCCATGAGCGATGCGCCGAGGAGTGCTGCAATGCTGACGAAAACGAAGACCATCGTCGCACCCTGAAGGTCGATCAGCAGTCCGCCCAGAACAGCGCCGCTGGAAATGGCGATCTGGAAGGTGGTGAGCAGCAACGCGCCCGCACTTTCGGCCTCGTCTGAGGCGACGCGGGTGATGAAGCTCTGCACGCTGACAGGAAGCGCACCGAAGGCGAAACCCCAGGAGGCAATGGCAAAGCCAGCGACAACGGGAGATGCACCGGCAATCACCAGCACGGAAGCGGATGCGGCAATCAGGGTGGCGGCAAATGTCACGGCCCATGCCGTGTTCTTCTCGGCGAGGAAGCCGCCGAAGAGATTACCGAAAAAACCGCCCACGCCGTAAGCCAGAAGAACGAGCGAGATCGCTTCGACGCCAAGCTGCGGCACGTCTTCGAGGAAGGGGCGAACATAGGTGAAGCCGGCGAAGTGACCCGCAACGATGAATAGCGTCGTCAGAAGGCCGATCCTGACCTGCGGGCGCTGCAATAGCCGGAACATGGTGGACAGGCCGGGCGCACCGGCCGGCGGCAGCGAGGGAACGGTGAGCAACTGCACGACAAGTGCGATGACACCCAGCACGCCGGCGACGGCAAAGGCCGCACGCCAGCCAAGCGTCGCGCCGATCCACGCTCCGACAGGGGCTGCGCAAACGGTGGCAACCGAAACGCCGGTTAGGATGATGGCCATGGCGCGCGGCATCTTATCCAGCGGAACAAGCCTTAGCGCCAGCGCCGCCGACATGGCCCAAAAGCCGCCGAGGCCGATGCCGAGCAAAACGCGCGATGTAAACAGCATGAAAAGACCGTTGGCAAAAGCGGCCAATGTGCTGGAAATGATCAGCAACGTCGTGAGGCCAAGCAGGGTCCACCGGCGATCAATGCTGCGCGTGCCGATGACGACGCCGGGACCGGCAACCGCTGCGACCAGTGCCGTGACGGTGATGGATTGGCCGGCAATGCCGGAGCTGATGGAGAGATCGGTCGACAGTGGCGTCAGAAGGCTGACCGGCAGGAATTCCGCCGTTACCAGCCCGAAGACACCAAGCGAAAGCGAAACCACCGCCGCCCACTTCGCATCCGGCTCTTGTCTGTGTGGTGCATATTCAAGTTCGTTGATTGTTCGGTTATTCATGAAAATCTCCTGATGCGCATTCTGGGAACGAGCCCTGAAACGGAATGGCAAAACGATGAAGCCGGTGGGAGCCCGGTGCGTCGCCTCACAAATCGATGGTCGTAAGCTACGCGTGACAGCTCGGCGTTTCCATGCTAAAAAATCCGCATTCCTTAACCAAACGTCCGAATTTGTGAGTTGCCATGAATGATGCATTGACGGAAATGCTGCGTGGTCTGCGGCTTGACGGCGTGGAATATGGCCGCTGCCGCATGGCAACGCCCTGGGCGACGGCCTTTCCCGAGCAGGAGGCGGCGCGGTTTCATTTTATCGGCGTGGGCCAGGCAAAATTACGCAAACCTTCCGGAGAATGGCTGACGCTTACGTGCGGCGATGCAGTGCTTCTTCCCCGTGGCCACGCCCATGTGCTGGGCAGCGGCGAGGATGTAACGCCTGCCCTCTTCGACCGGTTCGGTAAAAAGGAAGTGTGTCAGGGCATTTTCGACATGGAATGTGCCGGTGCCGGCGGCGACACGGTAGCCTTTACCGCCTCGATGCGTTTCAACATGGATAATCTGCATCCGCTTTTGCAACTGATGCCGGATGTGATGCTGACCAGCGATCTCGCCAAAAGCGATCCGGCCATTCCGCATCTCCTGGAAGCCATGGCGCGCGAAGTGGAACTGAACCGCGTTGGTGCCGGTGGCATTCTGGCGCGGCTTGCCGATGTCTTGACGGCAACACTGATCCGCACATGGGTAGAATATGGTTGCGGCGATTCCAGCGGTTGGCTTGCCGCCGTGCGCAATCCCGAACTCGGACGGGTGCTTGCAGCGATCCACCTTACCCCCGAGAAAGACTGGAGCGTGGAAGAGCTTGCCTCCCTGATGGGTGCATCCCGCTCGAGTTTTGCAGAACGCTTCACCCGTGTGGTGGGTGAAAGCCCAGCCCGTTATGTCGTTCGCATACGCATGCATCAGGCGCGACTGTGGCTGCGCGAGGGTATGCGTGTCACGTTGGCGGCGGAAAAGCTCGGCTACGATTCCGAGGCATCCTTCAGCCGCGCCTTCAAACGCGTGATCGGCGCGCCGCCCAGCCAGTTCCGCAGGAAGGACACCTCTGGTCTGGAAGATGCGGCATAGAGCGCATCTTAGAGCACGTCCGGCTTAAACAGAATCTTTGGACGCGCTCTATCTCTTTGTTTTTACGCATTTTCTGGACGTAAAACCGCTACGCACTTTTACTGGAAATGCTCTAATGGAAATTGCGGGAAATGACCTTTATCCGCTCCACCTCATCTCCATCCTGGGTCGCAGGCGGTGGGCGTTTCCTGATGTTGCGATGATCGTCCGGCGGAATACCGTGGTGGAACTCGTCGCCGCGCCCATGCGGCAGAGGAAAGGGGTGGTTGCGCTCACCCACGCTTGCCAGCGCCTCTGACAGATCGGTCAGCCGGTGTGCGACCAGATGCACCACCTCGCCTTCCCGTTGGATCTTGCCGTAAATGCCGACCATCCCGGCGGAAAGCACCACGCGCCGGTATTTTTCGAAGGTCTTTACCCACAGAACCGCATTGGCAATACCCGTCTCATCCTCCAGAGTCATGAAGATCACTCCCTTTGCCGAGCCTGGGCGCTGGCGCACCAGAACCAGCCCCGCCGTTTCCAGCCACGTTCCATCACGGACGCGCACCGCCTCCGCGCAGCTGACGATGCGCCGGCGGGAAAGATCGCGCCGCAGGAAGGACATGGGGTGTTCGCGCAGGGTCAGCCCCACATGACCATAATCCTGCACCACCTCGCCGCCATCAGTCATGGGCCGCAGCGCGACGGAGGGTTCGGAAAGCTCATCCACCACAGCGTTTTCCCGACTGGCAGCGGCAGCAAAAAGCGGCAGCGGCTCATCCCGCAACGCCTTGATGGCCCACAGCGCCTCGCGTCTGGAAAGCGACAGCGACGGCAGAAATGCATCGGCTTCGGCGAGACAGACTAGGGCAGCGGCGGGAACACCTGCCCTCCGCCAGAGATCGTCCACGGAAACGAAATCGCGATCCTGACGGCAGGCGACGATTTTTGCTGCATGATCGTTGGAAAGCCCCTTCACCATGCGCAGGCCAAGCCGCACGGCGTAGCGCTCTTTACCATTCGCATTCTTCTTGCCCGTGGGCTCCAGCGTGCAATCAAAACGGCTGTTGTTGACGCAAACCGGGCGAACCTCCACCCCATGATCGCGCGCATCGCGCACGATCTGCGCCGGGGCGTAAAAGCCCATGGGCTGCGAATTCAGAAGCGAGGCACAGAAAATATCCGGATGATGGCACTTCAGCCATGCGGAAGCATAGGCAATCAGCGCGAAGGACGCCGCGTGGCTTTCCGGGAAACCATAACTGCCGAACCCTTCTAGCTGTTTGAAGATGCGTTTGGCGAAGTCCTCGTCATAGCCGCGTTCCACCATGCCATCGATCAAATCCTGCTGGAACTTGGAGATCGTGCCGACATTCTTGAAAGTCGCCATCGCGCGGCGCAACTGGTCCGCCTTGCCGGGAGAAAAACCGGCGCAGTCGATGGCAATCTTCATGGCCTGCTCTTGGAATAGCGGGACACCCAGCGTCTTTTCGAGAATATTTTTAAGCTCTGGTTTTTCATATCGAACGGGCTCTTTTCCCTGACGGCGCCGCAAATATGGATGGACCATATCTCCCTGAATGGGACCGGGACGAACGATAGCGACCTGAATAACAAGATCGTAAAATTCGGCAGGCTTCAAACGCGGCAACATCGACATCTGCGCCCGGCTTTCGATCTGGAAAGTGCCTAACGTGTCGGCTTTTTGGATCATTGCAAATGTTGCAGGATCATTCGGTGGCATCGCGGCAAGATCGTATTTTTCTCCTGTACGAGCCTCCAGCAGGTCGAAGCCACGCTTCATGCAGGAAAGCATTCCAAGCGCCAAGCAATCCATTTTCATGAACCGGACGATATCGATATCGTCCTTATCCCATTCAATGATCTGTCGACCGTCCATGGCGGCTGGTTCAATTGGCACGAGCTCATCCAGCCTATCATGGGAAAGTACGAAGCCGCCCGGATGCTGGCTGTGATGGCGCGGTGTGCCAACAAGCTGGTTGGCAAGCTCGAAAGCCAGTTTAAGGCGACGATCCTCCATATTGAGGTTCAGTTCCTTCACCTCTTTTTCGCCCACTCCTTCGCTCCAGCGCCAGACTTGCGAGGACAGAAGTTTGGTCAAATCCTCCGGCAGACCTAGTACCTTACCAACATCTCGCAATGCCCCTCGACCACGGTAGCGGGTGACGACTGAACAAAGCGCCGCTTTATCGTGGCCATAGTTTTTGTAGACCCATTGAATAATCTCCTCACGACGCTGATGCTCGAAATCCACATCGATGTCAGGCGGTTCACCCCGGTTTTCGGAAACAAAACGTTCAAAGACGAGATTGCTGAAACGAGCAGGATCAATGGCAGTGATACCAAGTACAAAACAGATAACCGAGTTTGCCGCAGAACCGCGTCCTTGGCACAAGATATCCATTTTGCGAGCCTGTCGGACGATAGCACTCACGGTCAGGAAATAGGGCGCATATTGCAATCTGCCGACAACATCCAACTCATGATGCAGCGCCTTTTCAACCTTCTCCGGCAGACCATCCGGATAACGCCCCGGCACCGCTTCCCAGACGAGCTTTTCCAACGCCTGTTGCGCCGTCAGCCCCGGCAGGCTGCGCTCTTCAGGATATTGATAGACCAGCTCCTTCAACGAAAAGGTGCAACGCTTCGCGATTTCGAGGCTGCGGGCCAGTGCTTCCGGGTAGCTAGCAAACAGCCGGTGCATTTCCTGAGGCGGCTTCATATAGCGGTCGGCATGCCGCTCGCGCCGGAAACCCGCCTCGTCAATGGTGCAATTGTGCCGGATGCAGGTAACGACATCCTGCAGCATGCGACGCTCGGGCACATGAAACAGCACGTCATTGGTAACAACAGTCGGCACATCAGCGGCTGCAGCCATATTCGACAATTCGAAAAGCCGCATCTGGTCGTTGGGTCGTCTTCGCAGGCTCAGCGCCATATAGGCCCGGTCAGCAAAAGCAGCTTTCAACCGGCGCAGGCGAAGCGCGCAGAGATCGTCAGCCAGATCGGCGAGCAGCACCACGATAAGGCCTTCGCCATAAGCTACGAGATCGTCCCATGTGAGCCGACACTTACCCTTGCCACCCCTCTTCTTGCCGACGGAAAGCAGCCGGCAAAGCCGCCCGTAAGCCGGGCGATCCATGGGATAGACAAGCACGGAAAGATCGTCATCCAGATCGAGCCGGCAGCCGATGACGAGCCGGATGCCATGATTATCGGCCGCTTCATAAGCGCGGGGAATGGCCGCAAGGCTATTGCGATCGACTATGCCGAGTGCCTCGATACCGAGATTTTTTGCCTGTTCGAACAGTTCATCACAGGAACTTGCACCGCGCAGGAAGGAGAAATGCGTGGTCACCTGAAGCTCGGCATAGCGCGGCGTGCTCATGCGAAGACCCCATGGATGAACCAGCCCTGCGAGCCCGTCTCGGTATGTTCGCCATCACCGGAGCGGAAAATCCAGAAACGCTCGCCGCTTTCGTTTTCGACAGTGAAATAATCGCGCACGGCGGCCTTTTCGCGGTCGCGTTTCCACCATTCGCCAAACACCCGTTCCGGCCCATCAGCGCGCCGCACATTATGGCGCACGCCTTTCCAGATGAAATAACGCGGCGGATGATCCGGAAGCAGCGCCAGAGTTTCGATGGGTTCCGGCCTTGCAAAAAGCCTGACCGGGCGCGGCCAGTGGCAAGGCCAGCCGAGCGTATCCTCAGGTGCCAGCGCCGCAACGCTGGCAAGAGAACGTTCCGGCACGTCGCTTGCCACCGCCGCATAACGATATACCCTGTGGCCACGATTGAGGATGACATCGACCGTATCGGCGATTTCCGCACGCCCTTCCTCCAGAAGCGAGGACCGGGCCTGCGCGGCGACAAGCGGCTCGGCATGGGTGGCGGTCAGCACCATCATCTCGATGCCAAAGCCGGGATCGATGGTGTCGATACGGTCGGTCAGAAGCCGGACAAGCTGTTTGGCATCACGCACCGGTCTGGAGGTGCCGGCCCGCACGGCCTGCAAGCCGCTATCCACCCGGTGCAGCACCAGATCGACGCGACGTGCGCCAAGGCCGCGCTTTTCCAGCGAGACGCAAAGCTCAGCAACCAGCTTTTGCACATAGCGGGCAATTGTCTCCGCCGCCGCGATCGGCTCGGGAAAGGCGCGGCGCACCTCCACCAGTTCGGCAATGCGCACCGGCTCGATAGGTTCGCCAGTCTCGCCGAAAGCCTGGGTGAGCCGCCTGACCACTTCCGGGCCGAAACGCAGGGTCAACGGCGCCCGTGGAGCCTCGGCAAGTTCGCCTATGGTGCGAAAACCGAGCACCTTCAATCCGGAAACGATACGCTCCTCCAGCCTGAGCGCCACCAGCGGCAGCCCGCTGATCGCAGCCCGCTGCCCGCCCGGCGATACGATGCTGATCTCCTCACGGCCAAACCGGGCAAGCGCATGGGCCGCCCCCCAGCTATCGGCAATGGCAGCGCGGGCGGCGAAGCCTGCGGTATGCAGGCAGTTCACCATGCCGCTCAACATCAGCGTCTCATTGCCGTGCAGATGGTCCGCACCTGCCGTATCCAGCACCAGCCCATCAGGCGGATCTGCGGCGACGATCGGGGCATAGATACGCAGGAAATGAAAAGCGAGTTGTTGCAGGGCGCGGGCATCCGCCGCCGCATCCATATCCTCGACAACGAGATCCGGCACCAAAGCCTGCGCCTTGCTGACGGGTGTGCCGGGCCGGATGCCCGCCGCCTTTGCTGCCTTGTTCAGCGCCAGCACCAGGCGGCGGCTGCCCTGACGGCCGATCATGACCAGCGGCTTTTCAACCGGCGGCGCGTTCTGCCCCGAAAGACGCCGGTAGCGATCCGTCGGCCATGTCGGCAGGTAAAGCGAGACGACCCTTTGCATCACAGGCTTCCACTTCAAATGCAGCGCTTTGGCCGCCGCGACATCGCAAAAGTTCCAGAAACCAGCGTGGCCTGCCGACCCCCGGCACCGGCAGGGGCGAAGATGGCCGGACAGAGACACGCCAGCGGGTTACAGCGGCCGTCGGCTCGCCAAACAACGCCGCATCGGCCGGGCGCCGGAAGCGTCGAATGGCGATGCCGGTGACACCAGAGGTTTCCGCCGCCAGTTGCAACCGTCGCGAGGCATTCATCGGCAACTTCGCAAGCTCGCCCATCACGGCGCCAAAACCGTTGCAGCGCAAGCCTTCCTCGAAACAGTCGAGCACGCCTTTCTCATCGCGGCATTCGACGATGATGACGCGGTTCTGCGACAGGCCCGCCTGCGTCAATCCCGGCATGAACAGATCCCTGCGGGTAACACACCATAAGACCTTGCCGGACAGCCTTGCTGCCACACCGGCCGCAAAAAGCGCCGCTGCCGCACCATCGGCGGCGCCATTGCCGCCGCCGCTCACCTCATGCAGGCAACCGAGCTTCAGCCCGCCTCCAGGCAAATGGTGATCGATGGCATCCACGCCGAAAGGCAAGGCCTCGTGCAGGCGGTGAGGACCGCCACCGATCCTTTCCAGCCTTTCACGCAGCTCTTCGACAACGAGCAACTGTTCCGCGCGCTTTTGCATGGCATGACAGGTTTCAATTCCGGTTTTTCAGTTTTATTGTTCCTGTTTTGTTCTTATTTCAGCAAAGAGTCAAGCAATGCTGTGCGGCTCTTCAACAGGTTTGCGCGGGAAGAGAGGGATTATGGCCTTGCGGCCATGTGTACCACCGTTAAAACGGATTATCCGGTCGGCCTCTCCCTTTTTGCGGATAATTGACGCGCCGGACATCAGGGTTTGGAGGAAACCGCCGATGATCGCCAGCATTCTGATTGCCGTGGTTGCGGCCATCCATGTTTACATCACCATTCTGGAAATGCTGCTGTGGGAAAAGCCGGCCGGCCGCAAGGCCTTCGGCCTCTCTGCGGATTTTGCGCGACAGACGAAGGTGCTTGCCGCCAATCAGGGGCTTTACAATGGTTTTCTGGCAGCCGGATTGATCTATGGGCTCACGCAGGGCGATGAAAGACTGAGTTTCAAGGTCTTCTTCCTCACCTGTGTCCTGATAGCCGGCATTTTCGGCGCCATTACCGCCAATATGAAAATCCTGTTCATTCAGGCTTTGCCGGCATTGTTTGCGCTCGGCTTCCTTTGGATCGGAGTATGAACCTATGACCGCATGGAACGATCTCCGCGCAAAAGACGCCCTCAACCGCATATTTATGGCGGCAGTGGCGAGTGCCGATCCCGCAAAGGTGCTGCAACATCATCTTCCTTCCCCGCCCAAGGGCAGGTGCGTGGTGGTAGGCGCGGGCAAGGCCTCGGCTGCCATGGCCGCAGCGCTTGATAAGGCCTGGGCGGATGTGAACCTCTCCGGTATCGTCGTAACCCGTTACGGTCATGCCGTTCCGGCCGGGCGCATCGAAATCATCGAGGCCTCCCATCCCGTGCCCGACGACATGAGTGCGGAAGCGGCAAGACGCATTCTTGCCGCCGTTGAAGGGCTGACCGCAGACGACATGGTGATCGCGCTAATTTCCGGCGGCGGTTCGGCACTGATGGTCGCACCTGCCGAAGGCATGACGCTTGCGGACAAGATGGCCGTCAACCGCGCGCTTCTCGCCAGCGGTGCGACGATTTCCGAGATGAATGCCGTGCGCAAGCACCTCTCCCGCATAAAGGGCGGACGACTGGCGCTGGCCGCCAAACCGGCCAGAGTGGTTTCGCTGTTGATTTCAGACGTACCGGGCGACGATCCCTCCGAAATCGCTTCCGGCCCCACGGTTGCCGATCCGAGCGATATCAACAATGTGCGGGAAATCGTCTCCCGTTATGCGCTCGATCTTCCCGAGAATGTGCGCAAAGTGCTGGAAAAGGGCGAGGAAACGCCGAAGACAGGCGATATAGAAGAGGACATCAGGCTGATCGCGACACCCTCGCTCGCCCTACAGGCGGCGGCGGACGAGGCGGTGAGGCTTGGCCTTACGCCGCTCATCCTCGGGGATTCGCTGGAGGGCGAGTCAAAGGATGTCGGCGCGGTGATGGCGGGTATCGCCCTCTCCGCCAGCCGCAAGGGCCTGCCAGTCAAAGGCCCGGCCGTGCTGCTTTCCGGCGGAGAAACCACGGTGACGATCGGCAAAGGGCTGGCCGGCAAGGGTGGGCGCAACACGGAATTTCTGCTGAGCCTTGCACTGACGCTGAAGGGTGCAGACGGTATCTGGGCCATTGCCGGCGATAGCGACGGCATAGACGGCGTTGAGGATGCGGCAGGCGCACTGGTGACGCCCGATACGCTTGCGCGTATGCGCAACGCCGGTGCCGATCCGCGCCAGTCGCTGGTGGGACACGACAGCTACACCGCCTTCAAGGCGGTTGGCGACCTTGTCGTTACCGGTCCGACGCTGACGAATGTGAATGATATCAGGGCGATTTTGATCGGGTGAAAGCAGGAGAGTTCGAGCCTGTTATGGCCTTGCGGTGCGCATCGTTGAAGGTGGCTGTTTTGACTATACCGTCGGACAGGTATAATCTGGTGGCCTGTCTTTTGGAGCCTCAGCCATGCGTTTTGGAGTGCTCGTAATTGGTCTAGCCCTGGCCCTGATCCCCACCTTGGCGGATGCCCACAATTGCAAATGCCGAAATCGCGGTGTCATGTTCGAACTCGGCCAGACATCCTGCCTGAGGGTCGATGGCGGCTCCTATCTCGCGCGCTGCGAAATGAAACTCAACGTCTCATCCTGGACGAGAATACAGGACGGTTGCCCCGTGACTGAACGAATGCAGCAGCAGATGACACGCGCAAATTGATCACGTCTTCAGGTGGGTCGTGAGGGGAAGCAGGCAGAGATATGCCGAGAGCTTGCCCCCTCATCCGGCCCTTCTCCCCCCAAGGGAGAAGAAATGCGCCGCGACGCCATGTCGATCTTACAGCTTCACCCAGCCGCCATTCTTTTTACCGGATTCGATGCAGGCGGTGACAAAAGCAACGCCTTTGACACCGTCATCGACGGTCGGATAGGTGACCGCCTTGTCGAGCTCCGAACCGGTGCGGCGGGCTTCGATGGCGTGTGCCGCTTCGGTATAGATGGTCGCGAAGGCTTCGAGATATCCTTCCGGATGGCCCGAGGGAATGCGCGTGACACGCGCGGCCGCGGCACCGGCGCCAGCACCGCCGCGGGTGATGAGCTGTTTCGGCTCGCCAAGCTTCGTGAACCAGAGATAGTTCGGATCAGCCTGCGTCCACTCGATGCCTGCCTTGTCGCCGTAAACGCGGACCTTCAGCCCGTTTTCATGCCCGACAGCCACCTGGCTGCACCAAAGCAGGCCCTTGGCTGGTTGCTTGCCGTCCTTTGGCTTGAAGCGCAGCATCACATGCGCATTGTCGTCCAGACGGCGACCTTCCACGAAGGTATGTACATCCGCTGCCAGTTCATCGGCTTCCAGACCGGAAATGAAGCAGCCGAGATTATAGGCATGGGTGCCGATATCCCCTGTGGAGCCGCCGACACCGGATTGCGCCGGATCGGTGCGCCAGACGGCCTGTTTCGCACCGGTCTGCTCCAACGGCTCAGCCAGCCAATCCTGCGGATATTCCATCTGCACCAGGCGGATGTTCCCGAGCGCACCGGTTTCCACCAGTTCACGCGCATGCCGCACCATAGGATAACCGGTGTAGTTATGGGTGAGGATGAATAGTGCGTCCGCCTTGTCCGCCACGTCCTTCAGCTTTTTGGCATCTTCCAGATTGGAGGTCAGCGGCTTGTCGCAGATGACATGGATGCCGCGTTCCAGAAACGCCTTCGCCGCAGGATAATGTACGTGGTTGGGCGTGACGATCGCTACCGCCTCGATACCATCCTCGCGAAGCGCTTCCTTCTCTGCCATTTCTTCGAATGACCCATAGCAACGCTCTGGAGCAAGCCCGAGTTCGCGGCCGGAGGCGAGGGATTTTTCCGGTGTCGAGGACAAGGCCCCGGCCACGAGATCGAAGCGGTTGTCGAGCCGCGCGGCCATGCGGTGAACGCCGCCGATAAATGCACCCGAACCGCCACCCACCATGCCCAGGCGAATCCGCGTGTTCGCCTTGTCGGTTGTCTTTCCTTCAATAGCCATAATGTCTCCTCGGCATTTTCTAAGCGCATTCCCACACGGAAAACGGCTTCACACTTTTCCTGGAAATGCTTTTAAAGCCCAAGCATGCGCCGGTTGGCCGCATCATCGGTGCCGGCAGATGCGAAATCATCAAAGGCTTTTTCCGTGACGCGGATGATATGGTGCTTGACGAACTCGGCCCCTTCCCGGGCACCGTCTTCAGGATGTTTCAGCGCGCATTCCCATTCAACCACTGCCCATCCGTCGAAATCACTGGCAGCCATTTTCGAGAATACCGCACCGAAATCCACCTGCCCGTCACCCAGCGAGCGGAAGCGGCCCGCACGGTTGACCCAACCCTGATAACCGCCATACACGCCCTGGCGGCCGGTCGGATTGAACTCAGCGTCCTTGACGTGGAACATCTTGATACGGTCTTTGTAGATGTCGATATTGTCAAGATAATCAAGGCATTGCAGCACATAATGCGACGGGTCGTAGAGCATGTTGGCGCGCTTGTGGTTCTTCACACGCTCCAGGAACATCTCGAAAGTCACGCCATCATGCAGATCTTCGCCGGGATGGATTTCGTAGCAGACATCCACGCCCTGCTCATCGGCGTAATCGAGGATCGGCGTCCAGCGTCTTGCCAGCTCGTCAAAGGCGGTTTCCACCAGACCGGCCGGGCGCTGCGGCCACGGATAGATGAAGGGCCAGGCAAGAGCACCCGAAAAGGTCGCATGTGCGTTAATGCCGAGATTTCTCGAAGCCTTCAGGGCAAGCTTCACCTGTTCCACCGCCCATTGCTGGCGAGCCTTCGGATTGCCGCGCACTTCAGGTGCTGCAAAACCATCGAAGGCTTCGTCATAGGCGGGGTGAACGGCAACCAGCTGGCCCTGCAAATGGGTGGAAAGCTCGGTTACCTCGATGCCGTTCTGGCGGGCGACACCCGCAAATTCATCGCAATAATCCTTGGATTCCGCAGCCTTTTTCAGATCGATCAACTGCCCGGCCCAGGTGGGAACCTGCACGCCGGCATAACCCTTTTCTGCCGCCCATTTGGTAATGCCGTCCCATGTATTGAAAGGCGCAGCATCACCGGCAAACTGACCGAGAAAAAGACCCGGTCCCTTGATCGTTTTCATAAAAATCTCCTCCTGTATCGATACAGTTCAGCGGTAAAACCGCTTTGGCTCCCAATTTGCCAAGCTAACCGCTCATAATTTTCAGACAAGCCCCAAATGCCGGGGAGCGAGAGAATTTCGTTATTCCACTAAAAAACGAAACACGTCTAAAGCGCCAGACCGCTTGCCCTGTCGAACACATGTACACGCTCGTGATGCACGGTGGCGGCAAAGGGGGTGTTGACCTTGACCAGTTGCTCGCCATCCACCACCGCCGTAACCTGATCGCCCGCCAGTTCGAAGACCACATGCGTCTGCGCGCCTGTCGGCTCGACCAACACCGTCCTGCCGGACAGCGAAATATCGCCGCCGACGGTCGAACCGATATGTTCCGGTCTCAATCCGATCGTCACCGACTGGCCGCGCTTGACATTTCTTGAGGCGGCAATGCGGATCGCCGTCCCGTCCTTCAGCCGGGCGGCAGGTTGATCGCCCTCGCCGTCGACCACGCCTTCGATGAGGTTCATGGCCGGCGAGCCGATGAAGGCGGCAACGAAAAGATTGGCAGGTGTCTTATAAAGTTCGAGCGGCGTGCCCTGCTGCTCGATACGGCCGTGATTGAGCACCACCACCCGGTCGGCCAGCGTCATTGCCTCGATCTGATCATGGGTGACGTAGATGGAGGTCGTACCGACTTTCTGATGCAGAGCCTTGATTTCGCTACGCATCTGCACGCGCAGCTTGGCATCCAGATTTGACAGCGGCTCATCGAACAGGAAGACGGCCGGGTTGCGCACCACGGCGCGGCCCATGGCGACGCGCTGGCGCTGGCCACCAGAAAGCTGCGAGGGCTTGCGGTCCAGAAGCTTGCCGAGATCGAGCATGCGTGCGGCTTCCGCCACGCGCTCATCGATGACGTTTTTCGGCTGCCCGGCAAGCTTCAGGTTGAAGCCCATGTTTTCGGCGACCGTCATATGCGGATAAAGCGCATAGGACTGGAATACCATGGCGATATTGCGCTCGCGCGGCGTCATGGAATTGACGACGGTGCCGCCAATGAGGATATCCCCATCGGTGATTTCCTCCAGCCCGGCGATCATGCGCAGCAGGGTAGATTTGCCGCAGCCCGAAGGCCCGACCAGCGCAATGAATTCGCCATCGGTTATATCGAGCGAGATGCCGTGAATGACATCGAGCGAGGCATAGGACTTGCGGATATCCCTAAGTTCGACGGAAGCCATGTTTTGCTCCTTTCAAGTCACGATTTGACGGCACCGGCCGTCAGGCCCGCGATGATGTGTTTCTGTGCGAGGAAGAAGACGATGACGGTCGGCAGGATCGTCAGCGTGATGAAGGCGAGCACGAGCTGCCATTCCGTGCCGAATTCGCCGCGATAGACCATGATGCCGAGTGGCCAGGGATATTTCGATTCCGAGTTCAGCATAATCAGCGGCAGAATGTAGCTGTTCCAGCTGCCGACGAAGGAAACGATCCCAACCGTCGCCACGATGGGTCGTGAGAGCGGCATCGAAATGTGCCAGAAGAAGCGCAGATAGCCGCAACCATCCACGAAAGCGGCCTGAAACAATTCTTCCGGCAGATTGCGGAAGTAATTGCGAAACAGAAGGATGCTCATGCCGAGCCCGAAAGCCACCTGAGGCAGAACCACGCCCCAATAGGTATCGAGCAGACCGAGATCGCGGATGCGGATGAACAGCGGCAGGATGGCGGTCGCCGCCGGGAACATCAGTCCCAGCAGGAAGTAATTCAGCAGGAAAGAAGAGCCGAAGAACTTCACATGCGCAAAGGTGAAGGCGGCCATGGCCGAGACGGTCAGCGTCAAAAAGACCGTCAACAGCGCAATCACCAGCGAATTGAATATCTGCAGCCAGTAGCGTTTGCCAAAGAGGATATCGCCGTAATTGGCCCATTGCCACTCGGCTGGCAAGCCGAACGGGTTGACGCGCAGATCCCCCAGCGTCTTGAAGCCGCCAAGCGCCGTCGTCAGAAGCGGGATGAGCACGATGGCCGCTATCAGGCTCAGCGATATATAAAGATAGAGCTTTGTTTGCAGCGGCATGCGGACGGAAGTGGATGGTTCAGTCATGGCGCATGAAAATCCTTTTGTAACCGAAGGCGAGCGTCACGCAGATAACGAAGAGAACGACACCCACCGCGCTGCCAAGCCCCACCTGCATGCGCATGACGCCGTAGGTGTAGAGAAAGGTGACCATGGTTTGCGTGGAGTTGGACGGACCGCCGCCGGTGAGCGGCATGATCATGTCGAACAGCTGTAGCGAGCCGATCACCGCAAAAAAGACGGACAGACGCACCGTTGAGCCGAGCATCGGCAAGGTGACGTATCGAAACTTCTGCCAGCCGGAGGCGCCGTCGATTTCGGCAGCTTCCAGCACGTTCTTGTCGACGGATTGAAGGCCGGCGATGAACAACATCATGTGGAAACCGAAATACTTCCAGACGATGACGCCAAGCACGGCGTAGATCGCCACATCCTTGTCGGCCAGCACGTAAGGATTGGCGAAGCCGAAGAAATTGGAGATGGCAGCGAAAAGGCCGTAATCGCCATCATAAACGAAGCGCCAGATCAGGCCGGCCGCGACATCCGCAAGGACATAGGGCAGGAAGAAAACCAGCCGAAAGGCAACGACGCCCGGAAGGCGGTGCGCCAGCATCATGGCAAGCCAGATCGCCAGCGGGATCTGGATCAGCACGGAAATCAGGATGATGAGGCCGTTATTGAGCAGAGCCTGAGAAAAGGCGGCATTGCCGAACAGGACCTGGAAATTCTTCAAGCCCACGAAATCGGTCGGCGTGCCGTAACCGTTCCAGCGGTAAAGGCTGTACCATGCCGCCTCGCCCATGGGCAGGATGACGAACAGGGTAAAGAGCAGCAATGCGGGCGGAAGGAAGACCAGCAGGGTCAGCGCACGGTCATGCGCGACTGAGCTTTGCTTGCGCTTCGTCTTCGACGCGCCGCGCGCCGGTATGGACGCAGAAGTCATGGAAATATCCGTCATCTCTATCCGCTTTCATTCAGGCAGATACTGCGGCGCCGCGTCCCGCGCGGCGCCGTCATGGAACCGAAATCAGCGAAGCTCGAAAGCATCCTGAATTTGCTTGGCACCCTCTTCGGCGCTCATCTGGCCGGAAACGATTTCGACGGAGACATCGTTGACCACGCGGCCAACGGCAGCGCCCAGTGTCTGGTCGAAGAAGTTCTGGTGCCAGGTAGAGCTTGCAAGCTGCTTGGCCGAATCCGCCAGCAGCGGGTTCTTGACCGCTCCATCCGCACCCGTCGCAACCGGCAGTATCATGCCCGCAGCCGCCATCTTTTCTTCACTTTCCTTGCTGGTCAGGAAGGTCGCGAAATCGATCGCTTCCTTGGAAGCGTTTTTCGTGACTGCCCAACCATTCAGACCGCCCAGCGTGTCAGTGACTTTGCCAGCACCACCTTCGACGGCGGGAAAGGCGAAGCGACCGATATTGTCTGCCGCAAGGCCTTTGCCGTCACCGGCATTCTTGCGCTGGTTGGCTTCAGTATTGTCAAAGCCCAGGATCATCGCGGCCTTGCCGTCACCGAAGACGCCGAGCGCCTGGGGCCAGGTGGAGCCGAGATAGCCGGGCTGGAAGGGTTCGAGCTTGCCGAACTCGGCCAGTTGCTCGCCCGCCTTGATGATGGAGGGATCCATGAAGCCTTCACCCTCGCCCTTGCGGGCGGCGTCGAACACGCTCTGCCCGCCATTGCGCATGACGAGATAGCTCCAGTAGAAATGGATCGGCCATTTTTCACCGCCACCACCGGCAATCGGAACGATACCGGCTGCCTTGATTTTCTTGACGGTGGCGCCGAGATCGTCCCAGGTCTTGATGTCTTCCGCCTTTACGCCCGCCTTGGCAAACAGCTCCTTGTTATAAAAGAAACTGACGAGGCTGACCTTGTAGGGCACTGCCCAGACCTTGCCGTCAAAGGAGAGGCCGTCGATTGCCGCCGCGTTATAGGCCTGCCGCAGCTTGCCGCCATCGGCATCGAAAACCTCGCTCAAATCCTTGAGTGCGCCGGTTTTTGACTGTTCCTCAAGGACGCCGCCGCCCCAGCTATAAAAGAAATCGGGAACGTCGTTGGACTGCAGCAGGGTAGGCAATTTTGCCTTGAACGCCTCGTTTTCCAGAAACTGCAGTTGCACGTCCACGTCAGGATGTTTGGCCTCATATTCCTTGGCAATCTCCTCCCAGACGGCCACGGCTTTGGGGTCCAACTCCACATGCATCCATTTAACGACCGTTGCGGCCGAGGCGCTTGCGGCGCCGAGCATGAGAGCAATGCTTGTCGTTGTGGCAAAGCCTATCAGCCTGCCGCTCAGGCTTGCGCCTGCGTGCCTAATCGTCATGATCGTGATCCTCCCTCGGGGATTTCCTCATTTATTCCCCAATGCGGATTAATTCACCTTAGCACTCGCTCATTGTCAAGGCGCCATGCCGATTTTTTGAGCGAACGGCTTGACACACCCCTCCCTGACACCGTTATTTAATCCGCAATCCGACATAAATTGGTTTTCGAACCGGCATTGATCGCAGCAGGAACCCATGAAGACCGCAGACCCAGAACTGATGCGCGCGATCAACCGGCTAAGCGTGCTGGACAGCATCCGCCGCCACGGACCGATCTCCCGGGTGGAAATCAGCGAAAGAACGCAGCTTTCCACCACCACCGTATCGGCCATCACCGCATCGCTGCTCGATGACGGGCTTATCCTTACCCGCCATATCGGCGATATCCGCACGGAGGGCGCACGCGGCAGGCCGCGGGTGATGCTGGAGCTGAACCCGGATGCGGCCCGCGTGGTGGGCGCCAAGATTGCGGCAAGCCGCATGGTCTTCGTCGTCACCGATTTTTGCGGCAACGTGCTGTCCACCCTCGCCCTGCCGATCCGTGTAGACCGCCAACCGATCGGCGTCATTGCCGATCTGGTGGAAGACGGGGTGCGGCGTTGCGTGGTCGATGCCGGACTGTCGCTGGAAGATGTGGACATGGTCTGCCTTGGCCTGCCAGGCGTCATCGAACATCGCACCGGCAGGATCCGCAGCAGCCCTATCCTGCGGGAAGTGAACGTCGATTTTGCCGAGGAAATGACCTCACGGCTGAATTCCCCCACCATCATCGAAAGCGACGCCCACGCCATCACGCTTGCCCATCACTGGTTCGGCCATGCGCGCGATCTGGAGGACATGGTGCTGATCTCGCTCGAGCAGACACTTGGGCTTGGCGTGATGCATCAAAACCAGCTGTTTCGTGGTGCAGGCGGCCTCAGCCACAATCTCGGCGACCTCGTGATCGGCCTTGCCAGTGAAGGAACCGTGCGGCTGGCGAGCCAGGCGGGCGAGAACGCCATTCTCGGTTCCCGCCCCGTGGACGGGCGTTTTGCAGAAGCTATCCGGCTTGGTCGCGGCATGCAGCATGCCCATGCGCTGATTGCGGCGGAAGACAACGATCTTATAGCGGCAGCCTTGCGCGCCGGTGCAGCCCTTGGCCTGACGCTTGCCAATATCGTCACGCTGTTTGCGCCGCCACGGGTCATCATCACCGGCTCCAGTCTCGAGCTCGGAGAGCCCTTCATTGCCAGCATCCGCGACAGTTACAACGCCGCCGTGCCGCCATCGCTGGCAGGCGTCGCAGAGCTGGTTTTCGACGTCGCAAGCGACGAACTGTGGGCGCAGGGGGCGGCAGCTGTCGCACTTTACGAGCTTTACGAATCGCCATGGAACACGACAGGGCCGGCGCTCTAGCCGGCAAGGTTGAGAGTGGGCTTAGGCATTTCTGATTTACGGGAGGAAATCACATGAACAAGGTCGGTATCGGCATCATCGGCTGCGGCAACATCTCCAGCGCCTATCTCAAGGCGATGGCGTCGTTTCCCATTCTCGACATTCGCGGACTGGCGGATATGAACGAGGAGGCAGCAAAAGCGCGGGCAGACGAGTTCGGCTTTCAGGCAAGAAGTATCGACGAACTTCTGTATGACCCCTCCGTGGAAATCATCGTCAACCTGACGATTCCCAAGGCGCATGTGGAGGTGGGCCTACGCGCACTTGAGGCGGGAAAACATGCCTATTCGGAAAAGCCGCTCGGCATCAATTTCGCGGAGGGTAAACGGCTTGCGGACGCGGCAAAGGCAAAGGGCCTGCGCATCGGTTCGGCACCGGACACTTTCCTCGGCGGCGGGCACCAGACCGCGCGCCGCCTGATAGACGAAGGCGTGCTCGGCCAGCCGGTTGGCGGAACGGCTACCTTCATGTGCCCCGGCCATGAGCGCTGGCATCCCAACCCCGCCTTTTATTACGAAGTCGGCGGCGGGCCGATGCTGGATATGGGACCCTATTACATCACCGATCTCGTCAACCTGTTCGGCCCGGTCGCCAAGGTGGCAGGTTTCGCCATCGCGCCGCGCAACGAACGCCTCATCACCAGCGAACCTAAGAATGGCGAGAAAATCCCAGTCCATGTCGCCACCCATGTTTCCGGCGTGCTGGCATTCAAGAACGGCGCGGTGGTGCAGGTGGGCATGAGCTTTGATGTGGCGGGCCACAAACATGTACCGCTGGAAATCTACGGAACGGAAGGCACATTGATCGTGCCCGACCCCAATCATTTCGGCGGTGAGGTGCAATTGCTGAAAAAGGGCGGCCAGTTCGAGCCGCAGGCACTGTCTTCGCCCTATGCTGACGGCAACTACCGCTCCATCGGCGTGGCCGACATGGCCCATGCGATCCGCGAAAACCGCCCGCACCGCGCCAATGGCGATCTTGCCTTGCACGTGCTGGAGGTCATGGAAGCCTTCCAGACGGCATCGGACAGCGGCACCACCGTTTCCATCACCACCGAGGTGGAGCGCCCTGCTCCCCTTGAAACTTCGCTGGTCGACGGCCAGCTCGGCAAATAATCCCGAGGAGGAAATAAATGCGCGAAGCACTCATCGTCTGGGGCGGCTGGAGCGGCCACGAGCCGCAGGAATGCGCCACCATCGTCAAGGACATTCTCGAAGAGGATGGTTTCAAGGTCTATGTCGAACACAGCACGGAGGCGTTCGCCGATCCTTCCGTGCATGATCTGAGCCTTGTCGTGCCGATCGTGACAATGTCGAAGATCGAGAAGGAAGAGATCAAGAATCTCACCGCCGCCGTCGAAAACGGCGTCGGCATTGCCGGCTTTCACGGTGGTGCAGGCGACAGTTTCCGCGACTGCGTCGAGTACCAGTTCATGATCGGCGGCCAGTGGGTCGCCCATCCCGGCAATATCATCGACTATCACGTCAACATCACCCGCCCCGACGACCCGCTGATGGAGGGAATTTCCGATTTCCCCTACACATCGGAGCAATACTACATGCATGTCGATCCCTCCAACGAGGTGCTGGCGACGACAAAATTCACCGGCGACCACGCCTGGTGGATCAACGGTGTAGTGATGCCGGTGGTCTGGAAACGCAAATACGGCAAGGGCCGCGTCTTCTATTCGGCGCTCGGCCATCAGGCCAAGGAGTTTTCCGTGCCGCAGATGAAAACCATGTTCCGCCGCGGCGCCAACTGGGCGGCACGTTAAAGCGTGCATTGAGAGGCGGCCAAACAAGGCCGCCTTTTTCTTTATCATCAGCCCCGGATAATCTCTTCCGCAGCCATCGCCACACCCAGAACGTGGTCATCCGTGCCGTGCAGGCCTGATAGCAGCAGGCCAACGGGCATGCCCGCCTCACCCGTGCCGCAGGGAATGGAAACGCCGCAGAGATCGAAGAAGTTGCCGATCTGGGTGTTGCGCAGGGTCTTGGCATTCATGGCAAAGAAGGTCTCATCATTCTCCACAAGCGGTGCGACCTTGGCCGCGACATGAGGCAATGTCGGCGATATCAGCAGCTCATTCTTGCCAATCATGCCCGAAAAAGCCGCCGTCATGCGTTCGCGCGCCTCGATAATGGCGATGTAATCCGGCATGGAGATATTCGCGCCCAGTCTGGCTCGCGCAACCACGCGCGGGTCCATGCGAGCCGCATCAGCACCTTCCAGCCGCGCCTTGTGCAGGGCGAAGGCTTCCGCCGTTACCAGCGCACCCTTTTCCTTGATAAGATCGAATAATTGCGAAAAGACCGGGAATGCCTGCCGCCGTACAGAAGTGCCGGCCCGGGAAAGCCGTTCCACTGCCTGCTCAAAAGCGACCGCGACGCCCTCCTCGATACCATCGAAAAACACTGTTTCCGGCACGACGAGCGACAAGCCGGACAGAGACGCGCGCGCCGCATCAACAGCCGCCTTGCCACGCATGGCGGCATCTACCCACACAGCGTCCTGCACAGTGCGAGTGAGTGGGCCGAGCGAATCGAGACTTTTAGCCAGCGGATAGACGCCGCGCATCGAGTAACGGCCGCGGCTCGCCTTGTACCCCACCACACCGTTGAAGGCGGCGGGAATGCGCACCGATCCGCCGGTATCCGTACCGATTGCCACCGGCACCAGGCCGGCCGCAACCGCGACACCCGCGCCGGAAGAAGAGCCGCCCGGCAGCCGGTGGCCATCCGTGGAAGCGGGATTGCGCGGCGTTCCGTAATGCGGGTTGATGCCAAGGCCGGAAAACGCGAACTCGCTCATATTGGTACGGCCGATGCAGACCATCCCGGCCTCCTTCAGCGCGCTCACCACATCCGCGTCACGGGACGCAGGCGCATCATTCGAAAGCACCGTCGATCCAGCCGTGGTCACAGTGCCTTCGAGATCGAAAAGGTCCTTCCAGGCGACCGGAATGCCGTCGAGCACGCCGCAGGATCGACCCTCGCGAATGCGTTTCAAGGCGCCTTCCGCCTCTGCCATGGCCCGCTCCGCCGTCAAGCCGACAAAGATCGCCCGGTCTTCCGATTTCCCGATTGCATCAAGGGTCTCTTCCGCCAAGGCGCGCGGATCAAGATGGCCGCTCTGGATGAGAATGGAAAGCTGCGCGATGTTTTTGCCCTTGTGAGCCATGATATGTTCCCTGAAACCGGCATGTTACGCACAACATGCCGTTTATCGGCAGCTTGGCAAGGTCAATCGCGGTACCATTGCAACCATAAAGCCCGGTTGATGAGCGCGAAAAGGGGGCCCAATGCATCGGCGTATTTGGCGTCGATGTCCCATCACAAGCCATCGAATATTTCAACCTGAGGTACATATTTTCGGCGCCTTATATAAGCGTCGACTATAAAAAGACGGATTAATTCTTAATCGCATCTAAACTTTGTTGAATTATTTAGCAGACACCATTGAAATACATGCCCTATAAAAATTCCATAAAACAATCATAACGCGACATCGCGGGGGAATATCGCGAATGGAAGAGACTGCCTATCGGGGGATAGATAGACAGACTGAAACCGGTGACACGCTTCGCTCAACGACGCAGCCGGTACCGGGCCGCTTTTCGCGGCGGCGTTCGCTCGCCAGCAAGATAACCCTGATATTTCTCGGCGGCGTAATCTTTTCCTACAGCATCGGGGCGCTCGTCGGCTGGTACATGTTCGTTGCCGCAGCCAGCGAGCAATGGCTCAACCAGGCCCGCGTCAATTCACAGATTGCCAGCGCCACCCTGCGCAGCATCTATACCTATGTTAGCGTCACCGCCGACACGGACGGACAGGTGAACGGCATCTTGACCGACAAACCGATTGGCGACGACGCTTCCATCCTCGTTACGGGCTTCAACCCCAGCGACGTTCTCGCCCTCATCGGTGCGCAGACCAAGAATGCCGTCTGGCTATTCCGCTACGATGAGGCCGATTCCGGATTCCGTCAAATCGCGGCGGCCTTCGACAACGCCACCGACGACGCCGAAAAACCGATTGCCACCGATCCCATCTTCTCCAGAGATGCGGTCGCCGCGCGTTTTGCCACCGGCTTTGCGACGATTGGCGATTCCAGCCATTATATCGGCCTGTTGCCGATCATCAGCACGGAAACGAAAAAACCGATTGGCGCGGTCGCCGTCAGCATCGGCGGTTCGGACGCGCTTTATGGCGCGCAGCGCAAGCTCATCTACAATTCGCTCGTCGCCCTGATCGTTGTTCTGACCGTCACCGGCGTTCTCGTGACGCTGATTGCCAGGCATTTTCTGAAACCCGTTCCGGCGCTGGTGCAGGCGACACTCAGGATCGCCCGTGAGGAAACCGATGTCGTCACGCCGTTTCAGGATCGACGGGACGAGATCGGCGACATGGCCACCGCCATCGAAACCCTGCGGGAGGCCGTTCTGGAACGTGGACGGCTCAGGCAGATACGCGACATGGCGCAGCAACTGGAACATATGGCCCATCATGATGCGCTGACGGGGCTTCCCAACCGCGTGCTCTTGATGAAGACGCTGGAGAACCGTCTCGAACATCTTTCCACGTCAGGCCAGCCGTTCAACGTCATGCTGCTCGATCTCGACCGCTTCAAGGCCGTCAACGATACGTTGGGACACGCGGCAGGCGACGCCCTGCTGGTGGCCGTGGCCTCGCGGATTTCCTCCGTGCTCGGTGAAAACGACATGGTGAGCAGGCTCGGCGGCGACGAATTTGCGATCATACAGGCGGTGAGCGATAATTGTCGCGAGGATGCGGGCGCGCTGGCAAAGCGCGTGGTGCACGCGGTCTCGCGCAGCTTCAGCCTCGAAGGCAGCCATATCAGCGTCGATACCAGCATCGGCATCGCCTGCGCTCCCGATCACGGCAACTCCGCGACCCAGCTTCTGCAACATGCGGACCTTGGTCTCTACCGGGCGAAATCCATGGGATGCGGCTTTTTTGTCTTTTACGAGCCCGGCATGGACATGGCGGCGCAGCACAAGCACGCGCTCGAAATAGACATGAAATCCGCGCTCGAGAACCACGAATTCGAGCTGTACTACCAGCCAGTGGTCAATCTGGAGAGCGGCCGCATTGTCGCCTACGAGGCCCTTGCCAGATGGCGGCACAGCAAGCTTGGCATCATCACGCCGGATCGCTTCATAACGCTTGCCGAAGAAAACAATTTCATCAAACCTCTGGGCGAATGGGTTTTGGCGCAGGCCTGCATGGACGCCATGACCTGGCCCAGGGATATCCGACTTGCCGTCAATCTTTCCGCCGTGCAGCTTTGCAATGACGATATTGTCCCGATCGTTGACGGCGCGCTGAAAGCCTCCGGCTTCCCGGCCGAGCGGCTCGAGCTTGAAGTGACGGAAACGGCAATGCTGGAGCGCGACAACAGCGCCAGGGCTTTAAAGCTGCTGAAGGAAATGGGCGTCCGCCTCGTGCTTGATGATTTCGGCACCGGTTATGCCGGGTTGAGCACGCTGACGCATGTTGCCTTCGACAAGATCAAGATCGACCGCGAATTCGTTTCCGGCTTGCCGGAAAATCCAATGTGCTCGGCCATCGTCAACACCATCATCGACATGGCAGAACAGATCGGCCTGAAAGTCACCGCCGAGGGCGTGGAAGACAAGAAACAGGTCGAGGCCCTCAAGCTTTCCGGATGCGACGAGGCACAGGGCTATTATTTTGCCGAGCCGGCGCCGCTTGCCCGGATACTCAAGAACCGTGCCGTCATCGCCCAAACCGGAAACGACGAATATAGCGACGTCGGACGACCGATGCAGGAAACCTATTACCCGCCACAAAAAGCGATTTGAGAACGCGGCTGACAGCCAAAAGGACATAAAATGCGCATTTCAGTATTTTGCCTTTTCCTCACATGCTTTATCCCCACAGCTCCGGTGCAGGCCGCCGGCGAAGGCGATACGCTTCGGCAGATTGCCAAGACCGCGAAAATCCGCATCGGTTATCGTGAGGCCGAACCGCCGTTTTCCTATCAGCTGCCCGACGGAGAAGTGACCGGCTTCTCGACTGATCTTTGCCGTGCGATCAGCGAGGACATCCGCACGCAACTGAAGCTGGACAAACTCGACATTGAATATGTAAAGGCCACGCCCGCAACGCGGTTCATTCTCGTCCGTAGCGGCAAGATCGATATTGAATGCGCGGCGACGACCAACAACAGCGAACGTCGGAAAATGGTGGATTTCTCCTATCCGAATTTCATGACCGCGACGCAATTTCTCTCCCGTAAACAGGACAATCTAAAGAGCCTTGCCGATCTGGCCGGACGCTCCGTCACATCCGCCTCCGGCACGGTCAACATCGAGCAGCTGAATGCGGTGAACCGCGAAAAGAACCTAAATATCTCGGTGATGCCCACGAAAACCAATGAGGAAGCCTTCGAACTCGTCGTTGCCGGCAAGGCCTCTGCTTTCGTCATGGATGGCATATTGCTGGCGGCGCTGGCGGCAACATCGGAGAATCCCGACCTCTACGCGCTCTCGGACGAAACGCTGAGCGCACCCGAACCGTACGGCCTGGTGTTTCGGCGCAACGACCCGGCCTTCAAGGCGGCGGTCAACGAAAGCCTGCGGCAGATCTTCACCGGTCCCACCATTCACGGCCTTTACGAAAAATGGTTCACCAAACCCATTCCGCCCAATGGCATGAACCTGAACCTGCCGATGACCGCCTCCTTGAAACAAGCCTATGACCATCCGAGCGAATACCGGGACTGAGGGCGTAAAAACCCCAACTCTATTTTATGAAAATGTTTTGACAGATAATTTTGGCTGGAGATGCGCGATGCAGAGATCGACATTGTGGCTCATGCTTGGGGTTTTTAGTCTTTTACCCACCATTGCAGCCGCCGACGAGACCCAACCGCCTACACTCGAAACCATTGCCAGAACCGGCACCATCCGGCTCGGCTTTGCCGACAGAAATCTTCCCTTTTCCTATATGGGAATTGGTCCGGAGCCGATCGGTTACAGCATCGAACTGTGCCTGAAGGTGGCGGATTCCATCAAGAAGAAGTTGGGCCTGCCGGAATTGAAAATCGATTTCGTCAAGCGCACCCCCAGCAACCGCATCACGCTTCTCAATGACGGCACAATCGACATGGAATGCGTGGCGAGTACGAATACGGAGGAAAGACGCAAGGCCGTCTGGTTTTCCTACAGCCACTTCATCACCGGCACGCGTTATGTCGCCCTGAAATCAAGCAACATGACAAGCGTCAGCGATCTTGCCGGGCGAACCGTGGTGGTGACGACGGGAACGATCAATATCAGTCAGCTGAATGTGCTTAACCGCAAACTGGGACTGAACATCGCCGTCCTGCAAAATGACAGTACGGAAGGCAGTTTCGACATGGTGACGGAAGATCGAGCCTCGGCCTTCGTCATGGACGATATTCTTCTGAGGTCCTTCGTCGCTGAAACGGGCAAGCCCGAAGACTATTCCATCTCGAACGAATATCTCGCCCCACCACAGCCCTATGGCCTGATGCTCCGACGGGGCGACACCGCCTTCAAGAACGCCGTCAACGAAGCCCTTGGGAAAATTTATGCAAGCGGCGAAATCAACGCGATCTACGACAAGTGGTTCAACGCGCCGATCCCGCCGAACGGCATAAACCTCAAGCGCCCGCTTCCCGACGATCTGGCCGAGGCATTTAGAATGCCGGTCGATACGACGGCAGAGTAAAGAAAAACGCCGCCCTGCAAGGGGCGGCGGTATTCGGAGAAAACATCACGCGGCGCGCAGGTCGGCGCTCAACGGTATCTCGACATCGATCTCCAGTATGGAGACATGCTCGTCACGATCCATCTTCACATGCACCCGATCGTTATCGATCTGTACATGCTTGGCGATGACGGCGAGAATTTCTTCCCGGAGGACGGCGACGAGATCGGTTCCCGACGACGCCCTTTCGTGGGCAAGCAGCACCTGCAGTCGCTCGCGCGCAAGCGGTGCCGACTTTTGTTTACGGAACAGGCCGAAAATGCTCATGCAGCCCTCCTAGCAAAGATCTTGGAGAAGATACCCCGCTTTTCGCCCGGAATGACCACCGGAATGTCCTCGCCTGACAGGCGGCGGGCAGCGTCGAAGTAAGCCATGGCAGGTGCACAACGGGCATCCGCGAGCGTAACCGGTGCACCGACGTTGGAAGCACGCAGCACATCCGTGCTTTCGGGAATGATACCGAGCAGCGGAATGGAGAGGATTTCCAGAACGTCGTCGACCTTCAGCATGTCGCCACGCTCGGCACGGGCCGAATCATAGCGCGTCAGAAGCAGGTGCTTTTCCATGCGCTCGCCGCGTTCGGCCTTCAGCGTCTTGGAATCGAGCAGGCCGATGATGCGGTCACTGTCACGCACCGAGGAGACTTCCGGATTGGTGACCACGACGGCCACATCCGCATGGCGCATGGCCAACGTCGCGCCGCGTTCGATACCGGCCGGGCTGTCGCAGATGACCCAGTCGAAATGTTTCTTCAACTCGGCGATGACCCATTCCACGCCTTCGGGCGTCAGATTGTCCTTGTCGCGTGTCTGCGAGGCGGGCAGCAGGAACAGCGTCTCAAGGCGCTTGTCGCGGATCAGCGCCTGCGTCAGCTTGGCGTCGCCCTGGATGACGTTGACGAGATCGTAAACCACCCGGCGTTCAGCACCCATGACGAGATCGAGGTTACGCAGTCCGACGTCAAAATCGACAACCACGACCTTCTGCTTGTTCTGCGCCAATGCGGCGCCAAGCGCTGCGGTCGAGGTGGTCTTGCCAACCCCGCCCTTGCCGGAAGTAACAACGACTACCTTCCCCATACGGCTCTCCTGTTCCTGTGTTGTTTTCTCTATGTCGTCAGCCAAGTTTTTCGGCCTTTATCGTATCGTTTTCCAGCCACAGCTGAACGGGCTGGCCGCGCAGCTTGTCGTCAATGTCCTCGGCAACCTTGTAGACGCCGTCGATTGCCAGTAGCTCCGCTTCCAGCTTGCGGCAGAAGATGCGCGCCGAGACATTGCCAAGCGAACCGGCCATGGCACGACCGCGCAACGCCCCGTAAATATGCACCGACCCGCCCGCGATGATTTCCGCACCCGAGGCGACCGAACCGATGACGGTCACATCGCCTTCGGGGAACATGATCGACTGGCCGGAGCGCACCGGCTCGTTGATGACCAGCGACTGGACCACGGCCCGAACCTCGCCCGAAGCGCGCGGCTTTTCTTCCGGCAATTCGGCAGCGATGGCGACGGGCTCGACCTCGACATCTGAAGCGGGCTTTCCGCCCTTCAGCGACGGCGGCATGCCCGGCTCGATCATCGAGGGGCGAACACCTTCGATCCCCATGATGCCGACATTACGTTCCGTCAGCGCTGCCAGCAGAGCCTTCAGCCCTGCCTTGTCCAGCGACAGTTCAGACGCATCCAGAACCACCGGACGCGAAAGGAAGAACCCGGCCGAACGTGCAGCAAGATCATCCAGCCGTTCCAGCCATTGATCGAGCGGAGCTTCAGGGGACAGAACGACCGCGAGGAAGGAGCGGCCTTTGATACGGATCGAACGCTGGTCTGTTAGCACTTTGGTCATCTTGGTAAACAAATCGTTGACAATTAGGTACCTCGAATATGGTTAACAAATGGTTAACAACACCCCTTAAACGACGGTTTCGTTAAGAGAATTCCGCTGCGAAAAATCTCATGCACAACATTCATAAGCTCCGTTTAGCTTTTGATTTTGCGAACTTTGACTTCTTTCGAAAACTCACAATAGCAGTTGATCCTTGCTGCAACCTGACGCCCGCATGACCGTATGCGGACGCCGCCTCCCCTGCCTGACCATGCCCCGAGTCGCAGTCCGTGCAAACTGCCCGATTCCGGCACGATGTCTGCCACTGGCGGATGGGTCGCCATTTGCTTGATGAGCGGAAAAACGATTCCGTTATGCCTGCCGATGCTATAGACACGAGGCCAACCCGACACATCCAACGGAAGAATGCGATGCACAGCAAAGTCCCGGCGACCGCCCAGATCTCCTCGCGCGAATATGGCGCCTTCCTGTTCGACATGGATGGAACGCTGCTGAATTCCATTGCGGTGGTGGAGCGGGTCTGGCGCGAATGGGCCGTAGACAACGGGATAGAGCCGGAGGCTTTCCTGCAGCGCATCCATGGCATGCGCGCATCCGAGGTTGTGCGTCGCGAGGCAGTTCCCGGCCTCGATATCCAGGAACAGGCGGATATGCTTTTGCAAAAGGAAATGGACGATGTTGACGGCATCCTCCAGATTCCGCAGGCAGCCGCATTTCTTGAGAAATTGCCGGCCGGAAAATGGGCTATCGTCACCTCCGCCGCCCGCGCCCTTGCCGAACTCCGGTTGGCTGCGGCAGGCCTCACCCCGCCTCCAGTGATGATCTGTGCCGAGGACGTTGTGAACGGCAAGCCTGACCCGGAGGGTTACAGAAAGGCTGCTGCGAAGCTCGGCGTCGCACCTGAAGACTGCGTCGTCTTCGAAGATGCGCCCGCCGGCATTCTGGCGGGGGAAAGCATGGGCGCAACGGTCGTGGTCATTAACGCCACTCATTCGCATCCCATCGAAACGCCGCACCTTTCGATCGGTGGGTACGGTGAGCTGGACGTCACCATCGGCGACGACGGCGGCTTGAAGCTCACAAGTAACAAGGGCTGAAAAGCCGATCCAAACATGCGGTGTCATCCTCGGGTCTGTCCCGAGGATCAATCACGTTTCGTAAAATCCAATCCATTGCGCTGAGCCTGCCGCACCGGTCTCCAGTCTTTCGCCGTGTAGTTTTCCTCTAGCGGCCAATTGACAGCACCGCATAAATCCTACCTAATAAAATTGGTAAGACCATCTTACCGCTTGCGCGAAGGGGGGAGACTTTCGCGCTGGGAGGACATCATGTTTGTGGCTCTGGAGCCGCGCCGCCTCTACAGGCTGGTCGCGGAACAAATTCGCTTGCTTATCGAGAGCGGGGAACTGACGGACGGTCAGCGCCTGCCGGCGGAACGCGATCTGGCGGAACGTTTTGGCGTGTCCCGCCCGACGGTGCGGGAAGCACTGATCGTTTTGGAAGTGGAAGGCCATATCCATATCCGCATGGGTTCGGGCGTTTATGTGAACACGTCCCGCACGGCTAACAAGGCAAAGTCGCCCGCACCGGACGCGCACGGCCCCTTCGAAATCCTGCAGGCGCGCTGCATCATTGAAAGCGCTATTGCCGAGGAGGCCGCGCGGCTTGCCACGTCTGAATGCATCGCCAGGCTGGACGACATCATCGAACGCATGGCCGGGGCGCTCGACAATTCGCCGCAGGCCCTCAACCTGGACCGCGCCTTCCACACCGCCATTGCCGACATCATCGGCAACTCGGCGCTGAACCGCTTTACCGGCCTGATCTATGACGAGCGCAGCCTTTCGCCCTATTTCGAAAAGCTCGCCAGCTATTTCGAGGGTCCTCACACATGGATTCTTGCCGTTCAGGAACACCGGGTGATCCGCGACGCGATCGCGGCGAACGATCCGGAAGGCGCACGCGAGGCGATGCGCCAGCATCTGACGCTGTCGCAAAAGAGATTTTCCGAGAGTTTCGGGGAGGAAACGATCGGAGAAGAGTGACCGCGCCGCAACCGGCGACGGGAAAAACAGAAATCTGGCTTTAATTCGGGAGGAGTTAAGAATGAAAATCAGATTGTCGACTTTGATGGGTGCAACCGCTGCCATTTTGCTTTCGGCTTTGGCGGCACAGGCGCAAACAACGCTGAAATGGGCGCATGTCTACGAGACCTCCGAACCGTTCCACACGGATTCGGTCTGGGCTGCGGAAGAAATCGCCAAGCGCACCGACGGCCGCTACAAGGTGGATGTATTCCCCGCCTCGCAGCTCGGCAAGGAAGCGGATATCAACCAGGGCCTGAAGATCGGCACGGTGGATATCATCATCTCCGGCTCCAGTTTTGCTGCACGTGACTTCAAGCCGATCGGCGTCACCTATTTCCCATATATCTTCCGCGACCCGAGCCATCTGATCGCCTATACCAAGAGTGATATCTTCAAGCGTCTTGCCAAGGGTTACGAGGACAAGACCGGCAACCACATCGCCGCCGTCAGCTATTACGGCACGCGCCACACCACGTCGAACAAGCCGATTGCCAACTGCGCCGACATGGCGGGGCTGAAGATGCGTGTTCCCGACGTTCCGGCCTATCTCGCCATGCCACGCGCCTGCGGCGCAAACACGACGCCGATCGCATTCGCAGAAGTCTATCTGGCGCTTCAGAACGGCACGGTCGATGCACAGGAAAACCCGCTGACCACCATCGAGGCAAAGAAGTTCTTCGAAGTGCAGAAGAACATCGTGCTGACCGGCCACATCGTCGACCACCTCAACACGGTGATCTCGAAGAACCTGTGGTCGAAGCTTTCCGATGAAGACAAGAAAATCTTCACGGACGTCATGCAGGAAGCCGCCGTGCGGACCACGAAGACCATCGAAGGACGCGAAAAAAGCCTCGTGGAAGAGTTCAAGAAGCGTGGCCTGAACGTCGCAGAGGTGGACAAGGCGGACTTTGAGAAGAACGTCATGGAGAAGGTGAAGTTCGAGGACTTCGGTTACGACAAGGCCGACTGGGAAGCCATTCGCGCCGTCAAGTGAGCCAAGATCCGGTGCGGCCTCCGTTGCCGCACCGCCCTTTCTCTCCAGACGGGATATCTCAATGTCGCAGGAAATTCATACTCAGGTCACGCCTGAAGAACTCGCCCACACGTTTGACGAGGCGCCGCCCGAAGTCGACCTGAAGGTCTACGCCTTCGAGGACTGGGTTACGCTTGGCCTTTTCTGGCTGATGACAGGTTGCGTGTTCCTTCAATTCTTTACCCGTTACGTGCTTAACGACAGCTATGCCTGGACGGAAGAAATCGCCGTCAACTGCCTGATTGGCGTGGTGTTTCTAGGTTCGGTCATGTGCGTGCGCATGTCACGCCACATTCAGGTGGATGTGCTTTATCACTACGTTCCGCCGCAGGTTGCCCGCGTCATGTCGATCCTTGTCGACGTGCTGCGCATCGTGTTCTTCGCCTACACCTCGTGGCTGATGTGGCGGTATCTGGAAATCGTCGCGGACGAGGAAATGGTCACCGTCGCCCTGCCGCGCAACATCGTTTTCTATACGGTTCTGGCCGCTTTCGTCCTCATGTTCTTCCGTTCGGTGCAGGTCTTCATCGCCAACATGCAGCGTGGCTATTCCGTTCTGGAACGGCCGGAAGAATTCCAGAGCGCGGGGGATTGAACATATGCTTATTCTTATCGGCTCGTTTCTTCTGTTGATGCTGATCGGCCTGCCAGTCGCCATTTCAATGGCCACGGCATCGCTTCTCTACATCGTCTCGTATAATGTCGCGCCAGATATCATCGCGGCGCAGCGTCTGATTGCGGGCGTGGAAAGCTTCCCGCTTCTCGCCGTTCCCTTCTTCATCCTTGCCGGCAATCTTATGAACACGGCGGGGGTGACGGGACGCATCTATTCCTTTGCCGTGGCGTTGGTCGGCTGGATGAAAGGTGGTCTGGCACAGGTCAACATCATCGGCTCGGTAATCTTTTCCGGCATGTCCGGCACGGCCCTCGCCGACGCCGCCGGCATCGGCACCATCGAAATCAAGGCCATGAAGGATCATGGTTATCCGGTCGAAGCGGCCGTCGGCGTCACCGCCGCTTCCGCAACGCTCGGGCCGATCTTTCCGCCATCGTTGCCCTTCGTCATCTATGGCATGATGGCAAACGTCTCGATCGGCGCACTGTTCATGGCCGGCATCGTTCCGGGCGTCGTCATGACACTTTTGATGATGATCACCGTTGCAGTTTTCGCCTACGTCAAGGGCTGGGGTTCCGATACGCCGTTCAACCTCAGAACCATCTTCGGCGCTTCGCTTGAAGTGCTCATCGTCATGATGGTGCCGCTCGGCATCTATCTCCTGACGCTGTTTGGCCTGTCGCTCAACCTGTCAATCCTGATCGTGCTGGTGGTCTTGCTCGCCTGCGACTGGTATTTCGACTTCTCTGCCGTGATGGCCCTGATGACGCCAGTGATCCTGATCGGCGGCATGACGATGGGCTGGTTCACGCCGACGGAGGCGGCTGTCGCAGCCGTGTTGTGGTCTCTGTTCCTCGGGCTTGTCCGTTACCGGACGATGACGTTCAAGTCGCTGGCAAAATCGACCTTCGACACGATAGAGACCACGGCATCGGTTCTCTTCATCGTTGCGGCGGCATCAATCTTCGCATGGCTTCTGACGGTCAGCCAGGCAGCACAGTTGCTATCGGCGGCGATCCTGACGATCACCGACAGCAAGTGGATTTTCCTCCTGCTGGTCAACCTGCTGATGCTGTTCGTCGGCTGCTTCCTAGACACGATTGCGGCAATCACCATCCTCGTGCCGATCCTGCTGCCGCTGGTGCTGCAGTTCAATATCGATCCGGTGCATTTCGGCCTCATCATCACCCTCAACCTGATGATAGGGCTGCTGCATCCGCCGCTCGGCATGGTGTTGTTCGTGCTCTCACGCGTGGCGAAACTCTCCGTCGAGCGCACCACCGTCGCCATTCTGCCATGGCTGGTGCCGCTGTTCGTGGCGCTGCTGCTGATCACCTTCGTCCCGGCAATCACCTTGTGGCTGCCGACCGAGATGGGCCTGATCCGCTAATCGACGCACTGCCCGCGCGGCTAGCCGCGCGGGTTTCATTCATCCAATACACATACGATGAGAGGCACGGTGATGCAGACACGCGTGGCACGTCTATACGGCCGTGAAGATATCCGCGTCGAAACGCAGGACATGCAGGCGCCCGGCCCCGGTGAAGTGCTGCTGACCATGGCGGCGGGCGGCATTTGCGGTTCCGATCTACATTATTATCAGGACGGCGGCTTCGGGCCTGTGCGGGTGCGCGAGCCGATCATCTGCGGCCATGAGGCATCGGGGCGGGTGGAGGCGCTGGGCGAAGGCGTCAACGGGCTCGCACTCGGCCAGCTCGTCGCCGTCAATCCCTCGCAGCCTTGCGGCCATTGCCATTTCTGCCTGAAGGGCCAACCGATCCATTGCCTCGATATGCGCTTCATGGGCAGCGCCATGCGCCTGCCGCACGAACAGGGCATGTTCCGCGATCGGCTCGTGGTTCCCGCAAAACAATGCGCGACATTTTCAGACACCACTTCGCCCGCCGAAGCCGCCTGCACCGAACCGCTTGCGGTCTGCCTGCATGCCGTCGCACAAGCGGGCGATCTGACCGGCGCCAAGGTGCTGGTAACGGGCGCCGGGCCGATCGGCCTCTTGACGATTGCCGCCGCCCGCCATGCCGGTGCCGGCATCATTCTCGCCACCGACCTGACCGATGCGGCGCTGGAGCGCGCGCCCGCCATGGGGGCGGACCGCACCATCAATGTCGCGAAAAACGCAGAAGCACTTTTGCCCTATCAGGACAATAAGGGGTATTTCGACGTCGTTTTCGATTGCTCCGCCGCGGCACCTGCGCTTCGCGCCGCCTTCGCCTGTGTACGTCCGCGCGGTACTGTCGTGCAGGTGGGCGTCACCGGTGACATAACCATTCCGCTCAATGCGCTGGTGGGCAAGGAAATCCTCTGGCGCGGCTCGCAGCGTTTCCACGACGAATTCGCCATTGCCGCCCGCCTGATCTCCACGCGCGGGATCGATGTGCGGCCGATCATTTCCCACAGCTTCCCGCTTGAAGAAGCGAAATCCGCATTCGAGCAGGCTGGAGACCGCTCCGCCGCCTGCAAGGTGCAGCTGACATTTTCCGCAGAATGATATTTGAGGACAGAAAATGAGACATACATGGCGCTGGTTCGGCCCGGTGGACAAGGTCACGGTTCAGGATGCGGCTCAGGCAGGGGCGGAAGGCATCGTAAGCGCGCTGCACCACATCGCCACCGGCGATGTCTGGCCTGTGGATGAAATCGACAAACGGCATGAGGCGATCAAGGCCGGTGGGCTGTATTGGGACGTGGTGGAAAGCGTGCCGGTCTCCGAGGAGATCAAAACCCAGACGGGCGACTGGAAAAACCATATCGCCAACTGGCAGGAGACGCTGCGCCGCCTCTCCGCCACGGGCATTCGCACCGTCTGCTACAATTTCATGCCGGTGCTGGACTGGACCCGCACCGATCTGCGCTGGGAAACGAAGCACGGCGCAAAAGCCATGCGTTTTGACCTTTCCGATTTCGCCGCCTTCGACATTCACATTCTCAAACGCCCCGACGCAAAGGCCGATTATCCGGAGTGGCTGATCGAGGAAGCGGCAAAACGTTTCGCCGACATGCCGGATACGAAGATCGCCGCACTCGGACGTAATATCGGCGCGGGCCTGCCGGGTTCGGCGGATGGTCACACGCTCAGCCAGCTTCTCGAAAAGCTGCGCTCATATCACGGCATAAACCGCGAAAAACTGCAGCAGAACCTGATCGATTTTCTGTCGGAAGTGACGCCGGTCGCGGAAGAGGTCGGCATCAACATCTGCGCCCACGGCGACGATCCCCCATGGCCGCTGCTCGGCCTGCCGCGTATTCTTTCAACGGAGTCCGACTACGCCCATATGCTCTCGCAAGTCGACAGCCGGGCCAATGGCGTTACGCTCTGCACCGGCTCGCTCGGCGCGCGGGCGGATAACGACCTGCCCTTCATCGCCAGCCGTTTTGCAGACCGCATCCATTTCGTGCATCTGCGCAACGTCACGCGCGACACGGACACCGTGCCCTGCTCCTTCTTCGAGGACGAGCATCTGGAAGGTGGAACGGATATGGTCGCCGTTATCGCAGCACTTCTGTCGGAAGAATCCCGCCGTCGCGCGGAGGGCCGTGCAGACCACACCATTCCGATGCGGCCCGACCATGGCCAGGAAATCCTTGATGACCTGACGCGCGGGGCGCAGCCGGGTTATCCCGCCATCGGCCGATTGAAGGGGCTGGCAGAGCTTCGCGGCATCGAGCGCACGCTGTCGCATGGCCGTTTCGGATTGGCGAAGCAGGCTAATTAAGCCGTCACGATTGGCCGCCGGCAGCCTCTTAGCTTGCGGTCAATCGCGTCCTGAATTGAAGATACGAAAAGGCGGCAAGCCCACCGGCAATGGCGCCAACGGCTTTCACAACTGCATCTGTCATATGCGGATGCCGTGTGGGCGACAGAAATTGCAGCGCCTCGATGCCGAAAGCCGCCACGACACCCGCGACAATGATGGCAAGCCAGTAACGCGGATAGGCCAGCACGAAGGCAGCCGAACAGAAGGCAAAGGCGGCGGCGCGGTCGATGCCGACGGTCGTCAGCGTATGCGGCCGAAGCCCGATCGGGCAAACTGTAACGATCACGATCAGCAGCAGAACCGACCAGGCGATGTATTTCGGAAGTCTATTTGTCATCATGGCGTCACAATAGAGCGCTGCGCGCATAAACGGAAGATCGTCTTTTTCTTCCACCGCCCAATAAATCACACTTTTTGGACAGATACTGCACAAACCGGCTTTCGCTAAAGCCTTACTCGGGCTAAGGCAGAGAGCAACCGGACAAGGATCGCGGCTGATGGCCTTTCAGGCTGTCGCCCTTCGGTCCGGTTTTACGGTATCGGGTGGATTTTCCACACAGGATCAGATTTTCAGGGAAGAGCACAATGAGTTTCAAGCCGCACGGCAAACATCTGGTTGCAGGAGAATGGGTCGCCACGGAAGCGAAATTCCGCAGCGAGCCTGCACATGGCGAAGCTTTCGATTTTTCGGTCGGCACCGTCGATCTGGTGAATGCGGCCGCAGAAGCAGCCGAAGAGGCTTTCTGGAGCTACGGCTACACGACCCGCGAAGAGCGCGCCGCATTCCTCGACACCATCGCCGATGAGATCGAGGCCCGCGCCGACGCCATCACTGAAATCGGCACGTCCGAGACCGGCCTGCCCGCAGGACGCCTGCAGGGTGAACGCGGCCGCACCACCGGACAGCTTCGCCTTTTCGCATCGCATATCCGCAAGGGCGACTATCTCGACCGCCGCCACGACGAAGCGCTGCCTGACCGCCAGCCGCTGCCGCGCCCGGATATCCGTCTGATGCAGCGTCCGATCGGCCCCGTTGCGGTCTTCGGTGCTTCCAACTTCCCGCTCGCCTTCTCGACCGCCGGTGGTGATACCGCCGCCGCTCTCGCAGCCGGCTGCCCGGTTGTGGTCAAGGGCCATTCCGCCCATCCCGGCACCGGTGAAATTATCGCCGAGGCCGTTCTCGCCGCCGTCAAGAAGCACAATCTGCATCCCGGCGTCTTCTCGCTGATCCAGGGCGGCCGCCGCGATGTCGGCGCTGCGCTCGTCCAGCATCCGCGCATCAAGGCAGTCGGCTTCACCGGCTCGCTCGCCGGTGGCCGCGCGCTGTTCGATCTCTGCGCCCAGCGTCCGGAACCGATCCCTTTCTTCGGCGAACTCGGTTCCGTCAACCCGATGTTCCTGCTGCCGGAAGCCGTTTCCGCGCGCGGTGAAGCCATCGCCAAGGGCTGGGCAGGTTCGCTCACCATGGGTGCTGGCCAGTTCTGCACCAATCCCGGCATTGCCGTGGTGCTTGCCTCGCAGGCGGATGCTGTGTCGGAAACCGCACGGGCGGCCCTTTCCGAAGTCGGCCCGCAGGTCATGCTGACCGACGGTATCGCCGCTGCCTATCGTGACGGTCGCGACCGCATCGCAGCTGGCAACGGCGTGCGCGACGTTTTGACCACCACCTGCGATCTGCGTAACGCAACGCCTTACCTGTTCCGCGTTTCGGGCAAGGACTGGGTTGCCAACCACGCGCTCGCCGAAGAAGTCTTCGGACCGCTCGGCCTGATCGTGACGGTCGACAGCGCTGAAGAAATGATCGAAGTGGCAAAGAGCTTCGAAGGTCAGCTGACAGCGACCATGCATCTTGACGCAGGTGACGCCGAACTCGGCCGCAAGCTGCTGCCGATCCTCGAGCGCAAGGCCGGCCGCGTTCTCGCCAACGGCTTCCCGACCGGCGTTGAAGTCTCCGAAGCCATGGTTCACGGCGGCCCCTACCCCGCTTCCACGAACTTCGGCGCGACCTCGGTCGGCACCATGTCGATCCGCCGCTTCACGCGCCCGGTTTCCTACCAGAATATTCCTTCGGACGTTCTGCCGCAGGATATCCGCTGATCAAAAAAATGGGGAGGGCGCTCCTGCGCCCTCCCCATTCACAATAGTGCTTCGGTATCAGGCCGACTGGATCGCCTGTATTTTCTCGATGCCGCCGACAGTGCCGGCGAAATCCTGCCAGACGCCCTGCGCCCCCTTGCGCCACTCATCCAAGGCTTCGGGCTGCAAGACCTTGCCACCCTTCGAAATCGCAAGCTCCACAGACTTCGCCTCGTCCTCGACGATCAGCTGGTTGAAATAGAGCGCGCCTTCGCTTGATGCTTCGGTCAGGGCCTTCTTCTCTTCGTCATCGAGCTGGTTCCAGAAAGCCGCACCATAATAAACCACGCCCGATGCCCAGATGTGGCCGGTCTCGGTCATGTAGGGTACAACCTCGTAAAGCTTGAACCCGGCATAGGCGGACTTCGTCAGATCCATGGCGTCGGCTACGCCGGTTGACAGTGCATTATAGGTCTCGGTGATGGGAATGCCGACCGGCGTGGTGCCGAAGGCGCTCCACAGCTTGGTGTGCAGCGGGCTCTGGATGACGCGGATCTTCTTGCCGTTGAGCTGCTCTGGCCGGGTTACCGGCTCCTTGGTCAGGAGATGGCGGGCGCCGTAGTTGATGAAGTCTACGGCCACGAATTGCTGCGCGCCAAGCTTGGTCTTCAGCTCGCTGCCGGTCTCGCCCGTCACCACCTTGCGCACATGGTCTGCATCGCGGAACAGGAAGGGCAGATCGAGGATTTGCAGTTCCGGCACCCAGCCGGAGAGCGAAGAGACCGTGGAAAGGCTCGCCTGAACCGATCCGAGACGGATATTTTCCGCCACTTCCTTTTCGCCGCCCAGCGCACCGCTCTTGACGATGTTGAAGCGGAAACGGCCGGGCAGCTTTGCCTCCACCAGCTCGCTGATCTTCACCCAGATTTTCGTCTCCGGCTTGTCGTCCGCGAACAGGGAGGCGACCGTAATGTTGCGGGTCCTGGCATGTGCGTTGCGGACGAAGGCGGGCGTGGCAAGTGCTGCCGCACCCGCAGCGGAGAGTTTCAGGAGATTGCGACGATCGATAATAGTCATGAATAAAACCCCGGATTTAGAAGACAATGGCCCAGGCGCAAAGAATGGCGAGGGAAACGAGAAGGGATAGGAGATAGGGAACGACGGCCTGGAACAGCGCCGTCGCCGGAATGCGGGTGACACCGCTGACGACGAAGATCAGCATGCCGAGAGGTGGTGTGAGGCCATGGATCATCAGGTTGACCACGAGAATGACGCCGAAATGGATGGGATCGATACCGGCCGCAACGGCCGCGGGCAACAGGATCGGTCCAAACAGCAGGATGGCCGCACCGATATCCAGCACCAGCCCCACCACGAGCAGGATGAGGTTGGAAAGCAGAAGCACCGCGATCTTGCTGCCGCCAAGCAATGTCACGAAATCCGTGACGAGGCCGGAGACATTATCGACCGCCAGAAGAAAGGCGAAGGGGCCTGCCGTGCCGATAAGGAGACCGATGGCCGCCGCCTCACCGGCTGATTGCCGGAAAGTTGAGAAGATACGCCCCGCGCCCAGCCGGTACCCGAAGCCGAGAAGCAGCGTGTAGAGTGCGGCAAGTGCGGCCGCCTCCGTGGTGGTGACGACGCCGATGCGGATGCCGACTACCACGATAACGCCGAGACCGAAGGCGGGTATGGCGGCGATAGCCGAGCGCCAGCGTTCCGTGCCCGTGGCGCGCGGCAGGGTATCGACGCTGCGCACGCTCCAATGGATAGCTACCGCAAGGCAGATCGCCATCAGCCCGCCGGCGAAAAAGCCGCCGACCAGCAACGAGCCCACCGAAAGGTTGGTAGCCGTTGCGAGGATGAGAAAGGCGATGGAGGGCGGGATGACATTGTCGAGCACCGACGTTGCAGCAATGATCGCGCCCGCCTGCGCCGGCGGATAGCCGTGTTTGACCAGTTCCGGCTGGAACGTTGAAGCGCCGAAGGCGGCGTTGGCGACAGAGGAACCGGATGCGCCGGAAAACAGCACGCTGGTCAACAGCGTCGTCTGCGCCAGCCCTGCCCGGCGGTGTCCAACCATGGAGGCGGCGAACCGAACCAGCTGGTTGGCAACCCCCGATTCCGTCAGCAGGCTTCCGGCCAGCAGGAAGAAGGGGATGGCGAGCAGCAGGAATTTTGACATGCCTGTTACCGTTGAGGAAACGATGGCCGGCTCCGGCAAGGTACTGCCGAAGGCGATCGCCACATAGGCTGCGGCGAGAAAGGCATGGGCGAGCGGTGCTGCCAGAACCAGCCCCACCGCCGCCGTCAGCGCCAGAAACAGGCTGGGCGGCAGGCTCGTATCAACGAAGACTTCCGGCAGGCCGACATAGGCCGCAATTGCAATGGTGAGAGACACTAGAACGGCAAATGTCTTGCCCTCACTGACACGCTGAAGCGCCAGGTAAAGAAGGATCAACGCGCCGCCTGCACCCAGAAAGCCAAAACGCACCCATTCCGGCAGACCGAGCGTCGGAGACGTACCGCCCAGCATCGCCGCGATTTCAACCCCACCGAAGGCGAGGATCAGTGCTGCGATGAAGGAGAAGGCATCCGCCAGAACTTCGGTGGCGGCATGCAACCGCTCAGGCAAAAACCGCACGAAAACATCGAGCCGCATGGCAAGCGCGCTTTTGAGACTGAGCGGCGCGCCGACCGCGATCATCGCCACATGCAGCCAGATGCCGAGATCTTCCGCACCGATGAAGCCGGTGTGAAACAGATAACGCAGGGTGACATTGACCAGCACCACCACGAGAAGAGTCGCAAGGATTGCGGCGGCGACCGCGCCAAGCGCCTTGTCCAGAACGGCAAGCGCCCGCTCCGCCGCACGCTGCGGGCCGATGCGCCGTTGTGCAATCGTTGTTGCCGGACCAGCCGTCATGTCTTTTTTCTCCACTCCCGGAGGGCCATGTTTACGATGCCTTTGCCGAGAGGTCGCGGTCGAACAAAGTCGACCAGGTGAATTGTTTGGCTGACGAGACTTCCCGCGATACATCAAGACGCGGAAGAACCTTTTCCCCGAAACGGAAGGCCTCTTCCAGCAATGGCATGCCGGACAGAATAAAGGTATTCACGCCCGCCTTTTTATAGGCCTCCAGCGTGCGGATCACCGTATCGGGCGAGCCGACAATTGCGGTGCCCGGTCCCGGCCGGACAAGACCGATGCCGGCCCAGAGATTGGGAGCAATTTCGAGATCACGCAGGTTCTCAGGCTTCTGTCCACCATGCATCGCCGTCATGCGCTGCTGGCCGACGGAATCGGTCTTGCCGACGAAACGCTGGTTGGCTGCAATGGCACGCTCGTCCATGCGCCCGTAAAGATCGGCGGCGGCGGCCCATGCCTCTTCATCCGTATCGCGGACAATCACGTACAGGCGAATGCCGTATTCCAGCTCACGGCCGAGTTTCTCCGCCCGCGCCTTGACGAGATCGACCTTCGCGCCGATCTGGTCGGGCGTTTCGCCCCAGGAAAGATAGGTCTCGACATGTTTGGCGGCAACCTCGATCGCCTTGTCCGAAGAGCCGCCGAACCATAGCGGTGGTGGCTCTATGCCTTGCCCCACCGGCAGTGCCAACTTTGCGCCTTCGGTCTGGAAATGGCGGCCCTTGAAATCGACCGTCTCACCGGCAAAAAGACGATGCCAGATCTGCAGATATTCATCCGCCATATCGTAGCGTTCGTCATGCGGCATGGTCATGCCATATGCACCGAGCATCTTGGCATCGCCCGAGACGACGTTGATCAGCAGGCGTCCGCGCGAAAATTCCTGAAGCGTCGCCGCCATCTTGGCGAGCAGCGTTGGCGCGACAAGACCCGGATGAATCGCGACCAGAAACTTCAGCCGCTCGGTATGGGAAAGCAGCGCGCCAGCCAGAACCCACACATCATGCGCGCCGGTGGCAAACAGGGCGCCTGTGTAACCAAGCTGATCATAAGCAAGAGCAAGCTGCTTGTAATAACCGAGATCAACCTTGCGGGATCCTTCCGGTTGCCAGGGATAGGCGCCATCGGGCGCGCACATGTACCAGAAAACGTTCATCTGTCGCCTCCCGCGCTGGCTGATTGTGGGGCCGGTCTCTGCCCGGTCAGAACCGGTAGAGAGAAATGGCCGTGCCTGTAAAGCGTATCGGCCTCCTCCTGCTGTTCGGCAAGGATATTTTCGGCGGCGGGAACCACCGAAAGATCGCGTGAGCGCAGCACCTTTGCCCAGGACTGCGCATCGCCTTCGCTGCCCGGCTCGGCGGCAAGAAGGGCCGCGGCTCTGTCTATATCCGCCATGACGGCGCGGCCAACGCGGTCCAGTTCGGCGGCAATCGCATCGCGTTGTTCCAGCGCCACAGTGTGACGCGCGAGCGTCCAGAACAGCGAACGGTTGGGAATGGTGGAGCCGCAACGGACCAGAAGACTGATCCCGTCATGGGTCAGAGCTTTTTCGAGCCGTGGCGACATCGTCACCCAGGCATCGACGCGGCCTTCCACGAGATCGCGCAGGCTATCGCTGTCACCGCTCTCGATGCGTATTACATCCGCAAGACCAAGCCCCACACCTTCCAGGCTACGCGCAAGAAGATAGGTATGAAAAGACCCGTCAATCAGCGATATGCGTTTTCCCGAAAGGTCGGCCGCAGAGCGGATGGGGCTGTCGCGCCGCACGAGGATCGCGCCGTTTGCGGGGCGTGGTGCCGAGGCGGCGATATAAGCTGCGGAAAGCCCCCGCGCATCCGCCTCGATTGGCGGCGTCGAGCCCGTGCCGCCGAAATGAATTTCGCCTTTTTCCAAAAGCGCTGCGGTATCGCGCCCCTCGCGGTAGGGCACGAATTCCGGATCGAATTCATCAAACGCGCCGGGCCAGAGCCGGGCGAGCCGCAAATGCAGATTGTTGGGATGGACCCCGATTTTCATGTCGACACCTCATTTCTCAATCAATCTACTTTTTTATAGAATGTTTTCGAGGAACGTTTTGGCGATCCTCTGCGGGAAAGCGAAAGAGAAATCTATCAATCCTGTAGATTTTAAAAAATTTCCTGACGCGGTCAAACTCGGCCCAATCAAACCATTGAAATTTATCGAATTACAATTTACTTTTTTATAGTTTGAAAAATGGACCTGTAGTCGTGACGAAACCGGTTTCCAATCTCATCTGCCGCAGCGTTGTGGAGGCGAGCGAGCTTTTAAAGCTTGTCGCCAACGCCAATCGCCTGGCCATCGTCTGTTATCTCATGGAAACGGAGGCTTCCGTTTCCGCACTGGAATATGAACTCGGCATTCAGCAACCGACACTTTCCCAGCAGCTTGCCGAATTGCGCGATGCCGGTGTGATCGAGGGCTCGCGGGAAGGCAAACAGGTGATTTATCGCGTCACCGATCCGCGCATCATCCAACTCGTTGCGACATTGCGCGGTCTTTATACTGATCTTTCTGATGTGACCGGCAAGAAAGGCAGGCGAGCTTTGCCACTAGATGAGGCGATGTTCGATTAGCATGATCGACCTCTACACCTGGATCACCCCGAACGGCCTGAAAATCTCGATTGCGCTGGAGGAACTCGGCCTGCCCTATATCAGCCACGCCATCGACATTGAAAAAGGCGAACAATTCTCAGCCGACTATACCCACGTCAATCCCGGCTCGAAAATACCGGCAATCATCGACCGCGATAACGGCACAGTTCTAGCGGAATCGAACGCGATCCTGATCTATCTCGCCGAAAAGGCCGGGCGTCTTCTGCCTGCCTCCCCTGCTGCGCGGCTGGCAGTCACCGAATGGCTGGTGTGGCAAGCCGCCAATTTTGGCCCGACACTCGGTTATGCCCATTATTTCCTGACCTACAATACCGGACAGGCACCCTTTGCCGAGGCGCGTTTCGCCTCGGATACGGAGCGCCTCTACCGCACACTGAACCAGCGCCTGACGGGCCGGGAATTCATCGCCGGTGATTTTTCCATAGCCGATATCGCCATCTGGCCATGGGTCTCGCGTTTCGCGCGCCATAAAATTGACCTCGACGATTTTCCGGCGGTACAGCAATGGTATCGCCAGCTCGGACAGCGCGAAACCTTCCGGCGCGGTTACCGCGTGCCTTTCGCGACATCCGATGTACCGGGTCTTTAACCCGCTTTAGCAGGCGACAAGGTGACCGGGCGAGACCTCACGGTACTCACGCGGTTTCACCACGTAATCGATCGCGCGGATCGGGCTTTTCAGCTCGTCATTCGCGGCATTTCGCCGGGTGTTTCTGCGGTCCGGGTCCGGCACCGGCACGGCGGCCATCAGCTTGCGGGTGTAATCATGCTGCGGATTGTCAAACACCGCCGCACGTGGGCCAATTTCAACGATCTCGCCGAGATACATTACCGCTACCCGGTGGCTGACGCGCTCCACCACCGCCATGTCATGGCTGATGAACAGGAAGGCGAGATCGAGGCTTTGCTGCAGATCTAGCATCAGGTTGATGACCTGCGCCTTTATCGAAACATCAAGCGCCGAAACGCTCTCATCGGCGACAATCACCTTCGGCTGGAGCGCAAGCGCGCGGGCGATACAAATACGCTGACGCTGGCCGCCGGAAAATTCATGAGGGTAGCGCGCCGCCATATCGGGCGAAAGGCCGACCTTCGCCAGCATATCGGCCACAACATTCTTCGCCTCGCGGGCGTTTCCCATGCGGTGCTCCAGAAACGGTTCGGCAATCGCCGCACCCACCGTCATGCGCGGGTTGAGCGAGGCATAGGGGTCCTGAAAGATCATCTGCACCGTTTTGCGCATCTCGCGCATGCCTGATTTGTCGAGGGCGAGAATATTCTCGCCATTAACCATCACTGAGCCGGCATCCGGCTCGATCAGCCGCATGATGGCGCGCCCGGTGGTCGATTTGCCGCAACCGCTTTCGCCGACCAACGACAATGTCTCGCCGGCCCTGAGATCAAAGGACACATTCTCCACCGCATGCACGCGGCCGCTGAGCCGCCCCAAAAGGCCGGAGTGAATATCGAAGCGCTTGGTCAGCCCTTCTACCTTGAGCACCGGCTGGGCACTCGCGTCAACGGTATCGCCCGGCCGCGCCGGCTGCTGCGTTTCGCCTGTGGTGGTGTTGACGATGGGAAACCTGAGCGGTCTTTCCTCACCCGTCATGGAACCCAGAACCGGAACGGCGGACAAAAGCGCGCGGGTATAGGGATGCTTGCCGCGATGAAAGATATCAGCGGTCGCGCCAACTTCCACCTGCTCGCCGCGATACATGACAACGGTACGATCGGCGATCTCAGCCACCACGCCCATGTCATGGGTGATGAACAGAACCGACGTGCCTTCCTCCTCCTGAAGCGTCTTGATGAGGTCAAGGATCTGGCCCTGAATGGTCACGTCGAGTGCGGTCGTCGGCTCATCGGCGATCAGCAGCTTCGGCCGGGATGCAAGCGCCATGGCGATCATCACGCGCTGGCGCATGCCGCCGGAAAAGCGATGCGGATATTCATCGAAACGCGATGCGGCTGAAGGAATACGGACCTTTTCGAGCAGCCGAACCGTCTCCGCCCTCGCGTCGGTTTTCGACATCGGCTGGTGGCATAACAAGGCCTCGGAAATCTGGTCGCCGATGGTGAACAGCGGATTGAGGCTGGTCATCGGCTCCTGAAAGATCATGGCGACCTCGTTTCCCCTCACCTGCCGCATGGCATCTTCGGAGAGGGACAGCAGGTTGCGCCCTCCAAGCAGGATTTCACCCTCCACCCTGCTGCTTTCACGATCCAGCAGCCGCATGATGGAGAGGGAGGTAACGCTTTTACCCGAACCGCTTTCACCGACGATCGCGACCGTTTCACCCGGCCCGACATCAAAGGAAATATCACGAACCACGGGTTTCCAGCCGCCATCCACGTGAAAGGACGTGGTGAGATTGCGGACGGAAAGCACGGCATCTTCGGCACCAACGGGTGCGGCCTGCGGCATGGTCATGATCGTTCCCTTCTTGTCGTTAGGTTTTGGCGGCGCAAGCGGTCAAGCCTAGTCCGGCCAGCGCAGCATGCCGTCGAAGCGGTGTCGGCTCCGGTCTTCGAAAGGTGTTGCAATCACCTCGTTGGAGGCACGCGCCTTGTCCAGTTCCTCGGCCAGACGAGACGCCACGATGGTTTCCTGTCCGGGATGCAGATTGCATGGGTCGAGATAGAAATAGCGATGCTCTACCTCGTGGTCGCGGGTGATGATGGGAGGATTGCCCCTGGCCAACGCTGTCGTCAGGTCCCAGGCAGTGATATGCGCTTCTTCGGCATCGATGATGACGCGCAGCCTGTCGAGCGGGTTATTGGTCGGATCCGGCTCGATGAGCGCGGTCACGCCCGGGCGGCCATCCAGCGTTTCCTTCCAGAGATTGAGATATCCGGTCTCGCGCTCACGGATGCCGGCATGGTCGCGCTTTTCCCAGGCTTCCAGTGCCGCCATAACGCCATAGATGCTTTCCTTGCCGACCTTCATGCCGCGGCCAATGCCCATATTTTGCAGGAAGGCGTTGCGCACCAGTTCCTTACTTCCGGCCACGATGCCGGAGGTGGGGCCACCGAGGAACTTGTGGCCGGAATAGAGGACAATATCTGCGCCGGTGGCCAGAAACAGCTCCAGATCATATTCGGACGCCGCATCCACGATAACCGGAACACCCTTGGCATGGGCGATCTCTACGAATTCGGAAAGATGCAGCAGGCCGTAACTCACGACATGGTGCGAGATGACATAGACCGCCGCCGCCGTCTTTTCGGTGATGGCGTTTTCCATGTGGAAGCGATGGGTCGATGTGGCCTGCCCGACCAGCACCACCTTGCCGCCGCCAAGCCGGATCGCCTGATCCACCGGCGCGCCGTAGCTCACCACATGCCCCATCTGCACCAGCACTTCGTTCTTTTCCGGTGCGATATCAGGCAGCTTTTCAATGGCCAGGAGATTGTTGCCGGTGATGGCGCCGGCAACAGCAAGGCTGATGCCGGAAGAGCAGGAAGCAGTGACGAAACCAGCCTCGCCGCCCGTCAGTCTCGCGATGATCGCGCTTGCCTTGCGCTGCAGATCGTTGATCTCTACGAATTGCGGCAGGATCGCCGCCATGGCCTCAACCGCCTCTGGAACGACGATGGAAGCACCGAGCGACGTCATGGTGCCCGAGACGTTGATGACCGGGCGAAGGCCGATCCTGCTTCTGATATCCTCGGTCATGTCTTTCTCCTGTCTTTGCGATGCGATAGGCATCGACATATATGCCATAATAATGTAATAGCTTCTCAAAATTCATGAGGAGCCCGAAATTGGACGCCCATAAACTGGACGAATTGTCTTCACACGCCTTGTCCGCGACCGAGGAAAACCCGGACGCGAAGGTGTCCAAGCGCTCGCGTGTCAGCGGCATTGATCGCGCTCTTCAGGTGATTGATTACCTTTACGAAACCGGATCGCCAGCTGGCGCTTACGCCATTGCCAAGGCGATCAAGGCGCCACTTTCCACCGTCTATGTGATCGTTGACGATCTGGTCGAAAAGAACATGCTGGCGCGCAACGCCGAAGGTAACATATGGCTCGGCGCACGGCTTTATCACTACGGCCTTGCCTATGCCCGCTCGCTGGATTTCATGGGTGTCGCAACCCACGAAATGCATGATCTGTGCCGCCATGCGGGTGAGACGGTGCAGCTTTGCGGTCGCGACGGTGACCATATGCTGGTGCTCGCCATGGCGGATGGCCCCAGCCATTTCCAGGTTGCCTCGCGCGTCGGCACCCGTGTTCCATTGAACTGGACGGCATCCGGCCGCCTGCTCGTTGGCCATCTGCCGGAAGAGGAGCGCGTCGAGCTTTTCAAACGCTGCGCCCGCACATCGCCCACCGGCCGTGCGGAAATCAACCCGGAAGCGCTTTCTCAATCGGCAGGCACGGCGTTCCGTGACCGGCTGTCGATACAGGTTGCGGAATCCGACTACGCTGTTGCCTGCATCGCCTCGCCGATCTGCGACACCAATGGAGAATGCGTGGCGACGATCTCCATCGTGCTGCCGGAACAGAAGGTGCTGGCGGACGAAAACCACTATACCGAACAGGTCAGGGTTTCGGCCGAAAGGATCGAGAAGCTGATGGGCTGGCGCAACCATTGAACGGCCTCAATCCCTAAGGGCGATGATGGCTTCTATCTCGACGGTGATGTTGCCCGGCAGCGAACCGAACCCCACGGCGGAGCGGGCGTGCTGCCCCGCATCGCCGAACACATCGATGAAGAGATCCGAACAACCGTTGATGACGGTTGGATGATCGCGGAAATCGCTGACGGCATTGACCATGCCCAGCAGTTTGACCACCTTCTTCACCCGCGACAGATCCCCAAGCGCCTCATGCATGACGGCAAGAAGATTGATGCCGGTTAAACGCGCATGCTGGTACGCCTCGTCCAGCCCGATCTCGGCTCCGACCTTGCCGGCGTACAGGTGTCCGTTCTCCTCCCTCGGGCCTTGCCCCGAAAGATAGAGCATGTTGCCTTCCACCACATGCGTGACGAAATTGGCGATCGGCGGCGGTGGCGGCGGCAGCGAGATGCCGAGCGCGGCAAGCCGGTCGTAGGGCGAATGACGCCCATCTGCCTCAAGCGAAGACTGTTTCACGCGAATTCCTCATAATACCGGGACGGGTATCCCTATTCTTTGCGGAAGACGGAGAGCATCCCTCCCCGCCGCTCCAGTCGGTTCAGCGCCAGGAATAGCCATGGCTGTGGCGCACGAGCTTGCGCGCTCTTGGGACATAACGGCTGGCGGCAATGGCCTCCGCACCGATCACCGCATAGCGCGGCTCGAACAGCCGCTTGAGACGCGAAACATCGCCATTGGAATCGGTCGCCTCCAGATCGGAATCGACAAGATCGAAAACCGTGAAATCCGCACGCTGGCCAACATCGAGGCGGTTTTCCATGTCGAGGCGGATGATGGAGGCCGGATTGCGGGTGACGGCATCGACGACATTTTCGAAGGGCATATCGACCGAAAGCAGCTTCGACATGGTCGTCGCCAGATCCCAGACGGGGAAATTCATCGAATGGCCATGCAAATCCGTGGAGATCGAGAAGGGCAAAAGGCCGCGCGCGATCGCCGCTTCCGCCACCTTGAAGGAGAAGGATGCACCGCCGTGGCCGATATCCAGCCGGATGCCTTCCCCGGCGCAGCGCTCCGCAAGGTTGAACAGGTCCTCGTCTTCCATGATGCTGGAGCCGGACTTGCCGTTGAAGCAATGGGTCACGACATCGCCGGGACCGAGAATTTCCAGCACCTCATCGTAGAGCGCAGGCGGTTCACCCACATGCACCATCATCGGCACTTTCAGGATCTTGGCGATCTTCTTGCCGAGTTTGACCGGCGTAACACCCCAGGAACCCGTAATGACATGGCTCGCCCGCACCTTGAGGCCAACGATATGCTCGCTGTTCTCGGCATAACATTCAAGGATGCGGTCGAGGTCGATATCCTTGATATCGCGAAGTTCCGGCACCCGGTTGCAGGCGACAAGCCCGATGGAGCCGAGATTGAGGAAGGCCTTGATGCGTTCCTTCGATGGTTCGATGATATATTCGCGAAAACCGTGGAAATTTGCTTCCCCCGCCGAACCGGCATCCACCAGCGTCGTCACGCCGCGCTCGGCCCCGCATTCTGACGGGCGGATGGAGATATCGGTGCCGCCATGCCAGATATGCACGTGCAGATCCACCCAGCCGGGCGAGACGAATGCGCCCTTTGCGTCGATGCGCTGCGCATCAGTCGGCGCCTGAAGGGCAGGCCCAACCGCCGCGACCTTGCCATCGCCGCCGATCAGGATATCGGTCTGGGCCTGTGGCGCCCCCTTTTCGAAGCCGACGGGTTTCACATTGGAGAGAAGAATGGGAGCTTGAAAAGGCGTTTTTGCCTGTTCACCGGACGTCATATTACAAATCCCTTCGCAGTCTTGGGTCGAGCATGTCCCGCAGTCCGTCGCCAACCATTTGCAGCGAGAGCACGGAAAGAATGATGGCAAAGCCGGGGAAATAGGTCATCCAGTCCGCCTGGCCGATATATTGGCGGCCTGCGGAGATCATGGTTCCCCAGGTCGGAATTTCGGGGCTGACACCCAGCCCCAGAAATGAAAGGCCGGCCTCGGCCAGCATGGCGCTGGCGAAAAGGAAGGTGCACTGCACGAGGATCGGCGAGATCAGATTGCGCAGCACATGCCGCGTCATGATGTGGAAGGTGGAGATGCCAAGCGCCTTGGCCGCCTCCACATAGGGCAATTCCCGGATCACCAGCGTCGAGGCGCGCACGATGCGGGCAAGGCGCGGCGAATAAACGACGGCAAGCGCAATGATTACCGTCGTCAGCGACGGCCCGAGTGCGGCCACTAGCGCGATGGCCAGCAGAATATCCGGAAACGCCATCATGGCATCGATCAGTCGCGCGATCGGCGTATCCAGTTTCTGGAAGAAACCGGCAAGCAGGCCGAGCGTGATGCCGATCAACGCCGACAGCGCCACCACCGCGGCCCCGACCAGAAGCGACAGCCTTCCCGCAAAGATGGTACGGGAAAAAACGTCACGGCCGAACTCGTCCGTGCCGAACCAGTAGAGTTCGCTCGGCGGTTTCAGACGGTTGACGATCGACAGTTTCGACGGCGAATAAGGCGCGATCATCGGCGCGAAAACGGCGAGCAGCACGAAGACGAGCAGCACGATCAGACCTGCTGCGACCGTCTTGCGCTTCAACAGACGCCGAATGAACAGGATGGTCGGGTTGCGCGCCGGCTGGGCGGTGGAGGTGATATCGGCCATCAGTAACGAACCCTCGGATCGACCAGCAGATACAGCATGTCGATGGCAAAATTGATGAGCACGTAAAGCCCGGCGATGACGAGAAGCGCGCCCTGAATGACCGGATAATCGCGCCTCAAGACGGCTGACACGACGAGATTGCCGACGCCCGGCAGGCCAAACACGGTTTCCGTAACGACCGCGCCGGAAATCAGCACGGCGGCGGTGAGACCAAGCACGGTGAGGATGGGGATGAGTGCGTTCTTCAGCGCGTGTTTCATCACCACCCGGGGTTCCTTGACGCCCTTGGCTCTGGCGGTACGGACATAGTCGTCGCCGAGAACATCCAGCATCGAGGCGCGGGTAAAGCGCAGAATGAGGGCGGAAGAAACGAGGCCGAGTGCGATGGCTGGCAAGGTCAGGTGATACATGCGCTCGAGGAAGCTTGCGCCCGGACCGCCATATCCCGACACCGGGAACATATCGAGCCGGACAGCGAAGAACTGCATGAGGATCAGGCCAAGCCAGAAGCTCGGAATGCTCGCCGCCAGCATCGCAATGGTTGTCGCTGCCTGATCCACGAAGGAACCGCGCCGGTAAGCGGCATAGATGCCGATGGGAAGCGCGATGGCACTGGCGATCAACAGCGAAAAGATCGTCAGGAAGAAGGTCGGTTCCGCCCGATCCAGAAGCGCCGATCCAACCGGCATGTTGAGGAAGATCGACTGGCCGAGATCACCGCGCAGCAATTGCCCGATATAGTAGACATATTGCACGCCGAGCGACTGATCTAGGCCAAGTCTGGTGCGCAACTCAGCGATGTCCTGTGCCGAGGCGTCCGGCCCGAGCATCACCGCCGCCGGATCGCCGGGCGTGACGCGCAGGATGATGAAAACGATGGTGACGACGAGAAACATCACCACGATCATTCCGGCAAGTCTCTGGAAAATATACCGTATCACGTATGAATGCTCCGAAGCGCGTGATGGGCCGCTCTCAGGCGACGGTTGAACAGAGTTGTCGACGAGTGCCGGTAAACCCGGCGCTCATGGCTGGAAGACTCCCGCCTCCGTCATGCCGGATCTGATCCGGCATCCAGCCACCGCGCGTCTGCGTGGTGAAGGCGTCCTCTTGCGGTCAAAGACTTGATCGCGCTGGACCCCGGATTCAGTCCGGGGTCACGGAGTGCGGAGCGGTCTTACTTCGTAACCGAAGCATTCCAGAAATAGGGCCAGGGAGCCGGATCGACGCCATCAAGCTTGTTGGACTTCGCCGCCACGGCGTTGAAGTCGCCGATCTTGATGAGCGGCAGCTCGTCATAGATCGTCTTCTGCACCTTGGCCCAGAGAGCAACGCGCTTCTCCGGATCAGCCTCCGAGGTGAAAGCGTCCACCGCCGCCTTGCGCGTCGGCGTGTCCCACCAGCCCGGCGAACCTGTGGAAAGCGCGCCAATCAGCGCCGGCTCCGGCAGGAAGGGGCTGTGGCTGATGTAGATATCCCAGAGCTTCGGGTCGGCACGGCGCTGCGTCAGCGTCGCCCAGTCCACCACCTGCATATCCACCTTGAAACCGGCAAGCTTCAGATACTCCGCTGCCACCTGCGCCATTTTGTAGTGGAACTCATACTGACGGCTGGTGAGGATGCGCAACGGCTCGCCATTATATCCGGCGGCCTTCAGCTTTTCGGCTGCGGCCTCCGGGTTGCCGACATTATAATTGCCTTCGACGCCCTCTTCCGAATGCCAGGAGAAATTGGACGGATAGTAGGCGCCATCAAGCGCATAGAAATCCGTGCTGCCGAACGCCGCCGCCAGCATGTCCTCCATGTTCAACGCTTCGGTCACCGCCTTGCGGACCTCCAACTTGGAAGACAAACCTTCCTTGGTATTGAATACAAAGACCGGATAACCGAAGGGCTTCAGCATCAACGGCTGCGAGGCCGAGGAGGACTTCACCTTGGCGAAGGATTCCACCGGAATGGAATCGACGTAGTCATACTGGCCGGAAACAGCGGCCTCGACACGGGTATTCGGATCGGGAACCGGAACGAAACGGATTTCATCGAGATACTGATGGCGCGCACCGCCATATCCGTCACTTTCACCGTCACGAGACTTGTAGCCGTCGAAACGGACGAGCTGGATATATTGGTCCGCCTTGCGTTCCTTCAGCATATACGGGCCGGTGCCGACAAATTCTGTCATCGGCTCAGCCTGCTTTTCAGCGGGCAGAATGATGGCTGCGGAGTTGTTGAAAGCAAGCAGCGAGGTTAGCGGCGCATAGGGCTGCTTGAGGGTGATTGTCACCGTCTCGGCATCAGGCGCGGAGATATTGTCGATGAAACCGGCGACCTGTTTTCCGCGTGATGCGATCTTCATCCAGCGGCCAAGCGAGGCGACGACATCTTCCGAGGTCATATCGCTACCGTCATGGAACTTGATGCCCTTCCGCAGCTTGATCGTGTAGGTTTTGCCGTCCGCACTGATGTCAGGCAGGCTTTCCGCCAGAAGCGGCGTCACCTTCCACCCCTTGTCGAAGGTGTAGAGCGTTTCGAAAATATGTTGCGTGACAATGCCGACGAGATCGGCCGTCGAGGCCATGGGATCGAGTGTCGGCGGCTCGCCGATCGTGGCGACATTGATGACACCGCCCTTTTCCGCAGCCATCATCACGCCCGGCGCTAGCATCAAAGCAGCAGTGGCGAGAAATGCAAGTTTACGTCTCATTGTTAAGCTCCCAGCTCTTGGTTCCGACCTTATGAGTTCCATTATTATGTTATATCAATCTTTATAACAGAATAACTCGATAGGGCGCCTTGTCAATGACAATGCGGTGCGAGGAAGGGTTTCCAAGACAGGCGAAATGGAAGACGGGCCTTTGCAAGAGGCGGAAACGGAACGTAAGTCGATGGAAAACAGGCTATTTCGCCCGAAACACGGCGCGCTGCAAACACCGCTGCTGCCAGCCGGAACTGCGGAAACTACGGCTGGCTTTCAACCGGAAAACGAAGAGGAGGAATTAAGAGGCTTTGATATTTCGCATTTGCGAACAAAGTGCTATTGAGGATCAGACCAAGACCAGATTACGACAGACATAATCTCGCATTCTTATTAATCGTTACGTTATTCGCCTTCCCAGCCGTGTTTTTAAGGGCTGAAGACAGACCAGATATTCTAAACCGCCGAGCTTTATTCCGGGGCGGGTTATAAATTTTTATTACGTTGAAATTATTGAGGAAATCATGAAGACGGCAATCGTGCATGACTGGCTCACCGACAGAGGTGGGGCCGAAAAAGTGCTTCACAACCTTCTTGAGATCTATCCTGACGCGGATCTCTATTGCCTTGTCGATTTCATGAGCGATCGAGACCGGGGCTTTCTCGGTGGCAGGCCGGTCAACACCTCCTTCATCCAGAAACTGCCTTTCGCTCGTAAAAAATATCGCTCCTATCTGCCGCTGATGCCGCTGGCCGTCGAACAATTTGATCTCAGCGGCTACGATCTGGTGATTTCCTCAAGCTACGCCGTCGCCAAGGGCGTTATCACCGGACCCGGCCAGTTTCACGTCTCCTATATTCACAGCCCCATCCGTTACGCCTGGGATCTCCAGCACCAGTACCTGAAAGAATCAAAGCTTAGTCGCGGTTTCGCCTCGTGGATCGCCCGTGCCGTTCTCCACTATATTCGCATGTGGGACATCCGCACCGCCAACGGCGTCGATCTCATGACGGTCAATTCCAAATTCATTCGCAGCCGGGTTCGCAAATGCTACGGGCGCGACTCTACGGTTATTTATCCGCCCGTGGATACTTCCCATCTCTCCCCTTCCGACCTGAAAGGCGATTATTTCGTCACGGCTTCGCGGCTGGTGCCTTACAAGAAGGTCCACCTCATCGTAGAAGCCTTTGCAAAAATGCCCGACAGACGACTGGTCGTCATCGGCGACGGCCCGGACATGAAACGCATCAAGGAAATCGCCACTCCCAATGTCGAGATCCTCGGTTTCGTCGGCAATGACGAGCTTCACAAATACATGGCGGAAGCCAAGGCATTCGTCTTTGCTGCCGAAGACGATTTCGGCATCGTCCCGGTCGAATCGCAAGCGCTGGGAACACCCGTCATCGCCTATGGAAAAGGCGGCGTACTAGAGACCGTTGTTCCTCTCGGCGCCTCCAATCAGCCAACCGGGCTTTATTTCCGCGAGCAAACGCCTGAAGCCATCTGCGCTGCGGTGCAGGAGTTTGTCGATAACTCCGACAGTTTCGACAAGAACGCCTGCGTCGACAACGCCGCCCGCTTTTCAAGTGAACGCTTCCTGCGAGAGTTTGCCGATACCGTGAATTTCGCGCTGGCTGAACGGGCCTGACATGCAATTTTCAAGGTCGAATATATCCATATTGGATATACTCTGCTGACGTCGACAGAGACACTCATAGGTAAAGCAAGTGGCGTCACCGGTTTTCTCTTATCCAGCGCAGGCTCGCCGTCGCCTTGTCCGCAATGCAGTCGCCGTGCATAATGATTCCTCGTTGTGAGCGAGGCGGCCCTGACCGGCCTACCTCATGAGTGATTTGGTCTTTGTACAAACAGAGGAATATCACAAATTGGTATCTAGTAAATACCAAATCGTGATATTTATGCGGAATTATGAGCAGGAAACGCGTCGAGCCAAAGACGCCGTTGGGAAAACGGCTGACCGAGGTCCGCGAAGCACTGAAATTCGACGAGCGTGAGCCATTTGCTGAGGCACTAGGCCTGACAGTTGCAATGCTTGGTTACTATGAACGGGGCGACCGTATTCCCGACGCTGGCGTTTTGGCGCTCTATCGTGAGCGGTTCGGCATCAATATAAGTTGGCTCGTGGCCGGTATGGGCGACATGTTTGACACGGCGCCAGCGGCACCTACGCTTGCCTACGACGTTGCCCTGCTGCAAAAAATCAGCGACCGGGTCGAGACGATCTTCGCGGAGTGTCGCCAAAAGTCGCCTACACGGTCTACAATAACGGAGGCCGCGCTTATTTATAACGAACTGGCCAAAACCATATCGGACATTCGCGACGTCCAGATGGTAGAGGCAATTTTACCCGTACTTCTGCTACGCTTCAGGGAGCGTATAACTACAGCGGGATCGGGACTCGGCAAATACGAATCTTCAGGGTTTTAATATTCAGCATATTTATACAGCAGCCACAATAGACAGATTTTTAATATCATTCAATACTTCTTATACATGATTAGTATTTCATAATAAATTTTTTATCTACATCAACTAAATAGTTCACTAAATTATAAATAATTTTAAAATTTACATTAGGTGTTTTATGGGAGATGAGGCGTTGCGTGATCACAGCTGTGATATAGCCAAGGGTCTCGGCATTCTGGTCGTTTTTGACCACACCGGAATGATGGCCGCTATCCGTTTCGGGGTCAATGAGCGGCTGGCGCCGCAGGCCAGCCGGGGAGACTGAGGATCGGCCGCTGATGCGGGGGAAAGATACTTTAAAACAACCAATTATCGTGTTTTTAAGTCAAACATGAAAGAAACTGGACAAGCGTGACAAAACTGCACTAGCGCTATGCGGTAATCGCAGTGATTATGCCGTCCGATTGAATATAGAAGAACGATGATACTGACGCCATTCGGGGTCGTGAATATTGTGCATGTTACGGATTTTCCGGCGCAATCGAGCGACGACTTAACTTGAAGCATCGCCTTAAGTTAGGCAATAAGCCTGATGCAAGCGTAGACATTTTGTGACAAGATTCTGCTGAACGGATGTAATGCCCGGTTGAGATTTGATTTACCGGTGTCAAATATGAAGTGCCAATTTTTATAAAACTATACGATGTCCGGTTTGTTTCTTTTTTTTCGGACGAAATTTATTTTGAGGACCAAATGCGTTTATTGAATGTTTCGATTCTGCTTGCCTCCGCAGCACTTGCGGGGTGCACCGTCACCGCGGCATCAGGCCCCGATGCGGCAACAATCGAATCCAACGCTTCAGTGAAATTCAGTTCCAAGGACAAAAAGAAAACTGCGGGCGTTGACTACGCTCTCATCGATATCAACAGTTCCGTCCTGAACTATGTCGGCGATACCACCACCGCTACCCTGCTCGGCAGTTTCGGCGGCGGCAAGGGCGGTGTTCCGGCGTTGCCGATGGGCGTTGGTGACGTGGTGCAGGTCGCAATCTTCGAAAGCCAGGCGGGCGGACTTTTCATTCCAAACGATGCGGGCAGCCGTCCCGGCAACTTCATCAGCCTGCCGAACCAGACGGTAGACCGGGAAGGCAATATCAGCGTTCCCTATGCCGGCAAGATCCGCGCAACAGGCCGCAATGTCGAGGATGTTCAGAGCGAGATCGAGGAGCGTCTGGCCAACCGGGCCATCGAACCGCAGGTCCTCATCACCAAGATTTCCAGCCGCTCCGCACAGGCATCCGTGCTTGGCGACGTCAAGGAGCCGACGAAGGTCCAGCTTTCAGAAGCAGGTGACCGCGTTCTCGACGTCATCTCCTATGCAAAAGGCCTCAGCGCCCCGAATATCGAATCCTATGTCACGTTGATCCGTCGCGGCAAGACCGCGCGCGTCAACTACAATCACCTTGTCAGCACGCCTTCCGAGAACATCTATGTGGTTCCGGGCGACACGGTCATGGTGGAGCGTGAACGCCGCACCTATCTCGCTTTCGGCGCTTCCGGCCTCAATGGTCGTTTCGAATTTGAGGACGCCGCGCTGAAGCTCTCGGATGCGCTGGGCAAGGCAGGCGGATTGCTCGATTCCCGTGCCGACCCTGCGCAGGTCTATGTCTATCGTACCGTCAAACGCGATCTTCTCGTGAAGCTTGGCATCGACATGTCCAAGTTCCCGGGACAGGAAGTTCCGGTCATCTTCCGCGCCAACCTGCGCGATCCTTCAACCTTCTTTGCCACCACGAAATTCCCTATGCAGGATCGCGATATCATCTACGTCACCAACTCGCAGGCAACCGAACTTTACAAGTTCCTGGACCTCGTTGGCTCCGTTCCCGCAACGGCCGGCAACGTCTCCGAGGATGTACTTGCGACGCGCAACGCCATCCGGGCGTTCTGATCCTCGGCAACTCGCCGCTCCTGTTCAAAGCCGCCCCGGAAACGAGGCGGCTTTTTATTTTGGTAACGATTGGGGTCAAGTTCCGTGCATCGAGCCCGGCGACGGGCATATGCCCAAAAGTGCCACAACCCTTGTTTCGCAGGGCAACATGACGGCATACATCGTCGCCGCCATTACAAAAGTTTAAGGTGATTTTGCAGCGCATTGGGTGTCTTGTGGGAGCTAAAGCTGCTCCCAGGGCTTGCCGAACATGTTCGGGAAACATGTATTGCTCTCATTTTGCGGAACCGTCAGATGAAACGTTTCTGGACCGCCCTCAGCGTTCTCGCCATCGCAGCCGCTGGCGCGTGGTATTTTAAAGATCGCCTGCCCCTTGATCAAATTCCCTATCTCAAACAATTCGCCAGCGTTTCGCCACATGCAGAAACGGCAATGGCCGATGGATCTGCCGGCAAGAAGGGCCAGACGTCGCAGAACGGTCAAGCCGGCCAGCAGACAGGCCAGAGGCAAGGTGGCGGGCGGCGCAATGGCGGGCCGCCTACCGTCAGCACCATCGCCGTCAACAAGGCGACGTTGCCAATGGATGCTACGGCGACGGGATGGGCGATTGCCGCCGACATCACCAATATAGCGCCGCTTCAGGCCGGTCTCGTTACGGAAATCTCCGCGAAGGACGGCCAGCATATCAAGGCGGGCGATCTGATCCTCAAGATGGATGACCGTATAGCCCGCGCAGCCGTCGACAAGGACAAGGCCAATATCGCTGCCGATCAGGCAACGCTGGAACAGACGGAAGCCGCCTTCCAGCGCGCCGCCAATCTGGTCAAGCAGAGCGCAGAGTCCCAGCAGGTGCTGGATCAGGCAAGGGCAGCCAGGGACAGCGCCGCCGCAAAGATCGATGCCGACAAGGCGACGCTTGCTTCCGACCAGGTAACGCTCGAACATATGGAGATCCGTGCGCCCTTCGATGGGCGACTGGGCGATGTTACCGTCAGCCCCGGTGCCTATCTCAGCGCTGGCATCAATATTGTGACGATCACGAAATACGATCCCATCTCTGTCAGTTTTCGCCTGTCGCAGCGCTACCTGCCGCAATTGCGCGAAGGCGTTCAGAAGGACACGGCGGTCGATGTAGACCCGGCGGCAACCGGCGGTGAGCCCATGAGCGGCATGCTGCGTTTTTACGACAACGTCGTAGACCAAACGTCCGGTACCGTACTTGCCAAAGCGGAATTCAAGAACGATCGCGGGCTGTTGTGGCCCGGCCAGTCCGTCAACGTCACGGCTCATTTCGTCTCCGACGCGGAGATGATCGTCGTGCCGACGGTTGCCGTGCGGCCGGGGCCGAAGGGCAATTTCGTCTACACCGTCGATGACAACCACCGTGTTCATATGACGACCGTGGAAGTTGCCCGCTCCAACGGCGATATGACAGCCATTGCCAGCGGCCTCACCGGCGGCGAGCATGTGATCATCGAAGGCCAGTCGGGACTTGCCGACGGTCAACAGGTGGTCGAGCAATTCTCGGACAAGGGCGGCGCGGCCGCCAATCTGGCCGCCAATATTCCGCAGCAGGAACAGGTGGGTAACCCATGATCCCGAATTTCTGCATCAACCGACCCGTTGCAACCACTCTTCTCGCCATCGGCCTCGTGCTCGCCGGGCTTGCCGGTTTCCGCCTGTTGCCCGTCGCTGCGCTGCCGAAAGTCGATTTTCCGACGATCAGCGTTTCGTCGTCGCTGTCGGGCGCCTCGCCGCAAACCATGGCCACCTCAGTCACCACGCCGCTGGTGAAGCAGTTCGAGACCATTCCGGGTGTCAGCGAAATCAGCGCCACCAACACTCTGGGCAACAGCTCCATCGTGCTGCAATTCGATCTCAACCGTGACATCGACGCAGCGGCAGCAGATGTTCAGGCGGCGATCTCGCGCGCACAGCGGCAGTTGCCAAGCAACATGACGACAACGCCGAGTTACCGCAAGACCAACCCGGCCGATGCGCCGGTACTGCTGCTTGCCATCAACAGCAAGGAGATGCCGACCAGCAAGGTGGATGAAATCGCCGAGAATATCATCTCGCCGCTGCTTTCAACCATTTCCGGTGTCGCGCAGGTGAGTATCTACGGCGCGCAGACCTATGCCGTGCGCATTGGCCTCGATCCCTCGCAGCTTCAGGCAAGAGGGCTTGGCGTCGATACCGTCACAACCGCCATCGCGCAGGCGAACAATCAGGTGCCCGTGGGCGCGTTGCAGAACGACAACCAGCGCCTGACGATAGAGGCAGACACCCAGCGCACCGATGCAGCGGCCTTCCGCTCGCTGGTGGTGGCGACAAGCAACGGTGCTTCCATCCATCTCGGCGATATCGCCAATGTCACGGACAGTATCGACAACCCCAATGCCGGCAGTTGGTTCGATGGCGAACAGGCGATCGTTCTTGCCGTGCAGCGCCAGCCGGACGCCAACACCGTTGATGTGGTGGATGCCATCCGGGCCAAGTTACCGGCGCTGCGCCAGCAATTGCCGCCATCGGTCAATATCAACGTCATGAATGACGCCTCGACCGCGATCAAGGACGCGATTGCCGACGTACAGTTCACGCTGCTCCTCACCATCGGGCTGGTGGTCGCGGTTATCTATCTCTTCACCGGGCATCTGACGGCGACCATTATTCCGGGCCTTGCAGTGCCGCTGTCACTGATTACCGCCTTCGGCGCCATGTATGTTCTGGGGTACAGTATCGACAATATCTCGCTACTCGGACTGACATTGTCGGTCGGACTTGTGGTGGACGATGCGATCGTCATGCTGGAAAACATCCTGCGACTGCACGAGGAAAAAGGCCTGACGATGCGCGAGGCGGCCCTTCAGGGCGCCGCGGAAGTCAGCGGCACCATTCTGTCCATGTCCATCTCACTGGTCGCAGTGTTCATTCCCATTCTGCTGATGGGCGGAGTGATCGGCAGGCTGTTTAACGAATTCGGCATGGTGGTCACGCTGGCAATCATGGCGTCGGCGCTGGTTTCGCTGACTGTCACGCCCATGCTCGCCTCACGGCTTTCGGGTCATTCCTCCAGACCGCCAGCCATCATCCGTTGGTTCGACGCCGGCTTCGAGCGCACGCTTCGCCTCTATGGCAAGGCCGTCGGCTGGTGCCTTTCCCATCGCCGCGTGGTTCTGGGCGCATTCCTGGCATCGGTCGCAGCATCGCTTTATCTGTTCGAGACTTTGCCTTCCAGCTTCTTCCCGCAGGAGGATATCGGTCGCCTTTCCGTGTCGACGCAGGCGCGTGAGGACATTTCCTATACCGCGATGCGCGATCTTCAGGCGCAGGTGGCCGATCAGATCCGCAAGAACCCGGCCGTGGTGCATGTGACCTCTACAGTCGGCGGCAACTCCCGCAACCCGCTGAATAACGGCTCGATGTTCGTAGAACTGAAACCGAAGGAAGAGCGCGCACCGCTAAGCCAGGTATTGGCCGAACTTGGCCAGGCGACATCGAAGGTGGCGGGCATCCGCACCTATATCAATCCCCAGCAAAGCTTACGTTTGGGCGGGCGCAGCTCCGCCAGCCAATACCAGCTCGTCATTCAGGGCCTGAATGCCGACGCGACCAATGAATGGTCGAACAAGCTAATGGAGGCGATGCGCCGCGACCGCACATTCGCCGCCGTCAATTCCGACGCTCAGAACGGCGCAATTGCGGCGACGATTTCGGTCGACCCGGAAAAGGCAGCCGCCTTCGGCATTACCAACGACCAATTGCGCAAGACGCTGGAAATGTCGTTCGGCGGTTATACGGCGGCGCAAATCCAGTCGACCGGTGATAGCTATGATGTGATCGTCGAATTCGACAGCTCGAAACAGTGGAATGACGATTTCCTGAGCGACATCAACATTCTCTCGGCAAAATCGGGTGTTCTGGTTCCGCTTTCCAACTTCGCCACCCTCACCCGCACGCAGGCGCCGGTGACCATCAACCAGACGGGCCAGCTCGTTTCTACGACCGTCTCCTTCAACCTGCCGGATGGCGTGGCGCTTTCGGATGCGACGAGCCGTATTGACCAGATCAAAACCACCATCGGCCTGCCGCAGGACGTGTTCACCAGCTATGGCGGCACGGCGGCGATATTCCAGCAGAGCCAGGGCAATACCGGCATCCTCATTCTTGCGGCGGTGTTGACCATCTATGTGGTGCTGGGTGTGCTTTACGAAAGCTTCATCCACCCGCTGACCATACTTTCCGGTCTGCCGGCGGCGGCTTTTGGCGCGTTGGTGGCGCTGAAGGTGATGGGCATGGATTTCTCGATCATTGCGCTGATCGGGCTGTTGATGCTGATCGGCATCGTCAAGAAAAACGCGATCATGATGATCGACGTGGCGGTGGAACTGATCCGCGAAAAGGCCGAACCGCCCACCAGCGCCATCCACGAAGCCTGCGTGCGCCGTTTCCGGCCGATCATGATGACGACCTTCTGCGCGCTGCTGGGCGCCCTGCCCATCGCCCTCGGCTCAGGCGCCAGCTCGGAACTGCGCCAGCCACTTGGCGTTGCCGTGGTCGGTGGTCTCATCGTCTCGCAATTGCTGACGCTGTTCATCACCCCGGTCATCTTCGTGGAAATGGACAGGTTGGGTACCTACCTCACCGGGCTGTTTTCGCGCAAGAAATCGGCCGAAAAACACGCGGAACCGCAAAATCCGGAAGGTTCCAGCGAACCCGATTCCGTCGCGGCATAGATCGAAGATACGCATTTCCGGACATAAACCGCGATGCGGTTTCTACCGGAAATGCTCTAATGCAAGCTTCCGAGGCGCTCCAGTGCCTCGGAAAATCCCTGTCCCTGCAACTGGAACGAAACCGTTCGGCCCTGCAGATCGGGGGCCTCTATCGTCAGGGTTTGTCCGGCCTTCAGCGCGGTTACAAGTTCGACGAACGGCGTGAAGGAAACGATGCAGCCCACGGGCAGACACGTGCTGACCTGAACTTCCTGCAACCGCACATTTCCGGATTTTACCGAAAACAGCTTTGTGACGGCAAGGCCGAAAGGCATGACCATGGTGCCGGAAAGCTTACCCGGCGTCCCCACATCATCTAGCCGGAACTCGACGGAGACGACCAGTTTGCGTGTCTTCTCCTCAAGCTGGACCTGAGCGATGGCGCAGAGCGGTTTTGCCGTCTCCGCCACCGGCTTACTGGCGTCATTATCATCTTTTTTCGCAGGCGCGACGCAAGCAAGCTGCCAACTCCCGTGAACCTCACGCAACGGCGCGTCCGCCTTTTTTTCTGCATCTTGCGCGGGAGCACCGCCCGCCACCAAACCGGCGGACAGGAACACCGTGAGAGCCGTTTTCCAAAGCGTGTTTTGACTGCGCTTCATCAGAAACGAACTCCAAGTTGGGCTGAAGCAGATTGATCCAGAAGACCCGCGCCAAAAACCGCGCCGTAACGGAATGTCAAGGTCGCGGATGGGTTGAGATTGTAGCTAAGCCCCAGATTGATCAATGCCACGTCGCGCGCCATGGCAGCACTTGTCACAGAAAACGCACTGCCACCATCGTAGAACAGTGCACTCTCCATCATCGGATCGCCATAGGCATGACGCCACCCGATATCGAGCATCGCGCGTCCAAGCATCCCCTCCAACGCAATGTCACGGCTGATGCGCGCCCCGAGCGTCGAATAAAACTCGTCGTGGCTGACGGCACCCGAAGAGACGGCGGCGATACCGCCCATCTCCCGGAAAGCATCCGTCCGCGTATTCACGTAAGCGATATTGGCGTAAGGCTCGATATGGGTGAGATCGAAATCGAACCGCCAGGCGGCTTCGGCAAAGACCTGCGTGGTGGAAGCGTCGTAACCAGCGGTTAGGTCCTCCTTCAATGTTGAAAAGGAAACCGCCCGGCGCGTTTCGACATCCTGAAAGGCGTGGGTTGCACCAAGACGCAGGGATGCAGGGCCAATTGTTTTGCCCGCATAACCCGCCACATAGTAGCCGTCCACGTCAGCAGATGCCGCAGGAGAACCCTGGCTGATCACATCGCGGCCGTATCCGGCGGCCACCCCGGCACGCCAGCCATCAGCCAAATCTCCGTCAATACCAAAGAGGACGCCGCCGCCCTTCATGTCGGCCGATGCGCCGTTTCCATCACCATCGGTGCGGCCGCGAGAGCCGAAACCACTGGACCAGAACGTGAGTGAACCCTCGTCAATGTCAAACGGGTTTGATCCGCCTTCAGCATAGGCGACCGGCAGGATCGGGCGCGCATCAACACCTTCGAAAGCACTGCGCAGCCGGTTGAGAATGACATCGCGGGTGAGTTGGCTGCGGTTGATCAAAGCCATGGCAAGCGAGGGATGAATTTCCCCGGCAAGCTGCGCGAAGGCGGATTGGGTTTCGCCCTGTTGCAGAAACACGGCCGCCTCGTAGAGCGGCGAGCTTTCCCCAAGCGCCTCTATGGCGTTGGCGGCCCCGCGCGCATTGGCCGTCGATGTTTCAGCGGCCAGAAAGCCGGCATCCGGTGATGCCCGGGCGAAGGAAAGATAGGTGCTGCCGTCGTCAGCACTCCGGGCTACCATTGCGGTCAGATAGGCGAAATTTTCGCCGACACTTGAAAACGTACCGGTAATTCCACCCGTTGCCGTCAGGATCGTGTAGCGGGTGCTGAGGCTATAGGCAGTTTGGTTCGCCAGCGACGTAACGACAAGACTGACATCATTGTCGATGGTGATGGTTCCGGTCACGGCAAGCCTGTCGGAATTGCCGGCGGCGTCGATTTCAACCTCATAGCGAGAGCCACTAGCAAATGTTGCGCTGCCCGTGGAAGCCAGCGTGCCGATCGAATTGCCGGGCGCGAGCGTGCCACCCGAGCCGACGGTCAGGCCGCCGATGGTGCCGGAGCCGCCAAGTGTCGCGCCGGTACCGACCGAAACAGCGCTTGCAAGCGAGCCATTGACGCTGAGCTTTCCAGAGGAAACCGCAGTGGTGCCCGTATAGGTACTATTTCCGGTCAAGACCAGATTGCCATCGCCCGTCTTTTCAAAGGTGCCAGTACCGCTGATGGCATTGGAAAGCGTGCCGGCACCATCGACAACGAGTTGCGCATCATTGGCGATGCCGCCCGAGCCGAAACTTTTTGAGTTGCCTTTCAGCGTGCCGGAGGAAATCGTGGTGCCGCCGGAATAGCTGTTATTGCCGCCAAGCGTTGTGACGCCAGCTTCGGCAACGACTTTGCCCGCACCTGAAATATCGGCTGAGAGTATATAGCCGGTCTCGGAATGGTTGAAGACGATGCTGCCGTTGCCTGCACCGAAAGCAATCGTGCGCGCTTCTAACGCACCGGCTGAGCGGGCGGTTTGGCCCACGGCAGCTCCGATGTTGAGCACGCCTGTGGAACCCGCCGATGCGGCAATGAGAATAGTGGGCGCAGCCAGCGAGGCTCCGCCGGTTATCTCCACGGAACCGTTTCCGGCATCGCCGACGACCATGAGATTGCCAACCGCAACGCGCGATCCCACACCGCTTACCAGAACGTTTCCATTCGATCCCGCCGCACTGCCCGCATAGAGATCATAGGCATCAAGCGATCCGCCGTTCGTAACGGTCAAGCTTCCGGAACCTTCAAAACCCACATCGACGGAGCCGGAGTTCACAACGCCGTTGTCGATATAAGCGGTGACGTTCGAACCCGCTCCTGTGATCGTCATCGCACCGGAGGAACCGGCAAGATCACCGAGCATCACCTTGGCAGCTTTGATACCGCCACCGGCGCTGACCGACACATTTCCTGTAGTCCCGCCTCCATATCCGACAAAAAACGTTCCGGTCATCGCCCAGCTCGATCCGTCGCCCGCCACCGTTACGGTGGAAGTGGAACCGCCATGGGCCGCAACATAGCCGTCGCGGCTTTCCACCGTGCCACCGGCCTCGACGGTCATGGAACCGTTGCCGTCAAGGCCGACATTGAGATCGGCGCGGCTTTGCAATTTGCTGCCGGCGCCGGATACCCGGGCGGAACCAATACCGCCGGCATTTGTTCCGATGATGATATTCGCTGCATCGACAAGGCCGCCGCCCGTGACCGCCAGCGAACCCGTGCCATTCACCCCCACCTCGAGATCGCCACGGTTGACTGTCCAGACCGAGCCCTGCCCATCCACGGCGGCAGCGCCCGTCGCACCCGCCACAACACCAAGCCGCGCCGTCGTACTATCAACGGAGCCACCCGCCATAACGTTGAGCTTACCATTGCCGGCGGCACCGCCCGGATCGGCGACATCGCCGCCGACCTGCAGGTCGCCGGTCCTCCAGTTGGAGCCGTCGCCGGTGACAGTCGCCTCACTTGCCGAATGGCGGCCGACAATGGCCTCGCCACTGGTTACGGTCCCTGCGGCCTCTACGAGAAGCGTTGCAGCTCCCGAATTGCCAACGACGAGCGATCCGCCGCTTTGCAGCGCGGAGCCCAGACGGCTTACCGTCACAGAACTTCCGTCCGCAGAAGCCAGATTGGCAATCACCGTCGTTGTCTGACTGATGACCGTGCCGCCACCGGTTACGGTGAGCTTACCAACGCCTGCTTCGCCAACGACCATATCCCCGGACATGGTCCAGTGGCTGTCTTCACCGGAAACCAGCGCGGTTCCCGTCGTGCCGAGGTCTTCGGCCAGAACGCCTCTCGCGCTGTAAAGCTCGCTGGCGCCGAGCACATCCAGATTTCCACCGCCGCCAGCTCCGGAAGACGACCCGCTCACAAAAACGGTGTCGGAAGTCGTGAGAGTGGAAGAGTTATCGAGCTTGAGGGAGCCATTTCCAGTCCCGCTTCCGCCAATAAGGACGTTCTTCGACGATGCCGTCGTGCCGTGCAAAAGGGAAAGGTTACCCACGCCGCTGCCACCGATGGAGACATCACCGTCATTCTGCCATTTCGCACCGATGAAACTTGCCGTGCCGGACGCGCCACTGACAGCGCCGAGAAAAACTGAATCTGTCTGCAAGCCGCCCTGCACTACCAGCGTGCCGGCCCCTGGCGCGGTGCCTATCAACAATTCACGGGCTTTGGCGCTCGTCCCTATCGTAATGACCGGCCCGTAGGTATCGATCATCACATCATCGCTGGCACCAGGCACGCGGCGCGACGGACCCCAGTCCGCGTCGGTAAACCAGCCCCCCCCATCGGACCCCGTCCAGAGCAACGTTTCGGCGATAGCCTCCGATGTAGCGGCAAGCGAAAATATAAAGAAAAAAAGACCCGCCGTCCCGCAGACGAAAAGCCTGCTTGGCGTCAAGGCACGCATTTCCGCTGTCGGACAGGTTTCCCCTTCCGAAACATGGCAGAAACAAGCGGACATTCAGTCTCCCTAACCCGCGCGACGTGCGGTCTTCCTTTGATCGAGCGAATCATTTTGTGAATCAGATCAACTAAGCCAGTTTGAAAGATGATTTCCAGTATGAACAGCGCAAAGCGTGGTTTTTACTGACAGACGAAACAAAAACGGAGCACGACAGGCGTGCTCCGTTAAATAAGCAACAGATGGCTGGAGTAAATCTCTACCGAGATCGAACGGGAAAATCCCGTTCTGCCTACTGCTTTGAAAACCGCCCGAAGGCTCCGCCTGAAAAGCACAGGGGATCGCCATCGCGGTGGGCGGCACGCAGCACTTCGCCGACGATGATGGTGTGATCGCCCGCATCGTGGGCTGCCGCCTGCCGGCATTCGAAACGGGCGAGCGTGCCCGGAATGACCGGAACGCCCTCGTCGTTGATTTCCCAGTCAAGATCGTCAAATGCGCGGCCGTTGCGGGTGAAGCGGGCGCTCAGCACGTCCTGATCTGCGCTCAGCACATGGATGGCGAAATGCGTTGCGCCGCTGAAGGCCGGATAGCGCGATGAATTTTTGGCAGGCGACCACAGCACCAGCGGCGGATCGAGCGATACCGACGCGAAGCTGTTGACCGTCATACCGATCGGCCCTTCGGGCGTCGTTGCCGTCACCACCGTCACGCCGGTGGTGAACGCGCCGAGCGCATTGCGAAAGCTGCGGCTGTTTTCGCCGCCGGGAACAAATACGCGCTCATTGGGCATTTTGATCGCTTCTGCGACTGTCATCACGGCACCTCGCTTCCAATTGCAAGTGTGTAAAGCTCAAACCATGTCTGGCGGTCGATGGTGACGCGCAGGGCATCGGCCGCCGTTTTTATGCGCTGAATATTGTTGGTGCCGAGCACGGGCACGATCTTTGCCGGATGCCGCAGCAGCCAGGCGATGGCAACGGCAGTGGCATCGACGCCCTGCTCGTTGCCGATACGCTGCAGGGCAGCCATGGTTCCACCATGCGCACCGGAAAACAGCGAACCGCCGCCAAGCGGCGACCACGCCATCGGTGAAACGCGCTTTTCCTGCAGGAAGGCCAGATCGCCATTGGTGAAGCTATCGGTAGCAAGCAAGCTCATTTCGATCTGGTTCGTAACCAGCCTGTTGCTCATAGCCGATTGCAGCAGGGAGAAATCCCAAGGGCGGAAATTGGAAACGCCCACGGCCTTGACCTTGCCGGACGCTACCAGTGCATCGAGCGCCTTGCCGGTTTCTTCGGGATCGATCAGCGGATCGGGCCGGTGGATCAGCAACAGATCGACATGATCTGTGCCCATGTCACGCAAGGAGGCCTCGACTGAAGCGTTGATATGGCCAGCAGTGGTATCGTAATGCTTGACGCGGGCGGCTGAGTGACGCCCGGCTGGCGCCACGATGCCGCATTTCGTCACGATCTCGATCTTGTCGCGAAGGGATGGAGCTGCCTTGAGGCCGGCACCCAGAATGGCTTCCGCCGTGTATCCACCATATATATCAGCCTGATCCATGGTGGTGATGCCCTGCTCCAGGCAGGCTTCGATCTTTGCCTGTACATGGGAAGGCGAAGTATCAGCATCGTCGCCGATGCGCCACATGCCGTAAACGATGCGGCTAAGTTCCAGGTTTTCAGAAAGAGCGATACGTTCCATCAGTGGCGTTCCCCGTTGCCCAGCGGCGTGGCAGGTGTTTCAGAAGGCACCCGGCCGTATGCATGCGGCAGGGAGCAGGTTTTCATTTGCGGCAGGACCTTGGTTCCGAAGTGTTCAGCCTCGTCGAGATGCGGATAACCCGAGAGGATGAAGGCGCGAATACCCATTTTCTGGTATTCCTCCAGCGCCGAAAGGACCTTGTCGGTGGAGCCGACGAGCGCTGCACCACAGCCGGAGCGCGCCCGGCCGATGCCGGTCCACAAGTTGGGTTCGACATAACCGAACTTGTCGGCCAGTTCCCGGGCCCGCGCCTGATGCGATACACCGAGTGAGCCGCTGTCGTGGGCGCGGTTGCGGATCAACTGGCCATACTCGTCATCGAGCTTCGAAACCAGATGCTCGGCATATTCGCGCGCTTCCTGTTCGGTATCGCGCACGACCATGTGGACTCGCAGGCCGTAATCCAGCGTGCGGCCATGGGCTGCGGCACGCTCATGGGCAGCGCGCATGCGGTCTGCGAGCTGGTCTTTCGTTTCGGGCCACATCAGATACACGTCGCATTGCGCACCGCACAGCTCCAGCGCATCCGGCGAATAACCGCCGAAATAGAGCAGCGGACCGCCATTCTGCTGGTACGGACGTGCAGGCTCGGTGGAGACACCCTTGAACTGGTAGATCTCGCCGTCATGGTCAATCGTGTCACGGGTCCAGGCCTGGCGCAAAATCTGCACGACTTCATGGCTGCGTTTGTAGCGAAACGCGCTGTCAGCCACCTCGCCGGGAAAATCGGAGCTGATGACGTTGAGCGTCAGGCGGCCCTTCAGCATGTGATCGAGCGTCGCCACCGTACGCGCCAGCATGATCGGCTGCATTTCGCCGCAACGGATTGCAGCAAGGAAATTGATGCGGTCGCTGATCGGAGCGCAACCCGCCACGAAGCTCAACGTGTCCTGGCCGACCTGATAGGAAGAGGGGCAGAGAATGTTGCGAAAACCGAGTTCCTCGGCCTTTTTGACGATATCCGAGCAATGTTCGAAGCTGGAGCGCAGGCTGCCATCCGGCACGCCCAGATAGGCGTAATCATCGGAACAAAGGGCAGAAAACCAGGAGACCTCGGCAGCATCGAGATCAGGGGATGTAACGGGTACGACGGTCATGCAATTCCTCCTCAAGGCCGCTCTCGTTTTTCTTGCATAACATCAAGAAATATGTAAATCAATGATGTATCAATTTTTGTTTTGCGGAGGGGATGGCATCATGAAACACACGGGCGGCAGCCTGCCTATGTATTTGCAGATCGCCGAAATGCTGGTGCGCGAAGTCGCTGCGGGCCGTCTGACAGATGGTGAAAAGCTTGCTCCCGAAAGGGATATGGCAGCCGATCTCGGCATTGCTGTCGGCACGCTTCGCAAGGCGCTTGCGGAGTTGCAGGAGCGTGGACTGCTGGAGCGTGTGCAGGGTTCCGGCAATTATATCCGCGCGGTCAGCGATCCCCAGAGCGTTTATGCCTTCTTCCGGCTGGAGATGATCGAGGGCGGTGGCCTGCCAACGGCGGAGGTGCTGGATGTTGCGCGCCTTGCCAAGCCATCCACCCTACCCGCCTTTGGCACATCGCCGGAAGGCCACCGCATCCGCCGCCTGAGGCGTATCGCGGGGAAACCAGCGGCAATCGAGGAGATCTGGCTAGACGGTTCGTATGTCGACACGATTACCATCGAGAACCTGTCGGAATCGCTCTATCTCTATTATCGCACCCGCCTCAATCTCTGGATATCGAAGGCCGAAGACCGCATCGACCTCGGGGAAGTGCCAGAATGGGCGCCTGCACAATTCGGCCAGAAATCCGGCTCTTCGGTACCGCGTGTCCTTCGCCTGAGCCAGGGTCAGGACGGAGCTGTGGCTGAAGTCTCATGGACATGGTTCGACCACACCGTCGCACGGTACGTTTCACGCATACGTTGAAAACGCACGAAATTCGCGTGATCCACATGGACAGAGAAAATTGACCACAGGCAAGGAAGCCGCGACCTGCCACGCAGGGATTTTCGTTGAAATATTTCTACAAATCAAAGCTTTGCCGGTTTTTGATTTCTGTCAGAAATAAAATTGATACACTATTGATTTCCTTTTGACGAAAGGTAATATCACGGGCCTAGGGAGACAGGCGTTTGGCCGTCCCACGATATCGCCGGACGATCGGGATGATTTTTTCGAAAAGCGATGCGTGGATTTGAAGGTTGATGCCGGGTTTGCGTTCATCGTATTTTGGACGCCCCGGACGTGAGGAGGAAAAGATGGCTTCAGTCAGCCTGCGCAAGCTGGACAAGAGTTACGGTGCCCTGCGCATCGTCAAGGGTATCGACCTTGAAATCAACGATGGTGAATTCGTGGTTTTCGTCGGCCCCTCCGGCTGCGGAAAATCCACGACGTTGCGCATGGTCGCCGGGCTGGAAAGCATCAGCGGCGGTGAGGTGATGATCGGCGACCGCGTTGTCAACAAACTGCCGCCGCGCGAGCGTGACATCGCCATGGTGTTTCAGGACTACGCGCTTTACCCGCACAAGACGGTGCGTGAAAACATGGGTTTCAGCCTGAAGGTACGTGGTGTCAGCGCCTCGCAGGCCAATGCCAGCATTGATGAGGCAGCGAATATGCTGGGCATCAGCCATCTGCTGGACCGTCGTCCGGGCCAGCTTTCCGGCGGCCAGCGCCAGCGCGTGGCCATGGGCCGCGCCATCGTGCGCCGCCCGCAGGTGTTCCTGTTCGACGAGCCGCTTTCCAACCTCGACGCAAAACTGCGCGGACAGGTTCGCACGGAAATCAAGCGCCTGCACCAGCAGCTCGGCACCACCATCATCTACGTGACGCATGATCAGGTGGAGGCGATGACGCTGGCTGACCGCATCGTCATTCTGCGTGGCGGCGATATCGAGCAGGTGGGCACGCCGGACGAGGTCTATAACCGTCCGGAAAGCGTGTTCGTCGGCGGTTTCGTCGGTGCGCCTGCCATGAATTTCGCCCGCGCCAGAGTGACCGGCGACAGGCTGACATTTACGGACGGCAACTCTCTTCCACTGGCAGCAATCAGACCGTCCCGTGAAACGGCGCTCGATGGACGGGAGGTCATCGTCGGCATTCGCCCTGAACATTTCGGTCCTGCCGGGGGATTTGACACACAGCTCTCCGTCAAGGTGCAGGTGGTGGAGCCTTTGGGGTCGGATACGCTGGTGCATTTCACCCTCGGTGATGCGGCGCTGACGGCGAGAATGCCGCCAGAGATGAAACCGGCTCCGAATGAGGAACTGAAGATCGGCCTCGACCCATCGAAGGTGCACCTGTTCGACGTGACGACGGAACGCTCCATTCAGTGACAGGATCGGGCCGCCACCGGCCCGGCTTCAAGATTTCAATAACGGGAGGAAAACATGAAATTCAAAGCCCTTACGGGAGCGGCGCTCTGCGCAACGATGCTCAGCTTTTCGGGACAGGCCTTTGCCGACGCCGAACTCAAAATCTTCGTTTCCAGCCAGCATCAACCCGATATGTGGCGCAAGGCGCTCGATCAATATGAGGCGAAGACGCCGGGCGTGAAAGTCGTGATCGAGACCGGCGGCAATACCTCCGAAATGCAGGCGCAATATCTCAACACCGTCATGTCTGCCAAGGATTCGAGCCTCGACGTGCTGATGCTCGATGTCATCCGTCCCGCACAGTTCGCAACCGCTGGCTGGACCAGCGATTTCTCCGGCAAAGACTTGTCCGCCTACCTGCCGACCTATGCAGAAGCAAACACCGTGAACGGCAAGATCGTGGCGCTGCCGGCGTTCGCCGATTCCATGTTCCTCTACTATCGCAAGGACTTGCTGGACAAATACGGCATCCAGCCGCCGACCACCTGGGATGAGCTGAAGGAAGCCTCAAAAAAGGTGATGGAGGGCGAAAAGAACCCCGAACTTCAGGGCCTCTCCTTCCAGGGTAAGGCCATCGAAGGTGCGGTATGCACGTTCCTGCTGCCCTACTGGAGCGAAGGCAAGTCGCTGGTTCAAAACGGCAAGCTGAATTTCGACAATCAGGCGGCCGTGGATTCGCTAAAGCTCTGGAAGAGCTTCGTCGACGAAGGCATTTCCAAGAAGAACATTTCCGAAGTGGCGACCGACGACACGCGCAAGGAATTCCAGGCGGGCAAGGTTCTCTTCGCCGTCAACTGGTCCTACGCCTGGACCCATTTTCAGGGCAAGGAATCCCAAGTGAACGACAAGGTTGGCGTCGCCCGGTTGCCGGCCGTCAAGGGCGGAGAGCAGGCGACGTGCCTCGGCGGCTGGGAATTCGGCGTTTCCGCCTATTCCAAGCAGCAGGACGAAGCCAAGAAACTGGTGGAATATCTGTCCAGCCAGGATGTTTCGAAGTTCATGGCCATCAACGCCGCGCTGCTGCCCACCTATGCCTCGCTCTACAAGGATGCTGATGTGACCAAGTCCATCCCTTGGTTTGCGGATGCTCTACCGGTTGTTGAAACTGCAAAGGCCCGTCCGGTTACACCGCGTTACAACGAGGTCAGCGAAACGATCCGCACCACCGTCAATGGCGTGCTTGCGGGCGTGATGTCGCCGGAAGACGGCGCAAAGCAGATGGAAAGCCGTCTGCGCCGCGTATTGCGCTAAGCCCTGTGGCCGGGGGCGGCATGCAGGACATGCCGTTGCCGGCCTGTTTGGCCGAACCAGTGAAAATCGCCTGAACGGCGCGATAAACGGGCCGGGACTTAACCGGTCTGATCGGGAGACGATGACGTGAATTCAGTTGCGGGAGTGGCAGACGTGACGATGCCGGAGAGAACAATGGTCAGGGTGGACGAGAAACCGCAGCCGCGCTGGACGCGGTGGCTCGATCTCGGTGACCGGTCGCTTGCCGTGCTTTTGCTGGCGCCTGCAGCCATTCTTCTTTCGCTTATCATCGTCTATCCGGTGGCGCGTCTCGTCTACACCTCGTTTTTCAGCCTTTCGCTGACATCGGGCCTGCCGGCGGAATTCATCGGCTTTGAAAACTACACGGCGATGCTCGATGACCCGATTTTCTGGGAAACGACCTGGAATACGGTGCTGATAACGCTGATAACGGTGCCGGGAGCGCTGTTCATGGGCCTGGGCCTTGCGCTCCTCGCCAACCTGCCGTTTTCGATGCAATGGCCGATGCGCCTGTCGCTGCTCATCCCCTGGGCGCTGCCTCTGTCGTTCGCCGGCCTCATCTTCGCGTGGTTTTTCCACTACGAATACGGCGTGGTCAACGATGTGCTGAACCGGCTGGGCTTTGAAGGCATCATCTGGTTCAACTCCCCGAACTGGGCCTTTGCGGCCATCTGCCTGACCATCATCTGGAAGACCTCCTCCTTCATGGCACTGATGATCCTTGCAGGGCTGCAAACCATTCCGCGCTCGCTTTATGAAGCCGCCGATGTGGATGGCGCCGGCAAGCTCAGGCAGTTCTTCGAGATCACGCTGCCACTCCTAAAGCCCTCGATCGTCGTTGCTCTCATCTTCCGTACGATTACGGCGCTGCAGACCTTTGATATTCCATACATGATGACCGGCGGCGGCCCCGGCACATCAACCACGACGCTCGCCATGTACATTCACCAGAACACCGTTTCCTTCCTCGATCTCGGTTACGGTTCGGCACTGGCGGTCATGATGTTTGCGCTCTCCATGTGCGTCACCGCCGTTTATCTCCTCATTATCAGGACGAAGGACTGATCCCATGAGCACCGTTGCGACCTCCTCCGGTCTGTCCTCCTTCTTCTCCGGCAAGCCGCTGCGCTTCATTGCGGCCTCCATATTGCTGGTCAACGGCCTGTTTCCGGCAATATGGATTCTGTTCACCTCGCTGAAAACCGAAGCGGAACTGACGGTAAAACCGATCACATGGTTTCCGCATGCGCCGACGCTTGCCAATTACATGCAGGCCTTTTCCGACCAGCCGTTGCACCTCTTCCTGTTCAACAGCTTCATGGTCGCGCTGCTTTCCACGGCCCTCACAATTCTGATTTCGGTGCTGGCAGCCTATGCGCTGGCGCGGCTCGATCTCAAGTACCGGGCGCTGATCCTCTCGCTCATCATCGCCGTTTCCACATTCCCGCTGGTAACGCTGCTGGTGCCTCTGTTCGAGATCATGCGTGCGCTCAACCTGCTCAATAGCTGGACCGCTCTTATACTGCCTTACACCGTGCTCTCCCTGCCGGTCTGCACGCTGATGCTGGTGTCCTTCTTCGAAAGCATCCCGCGCGATCTGGAAAACGCCGCCATGATTGATGGCTGCACCCGCATCGGCGCGCTGTTCAAGGTTGTCGTGCCGCTATGCGCGCCAGGCGTCTTCACCGCCGGTATTCTCGCTTTCGTGAACGCCTGGGACGAATTCCTGCTGGCGCTTTCCTTCAATTCCAATCCGGCACTGCGCACGCTGCCGGTCGGCATCCAGCTTTACCAGGGTGAGTTCGCTTTCCCCTGGCCCGTCATCTCGGCGGCGCTGGTGGTCGGCATCGTCCCGGTTGCGATCCTGATCGTCATCTTTCAGGAACGCGTCGTCTCCGGTCTCACCGCCGGCGGTCTCAAGGGTTAAACAGGTACAGTCATGCAATTCGAAAAGACCAAAGACGGCTTCACGCTTGCGATTGGCAGCCACACCATTCTTTCTCATTCGCCTGAGAACCCGGCTTTCTTCGCCGGTTTCGGCAAGGAGCGGATGGATATGTATCGCGGCAATTTCGATATCGAGGACTACGTCATCGAACGAACTGCGCTCCGCCACGCCGAAGTCAGTGGCGACAGCGTTACGCTGTCTTCCGCACCCGGGCAGGCCGCGCGCCTTCATCTGGCGCTGGATGGAAATGCCATCAGGGTCACGGCGCTGGATGAAACCATCAATCGGCTGTGGCTGCGGATCATCGCAGATGAGGACGAACATGTCTGGGGCGGTGGCGAACAGATGTCCTATTTCGACATGCGCGGCCGCCGCTTTCCGCTCTGGACCTCCGAACCCGGTGTCGGCCGCGACAAGACCGCTGAAATCACCTTCAAGGCTGACGTCAGCGGCAAGGCGGGTGGCGATTATTACAACACCAATTACCCGCAGCCGACCTATCTGTCGTCGCGCAAATATGCGCTGCATGTGGAAACCAGCGCCTATTCGGTCTTCGATTTCCGCAACGAAGATTTCCACGAAGTCGAGATCTGGGCAATCCCCGAAAGGATCGAGTTTTTCACCGGCGATCGTTTCACCGATATCGTTTCCGCCCTCTCGCTGCGGTTCGGACGCCAGCCGGAACTGCCGGAGTGGGTCTATGGCGGCGCGATCATCGGGTTAAAGGATGGCGCCAACTCCTTTGCCCGGCTGGAAAAAATCCGCGCTGCCGGAACCAAGGTCTCCGGCCTGTGGTGCGAGGACTGGGTGGGGCTTCGCCAGACATCCTTCGGCGCCCGGCTCTTCTGGGACTGGCAGGCCAATGAGGCGCGTTATCCGCATTTGCGTCAGAAGATCGCGGAGCTTGCCGATCAGGGCATTCGTTTTCTGGGATACGTGAACCCCTATCTCTGCGTCGACGGCCCGCTTTTTCCGGAGGCGGAGGCGGCCGGTTATTTCGCCACCGGCGCGGACGGCAAGACGGCGCTCGTGGATTTCGGCGAGTTCGATTGTGGCGTGGTCGATTTCACCAATCCGGCCGCAGCCAAGTGGTTTTCCGAAGAGATCATCGGCAGGAACATGCTGGATTTCGGCCTTTCCGGCTGGATGGCGGATTTCGGCGAATATCTGCCGATCGACATCACGCTATCGAACGGCATCGACGCCAAGCTGATGCACAATGCCTGGCCGACGCTCTGGGCAGAGGTCAACGCCAAGGCTGTTGAAAGCCGTGGCAAAACCGGCGAAGCGCTGTTCTTCATGCGGGCGGGCTTTACCGGTGTGCAAGCCCACTGCCCGCTGCTGTGGGGCGGCGACCAGTCCGTCGATTTCTCCCGCCATGACGGTCTCGTCACTGTCATATGCGGTGCGCTGTCCTCCGGTCTTCTCGGCAATGCCTATCACCATTCCGATATTGGCGGTTATACCAGCCTGTTCGGCAATGTCAGAACCCCGGAACTCATCATGCGCTGGACGGAGATGGCAGCCTTTACTCCTCTCATGCGCACCCATGAGGGCAATCGCCCGCGCGACAATCTCCAGATCGATCAGGACGAGACCGTTCTTGGCCATTTTGCCCGCATGACGGCAATCTATGTCGCACTAGCCCCCTATCTGAAATCGCTCTCCACTGAAGCGGCCAAAACCGGCCTGCCGGTACAGCGCCCGCTTTTCCTGCATCACGAGAACGACCGGCAGACCTATGCCATTCAGGACAGCTATCTCTACGGGGCCGACATGCTGGTCGCACCCGTGTGGAAGGCGGGGGAGACGCAGCGCACGCTTTACCTTCCGGGCGATGGGGAATGGATGCATCTTTGGAGTGGCGCGCGGTATTTTGGCGGGCACGAGATCACCGTGGAGGCTCCGATAGGCCAACCGGCTGTGTTCTACCGCGCTGAAACGCCCTTTACTGCGTTATTTGAACGGCTTCGTAATATCGCTTGAAGCATCACCTTCCGGCCATTTCCAAAAAACGCCGCAGATATTGCGGCGTTCAACCGATGCTTTAACAGGCCTAGCTAGACGGCCATCAGCCCGTCAGGCGTGGTGATGTAATGGCTTTCTTGAACAGCACCGTCATCGCGTCGCTGATGCCCTGGGACGGGCTGACTTCGAAGTACAGACCCGGGGAAGCGCAGCTCTGCATGCGTGAGCCAATTTCCGCCTGAAAGGGCTTGATCCAGCTATTATACCAGTCATTCGTCGGCAGCGGCAGATAGGTGGTATAAAGCACCGCGATACGAAAACCCTTTTCCTTCAGTTTCGTACAGTCTTTGATGTCGATCGGCTCCTGACAGCGGCCTCCCGTCAGTTTTTTCGTACAGGAGGACGGCTTGTAACTGTCGCCCACCCCGTCTGAAACAAAGAAAATAACCTTATCCGGGTTCGCCGAGCTTGCGCCCGTGCCCGAACTGCCGACCTTATCTCCAATCTGGATCAGTGCCCGGTCGAAATCTGTTTGCTGGTCGTTGTTGTATCCCTGATAGGGGATTGACATCAGGTTGATTTCACCAGCTTTTTTCTTTGCTGCGTCCAGATCCGATGTCAGCGAAACGACCTCAAGCAGCTTGGTATCTTCCGCCCGTTCCCCGAAGGTATAGACGGCCATGCGATATTGATTGCTGCTTTTGCGCGTGGACTTTGCCGTGTCCATCAGGCTGGCGGTTGCCTTGGCAACCACGTCGATACGCGTCGTAACCCCGAGTTTCTTGGCCTTGAAGTAATAGCTGTTCGGGTCTGCCACGCCGTCCTTCACGATGTGGCAGGCAAAAGCGCATTTATCGCCAGTATTCGCAACCAGGGTGGCAACATCCGTGGGTGTCGCGCCCACTCCCATGGAGGGCGTATTATCAAGCAGAAGATAGAAATCGCTGAAGGTTTCCGTTTCGTATTTGGCCGTGGCCGTGCCGGCAACCGAAACGAAATCCTTCCCCAGAAGCCCTGAGAGGGTCGTGCTGACCGACGCCTTGAAGCTGACGGACGACTCGACCACATTGCCGTGCTTGATCACCGAAACATCGACCGAGGTAATGGTGTAGTCCGCGTCGCCGCGCTGATTGCCATCGAAGAATGCCCGGGCTTCTTCATTGCCGACGGGAATGACACCGTCCCCCGACATCTTCTTTGCCGCCTGAACACTTGCGGACATATCGGCGACTGCCGCCAGAGCCGCGGAATCCGCTGCCTGCTGCAGATCGGCTTTGACCGACATGCCGCGCGTAATATCGAGCGCCACACCGGCAGCCCCGCACAGAGGCACCATGAGCAGCGCGGTCAGAATGCCAAAATTTCCAGATTTCTCTCGCCAGAAGTTTTTCAAGTTCGCCCCCAACCAATCTGGGAGCTGAAGCTAATACAGCGGAATTGAAAAGCGGTTTCAATAAATAACTAATTTTTGATAAACTTAATATAATCAATAACTAATATGTTCGCGGCAAATTCGCCAATATTCTCGTTAACTTTCAAAGTTGACATTACTTCAAAACCCTCCTAGCAAAACAGTCTCTTCCGAGGGGAGCACCTGACGGTGCTGAGATGGCGATGAGCCGGACCCTTGAACCTGATCCGGGTCATGCCGGCGTAGGAACGGAAACTGTAGCGCGTTTGCGTTACTGCCCTTTCTCTTCTCCGCTTTGCCCGGATCTCCGTGATCGCCACAGCTGGAGACCGAACGATGATGATGAAACATCCTTCCCTTCGTATACGGTACGGCTGCGTCTGAGTCCCGGCCGATGCGTGCCTCCCATGCGCTGAAGGGCGTCGTTCTTATTCTGATTGTCTGGCAGCTGGGCATCTGGCTGTTTGCACCGCCCCGCTACATCCTGCCCTCGCCCGCCGATGTTGCCGCAGCACTCCTGCGCCAGCCAGCCTTCCTGTTCGGACAGGCCATGGTGACATCAGGTGAAATGGCTGTCGGGCTTGCGGCTGGCATTGCCGCCGGCATTCTCGTTGCCTTTACGATTGCCGCCGTCCCGCGTTTTGGCCGCCTCGTCTGGCCCATGGTTCTCGTGTTGCAGGCATTTCCGGTCTTCGTGCTGGCCCCTATTCTCGTACTCTGGTTCGGTTTCGGCATGGCCTCGAAAGTTGTCATGACGGCGATCATCATCTTTTTTCCCGTCGCTTCAGCCTTCACCGACGGCCTCAACCGCACGGATCGGACAATCCTCGATGCCGCCTCGCTGACGGAGGCGAGCCACTGGCAAATCCTCACCCGGCTGCGTGTGCCGCTGGCGCTTCCCGCACTCATTTCCGGGCTGAGGGTCGCAGCTCCGCTCGCCCCGCTCGGCGCGGTCATTGGCGAATGGGTGGGCGCCTCCGCCGGGCTCGGTTTTGTCATGATCCAGTCCAATGCCCGCATGCAGACCGACACAATGTTCGCCGCCATGACTATTCTCGCCGTCATGGCGGTGCTGCTGCGGCTTGTCGTCGACCGGGCAACGGCCAACCTCGCCCCCTGGGCCAAAGAAACAGACCACGTCATTCCTTTCAAATATTTGCGGAGACTTTCGGCACCATGAAACGAACTCTTCTTTCCCTCGTCGTCGCGGCAGCAAGCGTGTTTGCGCCCGTGCAATCGCAGGCGGCCGACAAGCTTACCGTGTTGCTGGAATGGTTCGTGAACCCGGACCACGCTCCGATGGTGATCGCCAAGGAACGCGGCCTGTTCGCAGATGCCGGGCTGGACGTTGAGCTGGTTCCGCCCGCAGACCCATCCGCCGTACCGCGTCTGGTCTCGGCAAAGCAGGCCGATATCGGTGTACACTATCAGCCGAACCTCTATCTCGACCACGATGCAGGGCTGCCGCTCGTCCGTTTCGGCACGCTGGTGGAAACCCCGCTGAACACCGTCACCGTTCTGGCCGACGGGCCGATCAAGAGCCTGAAGGACCTGAAAGGCAAGAAGGTCGGCTTCTCGGTTTCCGGTTTCGAGGATGCGATGCTGAAGCGCATGCTGGAGAAGGAGGGACTGACAAAGGACGATGTTGAACTGGTCAACGTCAATTTCTCACTCTCGCCATCCCTGATCGCCGGCAAGGTCGATGCCACGCTTGGCGGTTTCCGCAATTTCGAACTGACGCAGATGAAGCTTGAAGGCCACGAAGGCCGCTCGTTCTTCCCCGAGGAACATGGCGTGCCCGCCTATGACGAGCTCATATTCGTCACCCATCGAGATCTCGTGAAAGATAGCCGCCTGCCGCGTTTTCTCTCGGCCGTTGAGCAGGCGGCGATTTTCATCACCAACCACCCGCAAGAATCCTGGCAGCTTTTCATCAAGGCCTATCCGAACCTTGACGACGCGCTGAACAAACAGGCGTTTTTCGATACGCTGCCGCGTTTCGCCAAACGTCCAGCCGCACTCGATCGCGCCCGCTACACACGCTTCGGCACCTTCATGCAAGACATGCAACTGATCAAGCAGGCGCCGGCGGCGGAAGACATTGCCGTGGAGTTGCAATAACCATGGCAAACAGTTTTCCGACTGCGGCGAAGGCCGCAGAGATCCTCGAAAGGGTAAGGCAGACGCGCCCGCGCGTGCATTGCCTGATGAACACAGTGGTACAGAAATTCACCGCGGACGGCATTACCGTTGTCGGCGGCATACCCTCGATGACAACCTCACTCGAAGAAATCGGTGCTTTCGTCACGAAAGCCGATGCGGTGACGATCAATCTCGGCACGCTCGACGCCGACCGGCGAAAAGTCATTCGATTTGCCGTCGAGATCGCCCGCGCGGCTGGCAAGCCGTGGATTCTGGACCCCGTGCATTGCGACTATTCGCCATCGCGACTGGCGTTCGCGCGTGACCTGATCTCGCTTGGACCCACCATCGTGCGCGGCAACAGCGCTGAGATGAGCCTGATCGGTGCTGTTCCGAACGCCATCAGGATAGAGACCGGACCTGTCGATAACCTGCGCGATGCCACAAGGAGCGTCAGAATCGTCAACGGTCACCCGTGGATGGCGAAGGTGACAGGCACGGGTTGCCTATCGGGTGGCGTCATCGCCGCCTTCATGGCGGTGGAAAAAGACGCACTGACGGCCGCCGCCGCCGCCCTCGCCATCACGGGTGTCGCAGCCGAACTGGCAGCGAAAAACGCCAAAGGTCCCGGCACATTCGAGCCGGCATTTCTGGATGTTCTTTCAGAAATTTCCGGCGAAGACATAAGAAACCATGCGAGGATTGAGCATGAACAAGGTTGATTACCGTCTCAACGCGCTGGTCGATGCGAGCCTCGGCGATGTTGCGCCCTTGGGCGAGCTTGCTCTGGCGGCCACACTCAACGGCGCGACCATTCTGCAATATCGCGACAAACACGCCTCCACGCGGGAGATGATCGAAAACGCCAGCGCAATTCGCGAAGCCATTGCCGGCACGGGCGTGCCGCTGGTCATCAACGACCGGGTGGATGTGGCGCTCGCCTCTGGCGCGGACGGGGTGCATCTCGGCGCCGATGATATGGATGCCAAAACCGCCAGACGCATCCTTGGAGATAAGGCGATCATCGGCCTCACCGTCAAGAACCGCGCCGATGCCGAGCGGGCGGCCTCCATGCCCGCCGATTACGCCTGCATTGGTGGCGTGTTCGAAACCGTTTCCAAGGTAAATCCAGACAAGCCTGTCGGCCTTGACGGCTTTACGACGCTCCGCACTCTGCTCCGCGAATTGCGGCCGGGCATGCCGGTGGGCGCCATCGCCGGTATCGATCTTGCCCGCGTGCCGAACGTCATCGCTGCCGGTGCGGATGGTGTCGCCGTCATTTCTGCAATCTTCCGCGCAGGCGATATTGCCAGCACAACCAGGGACTTCCGCGCGGCAGTCGATGCAGCGCTGAAAGCGAGACAGTCATGACAGCAATCGCATTGACCATCGCCGGCTCAGACAGCGGCGGCGGCGCGGGCATTCAGGCCGACATCAAGACTTTTTCGGCACTCGGCGCCTATGCCGCCAGCGTCATCACCGCCATCACCGCCCAGAACACCAAAGGTGTGACGGCAGTGGAGGATATTTCCGTCGCCACCATCGTCGCGCAGATGGACGCTGTTTTTTCCGATCTTGCCGTCAATGCGGTGAAGATCGGCATGGTATCGCGGATCGAAACCATCGCGGCCATAGCTGCAAGGCTTCGGCAGCAGCCCCAGCCGGTGGTGCTCGACCCCGTGATGGTTGCGACCTCCGGCGACCGTCTGTTGCATGCGGATGCGATCGAGACACTGCAGCGCGACCTGCTGCCGCTCGCCACCATCGTCACGCCGAACCTGCCTGAAGCAGCGCTTCTCACCGGGTTGCCGATTGCAGACACCGAGGCGGAGATCACCCGTCAGGCCGAGATGATCCTGAAGGCGGGCGCGAAAGCCGTGCTCATCAAGGGCGGCCATGGCGACGGGCCGCAGAGTACGGATTATCTGTTTGCAGACGGCACCGTGCAGGCGCTTTCCGCTATGCGAGTGGACACGAAAAACGACCATGGGACCGGCTGCACGCTGGCGGCGGCGATCACCGCGCATCTGGCCATGGGGCATAACCTGGCGGAGGCGGTTGGTCTTGCGAAGGACTATCTGAATGGAGCGCTTGACGCTGGTCGGGGGCTTGCCGTCGGGCACGGTCGGGGACCGGTGCATCATTTTTATCGATGGTGGGGGTGAAGGTTAGAGTGGAGCGTAGGGCTTACCCCCTCTGTCCTGCCGGACATCTCCCCCTCAAGGGGGGAGATCGACAAGTGGCCTGCCCCGGGCGTTTTAGTTGGCGGACGAGATCGCGATACCGACGTTAATGGGGACCGAGGCGAAAACCTCACCCGATCTCCCCCCTTGAGGGGGAGATGTCCGGCAGGACAGAGGGGGGTGAGCCCCACGCTCTGCGCATCCGCCTTCACCGCGCCTTCGGCGTCGCCAGCACATTCCTGATCGCAAAACTCGAATGAATCCGCGAAACACCCGGCAGCTTCGACAGAATCTCCTTATGGATGCGCTCGAAATCGCCCGCACTTTCCGCCTCACATCGCAGGAAATAATCCGACCCGCCCGTCATCAGGTAACATTCGCGGATTTCTGGATAACGCCGCACCGCGTTCTCAAACCTGTTGAGAAAATCCTCCGTCTGGCGGTCGAGCGTGATCTGCACGATGACCGAGATCACCTCGCCGCCGGCAAGGCCGCTGGTCAGCGCCGTGTAGCCCCGGATGATACCCTCCCGTTCCAGAATATCGACCCGGCGAAGGCAGGCGGAGGCCGAAAGGCCGACTTCCGCAGCAAGTTTCGCATTGCTGATGCGGGCATTGAGCCGGAGCAGGCGGATGATGTGCCGGTCGGTCGCGTCGAGTGACGACATAGAAAATTCCAATATGACAATGAAAGTTGCGTAGATTTGATTTTTATCGCATCTTATTCGAACAATAGCCAAGAAATTCGACAATCGTTGCAATACTCTCATATGATAAAAATGAGGGTGAACGACCATGGACATGCAGATCAGCCGCCAGCAGGCAGCGGGTGGTGCAAGCGGCCATCTGACCATCGATCTTGGCGCATTGCGCGATAATTATCTCGCGCTTGCGGCAATGGCACCCACATCGCAGACGGCAGCGGTCGTCAAGGCTGACGCATACGGCCTCGGCGCGGATATCGTCTCGCAGGTGCTGTTTGAAGCGGGCTGCCGGAATTTCTTCGTCGCCCATATCGATGAAGCGCTGGCGCTCCGGCTGCGTCTTTCAGCGGAAGCGCGGATTTTCGTCCTCAACGGGCTTCAGCCCGGTAACGAAACCTCCTGCGCGGCCATGGCCGTCACACCGGTTCTGAATTCGCTCGAGCAGATCGCCCAATGGGCGGCCCACGCCAAAAATCTTGGCAAGACGTTACCCGCCGCAGTGCAGATCGATACCGGCATGTGCCGTCTCGGCCTCTCTCCCGAGGAGCTTGAAGTCCTCGCCTCCCGGCCGCAACTGCTTGATGGTATCGACATCGCCTTCGTGATGAGCCACCTCGCCTGCGCCGACGAGCCGGATCACCTCTCCAATGCCGCCCAACTCTCTGTGATGCGAAAAGCCGCTGTCGCTTTTCGTGATGTATCCGTCTGTTTTTCCAATTCCGGCGGCATCTTTCTGGGCAACGACTATCACAACTCCCTGCTACGCCCCGGCATTGCGCTTTATGGCGGCGCGCCCTCCGTTACCCGTCCCAACCCGATGAAACCGGTTGTCCGGCTTGATGTCGCCGTTATTCAGACCCGCGACGTTCCCGCCGGATCGCTGGTCGGTTATGGCGGCTCTTTCGAAGCGGCCGGGCCGACGCGGCTTGCCACGATCGCGGCTGGTTATGCCGATGGCCTGCCGCGATCGCTCAGCAATCGCGGTGCGGCATGGTATAATGGCGTTCGCCTACCCATTGCTGGTCGCGTTTCAATGGACAGCATCATTCTCGATATATCCGCCCTGCCCTTGGGAACATTGACGCAAGGCAGCTTCGTGCAGATGATCGGGCCTGACCAGACGCTGGAAGACATTGCCGAGGACGCGGGCACGATCGCCTATGAAATCCTGACCGGCCTCGGACGCCGTTACCGCCGCAATTATATTCAGCCGGGCGAAAACCCGGCCGTCGCTTCAACATCTGTCAGCCATAAGTGAGACGATCATGAACGTCACTATCCTCGGAGCCGGCGTCGTCGGCGTGACCTCCGCCTGGTATCTGGCCAAAGCCGGACACAAGGTGACGGTGATCGACCGCCAGCCGGCGGCAGCACTTGAAACCAGCTTTGCCAATGCCGGCGAGGTTTCCCCCGGCTATTCCTCGCCATGGGCCGCGCCCGGCATTCCGATGAAGGCCATGAAATGGCTGTTCATGAAGCATGCCCCGCTCATCATCCGCCCGACCGCCGATCCGGCGGCGTGGCGCTGGATGAGCCAGATGCTGCGCAATTGCACATCGGCGCGTTATGCCATCAACAAGAGCCGCATGGTGCGCATTGCCGAATATAGCCGCGATTGCCTGATGGCGCTGCGCGACGAAACCGGGATAGAATACGACCAGCGCATGCAGGGCACACTGGAGGTTTTCCGCACCCAGAAGCAGTTCAACGCCATCGGCAAGGATGTGGACGTGCTGACGGCAGGTGGCGTGCCTTTCGAAATTCTCGACCGCGACGGCTGCGCCGCCATCGAGCCTGGCCTTTCTCCTTCCAGGGAAAAGATCGTCGGCGGCCTGCGCCTGCCCGGTGATGAAACCGGCGACTGCTTCATGTTCACCACCGAACTTGCGCGCATGGCTGAAGAGGCGGGAGTCACTTTCATCTACGATACCGGCATCATGCGCCCCATCGTCGAGGCAGGCCGTATCAAGGCCGTGGAAACCACCAAGGGGCTGGTGGAAGCCGATATTTTCGTCGCCGCACTGGGCAGCTATTCCCCGCAATTCGTCCGCCAGCTCGGCCTTACCCTGCCGGTTTACCCGGTCAAGGGCTACTCCATCACGGTTCCGATCGTGAAGGAGGAACGCGCGCCCGTTTCGACCGTGATGGACGAAACGTTCAAGGTAGCGATCACCCGGCTCGGCTCGCGCATCCGCGCCGGTGGCATGGCGGAAATCGCCGGTTTCAGCAAGGATCTGCCCGCAGCAAGACAGGAAACTCTGGCCCATTCGGTGGAAGACCTGTTCGGCGGCGCAGGTGACCAGAGCCAGGCAAAATTCTGGTGCGGCCTGCGCCCGATGACGCCGGATGGTACGCCTGTCATCGGCGCCACCCGCTACAGCAATCTTTATCTCAACACCGGCCACGGTACGCTTGGCTGGACCATGTCCTGCGGCTCGGCCCGCGTGCTTGCCGATCTCATCAGCGGGAACAAGCCCGAGATAGACACGCACGATCTGGCACTCAGCCGTTACGCAGCCTGAAGTGCGACAGGGCGCTTATCCCCGTCTGAAAGGCGGGGATGGTGGCCGCTCAAAGTGCCAGTGCATCCTTCAGCGCCAATCCTTCCTTCATGCGAAGGTCGAGATCGGCCTCGATGTGATCGAGGTGCTGCAGCATCAAGGCACGGGCCTTTGCCGCATCCTTCGCCTCCAGTGCATCGAGCAGGTCGGCATGATCGTTGTGGCCGCAGCTTGAAACGCCCGAGCGCCCGTAGAGCGCGATAACCAGCGACGAGCGGGCGACCAGTTCGTCCATGAATTTTTCGAGGATGGCATTGCCGGCAAGCGAGGCCAGCATCAGGTGGAAATCGCCTGATGCCTTGATTTCCGCGCGCCTGGCGTGCGGGCCGCGCTCATGCTGGTGGCGGCTTTCCTGAACCAGATGCTCTCTCAGCTGCTTCACCGCCGCAGGCGTGATCTTTTCGATTGCGGCGTCCAGAACGCCGGGCTCGATCAGCCGGCGCGACGCAAAAACCTGCCGCGCTTCGTCCGGTGTGGGATTGGAGACAAAAGCGCCGCGGTTGCGCTCGGCCTTGACCAGTCCTTCGTAAGCCAGCATCTGAAGAGCCGCCCGCACCACCGTGCGGCTGACATCGAACAGCGTTCCCACTTCCGATTCCGACAGCTTCGTTCCCGGGGCAAGCCGTCGGTCGACAATTGCGTCGCGCAGCGTATCTCGAATAGCCTGGGCACGGTCTTCGTGGGATGAATCGGAATTGACGGTTATATGGGCAAGGCTCATGGAATTGTCCTGTTTGAACTTGAGTTCTAGCGCGAAGCGCGGCTTGCGCAAACAGGAATTGCGAGCTGTCGCCAGCCGCCACAATTCATTCAGCGCCCGTTCAGCAGGCGCGCTATATTTCTTTAACCATCGAATTTGCAACTGGCAGCGCCCTGCCATCCGGATGGAAGAAGATCATGTCGTCCTTTGCAGCTAAAACCGTTCTGGCTATCGCCGTCGCCGCCGCCACCATCGTGCCCTTCAACAGCGCATCCGCCGATGACTGGGGCCGCCGCGACCGTCGCGATGCCGCTATTCTGGGTGGCGTGCTTGGCCTTGCCGCCGGTGTCGCCGTTGGCTCAGCCCTTTCCCGCCCGGCACCGGTAGACGACGAGCGCGTCTATATCGACCCGCCGCGTCGCTATGAACCGAGCTATGTGTACGAAGAGCCGGACTACCGCTATTATCAGCCACAGCCGCAGCCCGTTTATCGACCCGCGCCGGTCTATCGTCCGGCACCGGTTTACCGTGCCCAACCGGTCTATGACAATAATTCCGGCTACTACCAGCAACGCCGTACCTACCGCACCATCGAGCCATGGACGAATGCTTGGTACGACTATTGCTCGCAACGTTATCGCAGCTTCAACGGCCGCTCCGGCACCTATGTCGGCAATGACGGCCAGCGTCATTTCTGCGTAGCGGGTTGATCTGGGACAACGTCTGCGCAGTTATCGCTGTTAATAATCAGGCCGCGGACGGAAACGTCCGCGGCTTTTCATTAAGTGTCGCCCCAGATCCTGCGACACCTCAAGCGGCGCCGTTCTTCACATAATCCGCCCGGTTGATGCCGTGACGTTGCAGCTTGTCGTAAAAGGTCTTGCGGGCAATGCCGAGTGTCGCAATGGTTTCGGCCACGTCGCCATTAGATTGCACAAGCGTTTCGCGGATGATCTGCGCTTCTATTTCATCCATTCGCTCCGGCAGGGTGCCGGAAGCCGGAATGCTCGATTGCGAAACAGTCGTGGTGGCCGCATCCATCTCCAGCCCCAATACTACCCTTTCAGCGAAATGCCCGAGTTCGCGCACATTGCCCGGCCAGTCGTAGTCGTTAAGGCGGCGGGAAACGCCGGCGCTGATCTGCGGCACCGGCATGTTGAACCGGTTGGCGGCCTTGGTGACGAAGTGCGAAAACAGCAACGGAATATCCGCCTTGCGTTCGCGCAGCGGCGGTATCGACAGCGTCACCACATTCAGCCGGTAATATAGGTCCTCGCGAAACGTGCCACGCTCGGCCGGGTCGCCGAGATCCACCTTCGCCGCCGCCACCACGCGAATATCGACCGGTCGCTCCTCATTTGAACCGAGTGGCGAGACCTCGCGCATTTCCAGAACGCGCAACATCTTCACCTGTACGGCAAGCGGCATGCTTTCGATCTCGTCGAGAAACAGCGTGCCGCCGCTTGAATGTTCGATGCGACCAACGCGTTTTTTCTGCGCACCGGTGAAAGCACCCGGCTCATGGCCGAAAAGCTCGCTTTCGATCACCGTTTCCGGCAGCGCACCGCAATTCAGCGCCACAAAATTGCCCCTGGATCGCTTCTTGCTCCAGCGATGCAGCGCCGTTGCCACCACTTCCTTGCCGCTGCCCGTCTCACCTGCCACCAGCACGTCTACATCCGTATCAGCAATGTGCCGGAGCGTGGTGCGCAGGCGTTCCATTGCGGGCGTCTGGCCAATCAGCGGCAAATCGTCCTCGGCTTGAGCACTCGCCCGGCGAAGCGCGCGGTTTTCCAGCACGAGGCGGCGCTTTTCCAGCGCGCGGCGGGCGCTTTCAACCATGCGTTCGGCGGGGAATGGTTTGGCGATGAAATCATAGGCGCCGTTGTGAAGGGCATCGACCGCCATCGGCACATCACCGTGGCCGGTGATGAGGATAACAGGCAGGTCGGCATCGATCCTGCGGACATGGTCGAAGAACTCAAGCCCGGTCATGCCGGGCATGCGCACATCGGTGATGACGACGCCGTCGAAATCCTCGTTGAGCGCCGCAAGTGCCTGTTCGGCGCGGGAAAAGGAGGTAACGGGCAATCCGTCGAGTTCCAACGTCTGCACCATCGCCTTGCGCAGCTGGGAGTCGTCATCCACCAGAACTATGGTTCCACCTGCCATCATGTCATGCTCGCTTCAGATATACGGAAAAAGACGTGCCTGCCTCGCTGCTCGTTACCTCAATCCGCCCGCCATAGTCGGAGGCGATATCGTTGGAGATGACGAGACCAAGGCCTAGGCCGCTTTCCTTAGATGTATTAAAGGGCGAAAAAAGTTGGGCGCGGATCGCTTCGGGAATGCCGGTCCCATTGTCGCTGACCGAAAGCAAGACCATGTCCCCTTCCTCGCGCACCCGCACCTCGACACGCGCCGCATCAATCGCTTCAGTGGCTTCCAGTGCGTTTTGCAGAAGGTTGATGAGAATTTGCTCGAGCCGGATGCGGCTGCCAAGCACCTTCAGGTCCTGATCCGGCAACACGATATCAAGTGCATCCATCTGTCCGGAAAAACGACTGCGCAACAGCATCACCGCGCCTTCGATGACCAGTTTGAGACTGACCGGTTCGGCAGCGGTGCGGCCCTTGCGCGCCAATATCTTCAGGTCGCCGGTAATCGTGCCGATGCGATCGGTCAATGCCGCGATGTTTTCGAGATTTTCGTTGGCCTCCGCCATGCGGTCGCGTTTCAGCAGGGTGCGGGCATTGTCGGCAAAGGCGCGGATCGTCGCTACCGGCTGGTTGATTTCGTGGGCAACGCCCGCCGCCACCTGCCCTAGAATGGAGAGACGGTTGGCCTGCACCAGCTCGTGCTGCACGTTGCGCAATTCACCTGTCGTCTTTTCGTGCAGGGCAATTTCCGCCTGAAGATGGTCGCGGGTCCTCGTCAGGTCACGGGTGCGCTCCTGCACCTTCATTTCCAGCTCGGTGCGGGCGCGCTGCTCCTCTTCCTTTTCCCTCAGCGCCTTGTGCCTGCGCCACAGCCACAGAGCCGAAAGCGCCATCAGCGGCATCAGCGTTGCCAGCGCCACCACCCTGCCCTCGCGAATGGCGGCGTTCAGCGCCGGTGCCACCGGTTGCAGATAATGCAGTGTCCATGAGGTCGTCGGCACCGGCGTTTCCAACCGCAGATAATCGCCGCGCTCACTTGCCGGGTCATCGACACGGATGAGCGGAACGCCGTCGCTCGAGAGTCGCGCCATCCGGAACGGCAGCGTCGTAAGCGCCTCGTTACCGAATTGCAGGCTTTCGGAAATGGCTTTGCGTCGCGCCTCGTCAATCGGCGCTACGGTCTTGAAGCGCCAATCCGGCACGCTCGTCATCAGCACGACGCCGTTCCTGTCAACCACATAGACCGGTTTGCCGCCGATGTTCCAATCCGCCTCCAGACGGTTGAACTCCACCTTGGCGATGACGACGCCGAGCGGCCGACCGTCTGCGGCATCGATGCGGCGCGAGATATAAAGGCCCGGCCGGCGGCTGACATTGCCAAGCGCATAATGTTCGGACATGCCGGTATTCATCGCCGCCTGAAAATACTCGCGGAAGGCATAATTGGAGCCGACGAAGCTGTCGGCCTGTCGCCAGTTACTCGAGGCAATTGTCAAGCCGGTCGGTCCGGTCACATAGATGACAGAGGACTGCGTACCTTCGATCAGCCCCTCCAGCTTGCGGTTCAGCCGGTCAATGGCAGGCGCGCCACCGCCATCCAGCGCAATCGCAAGGTCGGGGTCGCCGGACAGAACCAGCGGAATGGCGCGCGGCCGCTCCAGCGCAACATTCAGAAGCGCGATCTTGAGTTCGGCATCGGTGGAGGCCTCGGACGCGGCGGTGCGTATTGCCTGGTTTCGCGCAAAGTCATCGGCAACCAACAGAACTCCCAGGCTGACGAGCAGCCACAAGCCCGCCAACGCCAGCCATTGAGCGCGCCGTCGTGCCTGGGAATGAGAGGCCTGATCTTCTTGGGTCATGCGACAATTGTGCGGATTTACACACAGACCGCAAGAGCTTTTGTCCGGATATCCGCACATACGCCGGCGAGCTGATACCGCGTCAATAGAAAGTACTTTTTAAATCAGCCAGTTACACCAAATAAGCAAGTCTGGCATGCGTATTGCACATGACTCCTCAATCGGCGCGAAGCCGTCAACGACACGGCGATCCCGGGAGGCCAATTAAGGCAGGGTGAGGCCGAGGAGGAAAAAACATGATCGATACAACAACCGTGGCGGCAGGCCACGCCAAGCAGCCATTCTACAAGCACCTGTATTTCCAGGTTCTGGTCGCCATTATCGCCGGTATCGCGCTTGGCCATTTCTATCCGGCCTTTGGCGAACAGCTGAAGCCGCTCGGCGACGGCTTTATCCGTCTCGTCAAGATGATCATCGCTCCCGTCATCTTCCTCACTGTCGCAACCGGCATCGCCGGCATGAACGACATGAAGAAGGTTGGACGCGTGGCCGGCAAGGCCATGATCTACTTCCTCGTGTTCTCCACCCTTGCGCTCATTGTCGGCCTCATCGTCGCCAACACTGTGCAGCCGGGTGCCGGCATGAATATCGATCCGGCCACGCTGGATGCCAAGGCCGTAGCGACCTACGCCGACAAGGCCCATGAGCAGACCATCACCGGCTTCCTGATGAACATCATCCCGACCACCATCGTCGGCGCATTTGCCAGCGGTGATATCCTGCAGGTGCTGTTCTTCTCCGTGCTGTTCGGCATCGCGCTCGGTATCGTCGGCGAAAAGGGCAAGCCCGTCACCGATTTCATGCATGCCATGATGTATCCGATCTTCAAGCTGGTCGCGATACTGATGAAGGCCGCCCCCATCGGTGCCTTCGGCGCCATGGCATTCACCATCGGCAAATACGGCATCTCGTCCGTCACCAACCTCGCGATGCTGATCGGCACCTTCTACGTCACATCAGCACTGTTCGTGTTCGTGGTCCTCGGCGCTGTCTGCCGCTATAACGGCTTCTCGATCGTCGCGCTTATCCGCTACATCAAGGAAGAACTGCTGCTGGTTCTCGGCACCTCGTCTTCTGAAGCCGCCCTGCCGGGCCTGATGAGCAAGATGGAAAAGGCGGGCTGCAAGCGCTCTGTCGTCGGTCTCGTCATCCCCACCGGTTATTCCTTCAACCTCGACGGCACAAACATCTACATGACGCTGGCTGCCCTGTTCATCGCACAGGCGACCGGCATCCACCTCTCCTTCGGCGAACAGATCCTTCTGCTGCTCGTGGCCATGCTCTCCTCCAAGGGTGCTGCCGGCATCACAGGCGCTGGCTTCATCACGTTGGCCGCAACGCTCTCCGTCGTGCCGTCGGTTCCGGTTGCCGGCATGGCGCTCATCCTCGGCATCGACCGCTTCATGTCGGAATGCCGCGCACTTACCAACTTCGTCGGCAATGCGGTCGCCACCATCGTTGTTGCCCGCTGGGAAGGTGAACTGGATCAGGAACAGCTCGCCCGCGTTCTCAGCGGCAAGGAAGAATTCACCGGCATCGCCGATGTGGATTCGCTTCCGGGTGCGGTTCAGCCCGCCGAATAACACGACCTCCCAAGGTCCAGCCTGTCCCGGTTTGTCCGGGCAGGCTCTCGCATGAAGGCCGGCGCATCAGATCGATGCTCCGGCCTTTCATCGTTTGAAGCCCTCCCAACCGTCGAAAACGGTTTTTATCGCCGTGCGGATGTTATAGGCCAGATCGAGCGAGAACGAATGCGAAAAACGGAGTAGGCCCTTATGAAGAACCTGTTTCTGGCCTGGCAATTCTGGGCGCTGCTATCGGCGGCCTTTGCGGCATTGACCGCGATTTTTGCGAAAATCGGCATCGAAAACGTCAATTCCGATTTCGCCACCTTCATACGCACCATCGTCATTCTCGCTGCCGCTGGCCTGATGGTTTATGTTACCGGCAACTGGCAGCAGCCCTCCACCATTTCGGCGCGGACCTGGACCTTTCTCGTGCTTTCGGGGCTGGCGACCGGCGCATCTTGGATATGTTACTTCCGGGCGCTGAAAATCGGCGATGCCGCCCGCGTCGCCCCTATCGACAAGCTCAGTGTCGTGTTCGTCGCCGTCTTCGCGGTTCTGTTTCTAGGGGAACGGCTGTCGCTGCCAAACTGGCTGGGTGTGGTGCTAATCGCCTGCGGCGCGGTGCTTGTGGCATACCGGGGATAAGGCAAGCTGACAGCGGTGCCCGGCCGGACGAACCGGCCAGGACATTCGCAAAGTCATCAGGCGCGTGCGGCCGCAACCTTGTCCAGTCCCCGCTTAACGCCGGCGAACAGCTCATCAAGCTGCTCGGCCGTGATGATCAGCGGTGGGCAGAAGCAGATCGATTCGCCGATCGGGCGAGTGATCACGCCCTCATCCTCAATGCCGGCGGCAATGGCGAGCGTCGCATCGCCCGGCTTCGTACCTTCCCACGGCTTTATCTCCAGCGCGCCAAGAAGACCGACGCCGCGCGAGGAATGCACCAGCGGATGGTCGGAAAGCGCTTTCAGATGATCGAGGAACTTGCCTTCCAGCCTCGCGACATTACCGACCAGATCGCGCTCCTGAATAATCTTCAGGTTTTCGAGACCGACGGCCGTCGCGACCGGGTGGCCGGAGGCGGTATAACCATGGCCGAAGGAGCCGATCCGGTCGGATTCGTCGGCGATCGGCTGGTAGAAACCGTCATTCATGATGATCGCCGACAGCGGCATGTAGGATGAGGATATCTGCTTGGAAACAACAAGCACATCCGGCTTGATGCCGTAGGTCTCGCAGGCGAACATCTTGCCGGTGCGGCCGAACCCGCAGATGACCTCGTCCACGACAAGCAGAATGTCGTATTTCTTCAGGATCGCCTGCACACCTTCCCAATAACCTTCAGGCGGCAGAAGAACCCCGCCGGCACCCATCACCGGCTCGCCCCAGAAGGCGGCAACGGTTTCCGGGCCTTCGCTGAGGATCAGATCTTCGAGTTCCTTCAGAATACGCGCGGTAAAATCCGCCTCGCTTTCACCTTGCTTGCCGAAGTGCACATAGGAGGGGCAGGCCGTATGCAGCATGCGGTCCAGCGGCAGGTCGAAGCTTTCATGGTTGCGCGGCAGGCCGGTGATCGAGGCAGAGGCAATCGTCACGCCATGATAACCCTTGATGCGGCCAATGATCTTCTTCTTGTCCTTTTTGCCCAGCGCATTGGAGCGATACCACACCATCTTGGCAACGAGATCGTTCGCCTCCGATCCCGAAGACGTGAAATGAACCTTCGACATCGGCACTGGCGCAAGCTCGATCAGCAACTCGGCAAGATCGACCGACGGGCCGTGCGTCTTGTAGGAGAAGGTGTGGTAATAGGGCAGCTTCTGCATCTGCTTTGTCGCAGCGTCCACCAGTCGCTGTTCACCGAAGCCAAGCGCCACAGACCAAAGCCCTGCCATCGCCTCGATATAACGCTTGCCGCTGCTGTCGGTCACATAGATGCCTTCACCACTTTCGATGACCAGACCACCGGTCTTTTCGAATTTACGCAGATTGACGTTCGGATGCATCTGGTAGGCGATATCGCGTGCCTCGACGGAATTCGGCAGAATGGTCATGGGATAAAGGCTCCGTTTCGGTTGGATGGGCTGAAGCGTCAGACGTGCTGGCCGCCATTGATGAGAATTTCTGCGCCGTTGATGTAGCTCGACTGCTCCGAGCAGAGGAAGTAGATGGTCTGCGCCACCTCCGCCGTTGTGCCTAGCCGCCCGAGCGGGACCTGCGCTTCCACGAGTTCAGCGGTTCCGGGTGAAAGGATGGCGGTGTTGATTTCGCCGGGCGCTATGGCATTGGCGCGCACGCCGCGCGGCCCGAATTCATGCGCCAGCTCCCGTGTCAGCGCCGCAAGTCCCGCCTTCGATGCGGCATAGGCGACGCCCGCGAAAGGGTGCACCCGCGAGCCCACAATGGAGGTAACGTTGACGATGCAGCCTTTTGCCGCCTCCAGTTCCGGCAAAAGCGCACGGGCAAGAAGCGCCGTCGAGACGAGATTGACGTTTAGCACCCGCGTCCAGATCTCCGCCGTTGTGTCGGCAACGCCAAGGCGGCTACCGCCTTCGCCCTTCGGCGAGATTCCGGCATTGTTGACGAGTGCGGCCAGCTTTCCTTCCGGCAGGCGCGAGCGCACCTCGTCGGCCAGATCGTCGATGCGGGACAGGTCCTCCAGATCGGCCTGGATATGGCTTTCGCGCGCAGATGGCCAGCGGCATTCCTCCGAAAAGGGTTGTCGCGATACGGTCAGGATTCTCCAGCCTTTTTCCTGAAACAGCTTGACGGTGGCATGCCCTATTCCGCGGCTCGCACCAGTCAAAAGCATAAAAGGAACAGCCATGAAAGAACTCCTTTGCCATGCGAACCGTTGAGCCGGCCGCGCATTCAGCCCGCATGTTAGAGTGCTGCGACCCGCTGACAAGGGCTATTTTGTCGCGGTGCACGAATGGTTGCCGCGTCACGGGCTAATCCCATTTGATATAGGCCTTTCACCCGAAGGGAATATTTGAAGCCAGCCATTTGCTCATAAAATGCAACCTCCCGAATCTGTGATCCGTATTGGGAGGGGGACGAATGCGTATCGACATCATCGACACCGACGCAGGCTTCGAGGCTATCCGGCAAAACTGGGAAACGGTGTTCATGGCCGATCCCCATTCCCGACACTTCCTGTCCTGGGGCTGGCTGCGGGATTACATGCCGCGCCGCAAGCGCTGGTTCATCCTGGCGCTCAGGGAACGTCCCGAAGGCTCGCCCTATGTGGCATTTTTTCCGCTGCGCATCGTCACCGAACCAGACAAGAAAACCGGCCGCTTCCACGACAGCATCGTCATGGCTGGCAATGCCGCGGCGGATTACACCGGCTTCATCACTCTGCCGGAATATGAAAATAACGCGGTTGCCGGTTTCTGTTCCTATATTCGGCAGCAGAACTGGACCGAACTCAAGCTCGACTATCTTTCCGGCCCACCGGAGCGGCGCGACGCGATGATCCGCGCGCTTCAGGGGCCGCTCGTCATGTTTCGCGACAACATGCCGACCAACCCCTATAACATCAACAATTGCATCTGCCCGGTCGTGGCCCTGCCGGACACGTTCGACTCCTATCTCGACAGCCATATGAGCAGCCAGTCCCGGCAAAAGCTCCGGCGCTTCATGAGGAAGGTGGAAAGCGGTGACGAATACCGCATCACCTTCGCAACGAAAGAAACAATCAAGCGGGACATGGGCATCCTGTTCGATTTCTGGCGCATCCGCTGGGCGCCGCACAAGGGCAAGGAGCGCACCGAACTGTTGATCGGCGCAACACGGCAAATGCTGATGGATGTGTATATACGCGGCGATCTGGAAGTGCCGGTCCTGTGGTTCGGAGACCAGCCGCTCGGCGCGCTTGCCAATATCATCGACCGGCAGAAAAAGTCGGTATTGTTCTACATTACCGGTCGTGACGAGAACTGGAAGACCCCCTCACCCGGCCTCGTGCTGCACGGACACTGCATCCGCAGGGCGATCGAACAGGGTTTCAAGACTTATGATTTCCTGCGAGGCAACGAGCCGTACAAATATTTCTTCGGCCCGGAGGAGCACAAGCTCAGCTGCACGCTGTTCCGCACCCGCTCGGGCGACAATCTCGGCGGCAAGCTCCACCCGCGCAGCATACGCTTCGTCTACGAAGAGGGTCTCAAACTTTACAAGACGGGCAAGAAGGCGGCGGCCAACATCGCTTTTTCCCAGGTGCTGGCAGCCGCGCCCGATCACCTTGGCGCACAATTCGGGCTGGCCAATCTGACCTTCGACCGCGGTGAATTCCGTGAGGCGGAAATCGCTTTCCTCGGTCTCCTCGGCAGCGGTCAGGACCCGGTTCTGCTATGGATGCGCATAGGCGAAGCGCGGTTGGCGCAACGGCAATATCATGAGGCGTCCGAAGCATTCCGTCAGGTGACCAATCGCGCCCCCTTCCACCGCGAGGCGCTCTACAAATGCGCCGTGGCGCTGATTGCGGCCGAAAGAACGATGGAAGGCGCCGAAATCCTCGACAGATTGCAGCATTACCATTCTGACGACGCTACGCATCTGGAATATGCCGAAAAGGCGCGCGCAGCCCTTGCCCGGCTGGAACTGGGAAAGGCCAGGATTCCGCTGCCTGCCGATGTCATCACGCTGAGCGCCAGGCCAAAATCGACGGGCAAGCGCTGGCGTCCGCCAAAGGTTTTGCATTGAACGTAATGACCTGTAAGTTGCGGCAGAAAAAATCGGCCGGACGACTTGCAAGGGTTTTTTATGTTTCTGACCAACAAGGATATGCTTGACCTCATCGAGCTGCGCCATGATCTGCACCGCCATCCGGAGATTTCCGGCGAGGAGAAGGAAACAGCGCGGCGTATTCGCGATTTCCTCGAGCAGGCAAAACCGGATCGGATGTTCACCGATCTGGGTGGTCATGGCGTGGCAGCGGTCTATGACAGCGGCAAAAGCGGTCCGGTAGTCCTCATCCGCTCGGAACTCGACGCTCTGCCCATTCAGGAAAAAACCGACGCCGCATACCGCTCCGGCACAGATGGTAAGGGCCATCTTTGCGGCCATGACGGTCATTCCACCATTCTAACGGCGCTTGCACTCGGACTTTCCAGAAAGCGCCCGGAAACCGGCAGCGTCGTACTGCTCTACCAACCGGCAGAAGAGACAGGTGCGGGCGCGGCCGCCGTCATCGCCGATCCGCGCTTTGGCGAGATGAAGCCGGATTATTCCTTTTCTCTTCACAATCTTCCAGGCCTGCCATTCGGCCATGTCAGCGTGGTGGAAGGGCCGGTCAACTGCGCATCACGCGGCATCAAAATCCGCTTCTCCGGCAAGACCGCGCACGCTTCCTCACCGGAGCATGGCGTCTCGCCGATGCGGGGGATATCTGAGTTGATGCCGGCATTGAACGATCTCGGCTCCGGCTTTCCACCGCAACCCGATTTTTCGATGGTGACAATCACCCATGCCCTGATGGGTGAAGCGGCCTTCGGCATTTCTCCGGCAGACGCGGAAATCTGGGCGACGCTCCGGACGCTGACAGACGACCGAATGGAAAAACTCTGCGCGGATGCGGAAGCGCTGGCAAAAAAGGTGGCCGAAGAACAGAAACTGACACTCGATATCGCCTATGACGATATTTTCCTGCATTGCGAAAATGCGCCGGAAGCCGTCGACCATATCCTGCGGGCGCTGACTGCAGAGAAAATTTCCCACGGTTCGGAAGGTTTGCCGATGCGGGCCTCCGAGGATTTCGGAAGGTTCCGCGCCGTCTCGTCATCGGCCATGTTCTTTTTGGGTGCAGGCAAGGACTATCCCAACCTCCACAATCCCGACTACGACTTTCCGGATGGGCTGATCGATATCGGCGCACGCATCTTCATGCGCATCATCCGCAACCTCACAGACGCGGGGTAAGCAACGGCAGCCCATTGCCGCCCAACGCCATCAGCCGCCCTGGGGCCCTCTGCTTGGCCGGGCGGCACGGACCGCTGCCAGTCCCCTGATGCCCTCCTTATCGCCAATGGACGTCAGACTCTCGAAAATCTGCGCAGCATCGGCGTAGCGGTTCATGGCAAGATAGGAATAACCGCGCAATACCATGAGATCGGTACGCTCATCGGCAAGCCGCGCCCGCTGATCAAGCAGGAGAAGCGTTTCCGCATAACGTTTGGACTGGAAGGCGGAAACCGCCCTGTCGGCCAGGATTGAAACCTGCAACTCAGTCGCGCGCGGACGGTCCATGCGCGATTTCGTCGCCGAGACAGCGGCATGGTCCGTCAGCCCCATGCGCAGATAGGCAAGGCTCTGGCCATAGGCCGCATCGCTTTTAACAGTCGACTGGCCGCCGGCAATGGCGGATTCGAAAGCCTTCAGGGCTTCCGCCGGCCGGTTGGTCTCCATCAGGCACCAGCCGAGATCAAGCGCCTGCTGTGCGGGCAGGCGCTGGGGATCGGGATAGACCGCGCAGGAGCGTGGACGTGACGAGGCACTTACGGTCCTCTGCGTCTGCGCTGGCAGACGCGCCTGCTTGCGCGAAGGTTCCGGAGCCGGCTGCTGGACAGACGGCTGGCTATAAGCCACCACTGTCTCAGGCTGCGGCGCATAGGGCGCGGGTGCCGTTGTCTGGGAAGCTGTGGCGACAGGCGGTGCGGTGACAGGCGCTATCTGCTGCGCGGACTGGTCCACCATACGTGCCGTTCCGACATCAGCGATGCGTTGCGAGCGGCTTGCCCATTGCTGCTGTATGCTGCGCAGACCGGCGAGATTGCGCAGATCGTGATAGCTGACTGCCATGCCATAGGCCGATGGTTCGTCATCGGCCTTCCAGCCAAGCGCAGTGCTGAACCATTGCAAGGCGAGCGGCGTCTGCCGGAAAGCAAGCGAATACCAGCCGAACTGCTGCGCGGTCGCCGCATCCTTGCGAGTTATTGTTTCAGCGGCGATGCGCTGCAGCACATCCGGCGGCAGGACCACAGGCGGCTCAAGCGCCAGAAGATTGGCTGTCGCGGCAAGATAGGTCGCAAGCCCGTCGTCCGAAGCGGTGCGCCACTTATACATGACCTCCTCAGCTTCACGTGGCTCGTTGCGGTCGATCAGCGCCAGCGCCAAACCCTGCGAAGCAGACGCGCTGTCTTCCTCTTCCCGCGCCTTGCGAAACCACTTTTCCGCCTCCGCCATGTTCTTCTGGCGGATATTATACCAGCCGAGCAACAAGGCATCGCTTGCAAGCTTGTCGGTCTCGGCAAGCCTTTCAAGCCGCATCAGATAGGCGGAAGGAACGGAAATTCCCTCCTTCTCCCCTGCCTTGGCCACGAACTGGCGGGCGAGATCGTTCTTGACCGGTTCGAATTCCAGCTGACCGTCTGCGTTGGGCTTTTCCTTGGCAAGCAAATCGCCGATCATCTCCGCAGGCAAAAGCGCGGATGCCTTCTGCACCGTGGCGAGCCGGTCGCTTGGCGTCGTGCAATTGTTGAGAATGTAGAGATAGGCGTCGCGCGCCCGTCCCATGCGGTCGGTATTGGCAAACGCATCGGCAACCCGCCACAGGACATCCACCTCGCTACAGGTCAGCAGGCCGGGATTGCTGGCGGCCGCGTCCACCACTGTCGAATATTGCTTGAGATCGGAAGCGTTGACGAGCCTCTGGCGAGCCTCGGCGAGGGAAAGCATGCCGGTCAGATTGTCGGGAGGCTGCCAGCCGGGTTCCGCCTGCTGGCGGTCGGCGATCGCCTTTCTGACCTCGGCGTAACGGCCGTCGCTATAAAGCTGCCACATGGCATCGAGCCGGGGATCCCCGTTCACGGGAATGGCGAGCGGATCGGCAGGCGGTGTCCAGTTCGGATAGAGCGTGCGCAGCCTCGCGATTTCAGCCTGAAGCCGCTGGGTATCGCCCTTGGCCGCGAAATAGCGCAGCGCGCTGAGATCGACCTCGGGCATGTCTGATGACGCTGGCTGGGTCTGGCGGGGTGCGGGCGCCTGCGCCATTTGGGGCTGCGATATCTGTCCACCCGTCTGTGTCTGCGTAACCGGCGGTTGCGGATCAGTCGCCGGCACCGTTACCGCTGGCGTCACGGGTTGGGTTAGCTGCGCCATCTCGCGATTTTTAAGGAACGCGTTGATCTGGGCCGGATTGGCTGCCGCTGGAGAAACGCGCTGCGCCGCACGGTTGTCGCCAACCGCCGAAGTATGAATGTCCGATACACGTCCGAGAATGGTGTCGCGCCAGTGGAAGGCGGCGAGAGCAATCAGAAGCAGGATGAGAGCCGAGGTAGACAGCGGTTTGTTCATCGGCACTCCCCGTTATTCCTTGCCAGAAACGACAATGCCAGAAGATGCAATGTAGAAGGATAATAAAGCGTTGGCTGAAAGCCTTTCAGTTCGGCAGGCACAGCCGGGCCGCCGCCGGCGCAAGCCGCGAGCGCCGGAATGATGCGATAACCGGGATCCGACAGAACGTCCTTGACCGCGCCGCTCTTGAGATCGAAGGTTCCCGCAGCACCGCTTTCCAGCGTCATGCCGTTTTTCAGGCGGTCAAGCAGCTCCGGCGAGCCCATTTTCGCCCTTGCAAGATAAAGCGGAATCCGCACTGCATTGTAACCAAACTCGGGAGGAAACGCCGATGCCGGTTGCGGTTTCGTCTTCATCGACACCCAGTCGGCGGGCAGTTTCCTGTCGCTGAAAGCAAACGTACCGATCTGCGCCACGCCGTCGTCGGCAAGCGCCTTCCAGAGTGGCGATGGTGCGACGAGATTGAGAACCGGAAATGCTTCGAAAATTAGATAGGAAGGATTGACCACCGGGCCGTCGCCCCGGTCAACCTCGCCAAAGCCGCTGGCGGCGGGCAAAAGCAGCGTTCGCCCGCCGCGCTGAACGACAGTCTTCTTGAGGACGGCTGATGCGATGGCAGCCGATGCCTCGGCATAGTCCTGCCGGTTCCACTGGCCGGCAGCCAGCGCCAGCGCGTAGGCAATCAGAATATCGCCATCCGTGGCATTGTTGATGTCAGTCACATGCGGTCTGGTGCGCGGATCCCATTTCCACGCAGAGAGACCGTCGTCGCGCACCAGGAGTTCCGTGCGGGTGAAACTCCATATCAGCTCGAAGTCGGCAATGTTCTCTGAAAGAACGGCAAGCCACATGCCGTAACCCTGGCCTTCGCTATGGCTGATATTGCCGTTACCGGTATCGATGATGCGCCCGCCGGGATCGAGAAACGCGCTTTTATAGGCCGACCAGGCCTCAGGCGAGACAGATGCGGCGCGGGCAATCGAGATGCTTGAGATCAACGCCATCAGCGACACGCAGAAAATGCCGGCAAGTCTAAAAATCCCACGCCTCATCGGTGTCGCCCCATCATACGCAGCATCGCGAAGGTGGCAAAGCCCAGGAGCGACACGAACCCGATGAATGCCAGCGAATAGGAAAGAACATTGGAAGACAGCCAATTAGCAGCGATCAACCTCCAGTTCGAGAGGGAAAACGCCCGCGTGACGTAGAAATACGGCTGCCCCACCTCGACCGTTTCGATCTTTTCTGCACCGGCATCGTAAGCTGCGACCCGCCCGGTGACGTCGCGCCAATGGTTTTCACGCACCATCGAAGACATGCCGTCACGAAGCTCCGCCGACGTCGGGGCGGTAGCCAGCGTCCAGACCCCTTCGCCGGAAGGGCTTAGACCCTGCACCAGCATGAAGGAGACATTGCCGGGCGGCGCATAGGGCTGCTCGGCCGCCGGCAGGAAACGCAGCGTATCGGAACTCAGATCGAAATTCCGCTTCATCCACTCCTCAAAGGAGGAAACCTGGCCTTGCCAGATGCCGCCGTCCACCCGCTCTCGCCAGTCATTAAAGAGGGTTTCGCTGTTCTGCGCAGGCGGCTGAACGCCCGTTCCCATTTTCCAGGATATCTGGCTGGAAGGGACAAGATTGAACTGGCTGATCAGCGATTGCGGGAATTGCGAAATCGTCCCGACGAACAGGGCGTCACGGTCGCCGATCACCAGCGGAGAGGCCACGGTCTCGACATTGATCGGATATCCCGCAGCGCTTGCCAGCCGGCTGACCAATGTCGCCGCCGCCGACATGGTGTCGTTATCGAAACGATCAAGCGACAGCGCGACGGGATTTGCGGCAAACCTGTAGGGCTGCCCGGCACCAGACATCGCGGCGAGATCCGGTTTGCGACCGATCTGCGCGTAATCAGGAATATGGATTTCCGATGTGTCGAACAGGGCAAAACGCGGGGTCGTGCTGGCCGGCGCTCCCGGCGCGCAGACCTGATCCTGCGCCGTCATCAACACGGCCTCGATGGTGATCTTGTTCGGGCCAGGCTTGAAGTGGCGCATCGTTACATTGATGGGCAGATGCCGGAAAATGCCGCCACCATTGTTGGAGATCGGCACGGTCGAGGCGATCTCGTCATTGACGTAGATGTCTATATGGCTACCGGGCAGCACCTGCGAGGAATATGCGGCATCGAGCAGCATGGCCGCCTCGCCATAGGCCGACGCATAAAAGTCGGCGGGCATGCCGACGTAGAATTCGTTGCGGAAACGCCGTCCACCAAATTCGCTGCTCTCAAGCCCAAGCTCGGAAAGCGCGATGCGACGGTCCGACATGACGAGCGGCACATCCGGCGCGTGCCAGCTGCGGGTGGAAAAGGTCGTTCTCTGGGCACCGGGCGTGCGCGCGATCGAGGAAAACAGCGTCTCAATCGCCGCCTGCACCGCCTGCGGGGTGGGACCACTGACGAAGAGTGGCGAGAGGCCACCCGGTGCAGTGGTATCGAAGCCGGCAAAAGCACCCGCCGACGCCTCGGGCGGCACCGCGCCGGTGAAGCCGGCAATCTCGCGTGCGGTGCCGACAAGAACTACCAGCGTTCCCGCCTTGCGTTCGGCGGAGGGTGCTGCCACGAAACGGATCGTCTGGTTCGGCATCTGGGTTCGGAGCGCCAGAGCCTGCGAAAGGCGCAGCAGCGAATCTGCAAATGCCGGATTGCCGAGCGCAGGTGCAACGATCTCGATCGACGTCGCCGCCTTGGCGTCCGGACCGGTTGCCTGGATATCGTCAATATTGGTGAAGTTGCCCGCGACATCGGCGTTAAAGCCGATATAGGTATTTGCCGGATTAACATCGGTCCACAGATCATAAGTGGACTGGATCGTGCAATCGGTTCTGTGGCGCTGCTGCACGCCAAGCGTCACGACATTCGCGCCCACCTGCAGGACACCGGGTGGAATTTTCAAGGAAACATTGCCCTCACCGTCGGGCGCCTCAATGCGCGCCGTCTCCAGCGGAACATTGTTGAGGCTGACCTGGAAATTCGAGTCTTCCGGCGCGACCACGATGGCGTTCTGATAACCAATATTCAGCGAAACGGCGGCATTCACCTGCTCGGGCGTCAGATAAATGCTCCACTGCCGCCGATCCATTTCGCCGGAAAGGCTGAGCTTTTCGTACGGCAAGATATACCGGCGACGGCTATCCGCCGCGGGTGACGATGCCTGAACGGGTGCGGGTCTCGCCTGACCCTGCGGCGGCATGGATACGGGTGGCGTCAGCGGCCGCAGCGGCGGTTGCGGCGCAGGTGCGGGCTGCATTACCACAGGAGGCTGGCCCACTGCAGGCTGGGTCGATTGCTGGGCTGGCTGCGGCTGGCGCGGTACAGCGGGGGGAAGTGTCGGCGGCGGCACAGGTGCCGGGGCTGTCTGTGCAGGCTTCTCCGGCGACATGTCGAAGGGTGAGGACTGCGCCATCGCACCGGTTGCGACGACACCCAACATCAGCGCTGTCAGTGAACTCCTGATCGTTTTACCGCCGTTCATTTTACAACTCCGGCAGGTTTGACGGTTTTGGAGGCGGGCCGGAGCGCCTTGGCCAGATAGAACAGGCCGCGCTGCGTCTGGAACAGCGATATCGCCAGAAAGATCGCCGTGCCTCTGATGAGGCCGGGGTTCTTGCGGCGCACGCGCTGGAACTCGCTCCATTGCTCGGAATTGGCGAAGATCAGGTCGGCGATCAGGCGATGATCGATGGCGCGCTGCGGCGAGAATGTACAGCCTATGGAAATGAAACCGTCGTTCCGGACCGTGCGGACCACATTGATGGTCATGGTTTCCGGCACGCCCTCGCTATGAGGCTTCACCCTAATGATCGCTGTCGTGTTCTTTTCGATAGCGGTGGTGCTGTCGAAAAGATTGATCAGCAGGCCATGCACCGACACATTATCAATGGAGGCCGGCACCCATGCATCACTACCCTCAAGCTTGACCTCGCAGCGCCGCTTGACGGTGATGCGCCGCGACGCCGATTTTTCGCCGCGCTCGGAGACGACGCCAAGCGCACAGCCCGCGAAGATAAGGTTGAGCAGGTTCCAGCCGCCGACGACGAGTGTGACGTCCGCCTTGTATGGCTCGGCGTAGATGCGCCAGATGGCAAAGGCCATCGCAACCAGCAAAAGTGCGAAAATGACGAAGAACGGGCGGCTGATTTCCGAAAGCCGCGCCTCGGCGATGGATTCGTCCTTCGCCGTCACCTTGAAGGTCGGCTTGCCGGGATTGAAGATCACCGACACGACGGCTGGCAGAAGGTGGACCGTCTGCACATATTCGTAGAGTTCAGAAATCCACGGCCAGCGGAAGCTGCCATAGAGATAGTTCTGCATCATCAGGTTCACGAGCATATACGCGGCCGTATAAGCCAAAAACTCGCCGCCGGAAGCCACGAAAATCTGAAGATCGAAGAACAGGTAGAACAACGGCGCAAACAGGAAGATCGTGCGCGGGAACGGGAAAAGCCAGAACAGCGTCGACGACATGTAGCAAAGACGCTGCGTGAAGGAGAGACCACGGCGGAATAGAGGCTGGCGAAAGATCAGGATCTGCATCATGCCCTGCGCCCAGCGGCTGCGCTGGCCGATGAAGCTTGCGAAGGTGGCCGGTTGCAGCCCGGCGATCAGGGGCTTGTCGACATAGACGCTGTTCCAGCCGCGCGAATGCAGCGCGAGCGCCGTTTCGCAGTCCTCGGTGATGCTGACGCCGCTGAACCCTTCTGTATCCAGCAGTGCCTCGCGCCGCAGCACGGCGGCGGAACCACAAAAGAACGCGCCGTTCCACTTGTCGAGACCGCGCTGGATGATGCCGTAAAACATCTCGTTTTCGCTCGGCATCGTCTCGAAGGTGCGCAGATTGCGCTCGATCGGATCGGGATTGACGAAGAAGTGCGGCGTCTGCACCAGAAAGAGCCGGGGGTCTTCCTCGAAATAGCCCACCGTTTCCAGAAGGAAATCGCGCGCCGGCGCATGGTCGGCGTCAAATACAGTCACCAGTTCGCCAGTGGAATGGGCGAGGCCGTTATTGAGATTTCCGGCCTTGGCGTGGACGTTGCGCTCGCGCGTCAGATAACGCACGTCGAGGTCTTCGCAAAGCTTCTTCAACTCCTCATGGCGGCGCTGTGCCGCCTGCGCCTCGACGATATTGCTGGCATTGCGCTTCTGCACCGAGCCGCCGTCGTCCAACAGCCAGACGGTGAACTTGTCGGCCGGGTAATCCATGTTCTTGGCCGCCGCCAGCGTATTGGCGAGAAGCTCCGCGTCCTCGTTGTAACTCGGCACGAAAACATCGACCGTCGGCCGGTAATCGGGCGAGCCAGGCCGGGTCTTGCGGGAAGGCAGCGGCATCGACACGATGACGAGGCTGAGACCCAGCATCACGACGCTGTACATTTCAGCGAGATAAAGCAGAAAGCCGGGAATGAAGTTTTCGAGCTGGTTGACGGGCGGCAGCGTGCTCGTGGTGCGCCAATAGACATAGCGAAGCACGATGGCCGTGCCGAAACCAAGCGCCACGAGCCGCCAGGCTCCCTGCCCGTTGAAACTCTTTATTGTTGCGAGAAGGACAAGTGAGATCGCCGTGGCGACCAAGTGCGTCTGCAGGCTGACCGGCATCGTGACGATGGCCAGAACACAAAGCGACACAAGAAACCAGACAATGATTGTGATGGCCTTGTTCATCCCGAAACTTTCCGCTCTCTTCCCCGCCCGGAATTTTTACCGGGATCTTTTGCAATGCCCTCTTCTGCTGTTGCTCCAGCCATCACCTGCATCCCGGAGGCGCTGCCGAACCGGACAGACATGTGGGCGACGGAATGGCCACCTGCGGAACCTGCGTCGGCTGCTGGCTCTCCACCTGCACGCTGGCCGCGCGCCTGCCGACTACAGCAGGCCTTGCGGGCTGGGCGGGCGCGCCAACGGATGCGGGTGACGGAATACTGACTGCCGCAACCGGCGGTAGGGGCTGCGCCGTTGGCTGAACAGGCGTGACGGGTACGGCAGCACGGCGCACGGGTTGCAATGGTATGCTCGCAGTCACTTCACTGCCGGGCCGCATCGGCACCTCATTGGTCTTCATGGGATAGACCGGATGGCCCGGCCGCCCAAGGTTCTGATCCACCGCCTGCGGCGTGCCATAGGGGTTCCAGCTTTGCGAGGCATAGGTGCCGGTGATCGTGTAATTATACATGACCGTCAGAAGCTGCTCGACGCTTGCCGCCGACTGGCAGAGGCGCAGTCGCACCTTGATACGCCCCAGGTTGCGGAAATCCTGCCGCATGCTTTCGGGTGAGCGGATGTCCTGCCAGCCATAAAGGCAGGTATCGCTGCCTCGGCCCTTGCCGGCCGCATAAGAAAAGGCGCCGTAACCGTTCTGCAGATAATTCGCCGACATGACGATGTTCTCACCCGGAAACTCCGAGCGGATTTCCCGCGCGACGGAGGATGCCTTAAAGCCGGAGAAAGTCAAAGCATCGCGATCAGTGTCGCCGGCTTGCTGCGGACCGAAGAACTCGGCCTTAATGTAGTTCTGTCCGGGCGTAGCGGCTTCGGCGCGCAATACGACCTGCTGTGCCACGGCATTGGAGTAGGTGCGATTGACTACGGTGACGATTTCCGGACCGCCGGGCGGTGGGAAAACCAGTGCTTCGGACGCAGACAACATCTTTGCGCCCCCGAACGACCTGACGCCCGAGGGAGTATTGCAGCCCGAAAGAACTGCAATAGAGAATAGCAATGAAGTAAAGGCAGAAAATTTCACTGCCCCGTGCCCCTTTATTTCCCCAAGCCCTAACAGGTTAAAAGGAGACCGAATCACTAATGACCAGACCATTGTTACGAAATACTGGAGGCAGGCGAATAAGCAATATCAAATTTATATTGTAATTTCTGATGCTTTGTGGCCTCCGAATCGTTTCGGATCCCTTCTTTGCCGGACGAGACGACGGAACCAAATCGCGCTGGTGCGGGTTCGCTCGGCGTGAGGTCGATATTTTTACGGTTGCAGCGCAATATGTCCCATGGTCTACTTGCGTCTATAATGACGTATTTTTATTGATCACTTTTTTCATTCAACTGTAAAAACAGAGAGTTGACGCATGACTGTGCAATTTCCGAGTATCGTTCAGGCGCTTGCCGAAGAGATCGGAACCTTACGGAAATGGCTTGAAGAGGACGCGCTACCGCTGTGGTGGGAGGTGGGCTCCGCCCGTCCGGACGGCGGTTTTTACGAGCGCCTGGGCCAGGATGCGAAACCGGTTTTTTCTGATGACCGCCGCGCCCGCGTGCAGCCGCGTCAGGCCTATTGTTTCGCTGCCGCCGGCCAGAACGGCTGGCAGGGTCCGTGGAAGGATGCGTTGCTGCATGGGCTGAGCTGGTTCGAAAAGGTCTATCGCCTCGATAACGGCCTTTACGGCAACCTCGCCGACCAGACCGGCAAGCTGATCGATCCGTCCTTCGATCTCTACAATCAGGCTTTCGCGCTTTTCGCCGCAGCACAGACGGCCGCAGCCCTTCCCGACCGCAAGGACGAGATGCGTGCCCGGGCGCTCGAGATCCTCGCCGTCCTCAATCGCGACTACAAACACCCCGTCGCCGGCTTTGAGGAAGCGAACCCGCCGCGCACGCCGCTGTGCTCCAATCCGCATATGCATCTTTTCGAGGCGATGCTTGCCTGGGAAGTGCAGGACCCCGAAGGTCCATGGACCGCGCTGGCCGACGAGATCGCCGGCCTTGCACTCACCCGCTTCATCGATGGCACCAATGGCGGGCTGCGCGAATTCTTCGGCCATGACTGGATGCCGTTTGAAGGTGAGAAGGGCCGCATCATGGAGCCCGGTCACCAGTTCGAATGGGCCTGGCTTCTGGTGCGCTGGGGCAGCCTGCGCAACAATGGCGAGGCAATCGCCAAGGCCAAGCGCATGTTCGAGATCGGCGAAGCGCATGGCATCTGCCCACGCCGCAAGGTCGCGATCATGAGCTTGTACGATGATTTTTCGGTACATGACGGTCTGGCACGGCTCTGGCCGCAGACGGAATGGCTGAAGGCAGCCTTGCGCCTTGCCAGCGTGACCATTGGTGAAGAAAGACAGCGTTATCTTGCCTCGGGCCTGAGGGCCATCGGCGCGCTGCAGCCTTTCCTCGACACACCGGTCAAAGGGCTTTGGTTCGACAAATGGCCGGCCGACAAGCCGATGCTGGACGAACCGGCACCGGCCAGCACTTTCTACCACATCGTCTGCGCCATCTATGAGGCTGAGGCAGTACTCGCCTCCAGCCATTAGAGTCCGGGCGGGCGAGCGGGCCGGGCGTCCGCTCTACCCGCTCCAGCCTCAGTTAAGCCGCGCCGGGCGCACAACGCGCCAGTCGGGCTTGCCGAGATTGTGCGGCCATGGATGCACGTCCTTGTCGTTGAAATAGACGACCTCTTCCAGCTTGGGAAAATCCGCCTGTTTCAGCGTCACGTCGTTCATCCATGGACGGACGTAGGAATCGCCGCCTTCATAACCCAGTTCAGCAACCCAGACCGGTTTATTGAAGGTTTCGACAAGCCCATAGCCCTTGCGCAGGAGATCGGTGAACTTCTGCGGCCCGCCATATTCGATCTTGTCATAGTCCTCTAGACCGAAGACCGAGAGACCGACCAGGTCCGCGTAATTGTCACCAGGATAGTAAGCGCGCAGACCGTCGAGACCTTTCGGCGACCACATCACCTTGACGCCGGGGACCGCCTTGCGGGTCATGTCCACCATGCGTTTGTAGGCCGTGATATAGTCCTGCGGGTTCCAGCCCGACCACGAGAAGCGGCCGGATGTGTCTTCCATTTCCTGTCCCCAACGCAGGATCAGCGGGCTCTTCATTGCGGACATGCGTGCGGCGATCGCCTGCATGTTCTTGTCGTAATCGCCTCCCATCACCTTGCGGCGCAACTCGTCGGAGGTGAGCCGCCAGTTGACGTCCCATGACCAGGGTTCGACCGTGATCAGCACGTTACGCTTGCGCTCCAGAGCGTAAGCGTCTGCGAGCGCGAGGCTGTCGAGATCCACGTCCTCCCAGGGCAGGAACAGATGTTCCGTCGCCACCCCGGTCTGGCCGGTGAAATCGCCGTGCGGATCGTAGGCGCCGAAGCGTATACCATCCGCGTGCAATGTCGGACGTTTGTCGGCAAGCGTCTTCATGCCCGTGGAGCCCATGGGCGCGACCCCTTGGGCATCCAGTTTGAATATGGGGTACATGCTGGCTGAAGCAGCAACAGCAGCCCCGCTTGCAAAGAGCAGTCTTCTTCTTGTTATTTGCATGACACTTTCCTCCTACCTCGTCGCAGTCATCGCCTTGCCATAGGCGGCGATTTGCGGGGTGACGTCGTCCTTGCGGACAAGTTTCAGGAATTCATCTCCGGGCCGTGGCGGATTATGCCGGAAGACGTACCAGGGCCCGCCCTGCTTGCGCTGGTAAAGCACCTGACCGATGCGACCGTGGTCGAAACACGTGTCGGCCTTGCCGTTTCCGGCATCGGTTTTCCAGGTAGCGCGCATGCACAGCGTACCTTTGGCATCGACGGTCCAGCGGCCTTCACCGACGGCCTTCTTGCCTTTCTCTTCAGTCAGGGCGATGAACTTGCGGCCATCGGCGATGAAGCGTCCGCCACCAGTCTCCCATTTCCAGGTCTTGTCGTAATACATATCTACGACTTCGCTGGTCCGGAGCGGTTTCGGCGTCTTCGTGCCGCCAGCGGCGTGGACGGCACTTGGCGCGATCACCGCAAGGCAGAGTACGAAAGCGGAGAACCCGCATTTGCTTATTGTTGTTCTCATCACAGCCTCCTCCTTCTATTGTCCGACCCTATTGTCGGCCAGCATGATTTCTCCGGTTGTCATGACCGGTGGCGGCACCATGGGCTCCGCCTGCATGTTTCGAATTCCGGGCATTCCCGGCAGTACGATGCGCAGTTTCAGACGCACCGATCTCGCTCCCTCCACGCCAGCACCGGCCACGGTGAACCGCGTTTCGGTGAAGCTGACATAGGGTTGCCCGTGCGACAGGGCCTCCAGCCCACCAATCGCATGGGAGCTGAGTTCCGCGGCACTACCTGCCACAAGCAGTAACGAACAGGCGGCAACCGTCGCCCCACCGCGCAATGCCGGCAGCCGTGGCAAGCCGTTTTCCATGGTGTGTCGGACGAGAAGAAAAACCGAAAGGCCCGCGTAGATCGCCACATTGATCGCGGCGAAGACGAAGAAACCTTCCGCAGCGTTTTCACGCGGCGCCAGCACCATTGCGAGAAGGCTTAGTGCCGCCAGAACCATGTAAGGCGCGATTACACGCAGCGGCAGCGGCGGTTTTGCCTGCGTGCCCTTGGGTGTAATGCGAAAGTCGACGAAATCACCACGGATCGTATCGCGTATCGCCGCAAGCACACCCATCAACGACCAGGGCCAGCGCAGGAACAGAAACACGATGGCTTCCCACCCGAAGAGTTTCGCATCATGCGGGCGAAAGGCCCCCGTGGCCCGCCAGAAAAAGGCGAACACGATCATGATGAGCGAAATCGGCAGGAAATGCGCCAGAAACACTGGATAGGAGGCATTGACGAGTACCTGGCCGCTCAACAGTGCAAAAGCGGGAAGCACGAACATCAGTGCCATGAAGCCGGAAAACAGGGGATACCAGAGCTGTGAAAACAGGAACTGGAATTTCAACCGCAAGGGAAGCTTCGGCACGTAATGCCGCGAATATTGCAAGAGGATGGTCATCAGACTGCGTGACCACTGGAATTCCTGCACCACGAGATCGGTAAAAGTCACCGGCCCGTCGCCATGCGCGATTGCGTTGACGGCATGGACGCCGCGCCAGCCGCCCGCATTCATCAAAAGCGTGGTGGAATGGTCCTCGGCAAGCTCGGGTCCCAGACCGCCCACCTCACGCAGGGCTTTGGTGCGCACGGCGTAATGCGAGCCGATACAAAGCGGCGCCCAGCTGTTGTTGTAACCCAGCTGCAGGGCGCCGTGCAGGCTTGCCTCGGCATAAAGCCTGCCACGCGCAGCCCAGCTCTCCTTTGCATTGGCATCGCAGATGCTTGGTGCGGAGACATATCCAACCGCCGGATCGGCGAAAGGACGGATGATTTCACTCAGATAGTCCGGTTCCGGAACGTGATCGGCGTCGAATTGCGCGACGAAATCATAACGCTCATACCCGTAATGATCGTAGAAATAAGCGAGATTGCCTTCCTTGCAACGGGTGCGGCGAGGCCATGTCTTGCGGTGATAATCGACGACACCCCTCCGGGTCGAAACGAAAACACCGTGCGCGCCGCACCATTTCAACGTTTGCGCATCCGGGTCCTCATCCGCAAGCCACACGTCAAATTCCAGGCCCTTCTGCTCCAGCATGGCCTGCAGCGTCTTTTGTACTACGGTAAATGGCTCCGACGGCGCCTTGGTTACAACCATCGCCACCCTGCCCTGCGGCAGAGGAGAGCGCCGGTCGACGACCCTTGCGTTCAGGAAGATGAAGATGAAATAGGACGGCAGAAGCGTGATCCACGCGAGTGTTACCGTAACGATCGTAAAATACGGCCAGTCGATGACCCGATCCCGGTCCAGCCACCAGATCCAGAAATAGGCAAGCGTCACCAGCCAACCGCCAATGCCGAGACGATAGGCCATGCGGTTCCAGCCGGTGAAGACGGGCAGCATTGGCAATTGGCCCGCGACGGGACGCGATGATGGTACGGAAGGGGTAGAGCGAGCTTTCATGACAGCACCTCCAACCCGAAGCCGGGACCAGCCGTGCGGATGATGGTGTCTATATCGGAGCGCTTCGGCGCAAAGCCGAGGGTCGCCCTCGCTCTTTCTATATCAGCGAACAGGGCGGGCGGATCACCGGCGCGCCTTGCGCCGAAATGTACCGGCACTTCCTGTCCCGTGACGCGATGGATCGCGCGGATGATATCCCCGACCGATGTGCCGTGGCCGGAGCCGAGATTGACACGCAGGGTCTCGCCGCCATCGGAAAGATAGTTGACGGCGGCCACATGGGCGTCAGCCAGATCGCTGACATGGATGTAGTCGCGGATACAGGTGCCGTCGCTGGTGTCGTAGTCCTGGCCGAAGACGTCAAGTTGCGGCAGCCGCGAGGCGGCGGCCATCAGTGCCCGGGGGATCAGATGGGTTTCCGGCTCGTGGCGTTCGTAAAGTTCGCCATCCGGGTCGGCACCCGCCGCATTGAAGTAGCGCAGAGCGACGAAACGCATGCCATAGGCGGCAGCGTAATCATCGAGCGCCATTTCGAAAATCAGCTTCGTACGACCGTAGGGATTGACCGGGATCTGCGCCGTTTCCTCGCGGATCGGTAATTGCGGCGGCACGCCATAGGTGGCGCAGCTGGAGGAAAATACCAGCCCGCCGATATTCTGGTCGAGACAAGCATCCAGAAGCGCCAGACTGCCGCCGACATTGTTGCGGTAATATTTGCGCGGATCCTCAACGGATTCGCCGACATAGGCATTTGCGGCGCAATGGATGACGAAGGCTGGCGAGAACTCCTTGAGCGTGGCCTTCAAGAGACTACGATCCAGAATGTCGCCTTCAATGAAGGGACCCCAGCGAACTGAATCCGCGTGACCCGTCGAGAGATTATCGTAAGCAATGGGCTTGAAGCCGGAATGCGCCAGCGCCTTGCAGATGTGGCTGCCTATGAATCCGGCCCCGCCCGTGACGAGGATTGTACGGGACATCTCATACGGCCTCCGCAACCTTCTTGCCGGCCAGCAGCGCATCGAAATAGACGATGGTTTTCTCCAGACCGGTTTCGAGCGGTACGCGCGGTTGCCATCTGAGCATTTCCTTGGCACGCGAAATATCGGGACGACGCTGCTGCGGATCATCGATCGCAGCGGGCAGATGCACGATGCGCGAGCGGGAATTCGTCATGCGGATGACGATATCGGCCAGCTGCCGCACCGGAATTTCAGTCGGGTTGCCGAGATTGATCGGTCCGGTGCAATCCTTCGGCTTAGCTGAAAAACGCAGGAACCCGTCGATCAGATCATCGACGTAGCAGAAGGAGCGCGTCTGGCTGCCGTCGCCATAAATGGTGATGTCCGAACCCTTCAGCGCCTGGACGATGAAGTTGGAGACCACCCGCCCGTCATCGGGGCGCATGCGCGGCCCATAGGTGTTGAAGATGCGCCCAACCTTGATATCGACGCCATAAAAGCGGTGATAATCGAAAAAAAGCGTTTCGGCGCTGCGCTTGCCCTCATCGTAGCAGGCTCGCGGCCCGATTGTATTTACGTTGCCGAAATAGCTTTCCGGCTGCGGATTGACGAGCGGGTCGCCATAGACTTCCGATGTCGAGGATTGCACCACGGTTGCACCGCATCTGCGAGCGACTTCGAGAACGTTGACCGCGCCAAGCACATTGGTAAGCAGGGTGCCGACTGGATCACGCTGGTAGTCCGGCGGCGAGGCCGGCGACGCGAAGTTGAAGATCAGCGAGACGTCGATGTCATAGGGCTTGCGGACATCATGCTCGACCATCAAAAACCGCTTGTTGGCTTGCAAATGCTCAACATTCACGGTCCGTCCAGTCGAGAGATCGTCGAGACAGATCACCTCATGACCGCAAGCCAACAGACGTTCGCAAAGATGGGAGCCAAGGAAACCAGCCCCGCCGTTGACCAGAACGCGCTGGCCTGGCCGCCACTCGGAATAGATTGTAGCGCCGTTGTCATGGTCGTTGGGAACGAAATTACGCATTACACACTCCTCCCAATGAGGAACCAGCCCGGCTGATTCGACTTGAACTAGATCAAACTCCAGATTGCAGGATATTTCGAATGTCACCTCCGGTTTTTATTTCTTCTGGAGGTTTTAATATTTGGATTCGGTATATTTCAACTTTTATGATAGGCGCGTCATAAAACAGGTCAACTTTATTTTATCGAAATATTACAATTGATTACCCCGAATTACTCGTATTAATCACTCGATTTAATACTTTTTAACTACGCCTCCATTATGCCTTTCTTATTGAGCATTAGCGCAAGCTTCGCTCAACCAGTCGGGACTATTCTGGTTTTGTAAGGCTCGGTCCACCGGGGCAAAACCACCCGGCGAGATGCGACAGCTAGTCGATTTCAGGGGACATACATCATGAATGAAATGCCTTATTCCCATAACAGCAAAGCGGCCCGCCGCTGTCGTTTTGCACTTGTTGCCGCCGCACTTGCGACGTTCACTTTCGCTACGGCCTCGTGCTCCGTCGTTGAAGATGCCGTTCTGATCAAGACCGCATCTGCTAATACGGCGACGATCAAGAGCCGGGTTGCTCCAGCCAAGGCGTCCTACGGCTATGACAAGACAGGCAACGCAGCCGTCACGCTTGTTGCCGATACTTACGAGACACCGACGATATCGCCGCGGCATTCCTATTCCGGTTCTTCTCCCTATATCTGCTCACCGAGCGGATTTGGTCAGAAGTCCCGCTGCTTCCTGAGGCCCTAAGCCTCAGGCATAACCTCTGCTTGAAACTGGCGTCCTTGCGGCATCGGGCCGCCAGATGTTCAGTTTCTCCAGCCGGAGATAGCCGCGTCGTCGTCCTTGTGAAAAAAGCGCGACGCTGCCTCCGTTCGGTTGCGCACATTCATCTTCTTGTAGATGTTGCGAACGTGCACCTTCACGGTATTCTCGGACAGGTGAAGCCGGTCGGCGATGATCTTGTTTTGCGTTCCCTTGCAAAGCAGGTCGAGGATCTGCACCTCGCGCGTCGTCAGCGCCGCCATTTCACTCTTGCTGACGGCAAGAGCGTCGGCGCGGTTGGCGATCACGGCGTTGCTTTGAACGCTTTTGCCGTTCACGGCCTGGGAATAGGGGGTGAGCTTGCCGAGAAGGGCAGCGGGAAAATGCTCCCCGCCCTTCATGAGGAGATCAACCGCCGCCATGAAAACGTCGAGCCGCAGATTAAGCGGCAGCACGCCATCGATGATACGCATCCCCACCAGTTGCTTCAGCGGCTCCTCAAACTTGTCGATGGTTTCGACGACAAGTGCAATTGGGGCATCCGGATGCTTTTCGCGGACTGCCGAAAGAACGCTATGAAGCCGCTCGCCCGACATACGGTACGGCAGGACCAGCCGGACATCGGCGCCATAGTCATCGTCGATCGTTGCCGACGACATAACGCTCATCACAGCGAATGTAGGGAACTTTTTGCCCAGCGCCTCCACGAGGCACTCGGAAAACAGGTCCGGATCCGCGATGATCAATAAAGTCCCATTTATAGGCGCAACGGCTCCACTTTGTTTTGCCGCATAATCTGAAGTTCCCATGAACATCGACGTCTCCCCTAAAGCGCTACGCATTACGTTCTTTTTGGTTGTGTGCTCTGTCATTCGCCGGGATACCCCTAGAAACAAAAGGGGCAACTCCCGCTTCACGCCATGTCAACTATCATTAATTACCCGTTAATTAAGGAGGCTAATACGAAAAGCTGTGCAAAGAAATGGCCCAAATGGGTTATTTCTTGCAATTGACGTACAAAATTGGTTACGCCCGTAATGAATCGTTGAGCCCGGAACCAGTGTAAAAACAAACACATCGGAAAAGCTTTCGCTCCGGTTTTGCAATCCGGGAAAATATAACTTTTGGTTGATATCCCTTTACATACCTGCCCGGCAAAGGAGCTTCCGGAATGTGCCATTTCGGGATAGGGACCCTTCTCACCGCCATTGACTACATTTTTAGAAAAAGCAGCTTTTCCCGGCCTGAGCGCGATTATTTGCGTCTGAACCGGCGGCAAATCTCCATGCGACCGCCTTCCGACATATATATTGGTGGTAAGGGTGCCGATATGTTTAGCCCGAATTGATAGCTAGGAAGCGCGATTTTTCTGCTGCACAGTCTGACCGTCGCTGCAAACAGTGACCGATGGAAAGACAACCCTGGCCTTTGACGTGTGTTTGCAAACGCCGGTTCCTTTTCAAGACATAACGAAAGCAAAAAGACGAAGCCACCGCGCTCCCAACGGAGCGAGGAACGGATTTGTGCGCCTTAATACCGAGTAGCGCACAAGGGCTGAACGAGAAGAGCCCGGTTACGGGCCGATGCCAAGCCGCAGATGAGACGTACCGAGTGCATCTGCAGAACATCAATCTTTGTGCAACGCGGAGCAAGCGCGAAAAAATCCCGTTTTAGATGAGAGGGATTTCGAAAGCTGCTCCGAGCTTTTTCGGAGGAAATCGACATGGGTTACAATCCACAGCCTGCGGGCGACGACATCACCAAGATTGGCGCGCTTTCGGAGGGTTTCGCCAACACCTCGACCAATGACGCAAAGGTGGACGACAGCAACGTCGGCACCGCAAACGGTGAAAACCGCAACAACGACAACAGCGACAACAGCACCAATGTGGATGTTGACGCCAAAATCGACGTTGCAGTGGGCAACGGCGACAATCGCGACAACGACTATGACTGGAGCTATGACAGCAAGTCTTACAGCGACAACGATACGACCGTAAAGACGAGCACCGAAACCAGCACCGAAATCAAGACCGATTACGACTGGAGCTATGAAAGCAAGTCGTACAGCGACAACGACACCAACGTGAAGACGGTCACGGATACGGACACCAAGACCTTCTCCTATTCCGACGACGACACGACAACAACAACAACGACGACTTCCGACAGCTTCAACTCCGCTGACAGTTTCTACAAGTCGGATGACGACTTCGGCAACATCGCCGGCGTCAAGGATGTCGGCAATCTCGGCATCGCTGGCGGAGACCTCACCTTTAACCTCGGTGACGACTTCTCCTTCACACTTGATGTCGACAATATCCTCAACAGCTCGCTCAACGGCGAAGGCAACGACACGGGCTTCAGCCTTGTGCAGGCCAACCACCTGGCGGATCAGGATCAGGCCTGGGATGTCAGGATGGACAATGGTGGTGCCCAGAACCACCTGAGCGCGAATGCCGGCGACGCCTTTGGCGCAGAAGGCATGGACGGCAAGGGATGGGACCTCAAGGCTGGCGACGACGCTGCGGGTACCAGCACTGCAGATGCATCGGCTATCCTTGCAAACTCCGGCTTCCATCTGGAACTGGTGCAGGGCGCCAACATGCTCTCCAATGCCGTTGATGTCTCGGTCACAGGCGGTAACTCGCATGTTTCTGATACCGGCGAGGACAGCGGCTCCTGACGAGTACCTCTCTATGAAAAAAGCTGCACCGGCATTCGCCGGTGCAGTTTGCGGTTGAAGGACCGGGTTTGCGCGAAGACGAAGCACCGCCTCTTGGACGTGTGCCGCCCGCCGCCCAGGCTCTGCCGCGATGATCAGGGAGGGACCTGCAATGCAAATCGACAGAATTTCAGACATGATTGCGCATTTCATCGGCCTGTTCGACACGGTGATCGAGGAAGCGCGTCTAAGAAGCAACTATGCCGAAGGCACGGCACACGCGAACAAAGACCGGTTGTCGGATGATGACGCGGCAAGACTGCTAGACAAGACCTACGACTTGCAGCTTCAGGATTACGATCCCGGCGTTAAATATCGCGCCGGCTATTACGACTTCGACTATCTGCAACCGCATTTCGCTCGCATGGTCGAACACGACATGCAGCAGCTTGCAAATGCGATACCGGTAGATATGTCAGCCGCGCATTTCCGTTTTCCGGGCAGTGTCTCCTTTGAGCAAGAACGCGAACTGGTGGTGCACACCGGCCCGGGCTCGGTTATCGCGCATGTCACGCAGGTCAACATTCTTCAGGACGACGACTATCTGAACATGACGGACGGCCCAAATGTGGCGCGCGACACCAGTTTCGTGACCCAGCGCACCGTCGAGTTCCATAACGAAGCAGCCGTCTTCACGCCCTTTTCCGTTTTCCAGCGCACCGACAGCTACGACGCGTTGCAGGCGCTCGCCAAATCAGCACATGATTATATCGACCATGCGCGCGAAAATGACGTGACGTCCCTTGGAACCGGCGCGGAACAGGATTTCGTTCTCGCCGGCAATGACATCAACGGCCTCTACATCAATGGCTCCATGGCAAGCGAAAAGCCAATGCTCGACGACTTCATGCCGGATCGTGGCATTGCCAAGCCCGCTGAAGAGCCTGAAAAGAGCGATGTTTCGCTGCATGAGGATAGCCCCGCCGGAAACAGCCTCGATGTGGCTGCCGGCGCAAATGTCGTCGCCAACATAGCAACGCTGGTCAATACTGCCGTCATGGCCTCCGTCACCACCGTCATGGGCGATTATCACCAGATCGATGCAATCACCCAGGCCTATGTCTATAGCGACCGCGATGAGGTCGATTCCGTTTTCACGCAGTCCGAAGACCATGACGCAACCGCCGCCTACAATATTGCGACCTTCTCACGCAGTGTCTATCCGGGTGCAGAAAGCGCCGATAGCAGCCACGATAGTGGTGAACCGCCAATATTTCCCACTGCCTGGCGTGTCAGCGTCCTCGAGGGAGACGTGTCTTTCGTCCACTGGATCGAGCAGTACCAGTTCATCAGCGACAACGACACACTGACGGTTACCTCTTCGGGTGCCAGCGTCAGCTTGCTGAGCGGTGGCAACGCTGCCCTCAACATCGCCAATTTCCTCGGCATCGGCATGCAGTACGATCTGGTCATCGTCGGCGGCAATGTGCTGGACATGAACCTCATCAGCCAGATCGCCGTGCTTTACGACAATGACTGGATCCGCGCCAACCCCGACGCGCCTGAGGGCGCCACCGTTCAGTCCGGCAACAACCTGTTGTGGAACGACGCCAGCATCCACAATGTCGGTGGCAACGACCGTTTCGAAACCATGCCGGACTATATGGCGCAGACGGTGAAAGCGATTAACGAGCGTGATCCGAACATGCCGGACGCGCTTGCCCACGATGCCAATTTTGCGGGCTATCAGGGGATCAACGTCCTTTACATCACTGGCAATCTTTATGACGTCAGCATCATCAAACAGGTGAGCGTGCTGGGCGATTCCGACTATGTGACGCAGGCAGCCGCAAAGATTCTGGAAAACAACGAGAACGTCACGATCCATATCGATACCGGCAGCAACGCCGTCATCAATCTCGCGCAGATTATCGATTACGACAGCTTCGGTTCCACCACCTACGTCGCAGGCGGGCTTTATTCGGATGCTATCCTTATACAGGGCGGCATCATCGAAAATGATGCGTCGCAACCGGGTCACCAAGGCCAGCAGCTGGCAAACGAAGTGATCGCGTTTCTGCACGACGATCCCGCCACCATTCAGAATGAATCCGATGGCGTCATCAACGCCGGTCACGACATGTCGTGGTCGAGCGCGCATTCATCCGACGTCATGCAGGCGGTCACTGCATAGGTTTTGACAGGCGGGGAGAAACACCCGCCGCCAAAGCCGCAGAAACCGCGAGATCACCGAGGGGATTAATAAAAAAATGGATCATATTTCAAGAAAAACCATTACCGCCGGGCACTCGCTGGACTTGCCGCTGGATCAGGATGCGGAAGACAGCAAGCTGACTGATGCCTGCATTTCGGCCATAAACGAGGCCGTCGAAAACCTGCGCCATCTGTCCGGCGCGGAACCGACCGTGAAAGCAGCCCCGCCCTCCCCTGAGATCACACCGCCCCGGCCCCTTCCGCAACATTCCCCATACGCCGAACAACCGCAAATGCGTGACGTTCCGCAGGAAAGGCCAGTGCCGCCGCAGCAAGACCGGCGCCCCGCCTCACCGCCGGAGCCGGAAGCAAAGGTGGACAATACCGAGCTGAAAAGCTCACCCGACCTGCCCTTCGTCAAGACCATCGACAATAATGACGGGCCTATACGTGAAAACGAGCGCCGTCCGGTGACGGGCGGCGGCGGCAACGGCAAGGAGCCGACGGAGAATGGCGGTGGTGGCGGAGGAGGCGGCGGAAGCCAGAGCGGCTTCCACAAGCGCAGTGAACCCGTCAATTTCGCCGCCAGCCTCGCCAAGGGCATCGCCGCGATACGGCGCAACATGGCGATCGTGATGCTGTTCACCATCGCCATCAACGTTCTGCTGCTTGCCATCCCGCTCTATCTGTTTCAAATCTCGGACCGGGTCCTGACAAGCCGCTCCATGGATACACTCGTCATGCTGACGGTCGCCGTTCTCGGCGCGGTTCTGTTGCAAGCCTTCATGGACGCCATCCGGCGCTTCATCCTGATGCGCACCGCTGTCGAGCTTGAAGTGCAGCTTGGAGCGCCGATCCTGTCGGCAGCGGCCCGTGCCTCCCTGCATGGCAGCGGCAAGGACTACCAGATTCTGCAGGACCTGCAGCAGCTGCGTTCCTTCATTACCTCCGGCACCCTGATCGCCTTTCTCGATGCGCCGTTGATGCCCCTCTTCATCGTGGTGGTTTATCTTGTACATCCGCATCTCGGCATCATCATCATGGTCTGCTGCGCGGTGCTGTTCATCATAGCCTGGCTGAACCAGCGCTTCACCGCCAGACAGTTCGCGGAAGCCTCCGGTTATCTGAGCCGCGCCAATTTCCATCTCGATTCCATGTCGCGCAACTCGCAGATCATCAATGCCATGGCGATGATCCCAGAGGCCGTGAAGATGTGGGGTCGTGAAACAGCCGGATCACTGAAGTCGCATGTGGCGGCGCAGGATCGCAACATCATGTTCTCAGGTGTTTCCAAAGCAGCCCGCATGATCACGCAGGTCGCACTGCTGGGTTGGGGCGCGCATCTGTCTCTCGCAGGCGAACTGACCGGCGGCATGGTGATCGCAGCATCCATCATTTCCGGCCGCGCGCTGGCGCCCATCGAAGGGGCGATCGAGGGTTGGCATCAGTTCAACAAATCTGCAGCCTCCTATAGCCGTATCAAGCAGCTTCTCATCACCTCACCGCTCAATTTCCCGCGTCTGCGCCTGCCCAATCCGGAAGGGCGTCTGGATGTGGAACGTATCCTTTTCGTGCCGCCGCCGCAGAAGAAGGTGATCTTGAACGGCATTTCCTTTTCGCTGAAGAAAGGTGAATCCCTCGCCATCATCGGCAATTCCGGTTCCGGCAAGACGACGCTTGGCAAGATGCTGGTCGGCTCCATCCTTCCCACTTCCGGCAATGTCCGCCTTGACCTCATGGACCTGCGCAACTGGGACCAGCGGCAATTCGGTGAAAGCATCGGTTATCTGCCCCAGGACGTGCAGCTGTTTCCCGGCACCATCAAGGCCAATATCTGTCGCATGCGTGACGATGTTGAAGACCGGCAGATCTACGAGGCGGCTGTGCTCGCTGACGTACACGAGCTGATCGCCGGTTTCCCGCAGGGTTACGAAACCGTGGTTGCCGCCGATGGCGCACCGCTTTCGGGCGGCCAGAAGCAGCGCATCGCGCTTGCCCGCGCCTTCTTCGGTGATCCCAAATTCGTGGTTCTGGACGAACCAAACTCCAACCTTGATACGCAGGGCGAACAGGCGTTGGCAAAAGCCATTCTGCACGCCAAGAAACAGGGCATCACCACCGTCACCATCACCCAGCGACCCGCACTTCTTCAGTGCGTCGACAAGATAATGGTGCTGAAGGACGGATCGGTCGCCATGTTCGGCGAACGGATGGACGTACTGAAGGCTATTTCCGGCAATGGCCGGCAAAGTAGCCAGTCTCCGCAGATCGAGGGTTGAGGATCGTCATGTTCAAGAAAAAAACCGCCGTCGCCGTCGCAGAGGTAAAACCCCAGGGCCAGCTTGAGTGGTACAGCGAAGTGCCACGTTCCATTCGCCTCCACAGTTCAATCGGTCTTGCCGTGCTGCTCGCCTCCTTCGGCGGCTTCGGGTACTGGGCCGGCACCGCACCGCTCTCCGCCGCCATCATTGCCCAGGGCAGCTTTGTCGCCACAGGCAACAACAAGGTCGTGCAGCATCTGGAGGGCGGCATCATCAAGGAAATGATGGTCAGCGAAGGCGACACCGTCAAGGAAGGCGACGTGCTTCTGACGCTCGACAAGACGACGGCGCTCGCCAACGAGCGCATGTTCCAGCTGAGACGCCTTCGCCTCGAAACCATCGTCACGCGCCTGCGCGCCGAGGCGCAGGGCCAAAAAAGCTTCAAGGTGCCTGACATCGTCATGAAGGAAGCCAGCGATCCTGATATCAAATCCATCATCCAGAGCCAGAACATCGTGTTCCACAGCAAGATCGTGAAGCTCGACGAGCAACTGAATCTCATCGAAAAGAACATCAAGTCGCTGGAGTTTCGTTATGCAGGCTATGAGGGGCAGAAGCAGTCCTTCGACCGTCAACTGGCACTTCTGACCCAGGAGCGTGATTCCAAGGAAAGGCTTGCCAAGGACGGTGTCATCCGCAAGACCGACATGCTGGCGCTGGAGCGCGCCATTGCCGATGCCATGGGCGATATCGCCCGACTGACCGGCGAGATGAACCAGAGCGAGGCTGAAATCGCCAAGTTCAAGCAGGAAGCGGTCATTGCCATCAACGCCAACAAGCAGGCTGCTCTCGACGCGCTCGAAACCGCAGAAGCCGATCTGGACAGCGTGCGCGAGCAAGTGCGCGGTGCCGCCGAAGTGCTGGAACGCACCGTCATCCGCTCCCCCGTCAACGGTACCGTGGTGCGCGCCTATTACCACACGGCAGGCGGCGTCATCACCACCGGCAAGCCAATCATGGAAATCCTGCCCGCCCACGTTCCCCTGATCCTTGAGGCGCAGGTTCTGAGAACCTCCATCGACCAGTTGCATGAAGGCCAGACGGCAGCGATCCGCCTTTCGGCACTGAACCGCCGCACCACGCCTGTTCTGAACGGTAAGGTCTTTTACGTCTCCGCCGATAGCATCGAGGAAAATGCAGGCCTGCAGGTTAAGGACGTCTATATCGTGCGCGTGCAGGTTTCAGACGAGGAGATCGCGAAGGTCCATAATTTCCATCCCGTTCCCGGCATGCCGGCGGATGTCCTGATCCAGACTTCGGAGCGAACCTTCTTCGAATATCTGACCAAGCCTATCTCCGAGAGCATGTCCCGAGCATTCAAGGAAAGATGAAGAAATACCGCTTTTCCAGGAAGGTTGGACGGCGGTTTTGCGTCGGGAAAATGCGGAACGCAGAAGGACCTACACTGTCAATCCCGTCCAGATCGGCATAGAATGCCAGTATATGTCTGGTGGGGCGGGAGAACAGCATGGCGGCAATGTCGGATATATTGCTGATGGTCGGCAGGCTGAATTACGTGTGGACCAACACCGAAAGCCTGATGATCTATCTGATCGTCCATCTCCTGAAAGTGGAGAAGGAAGCGGCCATCGTCGTGTTTCTGACGCTCAACACCACGCGCGCGCGCATGGATCTCATCGAGCGTCTGGCAAAACTTCCCTCAACGCCGGCGCCGGATCGCAAGACCATTCTATCCATCATGGCGCGGCTCAAGAAAGAATCGAAAACGCGCAACAAATACAATCATTGCATCTACTCCTTCGACGAAAAGGGCGAAATTGCCAGCACCCAGCTCATGCGACTGGTGGAGGACGAAACCCAGGTCCGTTACGGCAAGGTAGAACGCATGGACGAGAAAGAAATCGAACACCTCGAGAAATCCATCGCCGACATCGTCTCTGTCAGCAAGGACATGTGGAGTTTCATCCACGCCAGCCCGCACGTCTCATCGGATTACCTCTAGGATCGGGCAGAGCGAATGCTCAGGCTCGCGTCTGTAACCGCACGCCAATCGCGGGATGAGTTTCGCTATTCTGCGTGGCTTTCGCCGGCAGGCACAGTTTTCCGGCGGCGAAATACAGCAGGAACGAACCGATCTGGAATGGGAAGATGATATCGATCTCCACGAAGGAGCGGACGACGAACAGCGCGCAGATGGCAAAGAGAATGACGCCCTGCGGATCGCGCTGGCGCATCAGGACCGAGCGCAGATGGCCGAGCAGCGTTCCGTAAAGCACCATGCCGAGCAGAACCATGCCAACGATGCCATTCTCCACCACCGTCTCGATATAGGTGTTGTGAAAATGGAAGCCGCTGCGTCCGGTAATGAAGAAGTCGTTCCACAGGCGCTCGGCATCGGCAAAACCCACCACCCAGAACCCCTGGTAACCAACGCCGAGGATCGGTGTCTGCTTTGCCGCTTCGATGCCCTGCTGCCAGAGATAGGTGCGTCCTGTCAGTGTCGAATCCTTGCCGAAAAGGCCGAGAATGGCATCAAGCAAGCCGAACTGCAGGGACGCGACCACCAGCAATATGCCAATACCGCCGAGTGCGAAAAAGGTCATCTTGCGGTTGGCGGGTGAAAGCATGCCAATCGGGATGAAACCGATGATGAGGGCGACCACCGCCGCCGTGGTAATGGTGGATGTGGCCGATTGCGAAGCAATTAGGCTATAGGCCGATAGGAGCCCGGTGATGCCCGCGATCGGCAGCCAGATACCCCTTTGCTTGAGGATCAGCACGGATGAGACAGCGAAAATGACGCCGAGCGAGGCGTAAAAGCCAAGCTGGTTCTTCGATGAGAAAGCCCCGACAAAACTGTAGGTTCCATCAAGCGCATCGAAAAGGTGGACACCGAACAGCAGCGAATAGAGCAGAATGACGGTGATGCCGATCAACGCCCCACGCGTCAGCGTGCGGATGGACACCACCCGCATGGCGATAAGTGCACAGACGATATGCGTCATATACTGGATGGAAGCGCGCATTGTGACCGATGCTGCCTCCGACCAGAAGCTCGACAGCACGGTCAGGATGCCGAAGGCGAATATCCACAGATAGCGCGGATAGTTACCCAGCACGCGCCGGTAATTGACCACTACAAGGGGCAGCCACATGCCATAATAGGCCAGAATCGAGATTTGCCCGAAACGCGACGAATAGGCGAAAACGAAGAATGACAGCGCAATCGCCGCCATTCCGTAGACCTCATTGCGTTCGGGATCGATCAGTGCCGATTTGGCGATCCGCATGAATACCTCACTGCATCAGGATTTCGGACGAGACCTTGATGACGTCGCCTGGCTGAAGCATGGCGTTTTCATCCACCTTCACTTCCTTCGGCTTGCCGTTTTCCTCACGCACCACGACGTAGCTGATTGTCGCGGATTTTCCCGACGGATCGAAACGGATCGCCTCAGCCGATTGTGCGAGCGCCTCCGACATCAATTCCCGGCTTGTACCCAGTTGCAGATTGAGCTTGTCGAGTTCCGCTTCCGTGTCCTGCAATTCCTTGGAGCGCTGTGCCACCCAGTCATTGCGCAGGTTGATTTCATCCTGGGTCGCCTTGTTGATATCCTGCTTGGCACGCAATGACTGCGTGTCGATATCAAGCAGTGCGGCTTCCACCTCCGCTGCACGTTCTTCCGCGGAAATACGCCGTTGCGATAGTGCAAGGCCCTGCTCGTTCAGCCGGTTGACGCGGTCTCGGTCCTCATTGGCAAGCTCGAGCTGGCGGTTTTGCGTTTCCGATTTCTTTTTCAGCGATTCGACTTCGCTTTCCAGAAGCGCATGCAGATCCGTCAGTGCCTTGAGCTGCAAAGTGTAACGCTCGGTGCGCGATTTCATCAGCGCACTTTCGCTGGCGAGAAGCGCGTCGATCTCGGCAATCTTTTCCATCTCCGGCGTCTTGGCGATGACCGTGTCACCCTTGACCTCGGCGATCAACCGCGCCTGACGGGCAAGCAGCCTTGCGCGCTGGTTGTCGTAAACGGCTGCGTCGCCGCGGGCATTTATGAAGTCGCGGGCAAAACGCTGCCCGGCATCGGAGCGCCGCAACCCGCCGGCAAGGCTTACGGCCTTCAACACCGTGAGATTGGCAGCATAGGGATATTCGCCTGGCGTCTGTACATCTCCGCTGAGGAAGATCGGCCGGAACTGGGCAATTTCGACAGAAGCCGACGGCAGGTTGCGAAGGGCGAACTTGCTCTGAAGCTGGGCTCCAATCGCCTCACCGACCTCCGCGGACGTCTTCCCCGCCACATCCAGCTGGCCGATGAAGGGCAGCGACAGCGCGCCGGATGGGCCGACGGAATAATCGCCGTTGATGACATCCCAGTTGCGGATGCTGCCATCCGCCGGTTGCCATTCGGCAACGCGGATGCGCAGCTTGTCGGCGGTGCCGAGCTTGTATTGAGCGCCTTCCGCAGCCATTGCGGAAAGCGGCGCTCCGAATGCGACGGATGCGACAAGCAGAAGGGCGGGGAAAGTGCGTCCGGCGGTTTTTTTTGCAAGCGGACGGCTAGCGACGGCAATAGGACCGTTCATCGGGAAACTCCCTGTTTGCGGATCGCCGCGCGGGCGATCAGGCGATAGAGCAGCCGGACGGTGCCGGCTGCACAGCGCCGCAAAAAGCGGCCATTATGATTTGCACCAATGACGCACCCAAAGACCGGACTTGGGATCCCGGTCAGGGTGCGTGGCAAAACAAAGATCGATAAAGCCAAACTCAATATCGGTTTTCAGTAGCTTCCGCGTGAAAGGCACACGGCGGGAATGGTCTTGACGATGATGAAGACGTCCTGTCGCATCGACCAGTTCTGCACATATTGCGTGTCGAAAGCCACGCGGGTCTTGTAGCTGACGTCATTGCGGCCGCTGATCTGCCAAAGGCCGGTCAGGCCCGGACGGGTGCTGAGGTAATAGGCGGCATCGCTTTCGTAGTAGCTCAGCTCCTCGTCGACGACGGGGCGCGGGCCTACGACGCTCATTTCGCCGCGGATGATGTTGAGAAGCTGCGGCAGCTCATCAAGGCTGAGCTTGCGCAGCACGGCACCAACTGCGGTTACGCGCGGATCATTCTTGAGTTTGCGGGTCGCACGCCATTCTTCGGCGGCCTCCGGATTGGCGGCAAGATATTGCCGCAACATTTCATCACCGTTCATCGCCATCGTCCTGAATTTCAGGCAATGGAAATAGCGGCCATTATGTCCCACACGCCGGTGACCATAAAAGATCGGGCCGGGATCGGACAATTTCACCAGTGCGGCGATCAACAGAAAAATCGGGCTGAAGATGAGCAGCGCAAGCAGGGCCGATGTCATATCGAAGCTGCGTTTTGCGATGCCCCCGATAGGGAAACTGACATCGAAGTCTTCGGAACTGCTGAGTGTCTGTTCAGCCGATTGGGTCGCGGACTTCATAGAGAGAACTCCATTTATGTTTTGCGATTGGTCGGTGCCCGGAGGCGTGTCTTTCCGTCTAAAAGAGATAACAAGTCTGTGTTCTGAATTTGATGCTAATGGATTTTTTGTAAGGCACATTGCCCCTGACCGTCTATGCGATTTCTTGCGAGAGCGGCCGATCAACGTCAGGGCAATATTAACGGTTGCATAAAAAAGCAACAAATGTGCCGGCGGCCATGTGTTGAGAGCATGGGTGCCGCTCCCGCATGTATTGCGTTTTCGACAACAGATAGTCTTTTCTTATATGTTTCTTGTGACTTAATCAGGTGAGACAGGAACGCCAAGAACAGCCATGCGTCTGGAAGAATATTAAATTTTTTTGCAGCGCAGCAAGATTGTGGCAATGCATATAAAATTTGACATATTAACCGGGATTTTTTTGCCGGCACGCCAACTTCGCCAAGAAAAAGCGATGGAAAAATTGCAAAAGCGGCGCAAAAGCGGCAAAATAATGGCAGGAACCCGTATCAAAGTTCGGTCGGCTCGTAGAAAATCTCTCCGGCTGGACCATATTATCTCCGGCTGCAACGGTCCGACCGCCATTCCGGCGTGACTTTACGCGAAAGCCATAGAATCAGAAGGTGGGTGGTGTGCAGGCGCTGATGACCTCGCACGGCACTGGACCAACGCAACGGAAGCGGTGCGGCCTGCGGCTTTCGAAATAATAGGCATCCCCCGGACCGAGAACCCGCCGCTCCTCGTCGACCGTCACCTCCAGACGCCCGGAGAGGATGATACCACCCTCTTCTCCATCGTGGACCAGTGGCACCTTGCCGGTATCGGCACCCGGCTGGTAACATTCCTTCAAGATTTGCAGGCTGCGGCCGAAAACATTTTCGCCCACCTGCCGGAAGGATATCGGTCCTTTGCCGATTTCGACAAGTTCATCCGCGCGGTAAAATGCCTTGCGGCTGGTCTCCGGCTCGTAGGCGAAAAATTCGGCAAGGCCGATCGGTATACCGTCGAGAATGCGCTTCAGCGCGCCGACGGACGGGTTGGAGGTGTTGGATTCGATCAGGGAAATCGTCGAATTGGTAACACCAGCACGTCTTGCCAGTTCACGCTGGGAAATATTGTGACGCAGCCGCAAATGGCGCAAACGCCCGCCTATATCCACCGACATGCGTGATCCCCCGTTGCCGTTGTTCGAAATATCGAAAACTACCTTTCCCGCCTATAACATTTTCAATGGCTTGGCCACAGCGAGAAAAGGGCTTGTTCAGCCCGGAAAATAGCTTTCAATCACCGGCACCGAACAGGAGAACCGTTATGGACAACCCCAACCGATCCAACTCCACCTCACTCGACAGCTACTGGATGCCATTTACCGCCAACCGGCAGTTCAAGGCCAATCCCCGCCTGCTGACGAGCGCGGAGGGCATGTATTACACCAGCAATGACGGTCGTCAGGTTCTCGACGGCACAGCTGGCCTGTGGTGCGTCAATGTCGGCCATGGCCGCCACCAGATTGCATCCGCCGTCAAACACCAGCTTTCGACCATGGATTATGCGCCCTCGTTTCAGATGGGCCATCCCGTCGCCTTCGAATTCGCCGAGCGGCTGGCGGAAATCGCGCCCGGCCCGGAAGGCGCGAAGCTCGACCGCGTGTTCTACACCGGCTCGGGTTCTGAATCAGTCGATACGGCGCTCAAGATTGCCATCGCCTATCAGCGCGCCATCGGTCAGGGCACCCGCAGCCGTCTGATCGGCCGTGAGCGCGGTTATCACGGCGTCGGTTTCGGCGGCATCTCCGTTGGCGGCCTTGTTAACAACCGCCGTGTTTTTCCGCAAATCCCGGCCGACCACCTGCGTCACACCCACGATTTGGCGAAAAACAGCTTCGTAAAGGGCCAGCCCGAGCATGGTGCCGAACTGGCAGACGATCTGGAACGGCTGGTTGCTCTGCATGGGGCCGAAACAATCGCGGCCTGTATCGTTGAACCGGTAGCCGGCTCCACCGGCGTGCTGGTGCCGCCGAAGGGTTATCTGGAGCGCCTGCGGGCCATCTGCGACAAGCACGGCATTCTGTTGATCTTCGATGAGGTTATCACCGGTTTCGGCCGTATGGGCTCGTCCTTTGCCAGCAACTACTTCGGCGTGACGCCTGACATCGTTACCACCGCCAAGGGGCTGACCAACGGCGCAATCCCGATGGGTGCGGTTTTCACCAGCCGCAAGGTGCACGATGCGTTGATGCATGGGCCGGACAACCAGATAGAGCTGTTCCACGGCTATACCTATTCCGGACATCCGGTTGCCTGCGCCGCCGGCATCGCCACGCTCAACATCTACCGCGACGAAGGGCTGTTTACCCGCGCGGCAGAAATGCAGGATGTCTGGCACGACGCCATCCATTCGCTGAAGGGCCTGCCCAATGTCATCGACATCCGCACCATCGGCTTCATCGCCGGCATCGAGCTGCAATCGCGTGATGGAGCTATCGGCGCACGCGCCTATGACGTTTTCGTGGATTGCTTCGAGCGCGGTCTGCTCATTCGCGTCACGGGCGATATCATTGCCCTTTCGCCGCCGCTTATCGCCGAAAAATCCCATTTCGACGATATCGTCTCGATCTTGGGCGACGCGCTGAAAAGAGCGGATTAAAAGTATAAATCTCTAATAAATAAAAGGCTGCAATTTCTATTGCAACCTTTTTTTGCATTTATCAAGACCGCAACAAAAATAGATCATTTCTTAAGCATATTCTATTAATTTCCCGTAGTATAACCAACCGAGCGGGAATGGCCTCATGGCGTCGATTCAGAAAAAAATCATATTGGCAAGCATTGCAATCTTTTCCATCACCGGAAGCGCGGCGGGGGTCGGTATCTGGGCGACGAATACGCTCAATCGCAATAGTACGGATGTATCGCGGTCCGCCGAGATACTTCACAATCATATGCGAGCCGACATGATGCACGATGCGCTGCGCTCAGACGTGCTGGCAGCCATTCTTTCCACGAATGATACGATGGGCCTGTCGTTCGACGCGGTAAAGGCCGACCTTGCCGAACATGAAGCCACTTTCCTTGAAGCATTGAAGCTAAACAAGGCGCTTACCGAAGGTACGAACGCCAAAGCCGTTATCGAGAGCGTTGAAAAACCGCTTCAGTCCTATCTTGAAAGCGCCAAAACGGTGGTTGGCCTCGTCAAAGCCGATCCGGGCGCGGCGACAAAAATGATTCCGGACTTCATGCGCCAGTTCACCACTCTCGAAACCGCGATGGAAACGGCGAGCGAACAGATCGACGCGCTTTCCGAAGCAACTGTCGCGGAAAGCCAGGAGACGAAGGCGGTAATCGAGCTCGTATTAGAAGGGCTGCTGGTTCTGGCGACACTCTTCTGCGTAGGCCTCTTTATCCTCACTCGCAAAACGGTAACGGGTCCAATCCTGCGCCTGTCGAAGACGATGGAAATCCTTGCCAGCGGCGACACGTCACAGCCTCCTTCCGGCATGGACCGGAAGGATGAGATCGGCTCCATGTCCGCCGCGGTCGAAATATTCCGGCAGGCGGCGATTGCCAATCGGGCGCTCGAAGAACAGGCAGCAGCAGCCAGACTGCAGGCAGAAGCCGATCAGGCGGCCGCGCGACAGCAAGCGGAGGACGATGCGTCTGAGCGGCTGCGCATCGCCACTTCCGGTCTTGCGACAGGACTGAAGCGGCTGGCATCGGGCGATCTGGCCTTTCAGCTCGATCAGGCCTTTGCCCCTCAATTCGAGGCCTTGCGACACGATTTCAACAGCTCAGTGCGTCAACTCGGCGAAACGCTGTTCGCCATTTCCGATGGCATCAGCACGATTGACGGCAGCAGCCGGGAAATCGCCGCAGGTGCCGGCGATCTTTCCCGCCGCACGGAAAATCAGGCAGCGTCTCTGGAACAGACCGCAGCAGCGCTCGATGAAATCACGGTCAATGTTTCAAACGCCAACAAGCGTGCCGCCGAAGCGCGGCTCGCCGCCACCGATGCCAACCACAGCGCACTGAAATCTGTGGAGGTTGTCAGCCATGCCGAAGAGGCGATGCGCCGCATCGAAACCTCGTCCCGGCAGATCACCGGCATCGTCGGCGCCATAGACGAGATCGCCTTCCAGACAAATCTTCTGGCGTTGAATGCAGGCGTGGAAGCCGCGCGTGCCGGTGAAGCCGGCAAGGGATTTGCGGTAGTGGCGCAGGAAGTTCGCGATCTCGCCCAGCGCGCAGCAAAGGCCGCAAGCGAAATCCGCGATCATATCCGGCAATCCTCGACGGAAGTGGAAAGCGGCGTGAAACTGGTTCTCGACACCGGCACGGCGCTGAAGGAGATCGGCGAGCGTATCGCCGGCATCGATCGCCATATGAACGCCATCGCCACATCGGCGACCGAACAATCGACCGGTCTTGCCGAAATCAACGCGGCGGTAAACTCCATGGATCACGCCACCCAGCAAAATGCTGCCATGGTGGAACAATCCACCGCGGCTTCTGCAATGCTCGCCGCCGAAACGGCAAAGCTGCGCTCGCTTGTATCGCGGTTCCGTCTGGAAATGGAAAGTGCCGGTAGCCGCGACGTTACCCGTCGCGTTGCCTGAGGTCGCTGCCGCAGATCGAGCCGGCAGCAGCAGTATCGGAGCGCTTTGATTGCGCCTTCATTCATTACCCATTTCCAGCCGCCTCTCAGGCGGCTGGAAATTTTGTCTATCAATAGGTCTGCATTGGTTGCGACAGGCCGTCGCCGACCACGCCGCCGCCATACTGCGCCACGGGCACGCCCGCCTGCCCGATAGGAACACCCTGCTGTGCCGGCCCGAGCGCCGTCACCACAATCGGCGTACCATCAGGCACACGGTTATAGAGGTCGACAATATCCTGGTTCAGCAGACGCACGCAGCCGGAGGAAACCGACTTGCCGATCGTCCACCATTCCGGCGAGCCGTGCAGACGGTAGATCGTGTCCTTGCCGTCCTTGAAGATATAAAGTGCACGCGCACCGAGCGGGTTCTTGAGGCCCGGCTCCATGCCGCCATTGCGGCCGCTATAGGGTTCCAGCTCAGGCTGGCGGGCAATCATCTCGTCGGGCGGCGTCCAGCGCGGCCATTGACGCTTGTACTGGATAACGCCGCGTCCGGCCCATTCGAAGCCCGCGCGGCCGAGACCGACGCCGTAACGCATGGCCTGGTTATTCTCGTAGGTGAGATAAAGGAAATGGTTGGCGGTATCGACCACAATGATGCCGGGACGCTCACCGGTGGGATTTTCCACCATTTGGCGCAGGAACTGGCGCGGGATCCGCTTGTAGGGAATTTCCGGCAACGGAAACTGCTCGTCGGGCTTCGGACCGTACATCAGGGCATACATCGGGTCGTCGGCGGGGGCTGTTGGCCGTGTAGCCTCACGCGCGGTGGTGTTGCAGCCTGCAAGGCCGGCCAGCGCCAATCCACCCGCTCCAAGCAGGAAACCTCGCCGGGTCGTTGTCGTGTCGTTCAATTGAAAAACCTCATCTGCGTCATCTTGCGCTGGCAAAGGGATCTGCCAGCGCCGCCTCGGGGCGGCTTATAGGGTACTTCGTGCCGGAGACCTGCGATGCCATGGCCTTTGCGCCACTGGATTTCAGGATGGCACGGAAGCTTGGGTGCATGCCGCCGTCTACATACGCGCTGACCGGGGCAGAAGTTCCCTCGTTCATCGCGGCGGCAAATTTCTGTTGCTCTTCGGCCATTTTCGACGCCACCAAGGGGTCCGGCTGGTTTATCGCAGGTGGGCAGGCCGCCAGCGGATCGGCAGGCTCACCGCCGGCAAATTCGCTGTTAAAAACGTATCGCCGGCCGCAAACGGAAACCTTTGGCTGGCGGCGCGTCACCTCGAAATAGTCATAGCCTTCCTTGAGCGTCTTCCAGAAGGGCATATTGGGATCGTCCCGATTCGCCACCATGTTCCGCGCGCTCATGCGGAAGGGATAGGCCTGAACCTGAAAGCGGTCCTGCCCGCCCTGCAGCGCGCGCGCCACGACCGCATAAATCTCGCCGACCTGTTGATCGGTCATCGCGTAACAGCCCGACGAAGAACAGGCGCCATGCACCATCAACGCTTCGCCGGTGTAACCAAGCGCCGATTCCAGCCGGTTGGGATAGCCGAGATTGAAGGAGACGTAATATTGCGAATTGGGGTTCAGCATGCCTGCGGAGACATGATAAAATCCTTCCGGCGCCTGCCGGTCGCCCGTCTTCGTCTTCGGGCCAAGTTTTCCGGACCAGCGGCACATGGGATAGGTCTTGAGCAGCGCATAATTACCGGTCTTGTCGATCTTCCAGACCTCAAGCTCGCTTTCCTGCTTGAAAATGCGAACGAGAACCGGGCTTTCCGGGCGCATGCTCTTGGCAGACATCTGCGCCATCATCTTGGATGACAGCTTCGGCGGGTCCTTTTTGACGCTGTCGAGACCCATGGAGGTGCACGCGGCGAGACCGCTGCCGATCGCGACGACCGCAGCTATTCTCATTCCCACTTTTACCCTGCGCCGCAGCCCCGCACTTGCGAAGTTCAGCAATGCATTCATACCCATGGATCGTTCTGCCCGCCCGATTTGCCCGCCTTTGTGGCAGAGGCTTAACTAGCGAAGGTGGCCATATGGCGGCAACCTCCCGCAAGGACAAAGTCTCGTGAACAGACGTTACCCATTCGTTAATCATACGCACACAAGCCTGTGATGGAACTGCCGCTACCGAAGAAGCCCCTGCCCGCCATCGATCCATACCGGCGTTCCGGTGATATGGCGCGACTGGTCCGATGCCAGAAAACCGATCAATGCAGCAACATCCTCGCTCGTCCCTGCAACCCCGCCGGTGACCGGAATGTCACCCGCCGGGAAACGGACTGGCACTTCGGTCCTGTCGCGCCCGCGTATGTCGGTATTTTCGTCAATCGCCGTTTCAATTTCGCCCGGACACACCGCGTTGACACGAATGCGATGACGCCCGAGCTCCAGCGCCAGTTGCTGGGCCATGGCAAGCTGCCCGGCCTTCGTCACCGAATAGGCGGTAGCGCCAGGCGAGTTGAAAGTGCGTGTGCCGTTGATGGAAGAGACGATGATGATGGAGCCACCACCCGCCGCCCTCAGATGCGGCACACTGGCATGGATAGTGAGATAGGTGCCTCGCAGGTTGATGCGGATCGTATCGTCCCACTCCGAAGGCGTCAGCTCGTCAATCGGTGCCCAGACGCCGTTGACGCCCGCATTGGCCACCACGACATCCAGACGGCCGAAAGCATCCACAAGCTCTGCAACGGAGTGTCGCATGACTGCCTCTTCCGCCACATCGGCGACGAGGACCTTAGAAGCGCCGGATAAGGCGGAAATCTCATTTTTCACCGCCTGCAATTCAGATTCGGTACGACCGAGAAGGCCTACGGAAAAGCCTTCCGCAGCCAGATGAAGGGCAGCAGCCCGGCCAATGCCGGAGCCAGCGCCGGTCACGAGGGCGACTTTACCAGTGGCCAAGGTCACAGCCCTCCTTTTCTAGACGCGATCGAGGTGACCGTTGCCGAGACGGGGTCGCTGGCCGGAAAACTGTCTTCCAGCCCCTCTTCCAGTTCCTCTTCAAGAATGTCACGATCCTTCGATGTGCGGGCGCTCGCCTGACCGTGCGGGACTTCATCCTGCGCCGTGCCGAGAGCGGAAAACTGCGACGGCGCATCGGCGCCCTGACGCGTTCCGAATGCCGTCAGCTGAACCATCACCGCGCTCGCGCGTTTGATGGCCTCCGCATCGTCGATGCCATCAAGACCGTCGGCAAGGCGGACCGAGACCTGATCGCCGTCGCTGCCGACAAATTCCACGGAAATCACTCCGTTATCCCGTTTTACATAGGTCGTAGAAAGTTGCATGACATGCCCTCCGATTTGAAAAAGCATCGGCGTAATCCGATGCGACAACACACTGAAACCTGAATTCACAACGATGGCGGAGCAGAAGGGGTTCCAGATGGATCAGGCCTTGGGCCCGGAAATGCAGGAGCGCTTCTTTCAGCGCGATCCCGTTGACGTTGCGCGCGCCCTCATCGGCGTGGAATTCCGCGTTGGCAATACAGGCGGCATCATCGTGGAAACCGAAGCCTATCATCCTGATGATCCGGCATCCCATAGTTTCAATGGGCAGACCCCGCGCACCAAGGCGATGTTCGGCCCGGCCGGCCATCTCTATGTCTACCGGTCTTACGGCATTCACTGGTGCGCAAACTTCGTATGCGCTCCGGGCTCCGCCGTGCTTCTGCGCGCCATCGAACCCCTCACCGGCATAGACATGATGAAACTACGGCGAGGAACTGACAAACTGAAACTGTTATGTTCCGGCCCCGGCAGGCTTTGTCAGGCCTTGGCCATTACCGGAGAAATGGACGGAGCACCGCTGGACCGCCCGCCGTTTTTCCTCCGTCTGCCAAAGGAGGCCGCTGCCGTTACCAGCGGCAGACGCATCGGCATAAGCCGCGCGCAGGACTATCCTTGGCGCTTCGGGCTTGAAGGCTCGGCCTTCCTCAGCAGGAAATTCGAACAAGCCTGAAACCTACAATACCTTGGGCGGTCCGTCGTTTTCATCTGGATTGGGGTTTGGCGCCTCGTCCGGCAGCCTATCGGGCTCCGGCTCTTTGACCGGCGGTATATCCGGCTGTGGCGGCACCGGCATTGGCGGGTCTGGATAGGGTTCAACGGGAACAGTTGACATTGCAGCTCCTGGATATAAGCGCTTTCTTCCAATGCGGAATCGAAATGCGCTTTCATCTGCTGAGACAACGCGAGCGCGCCGCCGCTCCCCAGGCGGCGCAACACCCAATTCGCCCATCGGTCAAATGCCGGTCAGGTCCCTTCGGTTTCATTGCGCCGCCGTGCGGATTGTACAAGGCAAACGCGGGAAAACGCCGGTCAGTTCCGTTTTTTTTGGGAAGCTTTTGCGAGGGCTCAGGCGAAACCGAGCGAGCTGCGGGAAATATCGCGGTTTTCGCAATAGTCGCGGGAGTGGGCCTCATGGCCGTGTTCGCGAGCGGTGGAACGGGTCAGTTCCGGGCTGGGTACGTTGAGCAGCGCGTCGGCATAGGTACCGGTTGCCTCCACATCATCGATCACAGTCTGTTGTTGCGGCTTTAAAAATTCAAACATCGGTCACCTCCTTCAACACGTCCCCTCAACGCGCTGGCCCAGGTCCTGTTCCAAAAGGCCTGTTCAGCTTCGATTATACACGAGATGACGCTGCCGTATAGGCGATGAAAGACGAACGGCAATCAATTGACGTTCACAAAATGGAATGGAATCAGTGAGCTATGGCGACGAGGTCAGGCTGGACCGACCGATTCCCGCAAGATCAGTTCGACCGGCCACAATTCCTGAACCTCGCGGACGGGACGGCCGCCGACGATCTGCAGAAGCAGGTCTGTAACCCGCATGCCAGCCATGCGCATGGGCGAGCGGGTGGTGGAAAGCGGCGGCATCATGCTTTCCGGAGTGAGGTAAGGAAACACGTCGTCATGGGCGATGACGGACACGTCCTTGCCGATCACCAGTCCCAGCTGTGTTGCCGCGCGATAGACGCCCTGCGCCGTCATCATCGCGCCGGCGACGAAGGCGGTCGGGCGCGGCGTCTGCTCCAGCAGCGAGCGGGCGAAACGGAAGGCGGCATCTTCGCTGAAATGCTCGCTCATCATGAGGCGCGGATCAGGCGTGATGCCATGGGTCGCGAGCGCATCACGAAAACCCTGTTCGCGGTCCTGCACGAATGTACGGCCTGTCGGGCCGTTTATCATCGCGATGCGACGGTGGCCACGTTCCAGAAAATGGATTGTCGGACGATACGTCACATCATGATTGTCGATATCGAGCCAGGCGTGCTCGAACGCCGTCTTCGAGCGGCCATGCACGATGAAAGGCACGCCCAGCCGATTGAGCAGCGCGATGCGCTCGTCCTCCGGACGCGGCGAATGCACGATTATGCCATCCACCCGTCCGCTCGACGCCAGCCGGCTGAAAATCGCGAGCTCTTCCTCAATGTTATTGTCGACGGTGACGCTGACGAGAATGTCGGTCTCTTCGCCTTCCAGCCGCGTCGCCATGCCGCCCATAAATTCCGAAAAGAAATGCCCGCCGCCCGAACGGCCCATCACGACACCGATGGCGCCGGCCCTGCCTGTTGCCAGCCTGACCGCGTTGGCATTGGGCCGGTAGCCGTATTTCAGCGCAGCATCCATCACCCGCTGGCGCGTTTCTTCACGCACCTCGGGATAGCCGCCAAGCGCGCGGCTGACGGTGGTGGGCGACAGCCCGACCTTTTCTGCGAATTCCTTGAGCTTCATGTTTTCTGCCAATTTGCTCCTGCATGCGTCGCCGCCGCAGATTTTTCAAGCGGACAAAAATTGAAATCGCTTTCAATTTATTCCCACCTGAAACCTTACAGTTCGCCGTTTCGAAAGGCAAACCCTCCGTGGCAACACCCGAAGATGCCCAATTTCCACGCCATAAGAAAGAGTATTGACAGATTTGTCGGCTTTTGCGAACTTCACACCAGTCAAAAGCGCTTTCAATTTTGAGGATGATTGGAAGCGTCAACGGAGGAGTTTGACAATGAATATTTCCATGAAGACTTTGTTGCTGTGTGGCAGCGTGCTGTCTGCGGCAGTTTCCGCGCAGGCGGCCGAACTTTCCATCGCCGCCAACTCGACCGGCAAGAACATTGCATTTTTCAAGGAGCGGATCGCCGCCTTCGAAAAAGAGACCGGCCACAAGGTCAATCTCGTCACCATGCCGTCATCGTCCAGTGAGCAGTTCAGCCAGTACAGGCTATGGCTTGCCGCGGGCAACAAGGATGTCGACGTCTATCAGACGGACGTGATCTGGGCGCCGCAGCTCTCCGACCAATTCGTGGATCTGACCGAAGCGACGAAGGATGTCATTGGCGATCATTTCCCCTCCATCGTGGCGTCACAGACCGTGGACGGCAAGCTTGTCGCCATGCCGATGTTCACCGATGCACCCGCTCTGTTCTACCGCAAGGACCTTCTGGAAAAATACGGCAAGCAGCCGCCGAAAACCTGGAAGGAACTGGGCGAGACCGCCAAGGAAATTCAGGACAAGGAACGCGAAGGCGGGCAGAAGGACCTCTGGGGCTTCGTCTTCCAGGGCAGCGCCTATGAAGGTCTGACCTGCAACGCGCTGGAATGGATTGCATCCGCCGGTGGCGGTCATATCGTTGAGACCAACGGCGACATCTCCATCAACAACGAGAAAGCCGCAGCCGCGATCGAAGCCGCCAAGGGCTGGGTCGGCACCATCGCGCCGCAGGGCGTGCTTGCCTACAAGGAAGAGGAAGCACGTGGCGTCTGGCAGACCGGCAATTCCGTCTTCATGCGCAACTGGCCCTATGCCTATGCGCTTGGAAACGGTGCCGACAGTGCCATCAAGGGCAAATTCGGCGTCACGCCGTTGCCGGCCGGTGAAGAGGGTGCGGCACCCGCCTCAACGCTCGGCGGTTGGAACCTCGCCGTTTCGAAATATTCCGACGATCAAGAAGCTGCCATCCAGCTCGTGAAGTTCCTCGCATCGAAGGATACCCAGAAGATGCGTGCGATCCAGCTTTCCAACATGCCCACGATCGCCTCGCTTTACGACGACAAAGATGTCGCGGACGCACAGCCTTTCATGCCGACATGGAAGCCGATTTTCCAGACCGCCGTTCCACGCCCCTCTGCCTCGGCGAAGGTGAAATACAACGAGGTTTCGGCCAAATTCTGGGGTGCCGTGCACAACACGCTCTCCGGCAACGGCACGGCGGCGGAAAACCTTGAGCTCCTTGAAGTCGAATTGACCGATCTCAAAGGCAACGGCTGGTAATCCGGCCCGTGTGGGAAGCGGTCTCGCCTGAGCGTTTCCCACACCCCAACTGCGAGATATCCCCATGAACGATACCGCCCTTCAAAGACCGGCCGCGGCATCCGGCACAGGCTCCGACCTTCAGTCGGAACGCCTGAAATCCGCATGGCTGTTCCTTGCCCCCACGTTTCTGGTACTTGCGATGGTGGCCGGCTGGCCGCTGGTACGCACCGTCTGGTTCAGCCTCACCGACGCGTCGCTGACCAATCTCGACGGCGCACAATTCGTTGGCTTCAAGAACTACCTCACCTGGATCACGCTCAGCAGCGGCCGCACCATCTATCGCGGACTGTTGGCTGATCCCGCCTGGTGGGGCGCGGTTCTCAACACGCTGAAATTCACCATCCTTTCGGTCAGCTTCGAAACCGTTCTCGGCCTTATCGTTGCGCTGGTGCTGAACGCGGAATTCAAGGGACGCGGTCTCGTGCGCGCCGCCATCCTCGTTCCATGGGCCATTCCCACCATCGTTTCGGCGCAGATGTGGGCGTGGATGCTGAACGACCAGTTCGGTATCTTGAACGACCTGTTCCTCAATCTTGGGCTGATCTCCCACAAGATCGCATGGACCGCCAATCCGGACACTGCAATGGTCGCCGTTCTTATTGTCGATATCTGGAAGACGACGCCCTTCATGGCGTTGCTCATTCTCGCCGGCCTGCAAATGGTGCCGAAGGACATGTATGAGGCGGCGAAGGTGGACGGTATCCACCCCGTCAAGGTGTTCTTCCGCGTCACCCTGCCCATGATCCGGCCAGCGCTCATGGTTGCCGTCATCTTCCGTATGCTGGATGCGATGCGCGTCTTTGACCTCATCTACATTCTGACGCCGAATAACGCCCAGACCCGCACGATGTCGGTGCTGGCGCGTGAGAACCTGTTCGATTTCGACAAGTTCGCCTATGGCGCAGCCGCTTCCACCATGCTGTTCCTCATCATCGCCTCGATAACAGTCGTTTATATGTGGCTCGGGCGCGTCAACACAGATGGAGCTTCGCGATGACCCTGCCAAGCATCCTGAAAACCACAGCCTTTTATGCGCTGGTCGCCGTCATCATGGTGATTTCGGTATTCCCGTTCTATTACGCGATACTGACCAGCCTGAAATCCGGCTCAGCGCTGTTCCAGGTGAATTACTGGCCGCGTGAATTCTCGTTGACCAATTACAACTTCGTCATCGGCAACGGCACGTTCCTGCGCAATCTCGGCAATTCGCTGTTCGTTGCATCTTCAGTCGTCGTACTGTCGCTGTTCCTTGCGGTAACGGCGTCCTATGCCCTGGCCCGTGTCCGTTTCCGCGGCCGCTCGCTGCTTCTGCTCACCATCCTCTCGGTCTCGATGTTTCCACAGATCGCCGTTCTCGCCGGCCTGTTCGAACTCATCCGCTGGGCTGGCATCTTCAACACGCCGCTCGCGCTGATCTTTTCCTACATGATCTTCACTCTGCCCTTCACTGTCTGGGTGCTGACGACATTCATGCGCGACCTGCCGATCGAAATCGAGGAAGCGGCAATCGTCGATGGCGCAACGCCATGGGTCATCATCACCCAGGTCTTCATGCCGCTGATGTGGCCGGCGCTCGTCACCACAGGGCTCCTCGCCTTCATTGCGGCGTGGAACGAGTTCCTCTTCGCGCTCACCTTCACCTCATCGAACGAACAGCGCACGGTGCCCGTCGCCATCGCACTTCTTTCGGGCGGTTCGCAGTTTGAAATCCCCTGGGGAACGATCATGGCGGCCTCAGTCATCGTCACCGCCCCGCTCGTCGTCCTCGTTCTTATCTTCCAGCGACGCATCATTTCCGGCCTCACCGCCGGCGGCGTCAAAGGCTAGGAGAAAACTTATGACCACCATTCAACTGCGCAATCTTCGCAAATCCTTCGGCGCCTTCGATGTCATCAAGGGCATCGACATGGACATCCGCTCCGGCGAGTTCATGGTTTTCGTCGGCCCTTCCGGTTGCGGCAAGTCCACGCTGCTACGCCTCATCTGCGGGCTCGAGGAAATCACTGGCGGCACGCTCTCCTTTGACGGAGAAGCCGTCAACCGCCTGCCACCCGCCAAGCGTGGCGTCGCCATGGTCTTCCAGTCCTATGCGCTTTATCCGCATATGACCGTATTCGAAAACATGGCCTTCGGCATGAAACTCTCTGGCGCCGACAAGGAGCAGCGCCGCAAGCGTGTAGAGGCGGCAGCGGAAATGCTGCAGCTCACGCCCTATCTGGAACGTCTGCCGAAGCAGCTTTCCGGCGGCCAGCGCCAGCGTGTCGCCATCGGCCGTGCCATCGTGCGTGATCCGAAGGTGTTCCTGTTCGATGAACCGCTCTCCAACCTCGATGCGGCGCTGCGCGTCGCAACCCGTCTCGAAATCGCCAAGCTGCACCGGGAGATGCATGATACGACGATGATCTACGTCACCCACGATCAGGTGGAAGCCATGACGCTTGCCGACCGCATCTGCGTTCTGCGCGATGGCCGCGTCGAACAGATCGGCACGCCGCTCGAGCTTTACGAAAGCCCGCTCAACACCTTCGTTGCCGGCTTCATCGGCTCGCCGAAGATGAACTTCCTTGCCGGCAAATATGCGGAAGTCGAAGGTGCCGCGACCATCGGCATCCGCCCCGAACACCTTGCGATCGGTGCCGGTGAGACCGGCTGGAACGGCGAAATCATCCATTCGGAAATGCTGGGATCGGACAGCTACATCTATGTCGAGATTGGTGCTGGCGAACCCATCGTCGTTCGTGAGGAAGGCGTGACCGACCGCAAGCCGGGAGAAAAAATCGTTCTCGTGCCGGATGTGGCGCAGATCCACCGCTTCGACGCGCAGGGCCAGGCCCTTGCGCGCAATCCCGTGCGCGGCGCCGCCTGAACAATTAACTTTCGCCGGATCACCCAAGCTTCCGGCTTTCACCAAGGAGCAAGAAAATGACCATCAACACCGTTGTATGGGGCGAAAATATCCACGAACACATCAACGAGACGGTGCGTTCGATCTACCCTGATGGTATGCACAACACCATTGCCGATGCGCTGAATACCAACCCTGAGATCAGCGCCACCACCGCCACGCTTCAGGAACCGGAACACGGCCTTTCGCAGGAGCGTCTGGACAAGACCGACGTTCTGGTCTGGTGGGGCCACAAGGACCACGGTGCGGTTCAGGATGAGATCGTCGAGCGCGTTGCCAAGCGTGTCTGGGAAGGCATGGGCCTCATCGTCCTGCATTCCGGCCACTTCTCCAAGCCTTTCAAGCGACTGATGGGTACGCCCTGCGCGCTTAAATGGCGTGAGGCGGGCGAACGCGAACGCCTGTGGACGATCAATCCGCGCCACCCGATTGCAGCCGGCCTGCCCGAGCATTTCGAGCTGGAAAACGAAGAGATGTATGGCGAGCAGTTCTCCGTGCCGGAGCCGCTGGAAACCGTGTTCATCTCCTGGTTCCAGGGCGGCGAAGTCTTTCGTTCAGGCCTCACCTGGCGCCGTGGCGCAGGCAACATCTTCTATTTCCGCCCCGGTCACGAGACTTATCCGACCTATCACGACGCCAATGTACAGAAGGTCATCAGCAATTCGGTGAAATGGGCCTATAATCCGGTCGGCGCGCTGAAAAGCATTCATGACGCCCCCAACGTTCCCGTCGACAAGGCGCTGGAGCCTATCGAAGAACGCGGCCCCAAGCTGCACAAGGCAGGCGAAGCAGGTTACAGGTAAACAGCCATGAGACTTCTCATTCTCGGAACCGGCGGCATGGCTAACAACCATGCCACATATTTTTCGCAAATCCCCGGCGTCGAACTGGTGGCTGCGGTGGATGTGGATGATGTGGTTGTGCGGGGCTTTGCGCTTCGCCACAACATTCCACTCTCCTTTACCTCGCTGGATGACGCGATTGCCTGGGGCGAGTTCGACGCGGCGGCAAACGTCACGCCGGATGCCATCCACCACCCGACCAGCCTCAAGCTTCTGGCGGCGGGCAAACATGTTTTCTGCGAAAAGCCGCTGGCGGAAAACTACGCCAAGGCCGCCGAAATGGCCGATGCCGCAGAAAAAGCGGGCCTTGTTGCCATGGTCAACCTCACCTATCGCAATGTCGCCCCCTTGCAGGCGGCACGCGAAATGGTGCTGGCTGGCAAGATCGGCAAGGTGCGCCATCTGGAAGCCTCCTATCTCCAGAGCTGGCTCGTTTCCAAGGCCTGGGGCGACTGGATGACGGAGAGCAAGTGGCTGTGGCGGCTTTCCACCAAGCACGGCTCAAACGGTGTTCTGGGTGATGTCGGCATCCACATTCTCGACTTCGCCTCCTATGGCGCGGGCAGCGATGTGGAGCGGATCTTCACGCGCCTGAAGACCTTCGACAAATATGAAGGCAACAAGATCGGCGCCTACGATCTCGACGCCAATGACAGCTTCACCATGACCGCCGAGTTAGAAAACGGCGCCATGGGCGTCATTCACGCCAGCCGCTGGGCAACGGGCCATCTCAACGAACTGCGCCTGCGCATCCACGGCGACAAGGGTGCGCTGGAGGTGATTCACACGCCTGACTATTCCAGCCTGCGGGCCTGCATCGGCGACGATGTGGAAAAGGCGATCTGGAAGACAATCGATGTCGACCCGGTGCCGACGAATTACGAAAAATTCGCCAAGGCCGTCATGGAAGGTGGCATTGCTGATCCGGACTTCCGCCACGCGGCGAATTTGCAGAAGGTGCTTGATCTCTCGATCATCGCCGACCGCGAACGGCGGGAGCTGGCCGTCTCGGCTTGAATTGCAAGGGCGCGGCGGCGTAAGCCGCCGCTTCCAATACTGCAGCGTGTACTATTATCTCCCGTCACCCCGAATCTAGCGCTGTATGACGGAGGTACTACCTCAAACGCCTCGCCTATTCCCCCACAAGAGCACATGCAGCTGCGGTAGCACCCGGGCGGAAAACCAACGGTCTTCGCTGACCTTGTCCACCAGCCACAACATGCGATCCATGATCCCATCGATATCCACACGCGCGTTGTCGTCATCAGGCGGCGGCGGGGTGTGGTTGCCGGGCTGGAGGTAAATCGGCAAATGCGGGAAACGGGCCGATGCAGCCTTGGCATAAGCATAGTCCGCATCGTCAAACACCACGATCTTCAGCGCCACCTGCGGTCCATCGCCGGCGGCGGCAAGACAGTCTTCAAAGGCCTGCCAGTCGGTTTCCATGCCGCTCGATGGTGGCTTCGGGCTCAGCACCAGATGATCGAGATCGCCAAACCAGTCTTTTGCGATGCTGCCCTGCGTTTCCAGCGCGAACCTATAGCCCTCGCCCTGCCCCTTCGCGATTAGTTGCCCAAGGGGCTGGATGGCGGGATTGCCGCCCGAAAGCGACACCGTCAGCGGCACACCGCCGGAAAGCCGTCGCACCTCCTGCCAGATCGACTCGACGGACATCGGTTTCCATGTGTCGCGATACTCGCTGTCGACGGCATGCAGCGTATCGCACCAGGAGCAGCGGTAATCGCAGCCGCCAGTGCGAACGAAAACGGTAGGCAGACCAATCAGCAAACCCTCGCCCTGAATGGTAGGGCCGAAGATTTCGCTGATGCGGATCGCTGTTTCCTTCGCTGCAACTTTCTGTGCAGCCGCCGTCATGGCCGGTATTCCGCCCAGGTCTTGGCGGTTTCGCTCACTCGCACGGCGCTGGTTTCCGGTAGGCTCGTCTTGCACCAATCGTAAAAGTGCTTCGCCAGACATTCCGCGGTGACCCGGTCATGGCCGAGAACGTAGTTCAGGTGGCGATGATCGAAATGATCGTCGATGTAGCGCTTCAGCGGCGCGAGTTCGTGGTAATCACGCACGAAACCGTGCTCGTTCAGCTCTTCGCCTGATAGTTCGACCTCAACGATGTAATTATGCCCGTGCAGGCGGGCGCACTGATGGTCGGCGGGCAGGCTTTTCAGCTGGTGAGAGGCGGAGAAATGGAACTCCTTGGTGATGCGAAACATCAACGCACCTCCTGTGCCGAATAGGCATGGGTGGCCGCCACCCAGAAATCCGGGTCCTCATAGTCCGTCGGATCGGTAACACCTGCCAGATGGAAGGCCTCGCGCCGCTCCACGCAGGTGCCGCAACGGCCACAATGGCGAGAGCCGCCCTTGTAACAGGACCAGGTTTCGCCAAATGGGGTGCCGTATTTCACCGCGTCAGTCACAATCGCCGCTTTGGAGACGGTGACATAGGGCGCAAACAAGGTGACGTCTGCGTAGCCTTCCAGCGCATGCGCCTGCATGGCATTAAAGCTGTCGATGAAGCCCGGCCGGCAATCGGGATAGATAAAATGGTCGCCGCCATGCACGGCGATCGCCACCGCTTCCGCCTGCTGGGCGGCGGCAAGGCCGAAGGCGATGGTCAGCATGATGGCGTTGCGGTTCGGCACCACCGTGGAGCGCATGGTCTCTTCCGCATAATGTCCGTCCGGCACGTCGATATCGTCCGTGAGCGCGGAACCGGTGAGGTGCGCGCCGATGGTTGTGATGTCTATGACATGATGCGGCACGCCGAGACGTTTTGCGCAGTCGGCTGCGAAATCCAGCTCCTTCTTGTGGCGCTGGCCGTAATCGAAGGAGACAAGAGCGAGAAGTTCATGTTCCGCCGCGATTTTGTGCGCAAGCGAAACGGAGTCCAATCCGCCGGAGCAGATGACGATGGTTTTCATACGTTGGGATCCCTTGTTTTGACCGGGTGGGCTGCGACCGGATTACGGGGGCGGCTTTAAACCAAAGCGAAGCAATTGTGAAGGGCTTTGCGGAAATAGCGGAAATTCCGCGCAATCCACGAAATTGCCCCGCCGCAGCAACAAGACGAAACAATCGCGACATAAGCGGGAAACCGGCTTGATCTAGAACGGATTGAACGTTGCAATTCTTGAAGGGTGTTGCCGATGACGTCCGGTTCTATGTTCCTCTTTTCGCTAAGCGATCTCAGCTCCATCGGCTCCGGCATTTTGATGGCGTTGGCAGGCACGCTCTATGTCGCCCTTACCATTCGTGGGCTGATGGCCACCGTGCGTCATGGATAAGGCACTCGGCAACAGGCGCCCAGGGCTCAGGCGCAATCTTGCAGTCTTACTTTTCGTGGCCTCCGCTACGCTCGTCGCCACGATAGGGATCGCCCCGTTCGTTTTCCTGATCTGGATGGTTACGACCGTCGCACGATGGCTTGGTTTTTTCATTGGCTTTTGAGAAACGAAGCTCGCCATGATGCGGCGGAGCGGAAGGAGCCCGGCAAAACGGCAGTGCGCCGGGCTCTTTTTTTCGATAGACCGGGCTCAGCGCAGCAGCGCCTGCGCCTCCTCGATGCCGAGTGCTGCCGGCTGCGTGCAGGTTGTGGTCATCTCGATGAAGCGGCCTTCTTCCCCGGATTTGAGGATGGAGGTCATCACGTCGATACCGTGCAGGGAGCGATCCAGCGAGCAGCGGGCATCGCGGCCTTCAAGGATAGCAATCGCCATATCGGCCAGGCCTGCCGTGCGATAGTTGGCGCGCGAGCCATTCGGGCTTTCCTGGTTGGCAATGCCGAAGGGATGCGCCCAGTCTTCCAGCGGCTGGATATTTTTGTCGCGTCCGCTCGCCTCCACCACACCGCCGAAGAAGTTGGGGTCCGGCACGTAGATCGATCCTTCCGTACCGTAAAGTTCCATATTGGCGTGGCGATGCGACCACACATCCCAGCTGGCCGAAAGTGTGATCGTTGCTCCGTTCACGAATTCCAGAAGCGCATGGATGTTGGTAGGCGTTTCTACCGGGATGATCTCGCCGTTCAGCGGCTGGCTGGTCACCGTTCGGGTGGGGTTGGCCATTGATGTCAGTGCGCCAACGCGCTTGACCGGGCCGATGAGGTTGATGAGGTTCGCCACATAATAGGGGCCAAGATCGAGGATCGGCCCGCCCCCCTTCAGGAAGAAGAAGCCCGGATTGGGGTGCCACATCTCCATGCCGGGGCTCATCACATGGCAGGTGCCGGAGGTGATGCGCCCGACCTTGCCCTCGTCGATATATTGCCGGGCAAGCTGATGCGCGCCGCCAAGGAAAGTATCAGGCGCGCAGCCAACGGAAAGGTTCTTCTCGCGGGCGATGCGCCGCAACTCCTCGCCTTCCTCCAGCGAAAGCACCAGCGGCTTTTCCGAATAGACGTGTTTACCCGCCTCGAGTGCCGCTTTCGACACGGGAAAATGCGCGGCGGGAATGGTGAGGTTCACCACCACGTCGATGTCCTTGTTGGCGAGGAGTTCCTCGATCGACTGCGCCGTGACACCAAATTCTTCTGCCCTCAGTTCCGCCGCATTGCGGTTAAGGTCGGCGCAGGCCAGCACCTTGATGCCCTTGAAGAGCGGTGCCAGCGAAAAGTAAGCAGACGAGATGTTGCCGCACCCGATGATGCCGACGCCCAGTTCCCTTTGCATGATGAAAACTCCGGATTGATGCTCAATAGGTTTTGAAGGATGCGATGGAGCGAGTGATCAGCCGATCGATATCCTTGGGATTGTCGTGTTCGACCACGAAATGTTTCGTGGCGGATTTTGCCCTCAGTGCTGCCACGAGGGCCTTCCAGTCCACCGTGCCGTGGCCGACATCCGCCCAGCCGTCCTCATCCGCATTTTCGCCTGATGGTGCGATGTCCTTCACGTGCACGGCGGTAATGCGCTTGCCGTAGCTTTCGATCCAGGCGAGCGGATCGGCGTTGCCTCTGATAATCCAGGCGATATCCGCTTCCCATTTCAGGTCCGGTCCGCCGGCAAAAATCTGCTCCTGCGGGGTGGAGCCGTCCGGGAGCACCTGGAACTCGAAATCGTGGTTGTGCCAGCCGAAGGTCAGCCCGGCATCCACGAATGGCTTACCCGCTTCCTGCAGGCGCTTGCCGAAGGCGAACCAACCAGCCGCGTCCGCCGGGCGCTGGTCGGGCATCAGGTAAGGGCAATAAATCGCTTCCACGCCCAGAACCTTGGCGATGTTCAGAGCCTTTTTCGGATCACCCTCGAGAAGGTCAAGGCCGAAATGGCCGGTCGGCATGGCAAGACCATTGGCATCGAGTTCGGAGCGCAGGCTGTTCAACCCGGCGTCATCAAGCGAGGCGTACATGGCGCCGTAACCTTCGACATGTTTGTAACCAGCCGCCGAAAGCTTCTTCAAAATATTGGAAAACGGCTGGAAATTGCGGGCGCTGTAAAGCTGGAAACCGAGTTCTGTCATTATCTCCTCCATAGAGATGTGGGTGCTTGGGATGGTGTTGGGGGTAAAACGGGGCCCTTCCTAAAGCCGCTCTTCGCTCTGTGCGTCGAACAGCGAGGCCATGGTGAGGTCTAGGCCGAGGCGAACCCGGGTGCCCGGCGCAAACCGCCTGTGGCCGCCAACGCGCACGGACAAGGTATGACCGGCATGTTTGAGCCAGATCAGATTGTCGGCGCCCATCGGCTCCTCGATGTCAACGATCGCCTCATGCACCTCGCCGCTGACGATGTCGGCATCGACGCGCACATGTTCGGGACGCACACCGAGAACCACGGCACGACCGGCGACAAGCGGCGCCTCCGGCTGATAACCATCCAGTGAGAAGGTGACGCCGTTGGTGGTGAAGACCACCTTGCCGTCCTTCTCGATCAATTCGCCACGCAGGAAATTCATCGAGGGCGAACCGATGAAGCCCGCGACGAAGAGGTTCCTTGGCTTGTTGTAGATGGTGACGGGATCGGCAAGCTGCTGGATGACGCCGCTTTTCATGATGGCGATACGATCAGCCAGTGTCAGCGCCTCGATCTGATCGTGTGTCACGTAGATCATGGTGTTTTTCAGCGCCTGGTGCAGCCGTTTGATCTCCACGCGCAGTTCCGAGCGCAGCTTGGCATCGAGGTTGGAAAGCGGTTCATCGAACAGGAACACATCCACATCGCGCACCAGCGCCCGGCCGATCGCCACGCGCTGGCGCTGGCCGCCGGAAAGCTCGGCGGGCTTGCGCTTCAGGAGTGGTTCGATCTGCAATATGCCCGCCGCCCTTTTGACGCGCCGGTCGATTTCCTCTTTCGGAACCTTGGCGACCTGAAGGCCGAAGGAGAGGTTCTTCTCCACCGTCATCTGCGGATAAAGCGCATAGGACTGGAACACCATGCCGATGCCACGATCCTTCGGCTCCTCCCAGGTAACGTTGCGGTCCTTGATGAAGATTTGCCCGTCGGTTGGCTCCAGAAGGCCCGCAATGCAATTGAGAAGTGTCGACTTGCCGCAGCCGGAAGAGCCGAGCAGCACGAGGAACTCGCCGTCGTAAATATCGAGATTGAGGTCTTTCAGGACGGTAACGGCACCGAAGGACAGGGAAAGATCGCGAATGGAAACGCTTTTGTTCATATAACTCAACCTTTTACTGCGCCTGCGGCGATGCCACGGACGAAAAGCCTGCCGGAGACGAAATAAACGATCAACGGCACGGCCCCGGTGAGAAGGGTTGCAGCCATGTTGACGTTGTATTCCTTCACGCCCTGCACGGAGTTGACGATATTATTGAGCTGCACCGTCATCGGGTAATATTCCGGCCGCGTGAACACGACGCCGAACAGGAAGTCGTTCCAGATGCCGGTGACCTGCAGGATCATCGCCACGACGAAGATCGGCAGCGACATGGGCAGCATGATGCGAAAATAGATCTGCCAGAAATTGGCGCCATCAATACGTGCCGCCTTGAACAATTCCTCCGGCAGCGACGCGAAATAGTTGCGGAAGAGCAGCGTCAGGATCGGCATGCCGAAAATCGTGTGCACGATCACGAGGCCGGTCAGCGTGCCATAAATGCCCAATTCGCGCAGCACGATGACGATCGGGTAGATCATTACCTGATAGGGGATGAAGGCGCCGATGATGAGGATCGAGAAGAACAGTTCCGAACCCTTGAACTTCCAGTTCGCGATGGCGTAACCGCTGACGGAAGCCACGATGATCGAGATCACGACCGACGGTATGAGGATGCGTACCGAGTTCCAGAAGCCGCGTGAAAGCCCGTCGCAGTTCAGCCCGGTGCAGGCATTCGCCCAGGCTTTCACCCAGGGTTCGAAGGTGATTTCCACCGGTGGCGCGAAAATGTTGCCGAGCCGTATTTCCGGCATACCCTTCAGAGAGGTGACGACCATCACGTAAAGCGGCAGCAGGTAGTAGGCGGCAGCGACAAACAGCGTGCCGTAGAGAATGATGTTGCGGCGGGAAAACGTTTTTTTCGGCTTCTTGCCGCGGGGACCGGAAAGGTCCGTGGCAACCGCATCGGTTGCGGCGGCGACCGTGTTCAATGTGCTGATATTAGCCACGCTTCTTGCCTCCGAATTCGAGGTACGCCCATGGAATGACGATAATGGCGACGGTCAGAAGCATCATGGTGGAGGCGGCAAAGCCCTGCCCCAGGTTCTGCGCCTGGAACATGTAGTCGTAGACATATTTCGCCGGCACTTCGGATGCGATGCCCGGTCCGCCACTGGTCTGCGCCACCACCAGATCGTACACCTTGACGATGCCGCTCGCGATAATGACAAGCGTGGTGATGAAGACCGGCCGCATCATGGGAATGATGATGAGGATATAGGTCTTCCACATCGGAATGCCGTCGACGCGCGTCGCCTTCCAGATATCCTCGTCTATGCCGCGAAGACCGGCCAGCATCAGGCACATGACGAGCCCCGTGCCCTGCCAGAGCGCAGCAATCAGGATGCCGTAGATAACGATCTCGGAATTATAAAGCGGGTCGAAGGTGAAGCTTTCCCACCCCATCGAGCGGACCACCGACTGAATGCCGAATTCCGGGTTCAACAGCCATTGCCAGACAAGGCCGGTTACGATGAACGACAGAGCAAAGGGATAAAGGAAGATGGTGCGGAAGGTGTTCTCGAAACGGATCTTCTGATCCATCAGCGCCGCCAGCACGAAGCCGATCACCAGACTGAAGATCAGCGACAGAATGCCGTAGATCGCCAGATTCTGGATGGAAATGATCCAGCGCGGCGCGGCCCACAACCGCTCATACTGGTCGAAACCGATGAAGCTTGCACGTGGCAGAAGCTTGGAATTGGTGAATGAATAAATCACCGTCCAGACCGTTCCGCCGAGAAAAATCACGACGGCGGTCAATATCATGGGAATGGAAGCAATCTTCGAATTGAGATTGCGGAAAAGCTGGTTGGGGCGGCCGGAGCGCGCTAGACCCGCCATGGATGACCCTCCTGTAACGTTGCCGTTGATACCCAGGCAAGGTCTCAAAGACCTCGCCCCAATCCTCCGGGCTTGCGCGTTTACGCATCCCGCAGGGAGCTTGCGGCGGATGGATGCCACCCGCCGCACAAGAGGTTGCGGTTAGTCAGCGGAACCGATGATGCCGGCGAAGCGCTTCTGTGCATCTTCTGCAGTCATCGCGCTGGCAAAAAACTCTGCCATCAGGTCTTCTTTCTGCTTCTGCGTATCAGCAGAAATCAGCTGGTCTGTGCTGGTCAGCGCATTGCCCTTGGCCAGAATTTCCAGACCCTTCTTCATGCAGTCATTGGCCGCATTGAGGTCGACGTCGCCACGGATCGGCAGCGAGCCTTTCTTAAGGTTGAAAGCCACCTGCGTTTTAGGATCGACGATGGTTGCGGCCAGAACGTCCTGCGCCTTGGATTTTGCTTCATCCTTCAGCAGCGGGAAATAAAAGGCGTCGCCGCCGGTGGTGAGATAGTCGTTAAGGCCGAGACCCGGCAGGCAAGTGTAGTCCGTACCCGCCTTCTGGTTGGCAAGCTGGAACTCGCCCTGCGCCCAGTCACCCATGATCTGGCCGCCGGCCTTGCCTGTTATGACCATGTTGGTGGCCTGGTTCCAGTCCTGAACATTGGTGCCCTTGGCCATGTCGCGGGCCTCGACGGCGGCCGCAAAAATCTTGGCCATGTCGGGACCGGCCGCTGCTTCGGCATCCTTGTCGCCATAGACCTTCTGATAAAGATCCTTGCCGCCGATCGAAAGCGTCAACGTGTCGAACAGGCCATTGGCCTGCCATGCCTGACCGCCGAGCGCGAGCGGCTGGATGCCGGCTTTTTTCAGTGCCGGTGCTGCGGCAGCAAATTCAGTCCAGTTCTTGGGAACTTCGACGCCCGCTTTCTTGAACGCTTCGTTGGAAAGCCACAGCCATTGCCAGGAATGGATGTTGACCGGCGCGCAATAGATCTTGCCGTCGATGGTGCAGCTGTCGAGCAGGCTTGCCGGCTTTATGACGTCTTTCCACTTGCCCTTTTCGGCAACGTCGGTCAGGTCGCGCATCAGGCCGGCCTGCACCAGCTCTTCCGCCTGTCTGCCATGGTTGAACTGGGTGGCACCCATCGGGTCGCCGCCGGTGATACGGCTGATCATGATCGGACGGGCGGTGCCGCCCGAACCGGCAATAGCGCCGTCTACCCACTTGTTGCCGGTGGCATCAAAAGCCTTGGCAAGTTCGGCAACGGCAGCGGCTTCACCGCCCGATGTCCACCAATGGGTAACTTCAAGATCGGTAGCCCCAGCGACACCCGCCGGAATCATAACACTGGCCAAAAAGGCCGCAGAAATAAAGCGCATTCGCATGAGTCTCCTCCCTCACTGAAACGTTGCAGTTGGAACGTAAGCGAAGATTTTTGATTAGGCAACCGCCTAAAAAATGAATCTCGCCGCAGCTCGCCGCGCTGTGTCGAGCAGCTACAAACGTGCCGAACGGCTAGATTTTGTTGAGAAAGAAGATTGGGAAATTGGAAGGATGCCGAATGGCACGACAAAGACTGCGCACCGGTAATCTGCAGGCAACGTAGTATCTTCATAGTCTTCCGACTTTGGCGTCGGTTCCTGCGCACAGAGTGCCAAGCCCGCATGGACGGGCGAACATAAGGTGAGCGATGGTAAAACGTTGGCACATTCTTTTGATGATCGGTCTGGCGGGCGTGTTATCGCTTTTGCTCGCACCGTTCGAACGACTGGCGTCGGGACAGGATCTTTCCTTCACGATACGGGTTGTGATGCTCGTCCAGCCGGCAGTCCTGATCATTGCTGCGGTGGCGACGGGTCAAGCGCTTGCCGGCAAACTCGGGCTCGGCACTCCGCTGATCGATGCCTGGCTGAAAGGAACCGGGTTCGGGCCAGTCTTGCGCAGGCAAGCCCCAGCAGCTTTGCTGACGGGTCTTATCGTCGGCCTGCTGATGATCGCTTATTCGTCTGTGATCCTGCCTGCCTTCACCGATACGGCAACCATGGAAAAAATGGCGGCGTTTGAAGTCCCACTTGTCACCCGGGTTCTCTATGGTGGCATAACGGAGGAGCTGCTGACCCGATGGGGCTTGATGACATTATTCGCATGGGTGCTCTGGCGAATAGTGGGCAAGGGGCAAGTCCAACCGGTCATGCTGTGGACTGCCATTGTCATCGCAGCGGCCCTTTTTGCCGTGGGCCACCTGCCCTTCCTTTTTGCCATTACCGTTCATCCGCAACCATTGCTGATTGTCAGTGTCATGCTCGGCAATTTTATCCCCGGACTGATGTTCGGGTGGCTGTTCTGGCGTCGCGGGCTGGAAGCAGCGATGCTTTCCCACGCTTTCGCCCACTGCGTGAATGCAACTGTCTCCTGATCCGTCGAGCCGACAGATAAGTCAGGGATTTATCATCCCGGCCTCGCCGGCCGGGATAAAATGCCGCGTCGGTGCGCGCAGCAGTCCTAATGCCTCTTATAATCATCCTCGATGCGGATGACGTCGTCTTCGCCAAGATAGGCGCCGGTCTGGATTTCGACCAACTCGAGCGGAATCTGCCCCTCATTGGCAAGCCGGTGCGGTTGACCAATCGGGATATAGACGGACTGGTTTTCCGTCAGCAGCCGGGTTTCGTCGCCAATCGTTACGGTTGCCGTGCCCTTGACGATGATCCAGTGCTCCGAGCGGTGATAGTGTTTCTGGAACGAGATGCGGTGGCCAGGATCAACCGTGATGTGGCCCACGCGGTAGCGCTCGTCCACATACATATGTTCGATGTAACCCCATGGACGATACACTCGCCTGTGCGCTTGCGTCCGCGGCGCGTGTTCGCCATCCTTCAGTGTCTCCACCAGGCCCTTCACGTCCTGAACCCGGTTTTTCGGCACCACCAGAACCGCATCCTTGGTAGCCACCACCACCAGATCCTTTGCCCCCACCACGGTCGTCAGCAATTGCGTGGAATGGATCAGGCAGCCCTCGGAATCGATGAAGACGCCGTCGCCCTCGAGCGCATTGTCGTTGCCATGCTTGTCGGCGATTTCCCAGATCGCGTCCCAGCTGCCGATATCCGACCAGCGGAAATGGCCATGCACCACCGCCATGCGCTTGGTCTTCTCGATCACCGCATAGTCGATGGAGTTTTTCGGCGAGGCTTCGAAGCTCGCCTGATGCAGGCGCACGAAGCCAAGGTCGCTTTCATATTGTTCGACCGACTGCGTTACTGCCGCAAGAATTTCCGGCGCGAATGCCTTGAGTTCGGCAATCATCACGTCGGAACGGAACAGGAAGTTGCCGGAGTTCCAGAGATACCCCTTCTCCAGATAGGAGATTGCCGTCTTCACGTCCGGCTTTTCCACGAATGCCTCGACGATGCTCAAGTCAGCCTCACCATCAATTGCTTCACCAGGCTTGATGTAGCCGTAGGAGGTGCGCGGCTCGGTTGGCACCAGACCGAAAACGACGATATTGCCCTGATCGGCGGCCTTGGCGCCAAGCCTCACGGACTCTGAAAATTTGTCGGCATCCAGCACCACATGGTCGGCGGCGAGCGCCAGCACCAGGCATCCCGGCTCCCGGCGCTCGGCCAGCACGGCGGCAGCGGCCATGGCGGCGGCACTGTCGCGGCGGGCGGGTTCGAGAACCACCGTCGCCGGAAGATCGATCTCCTCAGCCTGACGGCGGGCGAAGAAGCGGAAATCCTCGTTGGTGATCACCAGCGGCTCGGCATAAAGCGCCTTGTCGGCCACGCGCGTGAGTGTCTGCTGATAGGTCGAAAGATTGCCGACCAGCGGCTGGAACTGCTTGGGCAACTGATCGCGCGATACCGGCCAAAGCCGTGATCCCGCCCCACCAGCAAGAAGAACCGGCGTGATCTTTCGAGATTGTTCCGTCACAATAAAAACCTTTCCAACTTTAAAAAACTTCCGGCGGGCCGGACAATATACATATTTACCAATGCTGCCATCATCGGTTCACGGGCGGATAAGCGCAAGCTCATAAGTTCGCCTTGTGAAAGCTTGGTGAATGTCGGACCCGTTTTGCTAACGCAACGCGCAGGGTGAGGTTCCGCGCAAAGGGCGATCAGTCGCTTTGAAATGCCGCAAAGAAAAACCCGGGCGAATGGCCCGGGTTTCCGTTTTCAGAGCGATGACCTGTCAGGATCAGTTCGGCAGCGCGTAAGCGATCACGTAGTCGCCACGGTCAGGAGACTGACGTGCACCGCCGGCCGAGATGACGACATATTGCTTGCCTGTTTTCGGAGACTTGTAGCTCATCGGGCCGCCCTGGCTGCCGACAGGAAGGCGGGCCTTCCAGACTTCCTTGCCGGTCGCCGTATCGAAGGCGCGCAGATAATAATCCTGTGTGCCGGCGATGAAGACGAGACCGCCCTGGGTGGCAAGCGTTCCGCCGAGCGTAGGCATGCCGATCGGGATAGGCAGACCCATCTTGATGCCAAGCGGACCGGTATCCTCAACGGTGCCTACAGGAACCTGCCAATTGATCTGCTGCGTCTTCATGTCGATCGCAGTCATCGAGCCATAGGGTGGAGCTTGGCAGGGAATGCCGAGAGCAGACAGGAAACGGTTCTTGTTCACCGCATAGGGCGTGCCCTTCATGGGAACGACGCCCATGCCGGTATTGACGCTTTCGCCGCCGCTTGCCGTTGCCTTGGTGGGAGCGGCTTCCTTCATCTCAATCCACAGGCCGAGGCGCATGTCGTTGATGAAGATTGTGTTGGTCGTCGGGTCAGTCGAGATGCCGCCCCAGTTCATGCCACCGAGCGAACCCGGGAAGGCGAGGGAGAGGTCCGTGCCTGGCGCCGTATAGAGGCCTTCATAACGCATGCCCTTGAAAGCGATACGGCAAAGAAGCTGATCGAAAGGGGTGGCACCCCACATATCGGCTTCCGTCAGCGTCTGCGCGCCGATTTGCGGCATGCCCACCGAACGCGGCTGCGTTGGTGCATATGGCTCGTTCGGAATGTTGCCGGCCTTGACCGGAACGTCTTCCACCTTGGTCAGCGGCTGGCCAGTCGCCCGGTCCAGCACATAGATCTGACCGGCCTTGGTGCCGAAGACCAGAGCCGGAACGGTCGTTCCGTCAGCCTTCGGGAAATCGATGAAGCTCGGCTGCATCGGCACGTCGAAGTCCCATAGGTCGTTATGAACCGTCTGGTAGACCCACTTTTCGCGGCCGGTCGTGGCATCGAGCGCCAGCATGGAAGCGCCGTATTTATGATCGAGCGGTGTCCGCGTCGCGCCATAAAGATCGACCGAGGGGCTGCCCACCGGCATGAAGACCGTGTTCAGCTCCGGATCGTAGGACATGGATGCCCATACGTTCGGCGTGGAACGGGTATAGGTCTGGCCCTCGGGCGGCAGTTTGGTGATTTCAGGGTTGCCGGGATCGAAAGCCCAGCGAAGCTCACCCGTCACCACGTCGAAACCGCGCATCACGCCGCCAGGCATATCCACCTGTACGTTGTCAGCGATACGCCCGCCGACCACGACGGTGGTGCCGGCCAGTGTGGGGGCCGATGTCAGCACATATTGCGGGTCCGGCGCATCACCAAGACCGATCTTCAGATCGACGCGGCCATTGGTGCCGAAATCCGGGCAAAACGCGCCGGTGTCGGCATCGAGCGCGATGAGTTCCGCGTTGATGGTGTTCATGAGAATGCGGCGCTGGCAAAGCGCGCCGTCGGCTACGATCGCCGGGGTGACAGGCGTTGCGCCCGGAGCGGTCGGCTGCTTCAGCGGCGCCTTGGCATCGAAATAGGCGAGACCGCGGCAACGCATCCAGACGGTGGATTTGGCGTTGATTTCGGTCTTCCACTTCTGCGCGCCGGTATCGGCGTCGAGCGCGATGACATTGTTGTGCGGTGTACACACAAACACGGTGTCGCCGACCTGAAGCGGCGTTTCCTGATCTTCCGCACCGTTCGCGCCGGGGCTGATCGGGATGTCGCCGGTCCGATAGGTCCATGCCACCTCAAGGTTCTTGACGTTATCGCGGTTGATTTCGTCAAGCGCAACAAAGCGGCTGCCGCCCGCCGTATTGCCGTAATGTTCCCAGTTCTTCTGCTCTTTTTCCGGCGTTACCGGCGTCAGTGCAGCAACCTCACCCTTGAAGGCGACGGTCGGATGCGGCACGAACATGCCGGCAAAACCGGCAGCGGACGCGATGGCCAGAACGCCAGCAAGGGCAAAGGACGCGCCGTAAGCGGGCGTCTTGCCAGCCGCGCGCCGCAGCAGCGGATAGGAGAGCGCAACCACCGTGGCGCCCACGCCCAACGCCAGCAGGCGGGAGATGAGCGGCCAGAAGTGCAGTCCGGCTTCCCACACTGCCCAAACACCGCTAACGATGAAGACAAGGCCGAACAGGAGCGCGCCGGCAGGCTTGCGCAGGAGAATAAGCAAGCCGGAGACGATCAGCGCGATACCCGCCAAGACGAAATAGAGGCTGCCGCCGAGTGTTGCGAGCTGCCCGCCGCCAATGGCGAAGAACAGTCCCGCAGCGACAATGACGGCGCCGAGCACGAAGAGCCATAATCTGGCTGCAAGCGACGTTGAGGTTGCTGGTTTACTCATGAAATTAAATATCCGGTTAGGAGAGCCGCCGCGAAGGCTGACGCCCGATGATCTTTCAATGCCCGGCCCAGGCCAGACAGTCCGCCGCACTTACGGCTGAGCGAAGATGCGCTGAAGGCGACGAGGCGAAACGGGGAACAATGGTGGGGGAGACTTCCGTGGTGACTGTCATTTTGACCCATTCACTGCAGTTTATCACCGGCCCCAATGGACGGCGGACAATGTGCTCGAACAAATCCTCCCAAGTTCGTATCGCAGAGGCCCGCATGCGGGCACTGGGCGACCGAAACCTCGGTGCGGTATAACGTCGCCTGCGACAAGATGACAATGCGCAAGACGGGCATTTTTGATAAGCTGCGCTTATACCATATCAACACCTACAACACAAAGACCTCTCCGCCGATGGATATTCGCCAGCTCGCCATTTTTGTGGAAGCCGCAAGGGCCAAAAATTTCCGCGCGGCCGCTTTGCAGCTGGGCATCGCCCAACCAGCCGTAACGCAGCGTATCCGGCAACTGGAAGAGAATCTGGGCTTCAAGCTTTTCCTCCGTGTCAACCGCGGTGTGGAACTTACGCCGGCTGGGCAGTCGATGCTGCTAGATGCGGAGGAAATTCTTGCCCGCACCAAGGGCGCGCTGGAAAAGGCACACCAGATCAGGCGCGGCCAGCTCGGCACGCTGCGCATCGGCTTCGGCACCAGCGTAATGGCGGAACGAAAATTGCCGGCGCTGATCACCCGCTATGGCAACGACCACAGGGAGGTGACGCTTGAACTCCTGCCCGGCATGACGATGGAACAATTGATCGAGCAGGTGGCGACGCGCAAGACAGACGTCGCTTTCATTCGCGCACCCCTGCCCCAATTGCCGCAGAGCTTGCGGGCCATGCCCTTCGACCGCTCCAAACTGTGCGTCGCCCTGCCGGAGCGCCATCCGCTCACCTCCCGCCCCAGAGTTTCGGTTGGCGATATCGTGCAGGAAAAACTGCTGCTGCCGGTGGACGAGATCGGCCTGGGGCTCAGCAGCAGCGCGCTTTCCCTTTTCGAGGATGCAGGCTGTGAGCCGGAAATCGGCATGCGCATTGCTAACGTCAACACCATCCTTGCCCTCGTGGAAGCTGGCGCGGGAATTTCAATTCTGCCGGAAAGCACCGTGCGCTCCACAAGAGGCATCACAGGTGTGCCGCTCGAAAGCGCCGATGCCTGGTCAGATAGCGTGCTGGTCGTCAGACGCGGTCCGCTTGCCCTCCACGTGGAGGCCTTCGTGAATATGGTACGGCAGGCCTACCAGTCCCACCTATAATGCCGACAATACGCACTTAATCGATTGAATCGGCCACAAATTTCGCCACGGCTAAATTTGCTGCACTGAACAACATTCAACGCTTGGCACGCGCGCGAAAAATACAATAACAACGACGGATATTTTTGCACTGTTATCGACACGAAAGCACACTCAGCCCATGTCCGACACGACGAAGCCCGCCAGCCCCAGAACATCGGTTACAGATCAGGAAGCACTGGATTTCCACGCGCAAGGCAGACCGGGGAAACTGGAAATCACCCCGACTAAGCCGATGGCGACTCAGCGGGATCTGTCGCTTGCCTATTCGCCGGGAGTGGCCGTGCCGGTGAAAGCCATCGCCGAAAATCCGGCGACCGCTTACGATTATACGACACGCGGCAACATGGTAGCAGTGATCTCCAACGGCACGGCGATCCTCGGTCTCGGCAATCTCGGCGCGCTCGCCTCCAAGCCTGTCATGGAAGGCAAGTCCGTTCTGTTCAAGCGCTTTGCGGATGTGGATTCCATCGATCTCGAGGTCGATACCGAAGACGCCGACGAATTCATCAATTGCGTGCGCTACCTTGGCCCCTCTTTCGGCGGCATCAATCTGGAAGACATCAAGGCGCCGGAATGTTTCATCATCGAAAGCCGCCTGCGCGAGCTGATGGACATTCCCGTTTTCCATGACGACCAGCACGGAACCGCCATCATCGCCGCCGCCGGTCTCATCAACGCCATCGAACTGACTGGCCGAGACTTCAAGACGACGAAGCTCGTCTGTAACGGCGCAGGTGCTGCTGCCATCGCCTGCATGGACCTCATCAAGGCCATGGGTTTCAACCCCGAAAACATCACGCTTTGCGACACCAAGGGCGTGATCTACCAGGGACGCACCGAAGGCATGAACCAGTGGAAATCCGCCCATGCGGTGAAGACTGACAACCGCACGCTGACTGAGGCCATGAAGGGCGCGGATGTCGTCTTCGGCCTGTCGCAGAAGGGTGCCTTCACCGAAGAGATGATCCGCTCCATGGCGCCGAAGCCGATCATTTTCGCAATGGCCAACCCTGACCCGGAAATCACCCCGGAAGAAGTCGCCCGCATCCGCGATGACGCCATCATGGCGACGGGGCGTTCGGATTATCCGAACCAGGTCAACAACGTCCTCGGCTTTCCCTATATCTTCCGCGGCGCGCTCGATGTCCGTGCAAGCCAGATCAACGACGCAATGAAGATTGCCGCTGCACAGGCGCTGGCCGATCTTGCCCGCGAGGATGTGCCGGATGATGTGGCCGCCGCCTATCAGGGCAACCGCCCGCGCTTCGGATCGCAATATATCATTCCCGTTCCCTTCGATCCGCGCCTGATCTCGGCAATTCCGGTGGCCGTGGCCAAGGCCGCCATCGAAACCGGCGTCGCTCGCCGCGAACTGCCCGATCTCGATGCATATGCCCGCGAGCTTTCCGCCCGCCGAGACCCCATGGCGTCGACCACGCAGCGCCTTTACGAGCGTGTGCGCCGCTCTCCGAAGCGGGTCGTTTTCGCCGAAGCGGAAGAAGAACAGGTGATGCGCGCAGCGATCTCGTTTACCGCGCAGGGGCTTGGCACCGCCATCCTGCTCGGCCGTGACGACATCATCAAGGCCAATGCGGAGCGTGCCGGCATCGATCTCGACCGCGCCAATATCGAGATCACCAATGCCCGCCTTTCCAGCCGCGTCGATGCCTATGTCGATTATCTCTATGCGCGTTTGCAGCGCGGCGGCTTCCTGCTGCGCGACGTGCAGCGCCTGATCCACAACGACCGTAACCATTTCGCCGCCTGCATGGTGGCGATGGGCGATGCGGACGCCGTGGTCACCGGCGTTACCCGCAACTATTCCACGGCGCTCGAGGATATCCGCCGCTGCATCAACACCAAACCCGGCCACCGTGTCATCGGCGTTTCGCTGGTCGTGTCGCGCAACCGAACGGTCTTCGTGGCAGATACCGCCGTGCACGACATGCCGTCTGCCGAAGACCTTGCCGATATCGCCGAAGAAGCAGCCGGTCTTGCCCGCCGTTTCGGCTACGAACCGCGTGTAGCGATGCTCGCCTATTCCACCTTCGGCCAGCCGGTTGGCGAACGCTCCGACAAGGTGCGCGAAGCGGTGAAAATCCTCGACAAGCGCAACGTCAATTTTGAGGTCGACGGGGAAATGTCGGCCGATGTGGCGCTGAACCATCATCGCATGCAGAGCCAGTATCCCTTTGCCCGCCTTTCCGGTGCGGCCAACGTGCTGGTCATGCCCGCCATCCATTCCGCCTCGATCTCCACCAAGATGCTACAGGAACTGGGCGGCGCGACCGTCATCGGCCCGCTTCTCGTCGGCCTCGACAAATCGGTGCAGATCACCTCGATGGGTGCCAAGGACAGCGACATCGTCAATATGGCGGCGATCGCGGCCTATAACGCCGGTCGGTAACGATGTGGGAGCGCTCTTCGGGAGAAGGGCGCTCAAAATGCCCAGGCATAGCCAACATATCCTCGCCCCTGTGGCGAGGATATTCCAAAGCGCCGAACCCCGGCACCATAAGAACAAGATTCTACGATTTCAAATTATTAGGTTATTTTTTCCCACCAGAGAACTTATTGGAACACGATTTTATTTATACGATTTTTTGCGCAACGCCAATTCTCGCTCTCGACGGACGCCTCATGTAGTTTCCACCCACAACCAAAAGGAAATACCCATGGCCCTCTCCTTCTCCAGATTTGCCGCAAAACTCATCGCCGGAACCGTCGTCATCGCTTCGATGGCCACCGCCGCTCACGCGGATGCGACGCTCGACCGTATCAAGGGTCGCGGCAAGCTCACCGTCGGCGTCATCCTGTCTGGCGCGCCTTTCGGCTTCATCGATCCGAAGACGCAGGAGCAGAAGGGCCTCAACATCGACGTCGCAAAGGCACTGGCCGCCGGTCTCGGTGTGGAGCTGGTGACCGAAACCGTGACCCCGCCCAACCGCGTGCAGTTCCTGCAGCAGGGCAAGGTTGATATTCTGATCGCCAACATGCAGTACACGGAAGAGCGCGCCAAAACGCTCGATTACGTGCCCACCCCCTATGACCGCCAGGGCGGCGCAGCCATCGGCCGAAAGGACTCGGGCATCAAGGACTGGCCGGACCTGAAGGGCAAGATTGCCTGCGTGTCGCAGGGCTCCAACTACACCCAGCCGCTGATCGAGCAATATGGCGCGCAGGTAAAGGCGTTGCCGAGCCAGCCGGAATCGCTGCTCGCGCTGAAGGGCGGCAATTGCGATGTCTCCGTGCACGTCAACGGCACGCTGAGCCTGATGCTTCAGGACCGCGCCGATGAGTGGAAGGATTACGGCATCCTGATCCCCACCGACCTTATCCCTTCTGACTCCGTCATCTGGCTGCGCAAGGGCGAGGCCGACACGCAGGCTGCGCTCGACAAGATCGTCAAGGAGCTGCATGCTTCCGGCAAAATGATCGAATTCGCCAAGGCCAACCGCCTGCCGAGCATCGGCTTCATGGAAGAGCAGAAGACGAAGCTCTCCGCGGCGCAGTAAAGGCTGGGCAATCCCGCTTGCTCTGTCACCCCGGACCTGGTCCTGGGGACCGGCATGTCGTAGGGGCATCTGCCATCACGGAGATTTCCCCTCACCACTGAGAACGGCCGGTTTCGCCCGCCGTTCTTTTCTGCTTTATAGCAAGACAGGTCATTCTGGCACCGCCTGCCGGGCGGCAGCCGCGACAACAGCATGGATATCCGATGCAGGATGGATTTACAGCGCGTTTCATAGAGTTGGCCGCGCATATAGGCCTCAACTATGACTTTCTGAACAGCGGCTACGAGGTTCAGATATGGCTCGACGGCATGAAGATGACGCTCATCCTCGTCGCCGTCACCCTGCCGCTCAGCCTCGTTTTCGGCTTCATTTTCGCCGCCATGCTCACGTCAGGCAAAGGCTGGCTCGCCGGTCCGGTTCGCGCCTATGTGGAATTGACGCGCAACACGCCGACGCTGGTGCAGCTGATGTGTGGTTTCCTTGTGCTCAACATGTTGATTTCAAACGCGCTCGGCGGCGCGCAGAACAATCCGCTCACACCGTTCTTCTGGGTCGTCGCCATCACCGGCCTGCACGTTGCCGCTTTCCATGCGGAAGCCTTGCGCGGCGGTATCGAGGCGGTGCCGGCTACCACCATCGAGGCGGCACGCGCCATCGGTTTCAGCTCTTTCGAGATTTTACGTTACGTGGAATTTCCGCTGGCAATCCGCACGGCACTTCCTTCCATCATCAACAATCTCATCAATCTGGTGAAGCTCACCACCGTCGGCTCGGCGATTGCGGTCGGTGAAATCACCTATGCCTCGATCCTGATCTGGACGCAGCGCGACAATGTGGTCGAACTGATGCTGGTGATCCTCATCTTTTTCAGTGTCATCAATTTCATCGTCGCAAGGGCGGGCCTGTGGCTTGAGCGGCGTCTTGCGGTTCCGGGGTTCGGTCAATGAGCGCGGTGGTCTCTCCAACACGGGCGGCGAAGAAGCTGCCTTTCGGCACCATTCTTCTGTGCGGCGTGCTGGTTGCCGTCGTGCTGTGGCTGGTTCTCGATCCCTCGCTCGGACAGGTGCTGCTGGAATGGCTGCCATATCTCGGCAAGGGTTTTGCCATGAATGTGCTGATCAGCATCCTGGCGATTGCCATCGGCACCATCATCGGCGTCTTGCTTGGCATCATGGAGCTTGCGCCCTATCGCCTTGTGCGCGCGCCGGCGCTCACCTACGTGCAAATCTTCCGCAACGCCCCGCATCTGGTGCTGATTTTCGCCGCGACCTACATCTTCCCCTTCGAGATCGTCGCCTTCGGCAACTACATTCCGTTTCCAGACTGGATCAAGGCCGTGGTCGGGCTTGCGATTCCGGCCAGCGCCCACATCGCCGAAATCACCCGGGGCGCCATCCAGTCCATTCCCACCGCACAATGGGAAGCGGCGCAGGGCCTCGGGTTTTCGCGCAACCAGACGCTGCGCTGGATCATCCTGCCGCAATGCGTGAAGCGCTCGCTGCCGCCGTGGATGAACCTTTACGCCTCCATCACCATGGGCACGGCGCTTGCCTCGCTGGTCGGCGTGCATGAGCTTCTCCACGCCGCAACCGATGCCAGCACCGCCGTGCAGCGCAACGATTTCACCGTCGTGGTCTATCTCACCGTCCTGATGGCGTTCTTCCTGTTCTGCTATCCCGTGTCCCGTTTCACGCAGCGCCTTGAACGGCGCTTCGCTTCCCGCTGATTGGAATACACCATGTCCGCATCCGCCCCCCAAACCGCCGCCAAAGCTCTGGTTGAACTGGAAGGCGTGCACCTGTCCTTCGGCGACAATCAAGTGCTCAAAGGCATTGATCTCACCGTCAACAAGGGCGACGCCGTCTCCATCATCGGCCCTTCCGGCTCGGGCAAATCCACGATCCTGCGCTGCATCAACGGCCTGCTCATTCCGCAATCTGGCAAGATCACCGTGGGGGGCACCCGCGTCGATCAGCTGAAAACGGAAGCTGAGCGCATAACGCTGCGCAAGCGCATCGGCATTGTCTTCCAGCAGTTCAACCTCTTCCCGCATCTGACTGTCATGGAAAATATCACCATCGCGCCGATTAAAATCCTCGGCACGCCGAAGGCGGAAGCCGAGCGTCATGCCCGCGAATTGCTGGAAAAAGTCCGCCTGTCGCAGAAGGTGGATGCCTATCCCGGTCAGCTGTCCGGCGGCCAGCAGCAGCGTGTGGCCATTGCCCGCGCGCTTGCCATGCGGCCTGAATTGGTGCTGTTTGACGAAGTTACCTCCGCACTTGATCCGGAAACCGTGGGCGAAGTGCTCGCCGTCATCCGCGATCTCGTCAATGACGGCATGACCAGCATTCTCGTGACCCACGAAATGCGCTTCGCCGAGGAAATCAGCGACAATATCGTCTTCACGGAAAACGGCCTGATCGTTGATCAGGGCACGCCGGAGCACATCTTCTACAAGTCGACCAATCCGCGTATCAACGCCTTCGTAAAGGGTCTCGGCGGACAGGTGGCACGGGTCGCCGACGGCGAAGGGATCTGACGCCATGACCGCCGACGAAAAACTCACCCTTCATCTGGCAGAAGCCATCGCCGCCTCTGATCCGCTCCGCGACGAAGAGGCTGTGACGATCGCCCGCACGGCGCTGATCGACTTTTTTGCCTGTATGCTGGGTGGCGCTTCCGACCGAAGCACGAAAATCCTCATCGACAGCTTTACGTCAGGCACATCCGGCACGGCGGGCATTGTCGGCCATGATCTGCGCACGGATGCTTTCACCGCCGCACTTATCAATGGTCATGCGGGGCACGTGCTGGATTATGACGACGTCCATGGCAGCGTGCGCGGCCACCCCACCGTCGCCATCGTTCCCGCTCTATTGGCTGTTGCGGTCGAGGAAGGCTCTACGGCGGATGCATTTATCGCCGCCTATATTGTCGGGCTGGAAACCATGGCGCGGCTTGGCCTGTCGCTCGGCACCAAGCATTACGAAAATGGCTTCCACGCCACCGCGACCCTTGGCCCCATCGGTGCGGCGGCCGCCATTGCTCATCTTCTCAAATTCACCCCGCAGACGACCGCTATCGCACTCGGCCTTGCCGCCACGCAGTCGGCCGGACTTCGCCTGCAATTTGGTTATGATGCGAAGCCCCTGCATGCCGGGCTTGCGACACGCGCTGGCCTCACCGCCGCGCAGCTGGCAAGATCAGGTTTTCAGGGCGCGCCGGATTTTCTGGAAAACCCTATCGGCTTTTATTCCGCCTTCGCCTTTGGCGCGGAACAGCCGAAACGGCTCCTGTCCGGCTGGGGTACACCCTGGCAGATCGTCTCTCCCGGATTGACGCTCAAGGCATTTCCCTGCTGCACCGCCAGCCACCCTGTTGCCGTTGGTGCGCTTGCACTGCGCAGCGCCAATGATCTGGCACCAGATGAAATCGAAACTGTCGTCATCACCTTTCCCCCGGGAGGCGATGCCGCTCTTGTGGGTTCGGCCACACCCGCCACGGGCATCGATGCGCGTTTCAGCGCTGAATATGTCTTCGCCGCCGCACTGACGGATGGCGCACTCGGCATCAGCCATTTCGACGAACGCCCTGCACGCGCTAACCTGCTTGGACTTTCCGCAAAAGTCTCGCGCCGGCATGATGAGACCGCCCGCCGCCTCTCGCCGGATCCGACCACCCGTTTCGTGGTCATCGACGTGACGAAGAAGGATGGCACGGTGCTGTCGCGCCGCATTGACGGTCTTCCCGGCATTGATGACCCCACGGAAAAATTTGCCGACGCCACTGGCGGCAATGAAAAATTCGCCGGAATTCCGGCACTGGTGCGGACCATGAAAACCTCAGCCGACCTCAAGAAGCTAGAAGTGCTTCTGGCAACGCAAATATAACACGACCGAAATAAAGGCATGATCACCATGACCACGACTACCCGCAAAAGACAGATGCATCTTGGCCTGTTCCTGCAAGGAGCCGGCCACCACGTTTCCGGTTGGCGTCACCCGGATGCGGAAGCCGGCAGCGAGAATTTCGACCTGTTGACCCGTGTCACGAAAATGGCCGAAGATGCCAAGTTCGACATGGTCTTTCTGGCCGATGGCCTCACAAGCGGCGTCGACGCCCATCCCTCGATGATCGCCCGTTTCGAGCCGCTTACCCTGCTTGCGGCGCTTGCCATGGTGACAAACAAGATTGGACTGGCCGCCACCGCCTCCACAACCTATGGTGAGCCCTACCACACCGCACGCGCCTTCGCCTCCATCGACCATCTCAGCCACGGGCGTGCGGCGTGGAACATCGTTACCACCTCCTATGCCCGCACGGCGGCGAACTTCTCCAAGAGCCATCCCGAGCATGACGAGCGTTATGCCGTTGCGGAAGAATATGTGAACGTCGTGCGTGGCCTGTGGGACAGCTGGGACGACGACGCCTTCGTCAAGGACAAGGAAGGCGGCCGTTACGTCGATCCGCAGAAGGTGCATATTCTCGATCATGAAGGCAAATATTTCACGGTGAAGGGGCCGCTGAACATTCCGCGTTCGCCGCAGGGTCACCCGGTTCTCATTCAGGCCGGCTCCTCCGGCCCGGGACAGGATCTCGCCGCCCGCACTGCCGATATCGTCTTCACCGCACAGCAGGCCATTTCCGAGGCGCAGGCCTTCTACACCAGCCTAAAGGCGCGAGTGGAGAAATTCGGCCGCGATCCCGCAAGCGTTGCCGTGATGCCGGGTTTCATGCCCATCATCGGCAAGAGCTTCGAAGAGGCCGGCGAAAAGCTGAAGGAGCTGAACCGCTGGACCGACATCAAGAGCGCCATGCCGTTGCTTGAGGAACGCATCGGCCATAGCCTTACCGAGTACGATCTTGACGGCCCGCTGCCGGACCTGCCTATTTCCGACCAGTTGCGCAGCCGCGCCGAACTTTTGACCGAACTGGCGCGCCGCGAAAAGTTGACGATCCGGGAACTGGCGCTGCGCGTTGCAGCTGGTCGTGGCCACCATATCGTCATGGGCACGGCCAAGGACGTTGCGGATCGCATGCAGGAGTGGTTCGAGAACGGCGCAGCAGACGGCTTCAACGTCATGCCGCCCTTCTTCCCCGGTGGGTTGGAAGAATTCAACCGCGAAGTCGTGCCGCTCTTGCATGAACGTGGCCTGTTCCGCAAGGAATACGAAGGCTCGACGTTGCGCGACCATCTCGGCATCAACAGGCCTGCCCTGCGGGCATAAAAAACGGATGCCCGGCGACGGGCATCCGCATGACAATAGGCTCACGTGGAAGCAGGCTGTCGCCGATCCGTCAGGCTGCTTTCCTTCCCGACAGTTTCACACTGTGGCTCGTCCGCGACGAGTTGGATGAAATGGATGCCCCGTCGTCGCGCTGGGTCGCGCGGCGGTTCAGTTTGAACAGGCTGACCAGTTGCGCCAGCACATCCGCACCCTGGGCAAGGGTAGCGCTAATGGCGGTCGTGCGCGCGCTCATCGCCGCGTTTTCCTGCGTCATCCGGTCGAGCTGGTTGACTGCACGGTTGATTTCGCTGATGCCTAAGGCCTGTTCATCGGCGGCCTTGGCGATCATATCGACATTGCCGTCAATGTGCTTCACCAGCGCATCGATCTGCTTCAGCGCCTCACCCGTCTCGCCGACAAGCCGCACGCCTTCCATAACCTCGGTGCCGGAATTGTTGATGAGCGCCTTGATTTCCTTGGCGGCACTGGCGGAGCGTTGCGCAAGTTCGCGCACCTCCTGTGCCACGACCGCAAAACCCTTGCCCGCATCGCCCGCGCGCGCGGCTTCGACGCCCGCATTCAGGGCAAGAAGGTTGGTCTGGAAGGCGATTTCATCGATAACGCCGATAATCTGGCTGATTTCCCGCGATGCCGTCTCGATGCGCTGCATGGCGTTGACGGTACGCCCAACGACTTCGGTGGAAGCCGCCGTTGACGTCCGCGCACTCTGAACGAGTTTTCGGGTTTCCTTGGTGTTTTCCGTCGATGCCCGTACAGTCGCGGTGATTTCTTCCAGCGCCGCCGAGGTTTCCTCCAGCGCCACGGCCTGCTCACGCGATCTTTCGGCGAGATGAACAGAGGCTTCGCTGACTTCCTGGCTGCTTCTGGTCAGGTCATCGGTCTGCCCAAGAACATTTTCCAGGGTTTTCTGGAATTCGGCGATGGACTTGTTGAAATCCCGTCTCAGCCCCTCGAACTCACCCACGAAAGGCTTGTCGAGCGTGACGCGGATGTTGCACTGGGAAAGACGCTCAAGCGCAGCGCCCAGTTCTTCCACCGCATGCACGCGGTCCGTTATATCGAAGGCGAATTTCACCACCTTGACGACTTTTCCCCGCTCGTCGATGATCGGGTTGTAGGACGCCTGGATGAAGACGCGTTTTTCGTTCTTGCCAAGCCGCATGAACTGACCGGTCGAGAACTCTCCCTTACTAAGATCTTTCCAGAAATTGCGGTACTCTTCGGACTGCACGTAGCCACGCTCGCAAAACATCGAATGATGATTGCCGATGATCTCTTCCGCCGTGTAGCCGAGTGCTGTCAGGAAGTTTTCATTCGCGGAGAGAATTTTCCCCTCGGGAGTGAACTCGATCATCGCCTGCGCACGCGAAAGCGCTGCCAGCTTGCCGTTATCCTCGGTGCTTCGGCGCTTCGTCGACGTGATATCGGAAGCGATCTTGACCACCTTGTAAGGTTTGCCGAAACGAAAAACCGGATTGTAGGAGGCTTCAATCCAGATGTCGTCGCCGGTTTTCGACCGCCGCCGATATTGGCCCTGATCGTATTCGCCGCGTGAGAGTTTCGCCCAGAAGGCCTTGTATTCGGGTGACGCTGCATCTTCGGGAGACAGGAACATGCTATGGGGGCGTCCGATGATTTCTGATTGCTGATAGCCGACCGCCTTGCAGAAATTGTCGTTCGCTTTCAGAATTTTGCCAGTCAGATCGAACTCAATGATGGCTTGCGAGCGGCCTAGGGCATCAAGTACCGCAGATGCGTCCGTACCGAGTTTGAAAAATTGAGACATGTCTTTGAACTCCCAACAATAACTTGTATGCGGACCTTTCCTCCTCGATGCCAAAGAGATGAAAATAAAGGATCGGTCTGCGTGTACGCGAAACCTAGCCGGACACTGTTAAATAGCAATTAATGATGACCCATAACTATTGGTCCAATGACCGAAACTGTTGGCAAGAATACTTCAGACCGAGCTGCCTTTACCAACCCGTCCGCACCGGATGAGAACCGCTTATTTGCCACAGTGCTGATATTTCTGCCGCCGCAGAGCGATACGGGCTTTCATCGGTACGGCATTCATTGTTATGGCGGGCTTGAGAGATTTGTGTTGCAGGAGCGCCGATGACCAAAACCCTGAAATGCGACGTGCTGGTGATCGGCACCGGCATTATCGGTTCCATGGCGGCGCTTTACCTGCAAAATGCCGGGCGTGAGGTCTTTCTTCTGGAGCGCGGTGAAGTTGCCCGGGGCGCAAGCTCCGGTAATGCCGGTATCCTCGCCTTTCCCGAAATCATCCCCATTCCCGCCCCCGGCATCATGAGAAAAGCACCGCGCTGGCTTTTCGATCCGCTCGGCCCGCTCAGCGTGCCGCCTGCCTATGCGCCGAAGATCGCGCCGTGGCTGTGGCGTTTCTGGCGCGCCAGCGCTGAGCGCAACTTTCGCCACGGCCTGAGAACGCTCAGCGAGATCAACCGGCTGTCTGCCACCGAAATGGCCCATGTCGCCGCCATGCCGGAGCTCTCGCACTTTGTCGCGAAAACCGGCACGCTCGATCTTTACGACAGCGAAGCCAGCCTCAACGCTGCCCGCAAGGACTGGGATGAAAAGGAACAGGCAGGCTTCTCTTCCAAGCGTGTCGCCCGCAACGAGATAGACGAATTGCAGCCGGGTCTTGCCCCGCAATTCCGCCACGCCATGTTCTCGCCTGATGGCTTGCAGGTCTCCGATCCCTACGACTTCACCCGTGCCATTTTCGACCTGGTGATCGCCCGTGGCGGAAAGCTGCGCAAGGGCGAGGCAGAACGCATCGACGCTGTCGGCGAAAGTACGATCGTGACCCTGGAAAACGGCGACAAGATCGACGCCGACAAGGTGGTGATCGCCTGCGGCGCGTGGTCCAAGCCGCTTGCCGCAACACTTGGCAACATCGTGCCGCTGGAAACCGAACGCGGCTATAACACCACCCTGCCCGCTGGCGCCTTCAACCTCACGCGCCAGCTTTATTTCAACGACCACGGTTTTGTCGTTACACCGCTATCGTCTGGCATCCGCGTTGGCGGCGCAGTCGAGTTGGGCGGTCTGGAGTTGAAGCCGAATTTCAAGCGATCCGAGGCCATGCTCAAAAAAGCCGGTCGTTTCCTGCCCGGTCTCAAGGTTGAAGGCGGCCAGCAATGGATGGGGTTCCGCCCTTCGATGCCGGACTGTCTTCCCGTCATCGGCACCGCGCGCACCACACCTTCCGTCATCTATGCCTTCGGCCATGGTCATTTGGGGCTGACGCAATCGGCAGCTACCGCCCGCCTCGTGACGCAACTGGCAAACGGCGAGGAGACCGCAATATCGGTCGATCCGTTCCGTCCGGGGCGTTTTTCCTGACAATGCGGAAATCCGGTTTCAAGCCGGTTAGAGTTTCTACGGTTTAGCGGACGCCTGCACGCTATTTCACCTGCTGTACGGAATCTTCCGGAAACTCCACCGTGGCGAAGGATGGATAGACCTTTCGCAGGATGGTCACCTGCTGCTGATCGCTCACACGCAGCAAATACCATTGCGTACCGTCTATAAGCGCCAGGGTATGGGATTTCGCTTCGATTGTCTGGCCGCCGGTTTCCATCACCGTTTTCGTCGGAACGAGCGCATAGGGCGTTCCATCAGGCGTCTGCTGCACACTGATCGCCGCCGTGTCCATGGTGAATTCGGTGATCTTCACCGCTGCAAGCGCCATTTGCATCTGCGTGGTCAGAGCGCTACGCAACTGCCCGACGGAAACACCCGCGTCGTTTGCAATGAACTCAAAGATTTTCGGCGGCACCGTCCGGCCGACAAAATCAAAATCCTGCGCATTCAAGGCGGCGCTGAACCGCTCTATCTGTGTTTGCAGCTTGTCTTGCTCAGACGGCAAAAGATCGCGCGACAAAGCGGGATGCGACATAACCGCCAGCAATAACAGCCAGGCAAACAGGCGTTTCATTGCTTCGCCTTTCCGGGTTTGGGCTTGCCGGTAGCAAGGCATCGCAACGTCCGCGCCGCGAAACGCTTGTTAACAGCGTTGCTCAGCGCAGCAGAATGAAACCCGCAGCCGAAAGCACGAGGAAAACGATAAGGCCGCCAAGGAAACCCACGGACGTGAAGAAACCCGCGACCATGGCCAGCATCAGCACGCAGACCAGCATCGTGCCGTACTTCGTCATGGCAAGAAAAGCGTTGTAGGTCTTTTCATGCTCGGCGTAGTTCATCTCGGCGCCAACTTCGACCGGACCTGTGTGGTGTTCGCTCATTCCGCTTCCCCTTCTGCTCCATCCGCCATACCCGCCGCACAAGACAATTTGCCCTGCGGACGATAACGGGCCCATGCCGGATTCTCCGGAGCCAGAGGTAACATGAAGTCGGCGAAAAGTGCAATGCGTTCCACACGAAAGAACATCGCTGACAAGCGGGGCAAACGGTATGCCGTGCAAAGCGTGCCGTCGTGCAACATTCTTTTGTAAACGGTTGAAAACGGCGGCCATACGGCCGGTTTAATAGTGGTTTCGGTTGCTTTTCGGACAGCCTGCCCATACACGGGATTCTGTGGGGAGGAACGCCGGAATTTGGCTGTGCGGATACGCGTGGAGGCGTGCCCGTCACGATGGCCGACCGGCTTGCTTGCCACCATAACCCGCAAAGGGCCCGGCAAGGGAAGAGGGGAAAGTAATGAAACCGCTTTTGAAATTAAGTGCGCTGATCGACCTTGTCAGCGAAGCTCTGGGCAAGGTCGCCGGTTATCTGGTGCTTGTCTGCTGCCTCGTCAGCGCCGGAAACGCCATGGTGCGTTATACCTTCAACTATAGTTCAAACGGCTGGCTCGAAATCCAGTGGTACATGTTTGCCTTCATCGTGCTGGTGGGTGCCTCCTACACGCTGCGCATGAATGAACATGTGCGGGTGGACATCATCTACGGGGCTATCTCGTCTCGCACGCGCCTGTGGGTAGACATCATCGGCATCGTACTTTTTCTTATGCCCGCCTGCTTTTATCTGGCCTGGCTTTCCTGGCCGATGTTCATGCTTTCCTGGCATCAGAACGAAATGTCCTCCAATGCTGGCGGGCTTATCCGCTGGCCGGTGAAACTCATCATCTTCGCCGGTTTCGCCCTTCTGGTTCTTCAGGGATTTTCCGAACTCATCAAGCGCATCGGCGCCCTCAACGGGCTTTATGCGCTCGATACGAAGTACGAAAAACCCCTGCAATGATCGCCGCGATCTGAACCTTCAGGATATTTCCCATGTTCGAATATGGAATTCTTCCGCCACTGATGTTCCTCGGCATGATCATCTTCATGCTCTACGGATTTCCGGTTGCTTTCTCTCTTGCCACCGTCGGTCTGGTTTTCGGCGTCATCGGCATCTTCACCGAGCATTTTTCGCCGGCCTTCCTTCAGGCCTTGCCGCTGCGCATCTTCGGCATCGTCTCGAACGACCTGCTGCTCGCCATTCCGTTCTTCACCTTCATGGGCGCGATCCTGGAGCGATGCGGGCTTGCCGAAGATTTGCTTGAAGGCACGGGCAAGCTGTTCGGCGCCATTCCAGGCGGCCTCGCCTATGCCGTCATCATCGTCGGCGCAATCCTTGGCGCGATCACAGGCACGGTTGCCGCCTCCGTCATCACCATGGGTGTCATCTCGCTGCCAATCATGCTGAAATACGGTTACAATCCGCGCCTCGCCACCGGCGTCATCGCCGCATCCGGCACCATCACGCAGGTCATTCCGCCTTCGCTCGTGCTGATCGTTCTTGCCGACCAGCTCGGTAAATCCGTGGGCGACATGTATCTCGGCGCGATTGGCCCGTCGATCCTGCAAGTCGCCATCTTCATGCTCTTCATCCTGTTCATGTCGATCGTGCGGCCGAAGGATTTGCCTGCTTTGCCGCCAGAAGCGCGGGGCGAACTCAACCGTGCACTGGTATTTCGCGTGCTGGCGGGCATGGTGCCCTCCATCGTGCTGATCTTCCTCGTGCTCGGCACCATCTTCCTCGGCCTTGCAACACCAACGGAAGCCGGCGCGCTCGGCGTCGTCGGGGCCATGGCGCTGGCCGCAGCCCACCGCCGCCTCACCTGGGATCTCGTCAAGCAGGGCATGCATTCCACCATGCACATCACGTCCATGGTGGTGTTCATTCTGGTAGGCGCCACCTGCTTTTCCCTCGTCTTTCAGGGCATGGACGGTTCGCTGTGGATCGAGCACATGTTGTCGGGCATTCCGGGCGGCCCGATCGGCTTCCTGATCTTCGTCAACATCTTCATCTTCTTTCTCGCCTTCTTCCTCGATTTCTTCGAGATCGCCTTCATCGTCATCCCGATGCTCGCACCCATCGCGCAGGCGCTCGGCATCGACCTGATCTGGTTCGGCGTGCTGATCTGCATCAACATGCAGACCAGCTTCATGCACCCGCCCTTCGGTTTCGCGCTGTTTTACCTGCGCTCAATCGCGCCGCGCACGGTCAAGACCTCGGATATCTACATGGGTGCCATTCCCTGGCTCGGCATGCAGCTCATCCTCGTCGCCATCGTGATCTTCTGGCCGGAATCCGTCACCTACTGGTTGGATAAAGCACCCCAGGTGGACCTCAACTCCATCAAGATCGAAGTGCCTGCCTTCGGCAATCAGGGCGGCAGCACCATGCCCAATTTCGGCCTGCCAGGAGGCCAGCCGGGTGGGTTGCCAGGTATGCCTAACCTCGGTGAACCACCGAAGATCGGGCCTTAACCAGCGTCTTTTACGGATTTTTCGGAGAACTGATCATTGCTGAGTGGAAGACAGGGTTGCACCCCTGCCTTCCATTTACTCTGTGTGAAAATTGAACCTGACAGTCATCGGCCAGCCTGTCCGGTTTTTCCGAGGTCAGCGTGGCCAATGATTGCCGGGACTGCGCCTGGTCACTGAGCCTGCTGCTTTTGCTTCCGACAGCCCTGATCGTCAATCGCCCTTTCCTGTCGGGCGGATGCAGGCGCGCGACGGCACAACAAAAACCCCGGAGACCGAAGTCCCCGAGGCTTTTGTCCGGTCCGCCGCACCGAATAATCAGAGCTTGCCGTTACGCTGCTGGATCATCATGAAAGTATCGAAAGTATATTCCGCAAGCTGCATCCACAGGTAACCCTCGCGCTTGAAGGCGACCTGATCCTCGTAGATCTTCTTGAAGTCCGGGTTGGTTGCTGAAATATTGGCATAGACTTCCAACGCTGCCTTATAGCAGGCCTCGAGGATTTCCTGGCTGAAGGGCCGCAGCACGGCACCTTCCGAAACCAGCTGCTTGATGGCGATAGGGTTTTTCGCGTCATATTTCGCCATCATGCTGGTATTGGCGAAAGCGCAGGCATCCTGCAGCACCGTCTGGTAGTTCTTCGGCAGGCTGTTCCACTTGTCCAGATTGACGAAGGAATGGATGACCGGTCCGCCTTCCCAGAAGGCCGGGTAATAATAATATTTCGCCACCTTCTGGAAACCGAGCTTGTGGTCGTCATACGGACCAACCCATTCGGCGGCATCAATGGTGCCTTTTTCCAGCGCCGGATAGATATCGCCGCCGGCGATCTGCTGCGGGACCACGCCGAGCTTTTCCACCACCTTGCCGGCAAGACCGGCAATGCGCATCTTCACACCCTTGAAATCGTCGACGGTGTTGATTTCCTTGCGGAACCAGCCGCCCATCTGGGCGCCGGTATTACCTGATATCATGCCGTAGAGATTGTGCTTGGCGTAAAACTCGTTGAGCAGCTTGTTGCCGTTGCCTTCGTAGAACCAGGAATTGGTCAGGCGGGCATTAAGACCGAACGGTATCGCCGTGCCGATAGCGAAGGTCGGATCCTTGCCGACGTAATAATAGGAGCAGGTATGGCACATCTCCACCGTACCCGATGATACGGCATCGGCCGCCTGCAGGCCGGGCACGATTTCGCCAGCCGCAAAGGGCTGGATGGTGAAATTGCCGTCGGTAGCGGCCGCCACATGTTTGGCAATATCCTCGGCGCCGCCATAGATCGTATCGAGCGACTTCGGAAACGAAGACGTCAGTCGCCAGGTGATCTTGGTATTCTGTTGTGCAATTGCGGGCGCAGCCAAGGCTGTCGCAGCAGCCCCCGCCAGCGCACCTTTTTTCATAAAGGAACGGCGATCCATCTATATCCTCCCAGATATCAACGCTGCCCGCAGCTTGAATTCCCCTCGTGCTGTTCAGGCATCGCAGCAAAGTAAGCACGGTTACCGCCCAGCTGACAAGCACCCGCGCCAAGAATTAATTGCCGGAAAACCAGCCATATCAGGATTTTTTCGGCGGCCTCTTCGCTATTTTATTTGCAACTGAAATATCGCGACGCCGCCTTATACTTTAGCCGCATATATTGCGTTCCGAGGACGAAACACATGCTTGACTTGGCCCGCTGGCAGTCGCACAAATTTTCGAAGATTCGCCCCCGGAGCCACCATGCCAAAACCGATTATCGCCGTCCCCGCCGACATCCGGCATTTCACCGGAGCCGACTGGCACGCCGCGCAGAACCAGTATCTTTCCGCGGCGCTGAAGGTGGCTGATGTCATGTCCTTCATCGTTCCGGCCTTTGAGGACGGCAATGAGGTCGATGCCATCCTCGACCGGGTCGATGGCCTGCTCGTCTCCGGCTCGGCCACCAATGTTCACCCTTCTCTTTACGGAAAAGAGGCAAAGGAGAGTGACGGTCCGTTCGATCCAGCCCGCGACGCCACCAGCCTGCCGCTGATCCGCCGGGCGTTGGAACGCGGCATTCCGATGCTTGCCATCTGTCGCGGCATTCAGGAGCTGAACGTCGCGCTGGGCGGCACGCTTGCTTCCGAAATTCAGGAACAGCCCGGAATATGGGACCACCGCAAGCCGGAACATGAGGACCGCGACGTGGCCTTCGCAATCCGCCAGCCGGTGCATGTGCGCGAAGGCTCCTGCATTGCGCAGCATCTTGGCGTGTCGGGAGAAATCCAGATCAATTCGCTGCACCGGCAGGCAATTGCCGAGACCGCGCCACGCCTGCAGGTGGAGGCGACGGCGGCAGACGGCACGATCGAGGCCGTTTCCGTCATCGATGCCAAGGGCTTTGCCGTTGGTGTGCAATGGCACCCGGAATATTGGGCCGAGACAGACGCACCCTCGCGCGCTTTGTTCGAAGCTTTCGGCAAGGCAGTTCACGAGTACCGGAACAGCAAGACCTGAAACCGACCCCTCCCCTCCAAGGCCATTCAGGTCCTTGTCGATAGGACAAAAAAAGGGGCAAGCCTGAAGGCCTGCCCCAGGTCCGGGAGGAGGAGTGCTTAGCGTTTTGCGCGTTTCTTCTGGCGGTAGACGTCAGCGACGACGGCGGCCACGATGATCAGTCCCTTGACGATCTCCTGGTAATAGGCATCGACCCTGAGGAACGTGAAACCGGATGTCATGACACCGAGAATGATGGTGCCGATCACTGTGCCGGTAATACGGCCAGCACCGCCGGCGAGCGAAGTGCCGCCGATAACGGCCGCGGCGATGGCGTCGAGTTCATACATCACACCCATGCCGGCCTGCGCCGTCTGTGCACGGGCAGCGGTGACGACACCAGCAAGACCGGCCAGCATGCCGGCAATGGCGTAGACCTTGATCAGATGCGCCTCGATATTGATACCGGAAACGCGGGCGGCCTGCTGGTTGGCGCCGATGGCATAGGTGAACTTGCCGTAACGGGTGTAACGTAGCGCAACGTGGAAAATAACCGCGACGACGAGGAAAACCACGACCGGCCAGACACCTGTACCGATGAAGGTGAAACCGTCGGTCAGACCGGAAATCGGCTGGCCCTTGGTGTACCATTTGGAAAGGCCGCGCGCCGTCACCATCATGCCGAGGGTTGCGATGAACGGCGGGATTTTCGTGCGTGCTATAAGCTGCCCGTTGATGAAACCGGCCAAAGCGCCAGCCAGAATGCCGACAGCCAGCGGCATGAAGAAAGGCAGATCGGTCAGACCCGGATAAAGCGCCCGCGGCCATGTGGAGGACTGCCCCACGCTGGCGGACAACATCGCCGTCAGACCGACGACCGAACCGGAGGACAGATCGATGCCGCCGGTGATGATGACCTGCGTGACGCCGACGGCGATGATGCCGATGACGGACACCTGCAGGATCATGATCGTCAGGCGCTGCTGGTTCATCAGAAAGCTCTGGCCGATGAAAATCCAGCCAAGAATTTCGTAAACCAGCGCGATGCCAATCAGCACGAAAAATATATTTGCTTCGGGCGGTATGCGCCTGTGCGGCTTGCGTCCGGATTTTGCATCCAACTCTGCGTTGGCGGCGGCGTTCGTATTCATAGTCATTCCTCCTCGAGAAATCCCGGCGCGCCTCACCGCGATGCGAGATCCATCACCTTCACCTGTGTGGCTTCACTTCTGTCAAGGAAGCCAGTCACGCGACCTTCATGCATGACCATGATACGGTCGCTCATGCCCAGAACCTCCGGCATTTCGGAGGAAATCATGATGACGGCGACGCCATTGCGCGCCATCTCGCCGACCAGCTTGTGGATTTCGGCTTTTGCCCCGACATCGATCCCGCGCGTCGGCTCATCCAGAATGAGGATGCGTGGCTGTGTCAGCATCCAGCGCCCGATCAGCACCTTCTGCTGATTGCCGCCCGACAGGTTTTCGATGCGCTCGTAAAGATTGGGCGTCTTGACCCGGAGCTTGCGGCACATGTCGTCGCAGGCTTCCGAAAGCGTCTTTTCCTGCACGAAGCCGTTGGCGACATATTTGTCCTGAAGAACCGCGATCTGCATGTTCTCAAGAATATTGAGAATCAGCAGGCAGCCGGTATCCTTGCGGTCTTCCGTCAGGAACGCCATGCGGTGACGAATCGCCTCTGTCGGACTTGCGATCGACACAGGCTTGCCGTTGATTTCCACAGTGCCAGAAGACGCCGGCGTAACGCCGAACACCGTTTCCGCCACGTTCGAGCGGCCAGAACCGACAAGGCCGGCGACACCTAGAATTTCCCCGGCGCGAACATCAAATGACACGTCATGGAAGACGCCGTTCAGCGTCAGGTTCTTGACCGACAGCACCACATCGCCGATCGGAACCTCTTCCTTCGGGAACATCTGGGTAATTTCGCGCCCCACCATCATGCGGATGATGTCGTCTCGCGTCACATCGGTGGACGCGTGGGTGCCGATATATTTGCCGTCGCGAAAGACGGAAAACTCATCGGCGATCTCGAAAAGCTCATTCATCTTGTGAGTGATGTAGACGATGCCGATACCGCGGTCCCTGAGGTCGCGGATGATGCGGAACAGATGTTCCACCTCGCGCTCAGTCAACGCTGACGTCGGTTCGTCCATGATGAGAACGTCGGAGTCGTAGGAAACCGCCTTGGCGATTTCGACCATCTGCCGGCTTGCGACCGATAGTTCGCCGACACGCATTTCCGGATCGAGATCGATACCGAGCCTTTCGAGCAATGTCTGGGTGCGGCGATACATTTCGCCATGGTCGATAAAGCCCAGTCGGTTTTTTGGCTCTCGGCGAATCCATATATTTTCCGCCACCGTCATATAGGCCATCAGGTTGAGTTCCTGATGGATCATCGCAATGCCGTTTTCGAGCGCATCAAGCGGTGAATCGAGGCGTATCGCAGCGCCCTTCAGGCGAATTTCTCCGACATCCGGCTGGTAGATACCTGCCAGAATCTTCATCAGCGTCGATTTACCGGCGCCGTTCTCACCCATCAGCGCATGCACGGTGCCGCGCTTGAGGTGGAACGAAACGTCATCCAGCGCGACAACGCCTGGAAATTCCTTGCGTATGCCGTCCGCTGCGAGAAGATATTCTGCATTGGGCACGGCGCCGCTGGCGCGCACGGCGGCCATTGTCGATGGGCTGACGACCATCTTATCCTCCACGATAGACAAAAATGACCGGGGAAGAGGTTTCGCCAAAAGGCGCCCATCCTCCGGGGAGGCTTACAGCGCCGTGCCGATCAAGACACACAAAAGCGCTGTAACACTTTGAATTCACTGAAATACTATTCTAGCCTGCTTCAACTCGGCGTCTGAGACGCCGACTGCCGTCCAGAACCGGCATTTGCTTCCGATATTGCTTGAAACGGTCGCAAATGCCGGTAAAGGGTCGTCAGTTCTTGGCTACGTAGTCCTTGACGTTTTCCGGGGTAACGAGCTGGAAGGGAATGTAGACCTTCTTATCCACCTTGTCGCCCTTGACGAGCTTCAGTGCGGCATCGAGAGCACCCTTGCCCTGGCCAGCCGCATCCTGGAAGACCGTCACGTCGAGATCGCCTGCCTGCATGGCGGCAAGCGCGTCTTGCGTGGCGTCCACACCGGCAACGACATATTCCTTCATGTCCTTGCCCGCGGCCTTCAGAGCCTGGATAGCGCCGATCGCCATTTCATCGTTATTGGCAATGACGGCATTGAACTCGATACCGCCGGACAGCCAGTTGGTGACGAGGTCGGAACCCTGCGTGCGCTGCCAATTGGCCGTCTGCTCTTCAACCACGGAAATGCCCTTGCATTCATCGGTTTTCAGAACATCGTGAACGGCCTGCGTGCGCATGCGCGCGCCCTGATTGGACAACTCGCCCATCATGATCACGGCCTTGCCCTTGCCACCGAGAAGGCGGCAGACTTCCTTGGTTTCAAGCGTGCCGGCCACGGTTTCTTCCGATGCCACGAAGGCCTGGCCGTCTGGCAGGGAATCCACGTTTACCGGCTGGCGGTTGACGTAAACCAGCGGAATCTTGGCTTCAGCAGCAAGTTTCGACATGGCCGCCGTCGCATCCGTATCAACCGGATTGACGATGATCGCATCGACCTTGGAGGCGATGAAATTCTGGATCTGGCTCTGCTGCTTGGCAACGTCGTTCTGCGCGTCCTCAACTTGCAGGGTGACGCCCTTCAGCTCCTTGGAATAATCCTGCATGCCGTTGCGCAGCACGGTCAGGAAGTTGTCGTCGAACAGGGCCATCGAAACACCGACGGTCTCGGCATGTGCCGCCGTGCCCAAAAGCACAGACATAGCCGCACTGATAATAAGCTTTTTCATTGTTTTCTCCTCCTCGGTGTCCAGCGCCACCTCTCCCAGCCGGAAACGGACCCGAGAGCCCGCCGCTAACTCCTCACATCCAGAAAACGGAATAATGAAACCGAATTTCTGTTGTTCGATATATTTATTCCATTTTTGGTTCGAACGTCAATGCTTTCTTCGTGGTCGTGGAGCGAGACGGCACACAAGGCGGTGATGACCAGGAGTTTTCAGAGAAAACGGGGATAGCCCCCTTCGCCCTGGCGTGGGCGGAGGGGGCTCATGCGCTTGCTGAGCACTTTCGCGGAAGTCGCTGGGCTGCCTGCGATAAAACGTCACGGACAAATGGAAAAGTTGGACGGGCGCGAAAGACGCGCCACGTCTTAATCGTGAAAACCGGGCATCACATCCGCCGGAATGGGGCAGACATAATCACTGCCCTCGGTTTTCTCCAGCCATTCTTTTTTGACACTTTCAAGCAGCTCGGGCGAGGTCATCAGCGAAAGACCTGTCGATGCGAGCGTCTTGGCGGCGTGTGCCATGGCTTTGTGGGCGGCCGGGCTTTTGCCCTGCGCCACAACCTGCCACGTATGCGGATTGGTCCCGATTGCCCATGCGGGTGTCCAGCATTGCGCTGTCGGCGTCACCCAACTGACATCACCGACATCGGTCGATCCGGCACGAAAATGCGACTGCCCCTCGAAATCGCGCAGGCCGAGATGCAGCGGCGTCGACCCGTCGATCTTCCCGTTGGAAAAGACGTCGCCCTTGATCTGGTAGAGCCGGATGCTGCTTTTGATCGCCTCTTCCGTGAACGTGTCCTGAATGACCTTGGCGAAGGCCTGATCGGCCTCGTCGAAGGCTATGGGTCCAAGCGCCACCATGTTTTCATGCATCGCCGTTTCGAGCGTGATGTTGGGCAGGAGATTGGTGGAGGCGGTATCGAAGACGATCTCCACCTCTGTTTCGGTCATCATGGCCGCGCCACGCGCGACCTTGTCCACACGGGCTGCGAGATCGAGCGCCTGGCGCATTTCAGGTGCGCGGATCAGATAGAGCACTTCGGCCTTTGCCTGCACCACATTTGCCGCTTTGCCGCCGGCATCGGTGATCGCATAATGCACCCGGCAATCCTGCGGCATGTGTTCGCGCAGGAAATTGACGCCGACATTCATCAGTTCAACGGCATCGAGCGCCGAGCGACCAAGATGGGCGGCGTTGGAGGCATGGGAAGCAACGCCCTTGAAACGATAAAAATATTCCAGCACCGCGAGATTGTTGGTGGAGCGCACGCCGTTGAAGGGCGCGGGATGCCATGTCAAAGCCGCATCGACATCGTCAAAAAGACCGGCACGCACCATGAAAGTCTTGCCGGAACCGCCCTCTTCGCCGGGGCAGCCATAATAACGCACCGTGCCGGGCAGGTTGTTGGCTTTCAGATGCCGGGCAAGTGCGATAGCGGCCATCAGCGAGCCGACGCCGAGCAGATTGTGGCCGCAGCCATGGCCGGAGGCGTCGGGTTGAAGCGGTTTTGCCTCGGCCACGCCGGCCATCTGGCTCATGCCAGCAAGCGCGTCAAATTCACCGAGGAAGGCAATAACCGGCTTGCCGTGGCCGAATTCACCGATGAAGGCCGTGTCCATGCCAGCTACACCGCGGCGGACCACAAAGCCGTTCTCCTCAAGCGCGTTTGCTAGAACCCCGGCAGATTGCCTCTCCTCGAATTTGAGTTCGGCAAAATCCCAGATGCTGTCGCTCAAAGTGGTGAAATGTGGCTTCATTGACTCGATTTCGGCGGCAATCGACATCACGGCTTCACGGTTCATGGCTTGTCCTCGCATTCCTGCCCCTTAAGGGCGCACGCAAACGCTTCGGCGGGGGGCCGCCAAATCATTACGGTCATGATGGAAAATGCCCGCGCCGGGCTTTGCTTCCGGCGCGGGCAATATTGGATCAGTTGTCGACCGAGACTTCCCAGAGGCGGGCGTTCGACTGCCAGACCGGCTGACCCTTGAGCTTCTTGGTCGCGCCCCAGACATCGACCATGTCGTAAAGGAAGATGCCGGGCATTTCCTTCAGCATCAGTTCGTGGAACTCGTCGAAAATTTTCTGGCGCTTCGCCTGGTCGGCCTCGACATAGGCAGCCTTCATCAGCTCGATCGCCTTCGGATCATCCCACATCAGGGAGGCGTTCTTGTCCTTGTTACCGACGTAGAATGCATACATCAGGGCCGGATCGAGACGCGGCGCGACAGACTGCGAGATCACCTGATAATTGCCGGAACGGCGACGATCCACCTGCGTGGCATAGTCCAGCACCTCGATCTGTACGTTCAGACCCGCCTGCTGCATCATGGCCTGCGCCATGACGGCTGCCGGAAAACTCGGCACATTGCCGCGCTTGTTGGCGATGATAGAGATCGGCTCGCCCTTGTAACCGGCTGCCTCCAGTTCCTTCTTGGCTGCCTCGATGTCATAGGCCGGACGCTTCTTCTGGGTCTCATCGAAATAGACCGAGTCCTGCGAAACCATCGAGCCGTTGGCTTCGCCCGTACCGTTCGATGCGGCGGCGACCAGTTCATCGAGATCAAGCGCCATCGCCATGGCGCGGCGTACGCCGGGATTGCTCAGCACCTTGTCGCGGGTCTGAATATAGAAAAGGTTCTTGCCGTTGTTGCGGGCAACAATGAGCTGCATCTTCTCATTCGTCTTGAACTCCGGAATGAGATCGGGAGAAATCTCGGCGGTGTCGAGCACGCCGGATTCGAGGCCCGCCTTCACGGTCGAGGCGTCCGGAATAACCATGAACTTGATGCCGTCGGCCAGCGGCCGCTTGGAGCCGACCATGCCATCCGGCTTGCCGTCATTTACAGGCGAAACATAATCCGCGAATTTGGCGAGGCGGATATATTCACCCTTCTTCCATTCGTTCCACTGGAACGGACCGGTGCCGATGGGCTTGACGAAGCTGCCGTCAGCGGCAACAGATTCCGGCGAGATCATGCCGGTATAACCGCATTCGGGCCGCGACATCAGGCCGAGGAAAACGGCTGACGGCTTTTCAAGCGTGATCTGAACCGTGGAGGCGTCCGTGGCCTTGACGCCGGTGACATGCGCGGCACCGCCTTCCACGAAATCATTCAGGCAGGCCCATTTGGTTTCGGGCTTCAGATAGCGCGTCCAGTTCCAGACGACATCTTCTGCGGTGAGCGGCTTGCCGTTATGGAATTTCACATCCGCGCGCAGCTTGAACGTATAGGTGAGGCCATCTGGCGAAACCTCGAAGCTCTCGGCAAGCAGCGGCTTTACTTCGCCGCCATTGTTGTAACCGACGAGGCCTTCGACGATGTGCAGGATCACCCCGTCCGTATTGCCGTCACGATTGACGCCGGGATTGCTGCTGCGCAGATCGGAGCTCTGCGCGATGGTGATGTCGCGAGCCGCCGCGATATTGGCTGTTACGAGCAGGGCCGCGCCTGCGAGAAGAAGTTTGTTCACTGTTCTACCCTCTTTGTTGTCGTTGATTATCATTGTTGAAAGCCGTCCCAGCAGGCCTGCGCCAGCCGGCCGATCGTTTCGAGCGCGATGGTGTATCCCGGCGTGCCGTCAGGCATCACCTGCGGCACTTCATCGGTATAGGCGGTGATGATGAAAGACGGCGCGCCGTTTCTGTAGACGATGCCGGCGTCCATACGCCCGCGCTTGCCGCGTCCGCTCTTGCTCGCCACCACAGCCTCGAATGGCAGGCGGGAGCGGATTCCGTAGCGCAATATCTGGTTTTTCAGCGTCTGCATTGCCCAGCCGCACAATTGCGGGCTGCAGCCGAGCTTTGCCTGCGCCTCTGGCGAGGACTGGGCATCAAGAATGGTCTGAAGCAGCAGCACCTGGTCCGCCGCCGAGGTGGTGGTGACGGTCTTCAGCGGATGATCGGCCGCCAGCGCCAACGGTGGAATGAGGAAACGGTGGTGGGTATTAGCCATGCCGAGCGTCTTGCAATAGCTGTCCACCTCCTCAAGCGTCAGCCGCTCCAGCACCATCTTGGTGCAGACATTGTCGCTCAGCACCATCATGCCGGCGAGTGCATCGCGCAGGGAAATGACGATGCCCGGCGTCAGATAGCGGAACATGCCGCTGGCCACCTCTTCCGCCAGCCTCTTCTCGTAGGTGACCGGCTGGTCGAGATCGAGCCGCCCTTCGCTGGCAGCCTTGAGCACGGCCATCATGATCGACGTCTTGCGGGTGCTGCCCGACGGGGTCTCCTCGTTTTCTCCCCTTCCGATCTCTTCGCCGGTCAGGAGATTGCGCACCATGAAGCGCGTCACAAAAGGCTGTGCATCACAGATAGCATTCAGTTGGGCAGCCACAGTCATTGTCATGTTCCTGTTAAACTTCTTCTTCCAGACGCCATTTGAGTGTCACACCGCCCTTTTCATTCTGGTCGAGGGCGGGAATGGCCGAGAGGAGCCGGCGTGTGTAGGCCTCTCTCGGGCTGTCGAAAATCGTGTCGCGGTCGCCCTCTTCGATGATACGGCCGTCCTGCATGACGACGACACGGTCGGCCACCTGTTCGACCACGCCGAGATCGTGGCTGATGAACAGGCAGGAAAAGCCGTAACGTTTCTGCAGATCGGAAAAGAGATCGAGCACCTGCGCCCGCACCGTCACGTCAAGGGCGGAAACCGGTTCGTCGGCGATCAGGAACCGCGGACGGCGGGCAATGGCACGGGCAATCGCCACGCGCTGGCGTTGGCCGCCGGAAAGCTCGTGCGGATAACGGCTGGCATAGTCTGCGCCAAGCCCTACCTCTTCCAGCGTTTCCAGCGCCCGCTTGCGCTTGGCGGCCTGATCCAGGCCGGGGACGAGACGCAACGCCTCCTCCACCAGCGCCTGAATGGTCATTCGCGGATCGAGCGAGGAATAGGGATCCTGAAACACCATCTGGCAATTCAGGCGATAGTCGTTCCAGTCCTCTTTGCGTTCCCGCCCCTGAAACTGGATCTGCCCTTCGCTTTCCTTTACGAGACCGGCAATGGTGCGGCCAAGCGTGGTCTTGCCGGAGCCGGAGCCACCGACCAGTGCCACGACCTCACCTTCGTGAATATCGATGCTGACCCCATGCAGCGCCCGCTTCGGCTTGGCTTTCTTCAGCAGTGACTTGCGTCCGGCATAATCGACAACAATGTTTCGGGCCGAAATCATCGGCGCCTTGCTGGTGTCGACGACACGCGGCTCGCCCCGGAAGGGCAGGGAGGAAAGCAGCTTTTTCGTATAGGGATGCTGCGGCGCATCGAGCAGGTCTTCGGTGCGACCCTGTTCGACAATCGCGCCCTTCTCCATGACCACGATACGGCTCGTATAGCGGGCCACCATCGGCAGGTCATGGCTGATGAGAAGGACGGCTGTTCCCTCCGCCCGTGTCAGTTCGACCATCAGCTCCATGACGTCGCGCTGGATGACGGCATCGAGCGCCGTCGTCGGCTCGTCGGCGATCAGCAGCGCCGGTTTCAGGAGCATGACCGAGGCCAGCATGATGCGCTGGCGCATGCCGCCGGAAAACTCATGCGGATAGGCAGCAAGCGCCCCTTCGGGATCGCGGATACCGACCCGTCTCAGCATCTCGAGAATTTTCTCGCGGCGCTCTTCCGGCGATAACTTGGTGTGAAGGATCAGGCCTTCTTCCAACTGCCGGCCAATCGTCATCGACGGATTGAGAGAGGTCATCGGCTCCTGGAAAACGACGCCGATTTCCGCGCCGCGCAGGCGGCGAAGTTCCCTTGCCGGCAGGGACATCACGTCCCTTCCCTTGTAGATGACTGATCCACCGGTGACGGCGATTGCCGGGGGCAGAAGCGAGATGAGTGCGCGGGTGGCCAGCGTCTTTCCCGATCCGCTTTCGCCGACGATGCCGAAGATTTCGCCAGGCGCAATATCGAAGGAAACATCCTTGACTACCCGGTGGCCGCTTCCCGCGACCTCCAGCGAAAGGCCGCGCACGGTAAGAAGAGTATTGTCCGTCATTTGAGACCTCTCATGCGCGGGTCAAGCCTGTCGCGAAGGGCATCGCCCAGAAGATTGATGCCGAGCAGTGTCAGCGCGATGCAGAGACCGGGGAAAAGCCCGAGCCAGACGGCCTGCTGAATGAAGGGCCGGCCAGCGGCCAGCATGTTGCCCCAGGTGGGGGCCGGCGGTGGCACGCCAAGGCCGAGGAAGGACAGTGCGCTTTCCGAGAGGATTGCCCAGCCGAACATGGACGTGGCAAGCACCGTGATCGGCGCGATGCAATTGGGCAGGATGTGGCGGAACATGGTGTAGATCTCGCCATTGCCCATCACCAGCGATGCCTCGATGAACTCGCGCTCACGCAGCGACAATACGGCGCCACGCACCACGCGGGCCATTGATGGCGTGTAGGCGATGCCGAGCGCAAAGATGATGCCGTACTGGTTGGCACCAAAGACCGCGAGAAGGCCAAGCGCCAGGAGAATGCCGGGAAAAGCGAGAAGCGCATTGTTGATGGCCATGATGACGCCATCAATCCAGCCGCGCGCATAACCGCTGACAAGACCGATCAGAGTGCCGCAGATCGTCGCGAAGCTGACCGTCAGGAAGCCGATCCAGACGCTGGCACGCGCGCCGACCATCAGGCGGCTGAGAACATCGCGCCCGAATTCGTCGGTGCCGAGAAGATGGCTGGGACCGGGCGCGGCCAGCCGCGAGGCGAAACCGAGCTTCATCGGATCATAGGGCGTCCAGAATAGGCCGGTAATGGCGGTGATGAGCAGGAGGCCGATGAGAACGCCGCCGATAAGCCCGTTGAGTGTGAACTTTTTCATTCGGCAACCACACGCGGATCGAAGAGGGGATAAAGAAGGTCGACGAAGAGATTGACCAGCACGTAGGACAGGGAAACGAACAGCAGGCAGCCCTGTATGACGGGGTAGTCACGCGCAAAGATACTGTCGACCATCAGCCGCCCGAGCCCCGGAATGGTAAAGACCGTCTCGATGACGGCGATGCCGCCGAGAAGATTGCCGAGGATGAGGCCGATCATTGTCCATGTCGGACCAAAGGCATTCTTGAAGGCGTGCCGCCAGAGGACGGCACTCTCCGAAAGTCCCTTGGCGCGGGCATGGGTAATGTAATCCAGCCGCAGCACTTCAAGCGTTGAGGCGCGGGCCATGCGGATCAAGACACCCATCTCGTGGATCACCAGCGTCATGACAGGCAGGACAAGATAGAGCATGCCGCCAACGAGATTGTCGCTGATCGATACGTATCCCAGCACCGGTAGCCAGCCGAGCTTTAGACCGAAGAACAGCAGAAGCAGAAGCCCGAGCCAGAATGTCGGTATGGACAAAAGCAGGGTTGCCGTTCCAACCAGTGCAAGATCGGTCAGGCTGTTCTGTTTCCAGGCGGCGATCACACCCGCCGGAACCGCAATCAGGCTGGCCAGCAGAACGGCGACGACGACGATCTCAGCACTGACGAGGAACCGCGACACGACCAGCGGCAATACTGCCTCGTCGTTGACGATGGACCGGCCGAAATCGCCCTGCACCACATTGCCCGCCCAGATGACGAACTGTTGCGGCATGGACTTGTCGAGACCAAGCTCTGTTCTCATCGCCTCGATCTGTTCCGGTTGCGCCATGTCGCCCAGCATCAGGGCGGCCGGATCACCCGGAATGAAGCGGATGAGCGCAAAGACCGTGATCGACACAAAGGCGATCGTCGGCAGCGCCATCAAAAGACGGCTCAGTATGAATCTTATCATCGGTTCCCCACGATTGATGGCCGGGAACGTGCTCCCGCCTCTATCGGTTTCGTTGCGAAAGACTATGACGGATTGATAAATAACGCGCAATATTATGCATAAACGTCATATGCCTATGCAGAATGGTGGCACGTTTCATCCTGACAGGGACAATGAGATTTCTCGCGAAAAACTCTGTTTTCAGTCGATTTTTTGCGAAAGCTGGATTTGTTGCTTCAAGGCGTCGCTGAGTGCCTGCGCCGCGATGGACAGCGGTGCGCCCGAGGCCCGGGCAAGACCGAACTCCTGGGTTGATTGCGGAATGAAGGGCAGCGCCACGACGGGAAGGTGCCTGTAGAGGTTAGCATAAAAACTGCTGATGATCGTAACGCCCAGACCATGCGCGACATAGGCACATGCGGAACTGTTGGTGTGGGTCTCGATCTTCACCATGGGCTTGACGCCCGCCTTCTTGAAGACCTGCTCGAGTGCCATTCGGTTCGGCCGCTGCCGGCCGATCAGAATGAGCGGAATGTTGCGCAGGTCCTTAACTGTTATCTCGGTAAGCTCGGCTAAAGGGTGATCCTGACGGACCACGCAGACGCTTTTGCCGGTGGCGACACGCTCGACATCAATGCCCGGTCCAATCTCACCTTCCATGCGCAGGAAACCGAGGTCGATCACCCGCTCGCCAACCAGCCTGTTGATGGCGGTGGTCGTTTCAAAGAAAGTCTCGATGCGCACGCCGGGGAAATCCCTGACATAGTCTATCAGCATGGCGGGCGCGAAGTTCTCCCACATGCTGCTCGGCAGGCCGATGCGGACGATTTCCGGACCGGCCGCACCATTGCGCAGATCTTCGGCGTGGCCGGACATGCGATCGACAGCAAGCAGCACATTTTCCGCGTCACGCGCGAGAAGCGCTGCCTCCGGCGTCGGGATCAGCCGCCCCTTGTCACGGGCAAACAGCGTCAGCGACAGGTCCGCCTCGAGCTGAGCCAGAAGCCGGCTGATACCGGACTGGCTTAGCCCCATGGCCTTGGCGGTGGCGATGGTCGAGCCGGTGGAAAGAAGCGTGCGAAGGACTTCGAGCTGCTTGATATTCATGAGGCCAGCACCATGGGATGAAATGACGAGCCGGTTTCGGTTCAGACCTTTTGCCGCCGATAGGCCTTCATGTCACCGTTTTTTTTAGCATTGTCATTCGGCCCGGTCGGTCGCCGGTTACAATTCCACGTCGTAGACCCTGTCGTGGGTGGCAACACGGGCCTCTCCTGATGGGGTCACCCAGCCCCGGAACATGCCGGGCGTATTATAGGGTGCGGCAATGCCGCCTTCGGCATCGATGGCGACAAGACCCGCACCGATATCGTAGGGCGCCAGATCCTTGTGGACGAGGTTGCCGGCGGCGGTTTCCAGATCCTGCCCGAGATAGGCGACACGGGACGCGATCTCATGGCCGACGACGTAACGGATGAAAAATTCACCCTTGCCGGTGCCGGAAACGGCGCAGGCGCCGTCGCGTGCATAGGTGCCCGCCCCGATCACAGGGCTGTCACCCACCCGGCCGTCAGGCTTGTTGGTGTAGCCGCCGGTGGATGTCGCGGCTGCGAGATGCCCAGCAGCATCGAGTGCCACGGCACCGACGGTTCCGTGTTTTTCGTTTTCCGTCGCTTCCGTACCTGCGGTGGCATGGGCCTTCATGGCCGCCAGCGCCTCGACACGCTTTTGAGTGGTGAAATAGGATTGAGGCTCCGTGGCAAGCCCCTTCTCCTGCGCAAACCGGTCAGCCGCTTCACCGGTGAGATAGACTGCGCGTTCATCCTCCATCAGCGCCCGGGCCGCCTTCACCGGGTTGCGGATGGCGCGGGAGGCGCTGATTGCGCCTGCGGCAAGGGTCTTGCCATCCATGATCGACGCGTCGAGTTCATGAATGCCATTCTCGTTGAGCGCCGCCCCATGGCCTGCGTTGAAATGCGGGCTGTCCTCCATAACGACGACTGCCGCCTCAACCGCTTCCAGCGCAGTTCCGCCAGCCTTGAGCACACCATAACCGGCGCGCAGTGCCGCCGCCAGATCGAGGCGCGCCGCTTCCCATTCCTCCGGAGTCATGCTGTCTTCCGGCATAACCCCGCAACCACCGTGAATGGCCAGTGCGATCTTCGTCATATCCTCACTCCACTGTTGCCCCGCCGCAGGCAGGGCCTCTTACCATCAATGAAAGGCGATATCGCCGATAACACGCACGCGGACCCTGCGGGCGCCGCCAGGCAGATAGGCGATGGGAATATCCTCCACCTCAAGCGTCTTGAGGCTCGCGCGCTCCGCTCCCGAAGCGACCGCTGCGTTCTGCGCTTCGGTCTCGGCTTTCGCAAGGGCCTCGTCGCGACTCAACCCGGAAAAGACCTGATCCACCTCACCGGACACCTGCGCCATCGCTGCGCCGAGCGCATTGGCAACGCCTGCATTTTCCACACGCAGCACCTCGGATGCGCCCGGCACCTGCTCCGGTATCAGGAATGCGCCGCCGCCGACCGCAACCAGCGGCACGTCTTCGGCTGATGTCTTCATCTGGTCGAAACTGTCGGCCACCATGTCGCGGATACGGCCGAGCGTCGCCTGCACGAATGCCGGATCGAGGCCCTTCACACGATCCCTGTCACCCATCTCGATCAGGCCTGCCGCAACGGCGATATCCGATGCCGTCAGTGTCTCGCCGCCGAAAACGCGGGCTTCGGTCAGGATGCGATACCCCACCGAGCGCGGGCCGATCTTGCCTGTCTGCGGGTCGACAATGGTGCCGCCGCCCAGTGCTACAGGTAGAAGATCGGGCATGCGGAACAGGGTGCGGACCCCGCCAATATGGACGATATTATTTGCCTCACGCGGAAAACCACCGACAAGGCAACCAATATCGGAGGTGGTGCCGCCGACATCCACAACCATGGCATCGGAAAGCCCGGTGAGAAAAGCCGCACCACGCATGGAATTGGTCGGGCCGGAAGCGAAGCTGTGCACGGGGTTTGCGGCAGCTACGTCCGCAAGCGCCACTGTGCCGTCATTCTGTGTAAGATAAAACGGCGCCTTCACACCTGCTTCGCGCAGCGCATCCGAAAATGCCTGTACCGTGGTCCTGCCAAGGGTCTGCAAGGCGGCATTCAGAAGTGCAACGTTTTCGCGCTCCAGAAGCCCGATACGGCCCAGCGTATGGGAAAGCGTGATGCGTGCATCGGGGATCACCGAACGGACAATCTCCGCCGCCCTCACCTCGCACTCCGTGGTCAGCGGCGAAAAGGTTGCCGAAATGGCGATCGAGGTAATGCCTGCATCGCGGATTTTCATCGCCGCTTCACGGACTTCATCCGGGATCATCGGCACCAGCGGACTGCCATCGTATTCATGGCCACCATGAACCATGAAGATCAGCGGATCGACGGCCTCGTAGAGATCCTTCGGCCAGTCGCACATGGGCGGCAGTGAAGAACCGGTCGGCAGCGCTATGCGGATGGCCGCAACTCGCTCCAGCCGGGCGCGCTCCACGACAGCATTGGTGAAATGGGTGGTGCCGATCATGACCGCATCGATCGGGCGATCTGCCGCGCCGACATGGCCAGACACGTGAGCGAGGGCCGCCTTCACGCCGGACAGGACATCCTGCGTGGTCGGAACCTTGATCGAGGCAACGATGGCGTCTCCATCGATCAGAACGGCATCCGTATTGGTGCCGCCAACGTCAATACCGATGCGTTTCATGGGAATACCGATCTGAAATCAATGTCATAACCGAAGGCACGCGGGCCAACGGCAGCAATGCCGGCAGGCGTCGTCAAGAGTTCCGGCGCCGGCAGGGCGATAACCGTGACACGCTGGCCATAGCGCACCGATTCCGTGCCGATGGCGCTGCCCGAAACAGTGTCGAGAAGGCAGATCAGATCGGGCGTCATGGCGACCGGCTGGCCGTCGCGGAAGGCGACTGCCCACTCGTTCTGGAAGGCAAGTTCCATGCGTGAGCCGCGATCGGCGTCGATGCCTTCAATGGTCGTACTGCCGCGCAGAAAGCCACCGGTGGTCTCGCGGGCGACATCCACCACCTTGCCGCGGAACAGCTGTTTGCCACCCTCATGGTTGAGAACCGCCTGAACCGGGTCATCATGGCGTGCACGCGCCTCCATCACCGCGCGCCCGAGTTCGGTCGCCTTTGTGACGGTGTAATGAATGCCCCATTCCTTCACTTCCTTGCCGGTGCGCGGCGCCTTGCAGGTGGCGGCGGTAGAGCCGACTTCGGTGCAGACCTTGCGCGAGATGCGCTCCATCCATTTCCACGATGCAGCGCGCGTCACGATCACCTCATTGTCTCGCACATCGACCAGCGACAGCGGAAACATCGGCAGATTGCCGATGGCGAATGAGGTCATCTGCGCTTCGGGATAAGCACGTCCCATGGCATCGGCATTGACGACGGGCCGGTCGAGCATGGCGGCGGCGAGGAAGGACGATAACGCATTCGAGCCGCCGATTTCCACGCTCATGATCGCCCGGAAAGGCTTGCCGAGATAATCCTCCATGACCTCGACCGCGCGGGCAAGATGAACGGGGTCTCCCAGCCGTTCCTGACCAACAAGCGGTGCACCCATCTTGGAGACGACCGCAACCATGTCGTCATCAGCAAGCGCCATGGGGTCCATGACCTTCACCCGCCTGCCTTCGGCATAAAGACGGCGCAGATTGAGCGTCGAGATATAGGGATTGCCTCCACCGCCCGTTCCCAGAATCCAGGCGCCGGTGGCAAGAGGTTCGATGTCGTCTTCGGAAAATTCCTGGATCATGCGTCATCCTCGGGCATGCCGCAGCCGTTCCGGCGCAAGCGATGCTCCTTCCCTTTATCGTTCCAAGTCTCATCGGCCCCGCCCTGCGGCGGGACCGCTTTTCATGGGACGGAGATCACTCCGCCTTGCAGTCCCAATGGAAGTTGGAGAAGTTCAGGTCCCAGCTCTGCATGGGAATGAACTCGTAACCCTGAAGGCACTTGTTCGCCGCATAACGGCGGTTCGGCGCAACCGCCCAGACATCCGGTTGAAGATCGGCGATCTTGGTCTGCAGTTCCTTGTAGGTTGCGTTCTGTTCGCTGGTATCGGTCGTGGCACGGACCTTGTCGATCAACCCGTCGATTTCCGCATTCTGCAGCCATTCCATCGACATCCATGTGCCTGATGCCTTGGAGTGATACTGGTTGTAGAACATCGCATCCGGAGACGGATAGGTCGGCGAGATATTCACCTGCGTCGACGCAGGCGTCGTTTCAGGCTTGGAGGAAAGCTCGACAATACGGTTCCACGGCTCTGGCTTGATATCGAGGGTAATACCGATTTGCTCGAGGCTGGATTGCAAAAGCAGCGCCACTTCCGCCTCGAAGGCCAGCGAAGCGACATAGCTGTTGACCAGCGTGATTTTCTGGCCGGCATATTTCGACTTCGCCAGTTCTTCCTTCGCCTTTTCCAGATCGTAGACGCCGGGCTGAATATCGCCGTTATGCGCGTCCTTGAAAGCGTCGGATAGCGGCCCCTGCATGTCGAAACCGGGATAGATCACTTCCTGGATCGTCTTGTAATCCGTCGCATAGGCAATGGCGCGACGAACGTGAACGTCGTCGGTCGGGTAAACCTTGGTGTTGAGCTTGATGACGAAACCGCCGGCGGTGCGGGTCTGGATGAGCTTGTAACCCTTCATCCGGCCGATGGATTCATAAGTGTCGTTGCCAAGGCCGTGCGAGGAAAGGCCAAGTTCGCCCTTTTCAGCCAGCGCCTTGACGGTAGCGTCGTCGCTCGTCTGGACGAAGCGTACTTCGTCGATCGGCTTGCCCTTGGTCCAGCCAAGGAAATAGTCCGCATTGCGGGCAATGACCATATCGGCAGAACGGTTGTAGCTGACGAGCTTGTATGGGCCGGAACCGGCGGAATGTTCGCCCACATAGGCCTCGCCCCACTTGTCTTCGGGCTTAGCATTGGCTTCGATCAACGTCTTGTTCAACGCCATCATCAGCGGCGTGGAGGCCATGAAGGGCGAAAACTGACGCTCGATCTTCATGACGAGCGTCGCATCATCAGGCGCGCTGACGTTTTCGGGCTTCAGTACGCCGACGATGAGGTTCGACGGCCCCTTGTTGATGCCGAGCAGGCGCTGCACCGACCAGACGAGATCGGCAGCCTTCACCGCCGTGCCATCCTGGAACTTCGCATCGTCGCGCAGATGGAAGATATAGGTCAGGCCGTCTTCAGAAATATCCCAGGACTTTGCCAGATGCGGCACGATTTCGCCCTTGGCGTTCACCGTGGTCAGGCCGTCATACATGTTCACAATAGCCATGTAGCCGGTATAGTCAGTCACTTTCGCCGGGTCGAGCGAGCTGAATATCTGCATCGTGTTGACCGCGACCGAAACCTTGTCATCCGCAAAAGCAGCGGAAGAAACAAGCGGCAACGCGATTGCCGTGCCGAGCGCAAGCACGGCAAGGCGGGAAGGAAGTCCTGGCATTTTCATTGTCGTTCTCCTCTTTATTGCGGGTCATTTGCCCCGCTTATGGTTAGGCAGCCTTGCCGACCGGGACGGGCAGCGGTGAGAAAGGAATGTCCGGGTAACCGAAAGCCGCCGGTCCAACGACTTCGAGCGCGCGGGCGCTGCGCAGCAGATCGTGGCAGGGGATCGCGACCACGGCCACGCGCTGGCCGTAACGCAGGACTTCGGTGGTGATCGGGTAACCGGTATCGACATCGAGCAAGACGATCAGATCAGGAACGGTCACTTCCACCTTGCCGTCACGGCGGAACAGCAGGAATTCGTTCTGGATCGCCACGCTCGCCGTCTGGCCCGAGCAATCGTCGAAGCCGGAAAGCTCGACATCGCCCACGGCAAAACCGCCGCGCAGATGGCGTTTCAGATCGGTGATCTTGCCGTTGAAGATGCGCCGTCCGCCTTCAAGCGCGCAGACTGCCGCAATCGGGTCTTCCTGCTGCTTGCGGGCACGGATCACCGCCTCGCCGAGCGCGATCGCCTTGGTGTAGGTTTTCGGAATACCATACTGGTGCACGTAGTGGGCCTGCATCGGCGCGGTCGCCAGCATTGCGCCGCCGCCCTGAGAAACGACGCAGGCACGGGCCATGCGCTCGTGCCAGACTTCGGAAACGGCGTGGCTGAAGATCACGGCATTGCCGTGCAGGTCGCACATCACCGATGGCGTCGAACTGTGGCCATAGATGGAGAAGGTCGTCATCTGCATCTCGGGAAAAGCCCGGCCCATGCCGTCGCAATCGAGGATCGGCAGGCCACCAAGCGCCGCCGTCACCAGCGGGTTCATGGAGTTCGAGCCGCCGATTTCCTCGCAGACGATGGCGTCTACCGGCGTGCGGATCAGCTCTTCCATGGCGCGCAGGCAACGCAGCCCCTCACGGCCCTCGCGAATGCGCTCCACGCCGACAACGGGGGCGCCAATGCCGCCGATGGACATGCAAAGCGCGTCCGGCTCGATGGCGTCTGTCGCAAGGATCTTCATCTCGTAACCGGCCTTCATGGCCTCGAGTGCAAGCAGCTTGCCCAGATAGGGATTGCCGCCGCCGCCAGTGCCGAGAATGCCCGCACCGATTTCCAGCGCGTCGAGATCTTCCCTCGTCAGCGTACGCAATGCCGCTTCGTCATATTTCAGCTTGCGCGTCTCAGCCATGATTGGCTCCCATTTCTCCAACGACTTTCACATGAATGCGGGTGGCATTGCCGGGCAGATAGGCAAGCGGCATATCCTCGCGCTCGATGACTTCCAGCGTTTCGGCCACTGCACCAGCCGCAATCGCCTTTTCGCGTGCCTCGGCCTCCGCCTCCGCAAGCGCGCTTTCACGCGTGCGCCCCTCGATCAGCGAGAAGACGCGGTCCGTCTCGCCGCTAATCTGCGCGATCGCTGCACCCACGGCATTCGCCACCGCGAAATTCTCGGGGCGGATGACGTCCAGATCACCGATACGGTCAGGCATGAGAATGGAGCCGCCGCCAACGGCGATCACCGGCACCGGTGATGACGAGATGCGGCTGCGTTCCACACAGGACTCGAGCATGTCGTTGATCTTTTTGACTGCGGCATCCACCAGCCGCTTGTCCAGAGTGGAAACCAGAGCCTTCTCGCCCACGTCCGCCTTGCCGGAGGCGACAGCGATATCGGTTGCAGTCAGGGTCGTGCCGCCGAAGCAGAGCGCCTCACGGCGGACGCGGTAACCGGCTGATTTCGGACCAACGGTGAGGCCATGTTCGCCATTGACCACCAGCGAGCCGCCACCGAGACCGATCGAGAAAACATCCGGCATGCGGAAATTGGTGCGCACGCCACCAATATCCACCGTCGTGGACGCTTGGCGCGGAAAGCCGTGCGACAGCGAGCCGACATCGGAGGTGGTGCCGCCGACATCCACGACCACGGCATCCTTGAGGCCGGTGAGGAAAGCAGCGCCGCGCATGGAATTCGTCGGGCCGGAGGCGAAGGTGAGCACAGGGAAGCCGCGCACCACATCCGCCGCCATCAGCGTGCCGTCGTTCTGGGTGATGTAAAACGGGCAGGTTATGCCCGCTGCCTTCAGCGCCTCGCCGAAAGCGGCAACGGTGCGGTCCGCAAGCGAAAGAAGGCTGGCATTCATGATCGCAGCACTTTCGCGGGCGAGCAGACCATGCCGTCCGATATCCTTGGACATAACCACCGGCAGGCCGGGGCAGCGCTCCTGCAGGATATCCTTCGCCCGCACTTCCATCGCATCATTGATGCCGCTGAAAACGCAGGTGACGGCCGCGGCCTTCAGGCCCTTTGCGCGGATATCGGCGGCGATGCGGACAATCTCGTCCTCATCGAGCGCTGAGATTTCGCGTCCGTCGAATTCATATCCACCGCGGACCTGATAACCGTGGTTACCAACGATTTCCCGGAGGTCATCCGGCCAGTCGACCATCGGTGGCAGGCCGGCGCCGGACGGCAGGCCGATCCTGATGGCGGCGACCTCGTCCATATGCCGCCGCTCGATCACCGCATTGGTGAAATGCGTGGTGCCGATCATCACGGCACCGATGTGTGCCCTGTCGATGCCCGACGCCTCGATCACCTTTTCAAGGGCTTCGATGACACCGGACGTCACATCTTCGGTGGTGGAGGCTTTCACCCCCGCCAGAACAGTCTTTTCCTGTAACACAACGGCATCGGTATTTGTGCCGCCGACGTCAATTCCAACGCGATACACGTCAGGCTCCTCTTTTATCAATCGGTCGTTTTTACGAGGAAGCGCATACGCTCTTCCTCTGTCACGGTGGGTTTCAGGCGCTCTTCCTCGTCGGTGACGACGGGGATCGCCGCGATAAGGGCGCGGGTGTAGGGATGCTTCGGCTCGGCGAAAACCGCAGACGTCACCCCTTCCTCGACGATCTCGCCACGCAGCATGATGGCGATGCGCGAACAGAAATTGCGCATCAGCGAGAGGTCGTGCGAGATCATCAGATAGGTCAGGCCAAGCTCTTCCCGCAGCTGCAGCAGAAGGTCGATAACGGTCTTCTGCACGGAGACATCAAGCGCCGCCGTCGGCTCGTCGAGGATGAGGATCTTCGGTTCAGCCGCGAGTGCACGGGCAATGGCGACACGCTGCTTCTGTCCGCCGGAAAGTTCATGCGGATATTTACCGAGATAGGATTGCGGCAATCGCACCAGCCCCATCAGTTCCTGCATCCGGCGTTCGCGCGCCTCACCGTCCATACCGATGGATTTCAACGGTAGGGTAAGCGTCTGCCTGACCGTGCGCTTCGGATTTAGGGAAGTGCCCGGATTTTGATAGACGATCTGCGTCAACCGCTTGCCACGGCTGGGAGACGGGGCGTCGACGACAAGATTGCCGGAGGTCGGGCGAGAAAGTCCCATGATCATCCGGGCGACCGAGGTTTTTCCAGAACCGGACTCGCCCGCAAGACCGAAAATTTCGCCGTCCTTCAGCGTCAGGTTCACGTCGCGCACGGCGTGGTAACCGTTGCGTCTGCCGTAAATCTTGTTCAGGCCCTCGATGGTAACGATCGGCGAGCGTGTGCTCTGCGCCAGATCGGCGACACGCGGACCGTAGAGCGGCGGCACCGCATCCAGCAGCGAACGCGTGTAGTCCGCAGCGGGAGCGTGCAGGATTTGCGTGCAGGGACCGGTCTCGACGATGTCGCCATGGTGCATAACCACGACCCGATCCGCCACCTTACGTACGACACCGAGATTATGGGTGATCATCAGCAGCGCCATATTTTCTTCGGCAACCAGCTGGTTGATGAGATTGAGAATTTCGTCCTGCGTGGTGACGTCGAGCGCGGTGCCGGGCTCATCCGCGATGAGGAGCTTCGGCTGATGCAGCAGCGCAAGCCCGATCAACACGCGCTGGCGCATGCCGCCCGAAAGCTCGGACGGATAGGCATTCATGACCCGCTCGGTATCGCCAAGCTGCACGCGGCGCAGAACCGCTGCGATACGGGTGCGGCGCTCTGCCTTGGACGAGTTGATGCCGTTGCGCTTGTCGGCAAAGCGCATGACATCATCGAGATGCGTGCCGATCTTAAAGACCGGATTGAAGGAAGACAGCGGGTCCTGCATGATCAGCGAAAACGCCGTTCCCTTAAGCGCCTCGCGTTCCCTTCGCGGCATGGCGAGCACATCCCGCCCGTCGATGACAATGGCGCCGGAGGCAATAGTGGCATTCTTCGGCAAAGTGCCGATGATCGCCTTGGCGGTGACCGATTTACCCGATCCGGTTTCGCCGATCAGCGCCACCCGCTCGCCGGCTGAGACTGTGAAGGCGACATCGCGCAGCACTTGGCGCGTGCGACCGTAGTTGGTGAAGGTGACGTTGAGGTTTTCGACTTTGAGAAGCGGTTCAGTCATGGCTTTAGCTTTCCACGTCGAACATGTCACGCAGGCCGTCGCCCAGCAGATTGAAACCCAGCGTCACGTAAAGCACGGCCGCGCCGGGGCAGAGGACTTCCCACCAGAAATCCGGCATGAACTGGCGCCCATCGGCAACCATCGAGCCGAGATCGGGAGTTGGCGGTTTGACGCCGAAACCGAGGAAACTCAGTGTCGCGCCAAAGAGGATGACGAATGCCGCATCCAGCGTCGTCTTGACTGATATGACCGAGACGCAATTGGGCAGAATTTCGCGAAAGAGAATGTGCAGCGGACCCGCACCTGCAAGGCGTGCCGCTTCGATGTAGTCCTCGGATGCGATGGATTTCGACACCGAATAGATCAGCCGCGCATGCCAGGTCCACCATAGAAGCGTGATCGCGATCATGGCGTTCATCAAGGTGGGTTCCAGCAGGTTGGAGACCGCCAGCGCCATGACGAGGGGCGGCATGGCCAGCATCACGTTCGTCAGGCCGCTGATGATTTTCTCGGTCCAGCCGCCGAAATAACCGGCGACCAGGCCAAGCACGGTGCCGACCGGGACCGAGATGCCGAGCACGCCGATGACGAGAAGAAGCGAGACCCTGAGCCCGAAGACAGTGCGGGAAAAGATGTCGCGTCCGGCCTTGTCGGTTCCGAACCAGTGCTCCAGATCCGGCGGCATGTGGCGGGCACGGAAATCGACGACCGCGCCGATATGTTTGGGATAGGGTGTAAGCCAGGGCGCAAAGATCGCCAGAACCAGCACCGACAACAGGATCAGCGAACCGATGACCGCTGCCGGATTGCGGCTGAAGCGGTACCACATCATGTAACCGGCGCTTAAGCCCCGATCGGTGGGTTCGAGCATTTTCATATCAGCCATCAGCGAGCCTCCTTGCGGCGCAGGCGCGGGTCGATGATCGAGATCAGGACATCAACGATCAGGTTCGCAACGATGAAGAACAGGCCGGCCACCAGCACCACGGCAGTCACGGCATTGAGATCTTTCTGAAGGATGGCGTTCAGCCCGTAGGACGCGAATCCGCCCCAGGCGAAGACCATTTCGATCACGAAGGCATTGCCGATCAGCGAGGCGAATTCGAGCCCCATGATCGTCAGCGGCGCGATGGAGGAAAGCTTCAGCAGATAACGGAAGATGATGACCCGCTCCGGCACGCCGAAGCTTTGCAGGGTGAGCACGTGATCCTTGCGCTGGTTCTCGATCATCGAGGAACGCGTGATGCGGGTGATCTGGCCGATACCGGCCATGGAGAGCGCAAAGGCCGGCAGCGCAAGGTGCTTCATCGCATCCAGCACCACATCGAACCGTCCGGCAAGCGTACCGTCGATCAGGATGAAGCCCGTCGGGCCACCCTGCCAGCCAAACGAATGATCGATCCTACCGATGATCGGCCAGCCGGAGAGAAAGCGAGCGGCCAGCAATTGCAGCGTGATGGCAAACAAAAAGCTCGGGATCGTCACGCCGGTGAGCGAGAGGATACGGCCGATATGGTCGAGCGGACGGTCGCGGTAATGCGCGGTGATGACGCCAAGCGGGATGGCGACGGCAAACATGAAGATGACTGAGACCAGAACCAGTTCGACGGTCGCAGGAACGGTCTGGGCCAGATCGGTGGTGACGGGGCGCTGGGAAACCAGCGAGAAGCCCAGGTCACCGTGCAGGGCGTTGCCGATATAGTCGAGGTATTGGGCGGCGAGCGGCTTATCGAGACCCATCTCGCCGCGCAGCGCATCAACTTGTTCCTGTGTTGCCGCAGGCCCGAGCGCCATGCGCGCGGGATCACCCGGCACCACACGGGCTAGAGCAAAAATCATGATGGACAGGGCGATCATGACCAGTACGAAAGCGCCGAGCCTGTTCAAAATCGCGACCAGCGGATGTTGCTGCATCGGTGGACCGTTCCTTGTGCATCAGTTTCCTGAGCACAAGTTTTCACCACATGTCCTTTTGAACAATCGCAGAAAGGTATAGTTTTTTGATAAATGAGTATAGGTTTTTGAATTCAGATCTCCTATCCCTGTCTGAATGACGCTTCTGCCGCGCACCACACTCTGCCGCCGTATCGCCAGCGAAACCGCAGGCGTGATCTTTCTGCGCGCGCCGGCGGGCGCCGGGAAAAGCGTTCTTATGGACTTGCTGGCACAAGAGCTGGGGACCGAGGTATGCCGGACGCACCAGCCCAGAAGTGATGAGGCGGCAAAAGGCTGTCTGCTATGGGATGTGCCGGTCTTTGCACGCGCGGTCCGCATGCCCGCCCCTATTCTGGAAACCGTGCGTTTCGTGGTCATCGCCTGCCGTCCGGATCAACGTATCAGCGGGCTGGCGCGGCAAATATTGCATCGTGGTTCGCTGACGATCGGAGCAAATGAACTGGCCTTTGGCCAAGATGAGACCGCGGGCCTTCCAACAGAACAGAAGCGTCTGGCGCTCCATGATTATGCGGGGTGGCCGGCCTTTCTGTCTCTCGCTCGCCTCGCCGACGAAAAACTATGCGTCGACTATCTGCGGGAAAATTATCTGCCGCATCTGTCACCGGCCCAGACGGTCGCGCTTTCGCTCTGGCTGGAAAATCCCTCGGCAGAACCCGACGCTGAATGGGCAGAACTTCTGCCGCCCTTCCTGATCGCAAACCCCGAAAAACACGACACACTGATAAGGCTTCTGACCGTGGCAGCGGGAGAACGTCTCGCCACATTACAGGCTGGCAGGGCAGTGGTAGAGGTCGCTTCCGCATTCGAGAAGGAAGGGCGGGCGCTTGCGGCAATGGCCATGTTGCTTGACCGCGGTTATGAGACCCACGCCGCGCAAATCCTAGAACGCGCCCATGGGCGCGAACTGATCTACCGAAGCAGCGTCGACAGGTTTCGTGAGATCATCATGCGGTTTTCGCAGGACATGATCGCGGCGAATGAAACAGTCCTCTTCGCCGTCACCCGCGCATTGCTGAAACAGGGCGAATTGCAACGCGTGCGCCATCTGCTTGGCAAGAGCCTCGGTTCGGATTATCTCGATCCACTCAAGGTGCTTGCCCGCGGTTCGCGTTTTTCCTTTGCCGCCCGCACCTTCCGGCTGAACCTGATGATTGCCGAGGACCTGACCCCCAATGACGCTGTGATAACGCGCCTCGGGGAATTCATGGCCGATTACCCCATGGACGATCACGGCAAATGGGCGGCCTATTACAATGCGCTGCTGGAATTCGAAATCCGCCGCCGTAATTTTCGCGAGGCCGAGGCCGCCGCCGCCCGCGCGCTTATCTATCTGCGCAAGATGGGCGGGCAGCCGCTGCTCGAATTCTTCATCCATCTGCACCAGATCGTCCTGCGACTGATGAGCGGTGATGTGCTCTTGGCCCGTCGCGCGGCACAGGATGCGCGCACAAGGTTGGAACAGGTGCCACACGACGCCGCGCAGGAGTTCCGAATGCTGCGGCTGGCGGAAGCCTGCCTTGCCTATGAGGCGGGAAAACCGCGCGACCTGTTGCACTTCGTCGAGCATGAATTCGACCACTTCGCCGCCGCCGAGATATGGCCGAGCCTGATGCAGTTTGCCCTGCATTATGCCTCGCAGGTGCTGATCGATCATTTTCCGATGACCGTTCGTCCGGGCTTTCTCGACGGCCTGTGGATTCACCTTTCGGAAGGCCTGCAATTCCATGCGATGATGGAGATCAGAACGGCCATTGCCTACCAGAACGCCAACCGCTGGGCGGATGCGGCAGCGACGCTATCGGCAATTCGCATGCCGATGGGTCGCAACTGGGTGGAGAGCGCGAATGAGGACCTTGCCCGGCTCACACGGCGCGACGAAATCGCCTATGTGATGGCCTGGCTCCGCGACGCGGTACATCTTTTCACGCCGCGCGCCTATCTCGCCCGGCAGATGGATGCAATGATCGCCAACCCCAAGGTCACCAACCGCGAAAAGGTCGCGCTCAGAATATGGCAGAGCTATGCCGCACACCAGCGTCGTGACAGTGCCGGCGCCCGCGCCCATATCCTCAACGCACTTGAATCGGCGACGCGCCTTGGCTGCAACGGCGTCCTGTCGGAGGAGCGCATATTCCTGTCGCCGCTTCTGAACAATCGCCGTATCCGCGGTTTCATCGAAACCTCTTCCGATGTCCGGAACGCGCTGTCGATTTTCGCCGCCTCGGTCAACTCGCCGCAGGCACGCGCCCTGCATGGCGGGCTTTCACAGCGGGAAGCACAGATGCTGCAATTGCTGGCCAGCGGCATGTCTAACAAGAAGATCGCGCAGACCCTCAACATCTCGGAAGTGACGGTAAAATTCCATCTCGGAAACCTGTTCCGCAAGCTGGATTGCAAACGCCGCGCGGAAGCGATCCGCGCAGCGAAAGCGCTGGGCTGGCTTTGATCTCAAGTCGTGACTGCCGATCAGAAAAGCCCGCTACTCTTCCCGGAAGGCGCGGTTGATCTGGTCCGTCAGCGGCTTGGCGATATAGGACAGCGCGGTGCGCTCGCTGGTCTGGATGAAGGCCTCGGCAGGCATGCCCGGCATCAGCGGCGCAGTGTTCAGCTTTTCCCGCTCGGCAACCGGTATGGAAATCCGCGCCAGATAATAGGAGAGGCCGGTCCTCTGATCGGTGGTGATATCGGCGGCGATGCGACTGACATGGCCTTCCAGTTCCGGCGTGACACGCTGGTTGAACGCGGTCATCCGCAGCATCGCTTTTTGCCCTACCTGCAACTGGTCTATATCCTTCGGCACGATCTGCACCTCGAGTGCCAGTTCGTCCCCATCAGGCACGATGAGCATGATCGGGTCGGCCGGCGTCACCACGCCGCCCACGGTATGCACCGCCATTTCATGCACCATGCCGGATTGCGGCGCGATGATATCGATGCGCTTCAGCTCGTCCTCCGCAGCGACCTTCCGCTCAACATATTCACCCGTCTGCGCCTGTATCTCGCGCAGTTCCCGGCCCACTTCGGTGCGCAGTTCCTGATCGATCTGCAGGATCTGCAGTTTCGTTTCGGTGATCCTGCCCGCCGTCTGCGCCTGATAGGCGATTTTTTCGCCACGCTCACCGCCAAATGTCGCGGCCTGGGTCTGCAGGCTGTTCAGCCGCTGCACGGACACGATGCCCTGCTCCCGCAAGGATTTCTGCGAGGTGATCTCAGCCTGCAAAACCGCAAGCCCGTTGTCGTAGGCGACTTCCTGTGCCCTCAATCCTTCGATTTCATGTTCGAACTGGGTGATACGCTCCACAAGCTGCGCTTTGCGCCCCTCGCGATAAGATTTGCGGAATTCGAACAGCCTGGTTTCGCTACGCATGGCGGAAGCGACATCGGGATCGTCCTTGCGCGCCACCAGAGCCTGTGGAAAAACGAGTTCCGGCAGATCGTCCCGTTCGGCCTCCAGCCTTGCCATGCGCGCGCTCAGCTCATCCAGCCGCTTGGTCACTATGGCGAGATTAGCGCGGGTCTGGGTGGCGTCGAGACGCATGACGACGTCGCCAGCCTTTACCCTGCCACCTTCGCTCACCAGAATTTCACCGACGACGCCACCCTTGGGGTGCTGTACCTTCTTGATATAAGAATCGACCACAAGATGACCGGACGCCACGACCGCGCCAGCAAGATTTGTCGTCGCTGCCCATCCGCCGACGCCGGCCAGCAGTGCGACGCTTGCGGCAAGACCGGCAAGAAGATGTTTGCGGATGGAGCGGGACACCTGCGTGCGCTGGTCAATTTTTGACATCCGTATCTCCTTCCTGCCTGTTCTCTTCGCCAATCTCTTGCAGCGCCACCGTCTTAGGCTGGGTATTCGCGACGACACGCAATGGTGAAACCGTGTGCGCGGATGCGGTGAAACCTTTCGCCGCTTGAGCATTCGGAGTGCGCAGCACTTTAGAGAGAACCTCGTCGCGCGGACCGAAGGCCTTCATCCGCCCTTCCTCCATCATCAGAATGAAATCGACGGCACCGATCGCGCTGGGCCGATGCGCGACGACGATGGCGATACCGTTGCGCGCCTTAACCGACGCAATCGCCCTGACAACGGCGGCTTCGCCCTCCGCATCGAGATTGGCATTCGGCTCGTCCAGCACGACGATGAAGGGATCGCCATAAAGCGCACGCGCGAGACCGATACGCTGGCGTTGTCCTGCCGAAAGCGCGGAACCGGCCTCACCTATATCGCTGTCATACCCCTTTTCGAAGCGCAGGATCAGTTCGTGCGCACCGGCGGCTTTCGCAGCAGCAATGATTGCGTCGGGATCGGGATTGTCCTCGAAACGGGAAATGTTTTCGCCGATCGTGCCGTCGAAAAGCTCCACGCCCTGCGGCAGATAACCGATATGGCGGCCGAGGGCTTCGCGATCCCATTGATCGAAGCTCGCACCATCAAGCCGCACCTTACCGGCGGCGGGCATCCAGGCTCCGGTGAGAATGCGCGAGAGGGTGGATTTTCCCGAGCCGGATGGGCCGATGACACCGAGCGCATTCCCGGCGGTCATGACGAAACCAAGGCCCGCGACGGTCGGTTTTCTCTCTCCCGGTGGAATGATGGTGACGTTTTCGACTTTCAATTCTCTCTCAGGCTTCGGCAGTGCCATTGCGGTCGCCGTTACCGGCATCTGCGCAAAAAGCTCCCTTAGCCGCGCCCAGCTCTGGCGGGCGGCAACGAAGGACTTCCAGTTAGATATGGCAAGATCGACGGGCGCCAAAGCCCGACCCATCATGATCGAACTGGCGATCATCACGCCGCCTGAGGCCTCCTGCTGAATGACCAGCCATGCGCCGACCGCCAAAATGGCCGATTGCAGCACGATCCGCAGGGATTTTGCGATATTGCCGAGGCCGCCGGCCACGTCGCCCGCCTTGCGGTTGGCGGCGAGATAAGCCTCGTTGGAGATTTGCCAGCGTTTGCCAAGCCGGCCGCCGAGCCCCATGGCCTGCACGACTTCGGCGTTGCGGCGCGAGGCTTCCAGCTGCCGGTTGCGCGCCATGTTTTCGACCATGGTGTCGCGGATCGGCTTCTGCGAGAACATATTGGTCAAGATGGTCAGGGATATAAGCAGAACGGCACCGGCAAGAGCCGTCACGCCGATCCAGAAATGAAACAGAAAACATATGCCAAGGTAGAGCGGCATCCAAGGCAGATCGAAAAAGGCGGTCGGCCCCGTGCCGGACAGAAAACCGCGCACGTTGTCGAGATCGCGCAGCGGCTGCAGGCCGTCCCCCGGCATGCGGTTGACGAGCGGCAGGCACACCACCGCATCATGCACCTTGCCGGAATAGCGCATGTCGAAGTCCTCGCCGATACGGATCAGGACCCGGGCGCGGATGATGTCGAGCAGGCACTGGAAGCCATAGAGGCCGAGCGCAAGAATGGCGATCCCGACAAGTGTCGGCAGACTGCCGCTGGCCAGCACCCGGTCGTAAACCTGAAGCATGAACAGGGGCGACGTCAGCGCCAGGATGTTGACCACACCGCTGACGAGCGCCACACCGAAAAACGTGCTTTTAAGGGGCGAAACAACCGCCGCAGTGAGGGACTGCGGCGGTGTCTGCTGGTGGTTTTGAAAGCCCACAGCCTGATTTTCCTTTAAGCGGCAAGCGCCGATGCGCTGGCGAAAATGAAGTCCGATGCGTCCAGTACGCTTGCATCGACACCGTTGAGCGTGATGGATACGGACGTGTCTGCTGCCGAAAGGATAACGGCATTTCCATTATCGTTATACCACAACAAATCATTCACCGAAGTTGCACCCCAGGCGGAAACATCAAGCGTATCCGTACCATCCTGATAACCGTAGGTTCCGGTCGGGCCGGCGTTCACGACGTCATTGCCGCCGGAGAATACGAAGGTGTCCGCGCCGGCAAAGCCCGTCAGGGTATTGGAAGCGGCCGTATCCTCGACCACCGTGCCGGTGGCCGCGAAGTAGTCATAGAAGCCGGCCAGAGAGCCGAAACGGGCAAGCTGGTAAACGGCGAGATCGAGAAGATCGCGCGCGCCTGCGAGCGAGTAGGAGCCGTCGGGATCGATCAACAGTTCCTGCTGGCTGACGGCGATGCCGCTAGTGGACTGGCTGTAGCCGGTGCCGAGAACGATGCTGTCGACCGAACCTGTCAGGTTGCCCTGGGAGTATTGCAGGGCACCGCTCATGACAATGCCCTTGCCACCGTTGCTGCCATCGCCCCACGCCTCATAGGTCGTGTTCGGATCGATAGTGGTAGTGGCGAGAGAGCTGGTCTGAGCGTCGTAGAACGCACCATAGGTCGAACCGAAACCGCTCGTCCAACCGTTGAGGTAACCGATCAGGTCGGAGGAAGATTGCGTCAGTTGAATTGTGGTAGCCATAGGTGTACTCCTTTGCTGGCCAATAGGGATACCTTTGTCATGTGACGAAGGCGTTTCATCTCCGGGACGGGCTGCAACCCCAGCCCGGAGAATTTCTTCCGCGCATCAGAACTTCACGTTCATCGTTGCGATAAATGTGCGGCCCGGCGCGGTATAGGCACTGGCTGCCGGGATGTATTTGCGGTCGGTCAGGTTGTTGACCGCGAAACGAAGCGTCGCCTTTTCGTTGAAGGCATAGGAGCCGTATAGGTCTACCGTCGTGTAGGGATCGGTTACCTCCCGCAGATTACCCTCCGTATCGAGCGTCCGCGATTGCGTCGGCGTGACATGGTTGAGCCGTGCGCCCAAAGAGAATTTTTCCTCGAAGAAACGCATGCCGCCATCGAGCGTCAGCTTCACCTTGGGTGCAACATCGCCCGGCCATGCGACGATCTCGCCGCTTGTCGTGGTCGTGCCGTTAGAGAAAACCTGGGTTTTGTCCGGCCAATCGGTCTTCAGCAGCGTCGCTGAGCCACCAAGCCAGAAGCTTCGGGCATCGTAATTGCCCTCGAATTCAAGGCCGCGCATATAGGTCGTGCCGTCGAGATTGACGAAGCTGGTATAGGTCCGATCCGCCACCTGATCCGTGACGAGATAACCGAGAGCGATGTAATCCTTCACCCCACGGCGAAAGGCGGCCATTTTGATGCGGACGGAATCGTTGTCCAGCAGCACGCCGTCAAAGCTCATATTCGCGCCGATTTCGTAGGTGGTGGCTTTTTCGGCCCGCAGGGATGTGTTCGGGGCATATTCATATCCGGGGCTGTCCCCCGGACGGGCACCGGCAAAGAGAGCCTCGAGAATTGTCGGCGGACGCAGGCTTTGGGAATAGCTCACATAGGGACGGAACCAGTCGACGGGTTTCAGTTCAATCGTGGCGGAGGGTAGCCAGGCACTGTAGGTGCGATCGATATCGACATTGTGCTCCGGGTATTCGGTAACAGGTATCGGTGGCGTAATTGTGCCAGTTCCAGGCATGCAACCTGCCGAAGCATTAGGCCAGGCACGCGCCAGATAAAGCGCGTAGCGCGCAGCCCAGGACGGGTTGGCGGGAAGGAACACCTGATTGAAATAGTCGAGAGGTGTGTAATGGTTGCCGACTGGATCGCAGGGGACAGAGGTGTCTACGAGATAGCTGCGGGTACTGTAATAAGTCGCCGATCCCTTCAGGCGTGACCAGTCGTAACGCACGCCGCCACTTAGCGTGATCCAATCCGCCGGCTCCAGCTCACCGTTTAAAAACAGGCTCGCGACATCGCGCCGCCCGGCGGGGCTGAAAGCCGTGTAGCTGGTAGCAAAGGAGGGGTTTTCCTTGATCTTGGAGCTAATAGCAACGGATGTGGCTATATCCCGGAAGGCTTCGGCCCCATAATTTAGGCTGAGCGCACCCGCCTTGGTGTCGAAACGACTGGTATTTTCCAAGTTGCCACCGAAGCTGCGCAGGCCCATATCTAGATTGGTCTCCACCGCATAAGTGCGCGCCGATCGCAACTCGTGCGTCATATTGTCGTTCAGCCACAACGACGATTTGAAATCGATGAGTTCGCTTTCGGGGTCCCAGTCCAGCTTCGCGACGACGCTGTCGTTGCGTACACTTTCCCTGTCGACCACGGTGGACGCACCCTGAACAAAATCATTCTGCTGATGCATCCATGACAACGAAGTCTGCACATCCCCGAAGTCACCTTCGCCCTTGAAAAATGTCGACCAACCGTCCCTGCCGAGCAGGTCCTTCATCGTCAAAGCGGTGCTTCGGGCCTCACCCTTGGTTCCGATCTTGTATTCATCCATGATCGTGCGGCTGTAACCGGCAACAAAGGAGAGAGGGCCATTCGGCTCACGAACTGCGGCCAGAACCGAACCCTGAAAATCGTAACCATTGGTGCCACGGGAGACATTCACCTCAGCCCCCTTGTTCGCACCCTCGGGGATCAGATCGGCGGCGCTGACGGTACGGAACTCAACCTTCCCGCCAAGCGAACCCGCGTTACCCGACCTCGCATTGGTTATTTTCTCGATCTCGACAGCACGGATAAAGGCGACATCGACGTAACCCTGCCCGGCGCTCGCGGTGTAACTCGTGGCGCCGCCGAAAGCTGCGCCACGCTGCGCATTCTGCCGCGCACCATCGATGGAGACGACCACGCGGCCGCTTTCCTGCAAGCCACGTATATTGGGCGAAACGGTAGGGAAGCTGCCGTTGCCCTCACCGGCGTAGACGCCGGAGACGCGGTTGAAGACATCGCGCGTGTTGCGCACGCCGGCGGACTGGATCGCCTCGCGACTGACGACGCTGACACTGGCGGGTGTTTCATAAACCCAGTCGGGCGTTCCCTGATAACCGGTGCCGGCAATGGAATTGCGTCCGGTTTTTCCCGTCACGGTAATTTCTTCCAGAACGGTGGTGCCTTCCGCCCCGGAAAGATCGGCAGCGGCCTGCCCCGAGCCTATGACGACGGTTCTGCCATTTCCGGCAAACCGGAAATTCACGCCCGTGCCTGCCAGAAGCCGTGACAGCGCATCCCGCACCGTAAAACTGCCGGTAACGGCATTGGTGCGCACATTGCCGGCGGACGGTGTGGCAAGCGTAACCTGCAGACCGGATTGCCGCCCGAAAAAGCCGACAACGGAGGACAGCGGCTGGGCGGGAATATTAAAAGGCCGCGTTGCACCCTGCTCGCCACCGGAGCGCTGACCATTGGCGGCATTCGGTCCGCTCTGCGCAAAAGCCGGTACCGACATTGAAACGACCACCGCCGTTGTCGCCAAAAGCACCGTCATACGTGCCGGCTTTGCCGCGTTTTTCCCTGAACCGTTCTTACGTATCTGGAGGCGCATACTGCTTTTGTCTTCCTGTCTTCGCTCCGGCTATATCTTGACCGGATTACTCAACAAAAAGACGATTGCCTCGGCAGTTTTTTTCAGGGTTTCGGAGAATTTTTTATAAACGACTGAAAATAAATACGATTTTTTGTTTTATTGCGCTTCAGAAACGGGTGATGATGCGGGCAGTATTGGCAATCGCATGCACCTTGCCCTTATAGGGTTCCACCAATGCTTCCAGCGCACGGTCCGGATCGCGAAGATTGTAGAAGCCAGTCACACGCTGCTCTGCAAGCGTCTTGTCCGCCATCGTCAGCCATGCGGGATGATACCGCTGGATTTGCTCGACGACAGAACCGATCGTCGCATCCACAACGTAAAGCTCGCCGTTGCGCCAGCCACCAATATCCTCGACGGGAACGGTCTCTTTCCGGATTGTACCGGAGGCGTCGACAACCAGCATCTCACCCGGCACCAGCCGCGTTGGTGGCGCGTTGCGGAAGGAAGCTTCCACGGAACCATGCGCAAGCGCGACTTGCGTCACGCCATCCGTCATGTCGACATCGAAAGCCGTGCCGAGCACTTGGACGGTCAGGTTTTTCGCCTCCACGACAAAGGGACGGTCGCTATCCGGCACGACATCAAAAAAAGCTTCGCCCTTCAGCACCTTCACATTACGGCGGCCATTAGCAAAATCAGTGGTAAGCGCACTTGCCGCGGCAAGCTGCACCCTGCTGCCGTCTTCAAGGGTTATGGTGCGGCTCTCTGCGGTACTGGTCTGATATTCGGCCTTGATATGGACGAAAAGCGTGGGAACGAACAGCACCGCAAGACAGAGAGACACTGCTGCCACCGCCATGCCGGCATAATGCCGCAAGGACCAGCGCCGTCGCGATGCCTGTTTTCCGGCAACGCCAGGCAGGTGCGGCGCGTCTTCCCAGAGGCTTTTTAAACCCGGCTCGACCAGACCGAGATTCCGCCAAGTCTTGCATGTCCGCTCCCAGGCCAGACGATTTGCCGGCGAAGCAGCCAACCATCGATCAAATTCCGCCTTCAGCCGCGGTTCCGCCGAACCCGTCTGCAGGCGTATCAGCCAGTCGGCAGCCTCCTCCGCCTTCCCGGTCGGCAATGTTATTTTTTTATCGGGATCAATTGTCATTGAGCCGGTCAGTTCCTTTGACTGGGCGGAGGAGATGCCTCGTCTTCCGTGTTGCTTTAAAGACGTTTGAGGGAGAACTTTTTTTCACAAGATGAAACAATAAAGGCTATTTTACTGCATTTCTTTGGTAATGGCGGCAATACTACTCTTAATCAGACGGTGGGCGCTAGCCACGGATACGCCGAGGTGACGGGCGATCTCTTCCATATTGTAGCCGCCAAATCTATGCATTTCCAATGCCACACGCGCCTGAACCGGCAGAGAGGCCAAAATAATCTGCATCTGCCGGACCTCGCCGCAGAACAGGGCATGCTCTTCTGGTGTGCCGTGACCCTGCGGTATGCCCCAGAACGGGGTATCGTCGGGCCGCTCCCGCAGGTCCTGCCGGTTGCGGCGGCGATTATCGAGGGCGAGGTTGCGGACGATGCGGAAAAGATAGGATTTGAGGTTGGAAGGATTGCCGGAACCTTCGGGAACGAATTTCAGGAATGCCTCCTGAACCACGTCCTCCGCGTCCGCCCGCGACCCTAAAATAAGCGTGGCGTATTTGATCAGGTCAACCCTGTGCGCGACGTAAGCGTTATAACGCTTGTCATCTTCCCGTATGCCCATGTCTCAACCGAGAGAAATTTCAAGGATAAACGAAACTGCAAGCCCCCAAACGACAAAGCAGTTTTCCCGTCTAAACCTCTAGCACCCAAACTCTCGACCGAACAGCTATTTCATGACTATTATTATCAAGAATTTGTGCGGTCGCGGGTCCTGCAACAGCCAGAGACTCGCAGACCCGGCGGCAGGCGCGGCCGGGTCCTGTGATAGCGTCAGATTGCGCCGTCGACTATTACCATCGGCCTGCCCTGCGAACAGGTTTCGATGCGCGCATCGATGCGGTAGATATCGCGCAGCATGGCCGGAGTTATCACCGTCTCGGTGCTGCCGCTCACCACCATTTCGCCGCGCGCGATCACCATCGTATTCTCGCAATAACGAAGCGCATGATTGAGGTCGTGCAGGGCGATCAGCACGATCATGCCAGTCTTCTGGGCAAGGTCGGTCACAAACCCCAGAACCTCGACCTGTCGGTGGAGGTCGAGAGCAGATGTCGGCTCGTCCATCAACAGCACCTCCGGCTTGCGGGCCAGCGCCTGCGCCAGGGACACAAGCTGCCGCTGACCGCCAGACAATTCGCCGAGCCCCCGGAAGGCGAGATCGTGGATTTTCAGCGCCTTGAGAATGGCGTCGATCTCAAACAGCTCATCGTCGTGAACACGCCACCCGCCGCCCTGCTTGGCGGACAGAAGCACGGATTCGTAAACCGTCAGCACGGCGTTGGCGCCGGTGTCCTGCGGCATGTAGCAGATGGCCCGGTTGCCGCGTGCCGTATCTGACAACTCGACAAGCCCGGGACCGGAGATCAAGCTGGCGATGCGCTTGAAAAGCGTGGACTTGCCGGCAGCGTTCGGGCCAATAACCGCCGTGACACTGCCGCTTTCCAGCGTATCGATGCCGACCTTGGAGAGAACAGTCGTGCGGCCGTAGGCAGCGCCGACATCCTTCAATGCGAGCGCTACCATGCGCGTCTCCTGTTGCCGAAAATGAGCGCGAAAAAGAACGGTACGCCAACCAGCGCCGTGATGACGCCGATTGGCAGAATTGCGCCGGGAATGAGTATCTTGCTGATGACAGAGGTTGCCGAAAGCAGCAGCGCCCCGCAGATCACCGAGCCCGGCAGGAAGAACCGCTGATCTTCGCCTACCACCATGCGGGCTATATGCGGGCCGACTAGCCCGACGAAACCGATGGTACCAACGAAAGAAACCGGAATCGCGGCCAGAAGGCTGACCGTCAGCATGGTCTGCAGCCGCAGCCGACGCACATTGATGCCCATGCTGGCTGCCTTGTCGTCACCCAGCCGAAGCGCCGTCAGCGCCCATGCGTTGCGCATGAACATCGGCACCGTAACGAGAAGAATACCACCGGTGATATAGACCTTTTCCCACGTGGCCTTGGTCAGGCTGCCCATGGTCCAGAAAACGACGGCGGCGAGCGCCTGTTCGGAAGCCAGATATTCAAGCAGCGACAATGCGGCATTGAAGGTGAACACCAGCGCGATGCCGAGAAGGACGATAGTCTCCACGGTTACGCCGCGCATCGTCGAGGCAAAATGAATGAACAGGGCGGCAATCATCGCCATGATGAAGGCGTTGATCGGCACCATGTACTGGACGGCACCGGGAAAGATCGCAACGCCGCCAACAAGGGCCAGCGCGGCGCCGAAACTGGCAGCGGCCGAAATGCCGAGCGTAAACGGACTGGCGAGAGGATTGGACAGGATGGTCTGCATCTGTGCGCCCGCAACCGAAAGCGACGCGCCGACGGTGACCGCCATCAGCGCAATCGGCATGCGGATATCCCATATCACCACCCGAAGCTGGTTTGCAGCAGCAGCCGGATCGGCAATCGTCGCCAGAACTTCTGATATCGTGTAGCGCGCCGGACCAAGTGCCATGTCGGCAGCCATACTGAAACAAAGGGCGATGAAAAGCCCGAAGAGAATAACGATCCTTCGTGCGGCAAGGGCGCGATATTGATCGCGCCCACTCACGCCAACGGCGATTTCATTCAACGAACTCATTCATTCGAACCTTTTTCGAGGGATGCGAAGTAGCCCGGCTTGTAGGTGACGGGCAGGAATTTCCGGTGAAAGTCCTCAAAATTCTTCTCGGGATCGAGATCGGCGAAGAGCTCGGGATGGAACCACTTGGCGAATTGCTGGATCGGAAAGAACTCGTAGGGCGCGCCGTAGAACTGGTGCCACACGGCATGGACATTGCCTTGTTTGACAGCCTTCAGTTCCGGAAACGGCGTGCGCTTCATCAGGTTTGTCAGTCTTTTACGGGAAAGAGCCATGTCGGCTCCGCGTCCAACGGGAACGAACTGGTTGATATCGGATTCAGCCGCCCAGTTTGAGCCGGTGACGATGACATGATCCGGATCGGCAACGACGAGCTGCTCGGGATTGAGATCGCCGAACGTCGTCTTGATGATGCCGTCGGCAATATTATGGCCGCCAGCGAGATCGACCATCGCGCCGAAATTGACCGGGCCGAAGGTGCGGCAGCAATTGTCTTCACCGGAAATGCCGGGCGCGCGCTCGATGAAGACGCCGGGACGCTTCAGGTCCTTGACGCTGGCGAGCCGGTCGGTCACGCGGGCGATTTCTGCACGGCGATAGGCGATGAATTCCTTTGCACGCTCTTGCGCGCCAAACATTTTCCCGAGAATTTCAATCGAGGCTTCGCTGTTCTTTTCGGGATCGATACGAAAATCGAGATAGACGATCTTGATTCCGGCGGCGGCGGCCTTCTCTTCGAAACCACTTTCCTTGGCGGATTTTTCCGCTTCCAGATTGAGGGTGATCACGTCAGGCGAAAGGGTAATGGCCGTTTCCAGACTGAAATCGCCCTGCGGCACATAACCGAAGCGCGGCAGTTTTTCGATCTGCGGAAAGCGCTCGACATAGGCGGCGTAGCTGTCAGGGTCCTTCTTGAGGAGATCGTCACGCCAGCCGACAATGGTGTCGAAGGTCTGGTCGCCCTTGAGCGCCGCGATGACGTGGATCTGGCGCGCCTCACCGACGATGACACGTTTGACCGGCAGGTCCAGCTCGACCTTGCGTCCGGTGACATCGGTGATTTCTCCGGCATAAGCCGGTAAAGCGAGAAGAGACAAAGCCAGCACCGCAAGATGCCTGAGAGCGTTAAGCCGCATGAGAAGTCCTCTTAGTTCCAAAAGAAAATGATGAAGCCGCATGGCTGCGGCTTCATCCATCGATCGGACGGCGCTCCCCTTCACCGTCCCTGTCTTATTTCGTGTCCTTCAGCGACACAAAGTAACCGGGCTTGTAGTCGAGCGGCAGGAAGCGGGCATGCAGCTCCTTGAAGGTCGCCTCGGGGTCGAGATCCTTAAAGAGGTCCGGGTGCAGCCACTTGGCGATTTCCTGAATGGCCACGAACTGATACGGGTTGTTGTAGAACTGGTGCCAGATGGCGTGGACATTGCCGTTCTTGACCGCCTGTACCCCGGTGAAAGCCGGGCGCTTGGTCAGGTTTTCAAGCTTGCGGTGGGCTTCCTTCATATCCGCGCCATAACCGACACCGACCCAGTTGCCGCCGGGAACATAACCGTTCCAGTTGCCACCCGTGATGATGATCTGTTCCGGATTGGAGGCGATGATCTGTTCCGGATTGACGTTGCCGAACGTGCCGGGAATGATGTCCTTGGCCATGTTGATGCCGCCGGCGAGTTCGACCATCTTGCCGAAATTCTCGTTGCCGAAGGACATGCAGCAATCGTCGGAATAACCGCCGGCGCGTTCGACGAACACGACAGGCTTCTTCGGATTGGCCTTTTCGAGCGTATCGGTGACCTTGGCGATGGAGTCCGCGCGGAACTTGATGAAGTCCTCGGCGATCTTTTCCTTGCCGGTCAGCTGGCCCATCAGACGCATGCTCGGCTCGGTGTTTTCCATCGGCTTTTCGCGGAAGTCGACGTAAACAAGCGGGATGCCGACCTTTTCGAGCTTCTCGATGTAACCGGCCTCCTGCGTCGCGGTCTTCGCGTCGATGTTCATCAGGATCACGTCTGGCTTCAGCGAAATGGCCTGCTCGATGTCGAAGGTGCCGTCTTTCATGCCGCCAAAGGTCGGCAGCTTGGCAATATCAGGGTACTTGGCAAGATAGGCCGCATAGGTTTCCGGGTCGGCTTTCGCCAGGTCGTCGCGCCAGCCGACAACGTGCTGGAAAGGGTTTTCCTTGTCGAGCGCCGCCAGGAAGTAGATCTGACGGCCTTCGCCGAGGATCACATGCGAAACGGGCACATTGACTTCCACGTCGCGGCCGGTCACATCCTTGACGGTGACCTTTTCGGCCAATGCAGGCCACGCTGCGGATACGAGAAGGCCAAGGGCAAGTGCCGCGGATTTGGCTGAGATGCGCATCGGATATTGCTCTCCAGTGTTGACTGGCGCGGCTGTATTATTTTCTGACTATACTAGTCAAGTTTTATGTTTTAGAGCCATTCTTAACTGACCGGTATGTGAGCTGAAGACCGATGATCGACACTATCCACTATGGCAAAAACGACAGTCTGAGAGACGAAATCAAAACCTATTGGTCCGGCCGCGCCGCGACTTTCGACCTTTCCCCGGGTCATGAGATTTTCTCCGAAGAAGAGCGCAAGGCCTGGCACGCGCTGGTTTTGAAGCATCTGGGCCAGGGAGAAGGCCGCAAGGCGCTGGATCTGGCCAGCGGCACCGGCGTTATCTCGCACCTGATGGACGATCTCGGTTTTCAGGTCACCGGCATGGATTGGTCGGAAACCATGCTGGAGCTTGCAAGGGCGAAGGCGAAAACCCGCGGGCGCAATATCCGCTTTTTTGTCGGCGACGCCGAAAACACGATGGAGCCGGACGAAAGCGCCGACGTCATCATCACCCGCCATCTGGTTTGGACGCTGGTGGACCCGAAGGCGAGCTTTGCCGAATGGTTCCGTGTCTTGAGACCCGGCGGACGCCTGCTGATCGTCGATGGCGATTTCGTCAACACCGGCTGGCGCGAAAGACTGGTCAAGAAGCTGGCGGCGGGTCTGGAAAGCATCGGCCTTGTGAAGCCGGACCAGCCGCACAAGCCGGCGGATCCGGAAAACACCTTCAACAGCATTCTATCGCGGGTCTATTTTTCACAGGGTGCAAGAGCTGGTGACGTTGCAGCGCTGTTGCGTGAAACCGGCTTCGAGCCCGTTGCCATCGATCAGGAACTTCAGGCCATTCATCGTGCCCAGGCGAAAAATTTCAGTCTGCTGAAAGGCATTTTGCGGGGATTGCAGCACCGTTATGCAATATGCGCCGTGAAGCCGCACACGTCCGGCAAGGGATAGGGCGACCAAAGCCACCAAGCTGCCGCCCAGCTCTCCGTCACCCCGGATGTGATCCAGGGTCCAGTGCGACCAAGTCCTTGATCGCTTAATAATAGTTTCTCACGGTGCAGACGCGCCGTGGCTGGATGCCGGATCTAGTCGTGCATGACGCATGAAAACGCGATGCAGGGACCTCATTTTTCCGCCCGCTCGAATAGCTCCTCAAAGCGCGGCTTCGCCCGGCCTGGGACCTCTACCGTCCTGTAGCTCTGCGGCAAAACCGCGTCCCCCACCTTGATCAGCATAACCATGCCCATGCCGTAATGCGGCGAGCATTTGATGCCGTAAAAGCCTGGCTTTTCGAAACCGGTCTCGAATTCGACGTTGATCCGGCTTTTGAAACCTTCAATATCTTCGGGAACCATACCATCGATCGTCGCGGCATTATGGCTCTTGTGGCTCGGCACGAAGCGCACGCGGTCGCCGGGAGCGATCTCCAGAAAATCGGGCTCGAACACCATGGAGCCCTTTTCGCCACGGTTCAGCATCTTCACCTCGAAGGTCTCGGCTCCGGCTTGAATGGAAAACCCTGTGGCCACAACCATGGCAAGTCCCGCGGAAACGCAAAGCTGTCGCGCGCCAAAGCGGAGATTTACAAGTCTTTTCAATTTCATCATCGTGCCGTTGCTTTCCTTGCGTGATCGGCCGCACCGTGGGCCGGCAGAAAACGAATATGTGAAAATCCGCTTTCATCCGTGGTGACGACGGATTGCACCCCGAACACATCGGCGATGGTCGCAGAGGTGAGGACCTCGCGCGGTGGGCCGACAGCGATCATTTCACCGCGATGCATGATGGCGACGCGGTCGCAGAACATGGCGGCGTGATTGAGATCATGCAGCGCCGCCACAACCGTCAGTCCCTGCCTGCGCACCAGATCGAGCAAGCCGATCTGGTGGCCGATATCGAGATGGTTTGTTGGTTCGTCCAGCAGCAGAATATGCGGCTCCTGCGCCAATGCGCGGGCAATGTGCAGGCGCTGGCGTTCGCCGCCGGAAAGGTGATGCCAGTTTCGCTCGGCCTTGTCCGCCATATCGACATTTCCGAGCGCCGCATCGACGATGGCATCGTCCTTTGGCGACCATGCGGAAAGCGGGCCGAGATAGGGCGTGCGCCCCAGTTCCACGGCCTGTCGCGCGCTGATGCGCTCGGTGGTTTCGGCCTGCTGCTCCACAAAGGCCAGCCTGCGGGCAAGTTCGCGCCGCCCGAATGTGGCAAGCCGTTCCTCACCAAGCATGACATGACCCCGACGCGGCATGCGAATGCCGGCCAGCATGGAAAGCAGCGTGCTTTTACCCGAACCGTTCGGCCCGATGATACCCAGAAACTCGCCCGGGGCGACCTCCAGCGAAACACCGCGCACGATGTCGAGATTGCCGGCATGAAAATGCAGATCGTGGGCGGATAATTTCATGACCGGCCTCTCTTCTGCCCGAGAATGAAGGCGAAGGCGGGCGCGCCGACCAGCGCAGTGATCACGCCGATCGGCAGCACCTGCCCCGGAATGACGGTGCGCGAAAGAATATCTGCGATGATCATGAAAATTGCACCGGTTAGCGCCGTCACCGGCAGCAACATGCCGTGGCGAACGCCAACGAAGATGCGCGCCGCATGCGGGATGACGAGACCGACGAAGCCGATGGAACCGACCAGCGACACCATGACTGCCGTCATGACCGCCGAAACCGAGATCAGCACCGCATAGACCCGGCGCACCGGAATACCGAGCGAAGCTGCTGCCTGACCGCCGAAAGCGAAAGCATCAAGCGCGCGTGCGTACCAGAGGCACACCCCTAGACCCGCAATACTGACCGGCAAAGCCAGCCAGACATCCGGCCAGCGCACGCCCGAAAGATTGCCCAGCAGCCAGAACATGATGCCGCGCGCCTGTTCGGCATTGGCGGATTTGGTGACGATGAACGACGTCATGGCGTTGAACAGTTGCGAACCGGCGACCCCCGCCAAGATGATGGCGCTGTTGCCGTGCCCTGCCCGCACCGCCAGAAGGCTGACAAGCGAAAAAGCCACAAAAGCCCCGATCAGGGCGCCGGCCGGCATCGTCAGGAACCCCGCCCCGAAGCCCAGAAGCGCCACGGCCACGGCCCCGGTTGAGGCGCCTGCGGAAATACCGAGGATATAGGGATCGGCGAGCGGGTTGCGCAGAAGTGATTGAAGCACCGCACCGGCCAGCGCCAGCGAGGCGCCACAGCACGCGGCAACAACGGCGCGGCTGAGGCGGTAACTCCAGACGATGCCCTCATCCAGCGGCTCCAGCGGATAACCCGCATGGAAGACACGATTGGCAATGGTCTTTGCCACCACGTCGAACGGAATGGCAGTCTCGCCGATGGCCGCACCGGCCATCAGTGCGACGAGCAGCAGGGCGAGTGCGGCAAAAGCCAGACCCGCCCTGCCGAGATTGACGGAAAGACCGTTCACTTGGCGAGACCGGCTGTGGAAATCGCCTCGGCCAGCGTTTCAATGCCTTCGATCGTGCGGATGGTCGGGTTCATCGCCTGCGCGTCCATTTCGAAGACATGGGCCGCCTTGACGGCGGGCATGATGCTGGCAACCGGATCGGTAGCGAGGAACTTGAGCTTGACGGCGACATCATCGGCGGGGAAACGCCGGCGGTCCATCTTGCCGGCAACGATCACGGACGGATTGGCCTTGGCGATGGTTTCCCAGCCAACAGTCGGCCATTCCTCATCGCTTTCGATAACGTTCTTCAGTCCGAGCGCGGACATGATGTAACCCGGCGCACCATTGCGGCCCGCCACGTAAGGATCGATATCCAACTCGGCGCTGGAGAACCAGAAGACTGCTGAAATCTTGCCATTCGCCGAAGCGATCTTGGCGCGGGCGGCTTCCTCACGCTTTTTCAGGTCGGCAACGACTTCCTCGCCGCGATCTTGCACGTTGAAAATTTTCGCAAGGTCGCGGACCTCCTGGTAGATCAGGTCCATGGTGAAAACGGACTTGCGCACGCCGTCGCCGCCGCCGGAATTGTCCTTGCCCATGCAATCGGCAGGGGAGGTATAAACGGGAATACCGAGTTCGGCGAATTGCTCCGGTGTTCCGACAACGCCTTCGGGACCGATCTGCCACTGGAACTGCGTCGTCACGAGGTCCGGCCTCTTGCCAACCACCGCCTCGAAGCTCGGATCATTGTCGGCAAGCCGCTCCACCTTGGCATTGGCGTCTTCGTAACCCTTCAGAACCGGGCCGATCCACAGCGCCGTGCCTACCACCTTGTCGGCCACGCCGAGCAGATAGAGAACCTCGGTCGTGCTCTGGCCGACCGATACTGTGCGGGCGGGCGCCTGCTTGAAGGTGATTTCGTGGCCGCAGCTATTGATCGTCAGCGGATAGGTGGTTTCGGCAGCCTGAGCGGCACCGGCGGGCAAGGCCGCTAATGCGACAGCCAGAAGACCGGCGGAAACCGGCAGGCGTTTGAAATGAAACATATGTTCTCCAGTCTAAATAAAGTGGCGTGATCCGCAGGCCGCGCGTCAAAACGCGTAGTGACAGAGCGACAACAAGTGTGGAGATGGAGAACGGGACTCTAAATACGTTTCCGCGGACGGAAAGGTCATAATCAGCTCCTCTTCCGGGCATCCCCGCCCGTAACGATGGTCAATATTATGACGGCAGGTCTCCTGGCTCACGAATATGCGCCGTTCATCTGCCTTCCCGCACCTTGAAGGGTGCAGTGGCATGACGCGTTTCAGGCGTCACGAGGATGAGCGGCAATCCGCTTACAGTTGCGGGGGCAGCCACGGCATTGGGCGATAGAAATCACCCGCACCATGTTCCCTATTAATCCCTTTGCCCTTCGGCTTCAGGAACCGTCGCTTTCTGACATAAGGGGCAAGCGCCGGGGCGTCAATTGCGATAGTGCTGCAGCTCAGCACAAAGACGGACCCGCCAACGCGAAAATTTTTGTAGCGCCGGAAGGCGCCGGTTGCGGCGCGTCTTTGGACATCGTGGTAAGGGTTTCAATCACCACCAGCCCGGATTGCGCAATAAAATCAATAAAGAGATTGTTGTCGCTGATGGTGTCGAGACGCACCAGCTCATCGTCCAGATCGGTAAAATGCCGCCTCACAAGCGCAATCGCATCCATGTCCGCACCCGCAACGACCGGACCGATAATGTGGCCCCGCCCCGCCGCACGGCGCAGCGCAAAAGCGGTAAGACGGTCCGCCTCAAACACACCGTAACCCGCATTCTGCGTCAAAAGTCGCTGTAAAACGTTCCGGCGCGAAACGCCAAAAGCCGCCCGGTCTAGTTCCACCACATCAGTCAGATGATCTGCGGATAACGGCTCTATTCGTTGTTTTCTGCCGGGCGGCGGTATCTCGAAAAGGCAATTCGCCCTTCCCCGGAACAGATATACTTTTTCCGTATCACCGGCAAAACCCAACCTTGAAAACAACCGCCGCGACGCTCCCGTCGCGTTCAACCGCAGGGAGACAGTGGGGAATTTCGCGACAAGTTTCTGCACAAGCCATGGTGCTACGCCCTGCCCCTGCAAACGGGGGGAAACAATGACCATGCCAAGCGTCGCAAACCCCTGATCATAGGGAAAGAGCATCGCGGTTGCGACAACACGGTCGATCTCATCGAGCGCAGCGAGACCCACGCCGCATTGCCGCAGAAAACACCATTCATTCGCGTGATATCGCCATCCGACGGCCATGGAGAGTGCATGCAGATGATCGGCATCCACGTCCGCGATATCCACGGTCCGCAGCTCGAAACTATCGACTTTGAGCAGGTCCATAACCAACGGCCCTCATCCCCTACGGCTCACAACCTTCATCCGGTCCCGGCCTAGCCCACGACATCCGACGGTAGCCGGTTACGCCAGCACGAATTTTCTGAAAGCACTGGAAGGTCACAACAATCTACCGAAATCATTCGCATTTCAGCAGATAAACGTGGCAGGCCATTCTAAGCTTTCGGGATGACAATCCGGTCAGCGGAGACGACCATTGAACGCAATCGAAATCCTTGAGCGTCTCGTCGGTTTCCCGTCGGTCGTTGGAACCGCCAATGGCGATATTGCCGGCTGGATCGCCGATTATCTTGAAAGCCACGGCGCGAAAGTATCGCTGCTTGCGGGACCGGAGGGCGACCGCGCCAATCTCTTCGCCACCTTCGGCCCGGCCGATCGCGCCGGCTATGTTTTGTCCGGCCATATGGATGTCGTACCCGCCAGCGAGCCGGAATGGTCTTCCGATCCCTTTACACTGCGGGCGGAAAATGATCGTCTCTACGGGCGCGGAACCACCGACATGAAGGGTTTTCTGGCCACGGTTCTCGCCGCGGCGCCTGCATTTTCGCGCATGGCGCTGAAACGTCCCGTGCATATCGCCTTTTCCTATGACGAAGAGGCGGGTTGCCGTGGCGTTCCGCATCTTCTCGCCAGATTGCCTGAACTGTGCGCCGCACCGGCGGGCGCAATTATCGGCGAACCGAGCAATATGCGGGCGGTTCGTGCACACAAGGGCAAAGCAGCAGCTCGCATTACCATCCGTGGCCGTTCCGGCCATTCGTCCCGCCCTGATCAGGGGGTGAATGCCATTCACCTGATGACCGGCATCATGGCAAAGGCCGTGGAGACGGCACATGAGCTGACGAAAGGCCCCTTTGAAGCGACTTTCGAGCCGCCCTATTCCTCGCTGCAGATCGGCACGATGAAGGGCGGCCAGGCGATCAACATCATCCCCGATTTCTCGGCCATCGAGCTGGAAGCGCGGGCGATTTCCGGCATATCGCCGCTTGAACTGCTCGGGCCGATTCGCGCAAGCGTCGAGGTTCTTGCAGCAAAGGGTGTCGATATCGAGTGGACGCCTATGAGCGATTATCCGGCGCTTTCGCTTGCAGCCAATGCTCCCCTTGTTCTGTTTCTGGAGGAATTGACCGGCACCCCCTGTCTCGCCGCCGTCAGCTACGGCACGGAGGCGGGGCTGTTCCAGGCGGCGGGCATCGACGCCATCATCTGCGGACCAGGAGATATCGGCCGCGCCCACAAGCCGGACGAGTTCATAACGACGGGCGAACTTTCGGCCTGCCAGTCGATGCTGGAAACACTCGCAAGCCGCTGTGCGGCTTGAACCTTCGGGAAGCATAGATTTCAGATGACGTTTCTCTTCAATTCCGACGCCAAGCGCGGCGAGATTTTCCGGCAGGCCCTAGCTGCAGAACTGCCTGATCTGCCGTTTTCGATGGATGCATCAACTGTCGATCCCGATGCAGTCCGTTACCTCATCACCTGGACGGTACCACAGGACATTGCCCGGTATCGCAATCTCGAAGTCCTGTTTTCGATTGGCGCGGGTGTCGACCAGTTTCACATCGAGGCGATCCCTGAGACGGTAAAGGTCGTACGCATGGTGGATGAGGGCATCATCCGCATGATGCAGGAATATATCTGCCTCGGCGTACTTTCCCTCCACCGCAACCTGCCAGTCTATTTAAACCAGCAGCGCCAGCAACTGTGGAATGCCCTGCCCCAGCGTCAGGCGGAAGAGTGCCGGGTGGGCGTTCTCGGCCTCGGTATGCTAGGCGTTGCGGCGCTGGAGCGGCTGAAACCTTTCGGCTTTCCGCTTTCCGGCTGGAGCCGCTCACAGCGTCAGATCGATGGCGTCACCTGCCATCATGGCGACGACGGCCTCAAATCCATTCTCTCCACCAGCGATATTCTCGTCTGCCTGCTGCCTCTCACCGAAGAGACCACGGGGCTTCTGAACGCCGAGCGTCTTGGGATGCTTCCCGAAGGGGCTGCTCTGGTTCACGCCGGGCGCGGCAAACAGCTCGATCATGACGCTTTGCTCGATGCACTCAACAGCGACAGGCTTTCAGGTGCGGTGATTGACGTTACCGATCCGGAGCCCCTGCCCAAAGACCACCGCTTCTGGACCCATCCGAAAATTCTCCTGACGCCGCATATTGCCAGCGTCACCCAGCCCCATTCCGCTGCCCGCACCGTCGTCGAAAATATCAAACGATACGAATCCGGTCTCGAACCGCTCGGCCTCGTTGACCGTAGCCGCGGATATTGATCCTACCGTTCCAAGAAAGGACACCCATGTCTCTCCTCAAGACCATCGACACCAATCCCACCTTTGAACCGAAAGCCTCCAAGGCCCTGCCCGAACGCCTCATCGCCGGCGACCCGTCGTTCAAAACCTGGCCGCTAGATGAAGCCCGTGATGGCACCGTGCATACCGGCATCTGGGAAGCGACCCCCGGCGAAAGCCGCTCGATCAAGGGCGAGACATTCGAGTTCTGCCACATTCTCGAAGGCGTTATCGAGATCACACCGGAGGGCGGCGCGCCGCTGCGTTACACGGCGGGCGACAGCTTCGTCATGAAGCCCGGTTTCGTTGGCGTCTGGAAGACAATCGAAACCGTGCGCAAGATCTATGTGACCGTGAACGGATGATTTGCCGAACAGCATGCCTGGCATCCCGGCTGATGGAGAGGCATTTTTGAGAACAGCGATGGCTGGCAATCCGCAGGCGGATGCCAGCCATGGTTTACATGGGTATCCTGCCCGGATGCCTTTCGACCGGATTTACGGCCCTCGATCGGACCCGTCGCAAGGTTTTCGGCGCGGTCTTCATGCCCGCCGAAGATTGCGCTGTGGGCCACCAGCAAAACAGGATTTTCGTTCACCGCCCCCGCCGCAGTCGGTCGATGCTGCTTGCCATCAGGGAGTAGCTTTGGCGCATATCCACAGAGGATCATCCATGACGCTCAGCTTCGATCCAGACAGCCTGTCCCTGCCGATCGGCCATTTCATCGGCGACCGGCTGGTCCCGGCTAAAAACGGCATCGACATGCATCGTCCTTCGGACGGCATCGAATATGCCGGTTGCCCGAAGGCGGATGCGGCACTTGTCGATGAGGCGGTGCAAACCGCCAAAGCCGCACTGAAGAGCAGTAACTGGGGCGGCGTGCGCCCGCGTGAGCGCACCAGGGTGCTGCAACGCTGGGCAGACCTGATCGAGCAGGAAGCCGAGACGCTGGCAAAAATCGAGGCGCTCTCCTCGACCCGGCCCGTGGGCCACCTGATTGCCGGCGATATCGCCGTCACTGCCGAACAGATCCGCTTCTTTGCCGAATTTGCAGACAAGGAGGGCGGTGATCTCGTACCGACCGACGATACAAGCGTCGGCATGATCATGACCGAGCCCTATGGCGTCGTCGGCGCCATTACGCCCTGGAATTTTCCGGTGTCCATGGCGGGCTGGAAGCTTGGCCCGGCACTCGCAGCCGGCAATGCCGTAGTGCTGAAACCATCGGAAATGACGCCCTTCTCCAGCATTTTCATGGCGCAACTGGCCATCAAGGCAGGGCTGCCCGCCGGGCTCATCAACATCGTGCTGGGTGACGGGCCTGTGACAGGCAATGCCATCACCGGCCATCCCGAAATTTCCAAGGTCAGCTTCACCGGATCGACGGCAGCAGGTTCGGCCATCATGGCAAATATCGCGCGTACCGGCGTCAAGCCCATGACGCTGGAACTGGGCGGCAAAAGTCCGCAGCTGGTTTTTGCAGATGCCGATATCGAAAAAGCCGCCGCCGCGATCGCCGGCAATATTCTGTCCAATGCCGGGCAGGCCTGCGTTGCCGGCTCGCGCATCATCGTTGAAGAGAGTGTCGCAGAGGCGCTTTCCGCCGCAATTATCGCTCGCATGAAGACAGTGAAGCCCGGCCCGACCTGGGACGAAGCAACACAGTATTCGCCGATCATCTCCGAAGTGCAGCGCCAGCGCATTGACGGCATCGTGCAGGCGGCTGTCGCCCATGGCGGCGAATGCCTGACGGGTGGCGCGATCATGGACGGTCCGGGTTATTTCTACCAGCCGACCTTGATCGCAAATGTCGACCAGACCTCCCCTGCTGTCACAGAAGAGATATTCGGGCCAGTGCTGACCCTGCAAACCTTCAAGACGGAAGAAGAGGCGCTGGCGCTCGCCGATCATCCTACCTACGGTCTTGCCGCGGGTCTTTTCAGCCGCGATATCTCGCGCGTCATGCGCCTGTCTCGCGCCATCCAGGCAGGAACGATCTGGGTCAACCGTTATGGCCGCTCCCGCGACCATATCCTGCCGACCGGCGGTTACAAACGCTCCGGCATCGGCAAGGATCTCGGACGGGAGGCCTATCTCGCCAACCGCAAGAGCAAAAGCGTCCTGATCGGACTGTAACAGGGGAAACATCTTGAAAACGCATCGCATCGCACTCATTCCCGGAGACGGCATCGGCAAAAGCGTGACTGATGCCGCCTGGCAGGTTCTCAACACCGCAGCAAAAAGCTCCGGTTTTGCGCTTGAAGGCACCGAATTCCCCTGGTCCTGCGCCTTCTACAAGGAGACCGGCGCGATGATGCCGAAGGATGGCATCGAGACCCTGCGCGGCTTCGACGCCATTCTGCTGGGCGCGGTCGGCTGGCCAGCGGAGGTGCCGGATTCGGTATCGTTGCACGGCCTGCTTCTGCCGATCCGCAAGGCATTTGTGCAATACGCCAATATCCGCCCGCACCGGCTTCTGCCCGGCGTGCAGGGACCGTTGAAAGCGGATGGATTCGACATTCTCTGCATCCGCGAAAATACCGAAGGTGAATATTCCGGTGCCGGCGGACGCGTGCATCAGGGCACCGAAGACGAGGTCGCTGTCGAAACCTCCATCTTCACCCGCAAGGGCGTGGAACGCATCCTGCGCTTCGGCTTCGAGCAGGCGCAAAAGCGTCGCGGCAAGTTGGCTTCCGTCACCAAATCCAACGCCCAGAAATATTCGATGGTGTTCTGGGACGAGGTGACGCAAAAGCTCGCCGCCGAATATCCGGATGTTGAAGTTTCCAGTTACCATATCGACGCCATGGCGGCGCGCATGGTGATGGCGCCGGAAAGCCTTGATGTCGTGGTCGCCTCGAACCTCTTCGGCGATATCCTGACCGATCTCGGCGCAGCCATTCAGGGCGGCCTCGGTTTTGCCGCCTCCGCCAATATCAATCCCAACCGCACGGCACCCTCCATGTTCGAGCCGGTGCACGGTTCAGCCCCTGACATCGCCCATCTCGGCATTGCCAACCCCATCGCCGCCATCTGGTCCGGCGCCATGATGCTGGAGCATCTGGGTGAGGCGGATGCGGCCAAGCGGGTCATGGCGGCGCTGGAAAAGGCGACCGGCCAGGGCATTGGCACCGTGCCGGGCAAGGACAAGACAGACGTAATAACTGCCGCAGTTGTCGCGGCTCTCGACTGATTTCGGAGACAGATAATGCAGGGCTTGAAGGATAAGGAACTCTTTCGCCAGATGGGTTTGATCGGCGGCGCATGGAAAGCGGCCGCATCAGGCAAGACGGTCGACGTGATCGACCCGGCGACGCAGGCGGTGATCGGCACCGTGCCGGATATGGGCAGCGTGGAAACCCGCGCGGCCATCGAAGCCGCCAACGCTGCCTTCGGGCCGTGGAAGAAGAAAACGCACGCGGAGCGCGCGGCGCTTCTGGAAAAATGGTTCGCGTTGATGATCGAACACATCGACGATCTCGGCCTGATGTTGACCATCGAACAGGGCAAGCCACTTGAAGAGGCCAAGGGCGAAATCCGTTACGGAGCATCCTTCGTCAAGTGGTTTGCGGAAGAAGGCCGACGCATCAGCGGCGGCACCATTCCCTCTCCGACGCCGGATCGCCGTATCGTGGTGCTGAAGGAGCCGGTCGGTGTCTGCGGCATCATCACACCGTGGAATTTCCCGAACGCCATGATCACCCGCAAGGTCGCACCTGCATTGGCGGCTGGCTGCACCGTAGTCATCAAGCCCTCGGAATTCACGCCCTATTCGGCCCTAGCGCTCGGCGTTCTTGCCGAACGTGCAGGCATTCCGGCTGGCGTCATCAACATCGTCACCGGCATGCCGACGGAGATCGGCAACGAGATCATGGCCAATGAGACGGTGCGGAAAATTTCCTTCACAGGCTCTACCCGTGTCGGTTCGCTGTTGATGCGCGGTGCGGCCGACAGTGTAAAACGACTGTCGCTGGAACTCGGCGGCAATGCCCCTTTCATCGTATTCGACGATGCAGATCTCGATCTCGCCATCGAAGGCGCGCTCGTTTCGAAATTCCGCAATGGCGGTCAGACCTGCGTCTGCGCCAACCGCATTCTCGTTCAGGCGAGCGTTTACGATGCATTTGCGAAAAAACTGGCTGATCGCGTCGATGCCATGCGTGTCGGACCCGGAACGGAACTGGGTGTTTCCATCGGTCCGATGATCAATGAGCCGGCAATCGCAAAAATCCGCGCGCATATCGATGACGCCGTTTCCAAGGGCGCCGAGATCATTACCAAGCCTCATGATCTGCCTGCAGGTTCGCAATATACCGCACCGGTGGTGCTGACGGGCGCAACAACCGCCATGCGGCTGGCGAGCGAAGAGACCTTCGGGCCAGTCGCCCCGCTCTTCCGCTTCGAGACGGAAGAGGAGGCGATTGCGATCGCCAACGGCACGCCCTTCGGCCTTGCCGCCTACTTCTACACTGAAAGCCTCAAACGCGCCTGGCGCGTGGGCGAGGCGCTGGAGTTCGGTATGGTCGGCCTCAATACCGGCGCGATCTCCACCGAAGTCGCCCCCTTCGGCGGCGTCAAGCAATCCGGCCTCGGCCGCGAAGGCGCACAGGTCGGCATCGAGGAATATCTGGAAATGAAGACGTTCCACATCGGTGGACTTGCCTGAAGACTGTTTCTTTCTCCCCGCCTAAAGGGCCGCTCTGCGGCCCTTCTTTTTTTGGTGCGAAATTGAAAAGCAGCATTCCCAGGGGTGGAAGAAAAATCCGGAGGAATGAATTGGTTTGGCAAAGCCACGGCATTCACGTGTCGTGACCCCCGACTGGATCCGGGGTCCAGCGCGATCACGTCATTGATCGTAAGAGACTATTCACCGTGCAGGCGCGCAGTCGCTGGATGCCAGATCAAGTCCAGCATGACGAAGGAATGAACTGACGCGCTACTGAATCTTATCCAGCATCTTGTAATAAAGCCCCACCAAGGGAAGAAACCAGGGCTTGCCGAAATGGCCAGGCACCGCCGGCCAGTCCATCCCCTTCAGCGGGTTGTTGTCCGGGCGGCCCAGAATGGCGTCAGCCATGATCATGCCCAGATGGGTGGAAAGCTGGGCGCCGTGGCCGGAATAGCCCATGGCGTACCAGACGCCATCATGGAAACCGGCGCGGGGATAACGGTCCTTGGTCATATCAACCAGTCCGCCCCAGCAATAATCGATTGGCACATGCGCAAGCTGCGGGAATATGCGGTGCAGGCTATCCATCAGGATCGCGCCACTTTTGGCATCCGAACGCTGGTCCGATGTCGTGGAAAAGCGCGCGCGGCCGCCGAAGATCAACCGGTTGTCCGGTGCGAGGCGGAAATAATTGCCGATATTCATGGTGTTGACGTAGGTGCGGTTACCCGGGACGGACGCCTTGATCTCGGCATCCGTCAACGGCCGCGTGGCGATGATGAAACTGCCGACCGCGATGATGCGGCGGCGGAAATAGCCGAAGCCGGAGGGCGTGTAGGCGCCGGTTGCCACAAGAACATTATCCGCGGTGACCTTGCCGCGCGCCGTTTCCAGCGTGTGTGTCTTTCCGTTCTGAGTATGTTTCGTCACCGCCGCATTTTCAAAGATCACCGCACCATGGCGGCTGGCAGCCTGCGCAAGGCCGGCCACATAGCGGCCCATATGCATCATAGCGCTCTTCTTGGACAGCATGGCGCCATAAAAGGGAGAGCCGATTTCCGCCTTGAGATCGTCAACCGACAGAAGCGCCGTGTCGGGATCCACCTCGGCATGAACAGCCTCGAAATTTTTCGCCAGACTTTCGAAATGCTGCGGTTTCGAAGCCATTTTCAGCTTGCCGGCGCGGCGGAAATTACAATCGATCCCTTCCTCGGCGATCAGGCTTTCCAGCGTGTCGATCGAGGCATCCAGCGCCTTGTAGAGCGCGATGGCGCGCTCCTTACCGAGTTCCGCCTTGGCGGAGAGGTAGGAGTGGGCCAGCCCGTTGTTGAGGTGGCCGCCATTGCGCCCGGAAGCACCCCAGCCGACGCGCTGTCCTTCAAGAACAACCACGCGCGCGCCCGCTTTTGCCAGCTGGCGCGCAGCACCCAGACCCGTGAAGCCGCCACCAATGACGGCCACATCGTAATGGCCTTCGACAGGACCTTGCGCCGCCCCCGCAAACAGGGGCGCCGTGTCGTGCCAATAGGAGACGAGCTTCATGATCCGGTCCTTCCTTACAGTCCAACGACGCCCGCGAGACCGGAAATATCGGAGATCTCCGTATAACCGTAATAGGGGTTTGCCGGTTCGTGGCCGCGGTTGACCCAGACCTTGTTCTTGATGCCGAGATCGTGCGCGGACATCAGGTCGTAGCGGAAGGAGGACGAGACGTGCAGAATATCTTCCGGGCCGCAGCCGAGCATGTCGAACAAATATTCGAAAGCCTTGAAATGCGGCTTGTAGGCCTGCGCCTGTTCGGCGGTATAGACAGCATGGAACGGCGCGCCAAGCTTTGCCACATTCGACATGATCTGCGAATTCATGGCGTTAGACAGAATGACCAGCGGAATTTCCTTGGCAACCTTCGCCAGACCGGCCGGAACGTCCGCATGCGGACCCCATGTCGGAACGCGCTCATACACCATTACCGCATCTTCGTCCTTGAAGGCCACACCGTTGCGCTTGCAGGTGCGCGACAGGGCGTTATGGACAACTTCGGCGTAAGGCTTCCAGTCATGCATGACCTCGTCCAGGCGATATGCAGAGAAGTCCTTGATGAATTGCTGCATCTCGGCCTCGCCCAGACGATCACCATAGAGATCGCGGGCAGCTTCTGCCATCTGGAAATGAATCAGCGTACCGTGGCAATCGAAAGTGATGTATTTCGGGCGGAAGATGGTCATGTCGTCGTCGTCCTTGCTTGGGGATGGGTGGTGGCTGCAATAACAAGATCATAGAGGCCTTTGCCCGGTCGACGCACTGCAATTGCCATTCGCGAAAGCAGATTGTTGCGTATGCAGCCGCCAGTTTGGCAGAGAGTTGCGTGCGACAAAACCGGAAGCCGCCGCCCACCCCCGTTCTGCGGATGGAAGCAGATGATGTGCGGCATAAGATGCGGCGGCGGGTAAAAGCAACAGTGAAACATATCGAACCTTGCCATTCGTCGGGACAATGTTCTTTTGCCGCCGGTCTATCAATGAACATGAAGAATAAAACGGAGTTGGGCCATGCAAGCCAGCCTCATCGATATCCAGAAATTTGAGCCGCAACACCTCGACGCCGCCGTCGAGCTTTCCCGCCAGGCCGGTTGGCCACACCGCCGGGAAGACTGGGCGCTCGTCCTTTCACTGAGCAAGGGTTTCGTCGCTATCAAAAACGGTCGCGTCGTCGGAACCGCAATGGCCACGCTTCTCGGAGACACCTGCGCCACCGTCAACATGGTGATCGTGGACGAGGCCATGCGCGGCCGTGGTCTCGGACGCAAGCTGATGCAGGCGGTCGTCGATGCTGCGGAAAATCGCGAGTGCCGTCTGACCGCCACCGCTGAAGGCCTCCCACTCTATGAGAAGATGGGTTTCGTCGCATGCGGCGAGGTGCGTCAGCACCAGGGAATTCCTACGGCCGCCGATAAGCCCGCTAACGTGGCATGGGCAGAAACGATTGTACCGGCCGAGCTTGCCGCACTCGACGCGCAGGCATTCGGTGCGGATCGTACGGCACTCTTTACCGAGCTTGCGGATAGGGCACGGTTTGCGGTGGTTCAAAAGCATGGCGCCATCATGGGCTTTGCAGGCCTTCGCGCCTTTGGCCGTGGTGAAGTCATCGGCCCGATTGTCGCGGAAACTGCTGAAATCGCAAAGGATTTGATTGCCTTCGTAGTTTCCGAGCGCCCCGGCGCATTCCTGCGCGTAGACACCACCACCGAGACGGGACTCGGTCCCTGGCTTGCCGAATACGGTCTTGCCCATGTCGGTGGCGGCATCGCCATGCGCCGGCCGAAGGCGGAAACCTCTGCCGACAAAAAACTGAAAACATTCGCGTTGACCAGCCAGGCGCTGGGCTGAATCCGGAGAGACCCATGTTAAGCAATTCACTGATCGAGCTCGACCGCGCCCATCTGGTGCACCCTGTCTCTTCCTTCCGCGGCCATGAAAAGCTTGGCGTTCGCGTGCTGAAATCGGCAAAGGGTGCCACGATTACCGACATGACCGGCCACCAGCTGATCGACGGTTTTGCCGGCCTCTGGTGCGTCAATGCAGGCTATGGCCATGACAGCATCGTGGAAGCGGCGGCAAAGCAGATGCGTGAACTGCCCTATGCCACTGCCTATTTCGACATTGGCAGCGAACCCGCCATCCGCCTCGCCTCCGAACTCGCCGACCGCGCGCCGGGCGATCTCAACCACGTCTATTTCACGCTTGGCGGATCCGACGCGGTGGACAGCACCATCCGCTTCATCCGATATTACTGGCACGCCAAAGGCCAGCCGCAGCGCGACCAGTTCATTTCCGTCGAACAGGGTTATCACGGCTCCACCACCGCCGGTTCAGGCCTGACTGCGCTGCCCGCCTTCCATGCAGGTTTCGGCGTGCCTTACGACTGGCAGCACAAAATTCCGTCTCACTATGCCTATCGCAATCCGGTCGGCAGCGACCCCGCCGCCATCATCGCCTCTTCCCTGCAAATCCTGAAGGACAAGATCGAGGCTATCGGCCCGGAGCGGGTCGCCGCCTTTTATGCCGAGCCCATTCAGGGCTCCGGTGGCGTTCTGGTGCCGCCGCCTGGCTGGATCAAGGCCATGCGAGAACTCTGCCGTTCCTACGGCATTCTCTTCGTTGCCGACGAAGTCATCACCGGCTTCGGCCGCACGGGACCACTGTTTGCCTGTGCCGACGAAGATATCGTGCCGGACTTCATCACGGCCGCCAAGGGTCTGACTTCGGGCTATGTGCCGATGGGCGCCGTCTTCATGGCCGACCATGTTTATGATACAATAGCCGACTTCGCCGGCGATGCCGCGGTCGGGCACGGTTATACCTATTCCGCCCATCCCGTCAGTGCCGCCGTTGGTCTCGAAGTGCTGAAACTTTACGAGGGCGGGCTGCTGGAAAACGGCCGGCGCGCCGGTCAGCGGCTGATGGCCGGGCTGGAAGGATTGAGAAGCCATCCGCTGGTTGGCGATGTACGTGGCCGGGGCATGCTTGCCGCTATCGAACTCGTGACCGACAAAGAGAAGAAAACCCCGCTGCCGGCTGCAGCGGCCCCTGCACGCAAGGTTTTTGACCGCGCCTGGGAAAACGGCCTCATCGTGCGCGCCTTCGCCAACGGCATCCTCGGCTACGCGCCGCCGCTGTGTTGCACCGATGACGAGATCGACGCCATTATAGAGCGGACGCGGAAAACCCTCGACCAGACGCTCGAGGACCCGGCAGTGCGGGCCGCCATGGCCTGAGGCGAACAGTGGATGGCGTTGCGGCACCTTCTCGAAATGTCGCAACGCCGCACATATTCGCAATATTCTGCCGAAGACCCGATCCTTTTCGGAGAATCCGGCGCGCTGGAACTGCCAAACTATCAACAGAAAAAGCACTAAACGCCATAAAAAAGGGCGTTAGCGAGAATGGGAACGGGGCAAGGATCCCGTCCGGGAACAGAATAAAATGCCGCAGCCTTCCCAAGGGCTCTGCGCGGCAAAGCGGAGACCGACATTGCCCAAGAAACTGAGCGACTTCAAATATATGAGCTTCGACGTGGTGGGAACTCTCATCGATTTCGAAGGTGGCTTGAAATCGACCCTGATCCAGATCGGCGCTGAAAACGGCGTTGAGGTCGACGGTGAAAAGGCGCTTAGCCTTTACCGCGCGGCGCGTTACTCCGACGCCACCGATCTGTTTCCGGACGATCTCGTCCGCGTCTACCTGATCATCGCTCCGGAACTCGGTTTGCCGGCGGAGCGCGCTCTGGGTGAGCGCCTGCGCGACGCGGCAAAAAACTGGAAAGGCTTTGAAGACAGCCGTGCCGCGATGGCCGAGCTTGCAAAGACGCATCGTCTCATTGCCATGACCAACGCCCAGCGCTGGGCCTTCGAGTATTTCTCGAAGGAACTCGGTAGTCCCTTTTACGCCGCTTTCACAGCGGATGATACCGGCACGGAAAAGCCGGATCCCGCATTCTTCGAGAAGGTTTTCGCGTTCGTTGAAAGCGAAGGCGCATCGAAGGACGACATTCTGCACGTTGCGCAGAGCCAGTACCACGATATCGGCATTTCACGGAAACTCGGGATGACCAATTGCTGGATAGAGCGCCGCCACGCCCAGAAGGGATATGGCGGCACCATCGAGCCGGAGAACTTTACCGAACCGGACTACCATTTCACCTCGATGGCCGGCCTTGCCGAGGCCACGAGACACTCGGGCCGCTGAACCGCCTGTGGCATGACGCGCACTAGGGCGTGGATGCCGAAAATTACTGCAGATGCCATTTCAACAAATCATACAAAAGGGGAAGACCATGAGTGACAGGATTACAAATTGGACCCGCTCTGACGATGCCGCCGTTGAACAGGCTATCCGTCGCGGCGCGACGCGGCGAGAGCTGCTTCACATGATGCTGGCCGGCGGCGTAGCACTTTCCGCCGGTTCGGCCATTCTTGGCCGCGCCTCGCAGGCTCTGGCGGCCACTCCCGTTTCCGGCGGCACGCTGAAGGCGGCCGGCTGGTCCTCCTCCACGGCCGACACGCTCGATCCCGCAAAAGCCTCGCTTTCGACGGATTACGTTCGTTGCTGCGCGCTCTATAACCGGCTGAGCTTCCTCGATGTTTCCGGCACGCCCCAGATGGAGCTGGCCGAATCCATCGAAACGAAGGACGCCAAGACCTGGACCGTGAAGCTGCGTTCCGGCGTCACCTTCCATGACGGCAAGGCACTGACCGCCGATGACGTGGTCTATTCGCTGAAGCGTCACCTTGACCCGGCCGTCGGTTCGAAGGTCGCCAAGATCGCCGCCCAGATGACCGGCTTCAAGGCGATCGACAAGAGCACCGTCGAGATCACGCTGGCAAACGCGAATGCAGACCTGCCGGCCATCCTGGCATTGCATCACTTCATGATCGTTGCCGATGGCGCGACCGATTTCTCCAAGGGGAACGGCACCGGTGCCTTCAAGCTGGAGAAATTCGAACCCGGCGTCCGCTCGATCATGTCGAAAAACACCAATTACTGGAAACAGGGTGGTCCGCACGTCGATAGCTTCGAATTCTTCGCGATTGCCGAAGACAATGCCCGCGTTAACGCCCTCATTTCGGGCGATATCCACCTCGCAGCGGCTATCAATCCGCGTTCGCTGCGCCTTCTCGACAAGCAGGAAGGCATCGTTCTGTCCAAGGGAACGTCCGGCAACTACACCAACCTCAATATGCGGCTGGACCAGACGCCCGGCAACAATGCCGATTTCATCGCTGGCATGAAGTCGATCGTCAACCGCGAGCAGATCGTCAAAGCGGCTCTGCGTGGCCTCGGCGAAGTCGGTAACGACCAGCCAGTGCCGCCAATGAGTCCCTACCACAATCCGGACCTCAAGCCGAAGGCCTTCGATCCTGATAAGGCGAAGTTCCACTTTGAAAAAGCGGGTCTTATCGGTCAGTCCATCCCCGTCATCACCTCGGATGCTGCAAACTCTGCCGTAGACATGGCGATGATCATCCAGGCGTCGGCCGCAGAAATCGGTGTAAAGCTGGATGTGCAGCGTGTTCCCTCGGACGGTTACTGGAGCAATTACTGGCTCAAGGCGCCTATTCACTTCGGCAATATCAACCCGCGCCCGACCCCGGATATTCTGTTCTCGCTGCTTTACGCCTCCGACGCGCCGTGGAACGAAAGCCAGTACAAGTCGCCGAAGTTCGACAAGATGATGCTCGAAGCACGTGGCATGCTGGACATGGACAAGCGCAAGCAGATCTACTTCGAAATGGAAAAGATGATCGCCGACGAAGCCGGCACCATCATTCCCGCCTATATCACCAATGTCGACGCCATCACCTCCAAGCTGAAGGGTCTGGAAGCCAATCCGCTCGGCGGCATGATGGGTTACGCGTTTGCTGAATACGTCTGGCTCGAAGCCTGATAGACCAAGGGGCCGGGCGCCGATGCGCCCGGCAACCTTTCCGCCGGTGCGGGAAGCCTCCACAGCTGGAGCGACACGTTGAAAAACAAGCGGTTTTCGCCTGATATCTCGCTCCAGCCAAATAATTTGGATCATGATGATTTCAGGTCGATCGGGCCTGAAATCATCATGATCCAGGCAGGTCGCAGGAGCATGTAAATGAACAGCCGGATACTCTCCCTTATCGCCAGGCGGCTGGTCGTCATGCTGACGACGCTGCTTATCGTATCGTTTATCGTCTTTTCCGCCACCAGCCTGCTGCCCGGCGACACGGCAACGATCCTTCTTGGCCAGTCGGCAACGCCGGAGGCCGTGGCTGGTCTGCGCACCGCCATGCATCTCGACGACCCGGCCCTTCTGCGTTTTGTCCGCTGGCTTTTTGGCCTGCTACACGGCGAACTCGGCACGTCCTACGCCAACAATATGGCGATCGCCGACCTCATAGGCCCACGTTTCGTCAACTCCATGAAGCTTGCCGGCATCACCACTGTTATCGCCGTGCCGCTGGCCCTGACGCTCGGCATCAGCTCCGCCATGCTGCGTGGAACGCTTTATGATCGCGCCGTCACCATCCTGACCATCGGTGTCATTTCGGTGCCGGAATTCATGATCGCGACGCTCGCGGTTCTGCTGTTCGCCGTATATCTGAAGTGGCTGCCAGCCCTGTCGCTGGTCAGCGAGGTGCATACCGTGTTCGATGTGCTGCGGGTTTACGCCATGCCGGTCATCACGCTCACCTTCGTCGTGTCGGCACAGATGATCCGCATGAGCCGCGCCGCCGTCATCGAGACGCTCGATACGCCCTATGTGGAAATGGCGCTCCTGAAAGGCGCACCGCGCATGCGCATCGTCCTGCGCCACGCACTTCCCAATGCGCTTGGCCCCATCGTCAATGCGGTGGCCCTTTCGCTTTCCTATCTCGTCGGCGGCGTCATCATCGTCGAGACTATCTTCAATTATCCAGGCATCGCCAAGCTGATGGTTGATGGCGTCGCGACCCGTGATCTGCCGCTGATCCAGAGCTGCGCAATGATTTTCTGCGTCGGTTATCTCCTCCTCATCACAACCGCCGATATCATCGCCATCATGTCCAATCCGAGGCTGCGCTGATGACCGACAATATCAAAACAACTTCGGGGACCTCGCGCTTGGGTTACAAAATCAACGTCGTCGGCGTTTTCGGCTTTCTAGTCATTTTTCTCTGGGCCATGGTTGCGATCTTTGCACCCTATCTCATCCCGCATCCCGTCGGTGAAATCGTCGATCTCGATTATTTCGGTCCGATGACCTCCGATCTCTGGCTCGGCTCCGACTATCTCGGCCGCGACGTGTTTTCCCGCATTCTCATGGGCGCGCGTTTCACGGTCGGCATTTCACTTGCGGCCGTAACAATCGCCTGCGTGTCGGGCGTCGTTCTCGGCATGAGCGCAGCCGTGGTCGGCGGCTGGTTCGATGCGGCCCTCAGCCGTTTTCTCGATGCGGTGAACTCCATCCCAAGCAAGCTTTTCGGGCTTGTGGTTGTCGCTGCCGTTGGCTCATCCATTCCTGTGCTGATCGTCACCCTGTCGGTTATCTATACGCCCGGCGCCTATCGCTTTGCCCGGGCGCTCGCCGTCAATGTCAACACCATGGATTTCGTCACCGTGGCCCGCGTGCGCGGCGAGAGCCTCTTGCACCTCATCAGCTCCGAAATCCTGCCCAACATCATCCGTCCTGTGCTGGCCGATCTCGGCGTGCGCTTTGTGTTCATCGTGCTGCTTCTGTCGGGCCTTTCCTTCCTCGGTCTCGGCCTGCAGCCGCCGAATGCAGACTGGGGTGCGCTGGTGCGTGAAAACATCGGCGGCCTGCCCTTTGCTGCGCCAGCCGTGATCTTTCCGTCGTTGGCGATTGCCAGCCTGACGATCAGCGTCAATCTGCTGATCGACAATCTGCCGCAGAAAATCCGCGACAGGAGCGAATAATGACAAATCTTGTTGAAATCCGTGGACTTAAAGTCGAGGCGACCACCGATTCCGGCCGCCGCATCCAAATCATCAGGGGTGTAGACATCGATATCGCCGATGGCGAGATCGTCGCATTGATCGGTGAAAGCGGCTCCGGCAAGACCACCATTGCACTGACATTGATGGGATATGCCCGCCCAGGCTGCCGTATTTCCGGCGGCAGCGTCACGGTGGCAGGCCGCGATATGGTACAGCTTTCCGAAATGGAACGGGCAAAGATCCGCGGTACAAAAATTTCCTACGTCCCTCAAAGCGCCGCAGCCGCCTTCAATCCGGCGCAAAAGATTATCGACCAGGTCATAGAGGTCACCCGCATCCACGATCTGATGCCGCCGCAGGAGGCGCGCCAAAGAGCGGTGGAACTGTTCAAGGCATTGTCGCTGCCCAATCCCGAAACCATCGGCGACCGTTATCCGCACCAGGTTTCCGGCGGCCAGCTTCAGCGTCTCTCCGCCGCCATGGCGCTGATCGGCAACCCGGAACTGGTCATTTTCGACGAACCGACCACAGCACTCGACGTAACGACACAGATCGAGGTTCTCCGCGCCTTCAAATCAGCGATGCGCAAGGGCGGTATCGGCGGCGTTTATGTTTCGCACGATCTCGCAGTCGTCGCCCAGATTGCCGATCGGATCGTGGTGCTGAAAGGCGGCGAGATACAGGAAACCGGCACGACCACGGATATTCTCGAGAATGCACAGCATCCTTATACGCGGGAGTTGCTCACCGCTTTTAACGACAAGGTACGCACCGTAGCGCCGCTAAAACAAAGTGACGCGAAGCCGCTGCTGGATATCGAGAAGCTGATCGCCGGATATGGAACGAAAGGCGAAGACCATATGCCGCTGGTGCGTGCGGTCGATTCCGTCAGCCTTGCAGTCTATCCCGGACGCAATCTCGGCATCATCGGCGAATCCGGTTGCGGAAAATCGACGCTGGCGCGCGCCATTGCCGGCATTCTGCCCGCCGCCAGCGGTCATGTCATCTTCGAAGGTCGGCAGTTGGACGCCGATGCCCGCCAACGCACCAGCGATCAGTTGCGCCGCATGCAGATCGTCTTCCAATATGCCGATACGGCGCTCAACCCGGCCAAATCCATCGAGGATATTCTCGGCCGGCCGCTGACCTTTTATCACGGCATGAGAGGCAAGGCGCGCGACGCCCGGATCGACCAGTTGCTGGATATGGTGAAGCTGCCGCGCTCGGTTCGCCACCGCCATCCTTCCGGCCTGTCGGGCGGACAGAAGCAACGCGTCAACTTCGCCCGCGCGCTCGCAGCAGAACCATCGCTCATCATTTGCGATGAAATTACCTCGGCGCTTGATACGGTCGTCGCAGCCGCGATCATCGACCTGCTCGGCGAACTCCAGCGAGAGCTGAACCTCTCCTACATCTTCATCAGCCACGATCTCTCTGTGGTGGAAACCATCTGCGACGAAATCGTCGTGATGTATGGCGGGCAGAAAGTGGAGCATCTGGCAACGGAAGCGATCAAGTCGCCGACCCATCCCTATTCGAAGCTCCTGTTCTCCTCGGTACCGAAGCTCGACCCGAAATGGCTCGACAATCTTCAGCAGGATGCAGAGTTGGTGCGGGCGTTTTCCAAGAGGTGACAACATCACTTTCGTCATCCTCGGGCTCGTCCCCAGGATGACGTTGAGTATGAAGCGACGTATCTCGATACTCTGGCGCCCCTGCTAAGGGACGTCTTCCACCTCAAAGCGGAAACAGGCTGGTCAGCGGCATATGCGATTTGATGATCGGAGATTTCAGCACAACGAAGCTGAAATATTTGTCGATACCGACATCCATGTCCGTCAGCCGCTCCATGATCGACTGATATTCGACGATGCCGGAGGTGACGAATTTCAGGAGGTAATCGTAACCGCCTGAAACGAGGTGGCATTCTACCACTTGATCGATCTTTTCGATAACGCCGAGAAAACGGGCGAAGTCGATCTGGCGGTGGTTCTTGAGCGTGATCTCGGTGAATACCGTCAGCGTCTGGCCGAGTTTGTTGATGTTGATCTGTGCCGAATAACCTTCGATATAGCCCTCGGCCTGAAGCTTCTTGACGCGCATCAGGCAGGGGCTTGGCGAGAGATTGACAAGCTCCGCCAGCTCGACATTGGTGATGCGACCATTTTTCTGGAGTTCGTAAAGGATCTTGATGTCGATCCGGTCAAGTTTCATCACGTGCGGAACCCCTTTTATATTTTTTCGTGCACGCGGCATAAAATTCTGACGCGGCCATGGAAATCTTATCACATGAGCGTGCCCTGTCGACGCGGGGATGTTTTTTTCATCCAGCATAAAGAGTTGCAGACATGGCTACGAACAGCAGGAGATTCCGGCAATCGGCGCAGTCTGGCAGCGTTTACCCGGCGACCAAGGTAAATTAAGACGAATACAAGGAGCCCCACCATGCCTGCGCCGCTGCAACAGATCACGACATCACCGGAACTGCCGAAATCGGCGGACGCCGTCATTATTGGCGGCGGTATCGTCGGCGTGTTCGCAGCCTATTACCTCGCCCGGCGTGGCCTGAAAGTGGCTCTTGTCGAAAAAGGTCTTGTTGGCGCGGAGCAATCCAGCCGCAACTGGGGTTGGTGCCGGCAGCAGAACCGAGACGCCCGCGAATTGCCGATTTCAACGCAGAGCCTGACGCTCTGGGAACGGTTTGCCGCAGAAAGCGGCGAAGACACCGGTTTCCGCCGCTGCGGATTGTTCTACCTGAGCGACAACGAAGCTGAAATTGCCGGCTGGGCGCGCTGGCGCGACTTTGCCATCACCGCAGGCGTGACGACGCATATGTTGAGCGCGGATGAGGCGAGCAACCGCGGACGCGCGACTGGGAAACGCTGGAAGGGTGGCGTCTTTTCGCCAACGGACGGCACCGCCGATCCCTCGATGGCGGCGCCGGCCGTCGCGCGTGCCCTCATGAAGCTGGGCGGAACGGTGCACCAGAATTGCGCCGCGCGCGGTCTGGAGACGGAAGGTGGTCGCGTTAGCGCCGTCGTTACCGAAAAAGGCACGATCCGCACCAAAACCGCCATCATGTCCGGCGGTGCCTGGGCCTCGTCCTTCTGCCGCCAGCTCGGAATTCGTTTTCCGCAGGCCGCTGTCCGCTCCTCGATCCTGTCCGTCACAGCAGGTGCGGAAGGACTGCCGGATGCGCTGCATACAAAAGCCGTTTCTGTAACACGCCGGAGCAACGGCGGTTACACGCTCGCCATCAGCGGCCTCGGTCGCATCGACCCGACCGCGCAGCAAATGCGGTTTGCACGCGAATTCGTTCCGATGTTCCTCAAACGCTGGCGCAGCCTGCGGCCGGGTGGATTGGAAGGGGTTCGCGGTGGGCACGAAACGCTGAAGCACTGGCGGCTCGATGCGCCGACGCCGATGGAACGGGTTCGTATTCTCGATCCGAAACCGAATGCCGCCGCCATACGTGAGACCCACAAAAGGGCGCTGGAACTTTTGCCTGCACTCCGCAAAACCCAGATATCCGCTGCCTGGGCCGGCTTCATCGACAGCACGCCGGATGGTGTGCCCGCCATCGGCGAGACCAGCGAATTGCCCGGCTTCATCCTCGCCGCCGGTTTCAGCGGCCACGGTTTCGGCATCGGCCCCGGCGCTGGCCACCTGATCGCCGATATCGTGACGGGTTCAACCCCGATCGTTGACCCCGCCCCGTATCATCCCAGCCGTTTCCTTGACTCGTCATGGGGCAAGGTCGCGGATTTCTGATTGTTCTGCGCAGGCCAACAGACGAATCAAAACAGCACCCGCAGGCATGACCTGCGGGTGCTGCCGTCCACCGCATTTATTCGACCGGTCAGCTTTTCGGCAGGCCGGGTGGGTTGGTTCTCGATTCCGGCAAGGCCTCTTCCGAAAGCTGCCAGCGTTCCAGTATCTTCGCGTAAGCGCCGCTCTTGATCAGATCGTTGGTGGCGAGCGTCAGCGCATCGGCCAGTCCCGAACCCTTGCGGGTGGTGATGGCCACATCCGAACGTTCCGGCCAGCCGGCGGAGAGTGTTCCGACACGCTTGATGGTCTTGTCACGCGCGGCGATGAAGACCAGCTGCGCATGCGGCTGGACGATCACATCGGCCCGCCCGGCAGAAAGCGCGACAAGCCGGGTGGCCTCGTCGTCATAATATTGCAGCTCGAGCGGTTTTAAACCGGCGGCTACATTCTCGTCATTCCATTTCAGCAGAATACGCTCCTGATTGGTGCCAGCGCCGACGATGATCTTCAGGCCCGCCGCATCCTTCGGCTCATTTATGGCGGTGATGCCGCTGTCGGACTTCACGAAAAAGCCGTGCAGGCCCTGACGATAGGTGGAGAAGTCGAACTTCTCCTTGCGCTGCTCGGTCACCCCGACATTGGAGATGACAGCATCGTATTTGCCGGAGGCAAGCCCCAGCGGCCAGTCGGCCCAGGCGACAGCAACCAGCTCAAGCTCAAGGCCGAGACTATCAGCCACCGCAAGCGCATAGTCCGGATCGGCACCCACCACGGTCTTGGCGTCCGTCGCATAGGTCGCGAGCGGTGGTCCGCCAGGTGCAACCGCGACCGTGAGTTTGCCCGGGGTGATGAACTTGAAATCTTTCGGGATGGCGGCAATCGCTGCGGGGTCTTTTTCTACCCTGATCCGGCCAGGCTGGTCTGGCGAAACATCGAAGACATCAGTTGCGAAAGCCGACCCGAAAGCGGCGATAGAGAGAAAAACGCCGAACGTGACTGTGGCAAGACGAGAGGTGAGTGCCATTCTGGCTCCCCGATAAAATGAATTGCGGGACGGAGGTAGCGCGGACGGGAGGAGGCCCGCGCTACCGGCTGAGTGATGTCCCACCTTCAACTCAGCTTTGTGGAAACTCAGCTTTCTGGCAGCAAACCAGCACTCAGCTCTTGGGCAGACCGGGCGGATTGGTGCGGGATTCGGTGATGGCTTCCGAACCGAGGTTCCAGCGGGCGAGAACCTTGCCGTAATTGCCGTTCTTGATCTGGGCGTTCAGTGCCGCCGTGATGGCTGCGGCAATTCCGGCATCCTTTTTGGAGGCAACGGCGATTTCCGCCGCTTCCGGCCAGCCGCCGGAGAAGGTACCAACGAGCTTGGTCTTCTTCTGGCTTGCTGCCTGGAAGGCTGACGTCGCGTTGGGGCCGAGATAGGCGTCCGCGCGGCCGGATTGCAGGGCGACATCGAGCACGGCCTGATCGTCGTAATATTGCACATCGGTGTCGGCCAGACCCTTGGCCTTGTTGTCCTTGATCCATTTCAGCAGGATCTGTTCCTGATTGGTGGCAGCGCCGACGATAACCTTCAACCCGGCAACATCCTCGGGCTTACTGATGCTCGTCACCTTGCTGTTGCTGCCGACGTAAAAGCCGAGCAGGTCGTTGCGGTAGCTGGAGAAGTCGAACTTTTCCTTGCGGGCTTCCGTCACCGTGATGTTGGAGGTGACGGCATCATATTTGCCGGAGGTGAGACCCAGCGGCCAATCGGCCCAGGCGATGGGAACTAGCTGAAGTTCAAGGCCAAGGCTGTCAGCAACCAGCTGGGCGATATCCGGCTCCACGCCAATAGGCGTTTTCGTATCGCTGGCATAATCGACCAGCGGCAGCCGGAAAGGCACGGTCGCGACCGTCAACTTTCCATCCGCGACGAACTTGTGGCCAGCGGGCAGAAGCTTGATCGCTTCTTCCACCTTCTCGGCGCGCACTCGCCCCTTCTGCTCCGGCGACAGGTCGATTTCCTGCGCATGCGCAGCCGATATCAGCGCGGTGGTAGCGGTGAAAAGACCGCCTGCAAGCAACGACAATAATTTCGATGAAAAAGCCATGCGAGTGTTTCCTTTGTTGTTTTGATTAGAGAACTTTTGCGAGGAATTCGGCGGTGCGGGGATGTTCAGGGCTGTTGAACACCTGGTCCGGCGTGCCTGTTTCGATGATGCGGCCCTGTTCCATGAAGACGACCCTGTCGGAGACTTCACGGGCAAAACCGATTTCATGGGTAACGATGATGAGCGTGACGCCGGAGCGGGAAAGCTCCTTGATGACATCAAGCACTTCGTTGACGAGTTCAGGATCGAGCGCGGATGTCGGCTCATCGAACAGCAACACCTTCGGCCGCAACGCCAGCGCCCGGGCGATCGCCACGCGTTGCTGCTGACCGCCGGAAAGCTGACGGGGATAAGCGCCAGCTTTTTCGGCAAGGCCGACGCGAGCCAGAAGATCGCGCGCCTCGGCCTGCGCCTGCTCTTTCGATATGCCACGAACGGCGATGGGTGCTTCAATGATGTTTTCAAGCGCGGTCAGATGCGGGAACAGGTTGAAGCTCTGAAACACCATGCCCACTTCGGCGCGGCGCTTGAGGATTTCCCGTTCCTTCAGCTCATAAAGCGTATCGCCCTTTTGACGATAACCGACCAGTTCACCGTCTATGGCAATAAAACCGTCATCGACGCGCTCGAGATGGTTGATGGAGCGCAGCAATGTGGACTTGCCGGAGCCGGATTGGCCGAGAATGGTGGTGACACTGCCTGCCGGAATGGAAAGGCTGATATCATCAAGCACCTTCAGCGACCCGAAGGATTTCGAAACGCCATGAATATTGACCGACCCGCCACGATTTCCGAGCTGAAAGCTCACGGCACGGGCAGGCACCGAACGCTCGGGCCTTACGGCTGTCGTGGCCACCGTTTCCACGGCTTCAGGCAAGGGTTTGCGCGGCAGGAAGGTGCGGTAAATCGTGGCGAACAGTGACGGCGGCGGATTGCGCAGCGCACCGCGTGAAAAATGCCGCTCGATATGGTGCTGCACGATCGAAAGCGCCGTCAGTATCACCAGATACCAGACGGTCGCGACCATCAGCAGCGGGATCACTTCCAGATTGCGGCGATAGATGATCTGGATCGTGTAGAACAGCTCCGGCAGGGCAAGGATATAGACCTGCGAAGTCCCCTTGGCGAGGCCGATGATGTCGTTGAAGGCGGTGGGCAAGATGGAGCGCATCGCCTGCGGCAGAACAATGCGGGACGCCTGCCGCCGCCGGGGAAGGCCGAGTGCTGCGGCAGCCTCAAGCTGCCCCTGATCAACCGAGAGAATGCCGCCACGGACGATTTCGGATGCGAAGGCGGCCTGATTGAGCGTCAGCCCCAGAACGGCGGCCGCAAACGGCGTCATCAGCTGCGTGGTATTCCAGCTGAAGAAGTTGATGCCCGTATAGGGCACACCGATCGTCACGGTATCATAGAGATAACCCAGGTTGTTGAGGATCAGCAAAAGCACGATCAGCGGAATGGATCGAAAAATCCAGATATAGGTCCAGGATACGGCAACCAGCAGTGGCGAGCGTGAAACGCGGGCAAGCGCCAGCAGCGTTCCCAGCGCGAAGCCGAGCACCGCACCGAGCGCGGTCAGCAGCAGCGTCCGTCCTAAGCCAACCAACACCGGTTCAGCGAAAAACCATTCCGCAAAGACATCCCAGCCCCAGCGCGGATTGCCGAAAACGGAATGCAGAACGGCCGCAATGATGAGTACGGAGAAGACCGTTCCCACCGTCCGCAAGGGGTAGCGGGCCGGCACGATGCGGAAATGGGAATACCCACCCTTGATCGGTTCACCCTTCTGGTCGTTCAATGCAACATGCGGAAAATCAGAGGCTATCGTCATCTGAAAAAGCCTTTCACGGGTGGGCCGGGGAAGAATGCGGCCGGGCCGCCGGTATCGACGCGCCTTCCGCAACGGAGGCGGAGGCGCTATCGGCAAGCCATTTTTCGAAAGGCAGCGACCTGATCGTTTCAGGATCGGCCGACGTATCGAACAACGCGCGATAACCGTTGGTGAGATATAGGCCGACCGCTTCCGGCTGGCGGAAGCCCGTGGTCAGATAGACACGGGCGTAACCCTGCCGGATCGCCTGCCGCTCCAGCTCCTGAAGCACTATTTTGGCAAGCCCCTGCCGGCGGTGGGCCGAATGCGTCCAGACCCGCTTGAACTCGGCGGTTTCCTCGTCGTAGCGCATGAAGGCACCGCCGGCGATCGCCTTGCCGCCACGCAAGAGCAGCAGGAAATTGCCCGACGGCGGGCTGAAAGCCTCCGGCGGATATTTGTTAAGTTCCGCCTTGGCGCCTTCCGCGTTGAAATATGTGCCGTAGCGGCTGTCATATTCGAACAGCAACTCCTCCAGAAGCGGGGTTGCGAGCGGATCCTTGACCGATGTGTAGAGAAAACTGTCGCTCATCTCGTTGTCCTAAACTCGTTGCATCAGGAGAGGTATGCTTCCGCCAGGCGCACCCAGAAGCGTGCCGCAGGCGCAATGATCGCATCGTTGAAATCGTAGTGAGGGCTGTGCAGTGGCGCGCTGTCGCCATTGCCGACGAAGAGATAGGAGCCCGGCCGCTCCAGAAGCATGAAGGCGAAATCCTCGCTCGCCGTTCGCGGCTGAAAGCCTTCTGCAACCTGTTCGGCTGGAAAATGCCGTTTGGCGACGTCGCGGGCAAAAGCTGTCTGCCTGATGTGATTGATGACGGGCGGGAAGCCACGGGAGTAGGTGACATCGGCGCTTGCACCGAAGCTTTCCGCCTGTGCTTTGGCAAGGGCGGGAAGCCGCTCCTCCAGTCTGTCGCGCACGGCGGGCGAAAAGGCCCGCGCGGTAATCTGCAGTTCGACACTCTCGGGAATGACGTTGGAAGCAGTTCCGCCATGGATGGAGCCTACCGTCAGCACCGCCATGTCTCGCGGGTCGACATTGCGCGAGACGATGCTCTGCAAGGCGGTGACGAAGCTTGCCGAGGCAAGAACCGGATCAACCGTTTCATGCGGCGCCGCCCCGTGCCCGCCCTTGCCGATGATCCGAACCTTCGCCTTGTCGACGGAGGCCATGGCAGGCCCTTCGACAAAGCCGAATTGTCCGGTTTCGACACCCGGCCAATTGTGCAGCCCGAACACGGCATCGACGGGAAACCGCTCGAAAAGCCTGTCCTTTATCATCGCTCTAGCACCCGCACCGATTTCCTCGGCGGGCTGGAAAATCAGCGTCAGCGTGCCGGAAAAACTCGATGTTTCAGCTAGATAACGGGCAGCGGCGAGCAGGATAGTCGTGTGACCGTCATGACCGCAGGCATGCATCACACCCTGTGTCTGGCTGGCATAGGCAAGACCGGTTTCCTCGACGATGGGCAGGGCGTCGATATCGGCGCGGATACCCAGACGCTTGTCACCATGACCACGTTTCAAGGTGGCGACGACGCCATGGCCCCCGACACCCTCGGTCACCTCATATCCGAAGGAGAGGAGATAACGGGCAACGAGCGCCGCCGTGCGCTTTTCCCCAAGCGAAAGCTCCGGATGTCGGTGAAGATCGTGCCGGATGGCGATGCTTTCCTCGATGAAGGCAAGGATTCCCCGTTCGGCGTCGTCCTGCGGACGCGCGCCGTCAATGCGGATATTCATGGTCCTGGTCTCCTGCGCTGCGCTTTACCCGCACAGCACCTTGAAATTCTCTCCGGGCGGCAATGGCTGTCGCCCGACCCCGCTTTTATGCGATCGCCTTGCTGGAACCGCTTTCAGCGTGGGAATAGATGCTGTCCTTGAAAGGCAGGCCGAGATGCTCACGCAGCGTTCTGCCTTCCAGATGCGGTTCGAAATATCCGCGCCGTTGCAGCACCGGTATGACGAGGCGGATGAAATCATCCAGCCCTTCGGCAATCACCGGGAAGCCCAGAATGAAACCGTCGGCCGCATCGTGCTCCACCCAGCGGATGATCTCGTCCGCCACCTTGTCCGGAGTTCCGATGAAACCTTCGCGCGGGGTCGCCGCCTCCAGTGCCGCTTCGCGCAACGTCTGGCTCTTTTCCTTCGCACGGCGCTTGATGCGGTCGGTCGTCGAACGGAAGCTGTTCTTGCCGATCTCGCCAAGTTCGGGGAAAGGCTCATCCAGCGGATAGACACTGAAGTCGTGGTGATCGAAGAAACGGCCGAGATAGGCGAGCGCATCCTCGATGGTGATGAGGTTGCGGATGATGTCGTATTTTGCTTCCGCCTCCTCCTGCGTCTCGCCCACAATCGGCCCGATGCCAGGGAAAATCTTCACGTCGGCTGCGGACCTGCCCTGCGCGACAGCACTCTGCTTCACGCGCTTGAGGAATGTCTGGTTTTCCTCGAGCGATGCGGAATTGGTAAAAACGGCGTCGGCATGTTTGCCCGCAAGCCCGATACCGGCATCCGAAGACCCCGCCTGAAAAATCACCGGCTGTCCCTGCGGCGAACGCTGGATGTTCAGCGGACCTTCCACCTGGAAGAAGCGACCCTTGTGGCCGAGCGTGTGGAGTTTTTGCCTGTCGAAGAACTGTCCCGTCTCGCGGTTACGCACGAAGGCATCGTCGTCCCAGCTGTCCCACAGGCCTTTGATCACCTCCAGATATTCATCGGCGATCTCGTAGCGCAGCGCATGTTCGGGATGGTTGCGGCTGTAGTTCTTCGCCGTACCTTCGAGTGGCGTCGTCACTGCATTCCAGCCGGCCCTGCCACCGCTCAGAAGATCGAGCGAGGCGAACTGGCGCGCGATGGTAAAGGGCTCGCTGTAGGAGGTCGAAACCGTGCCGGCAAGACCGATCTTCGAGGTGACGGAGGCCAGCGCCGAAAGGATGGTCAAAGGCTCGAACCGGTTGAGGAAATGCGGAATGGACTTGTCGTTGATGTAAAGCCCGTCGGCAACGAAGGCGAAGGCGATGCCGGCGGCTTCTGCCTTCAGCGCGTTCTTCCTGAAGAAATCGAAGTTGACGCTGGCATCAACAGGGCTTTTCGGGTGCCGCCAGGCGTTCATGTGCCCGCCGGGGCCCTGGAGCATGATGCCGAAACGGATTGTCTTTTTCGTCATGTCATTTCCTCCTGAGGACAAGTTCACGCGGCCCTGGAAAGGCGGTGTGTGGCCAGCAATTCGATCGAGGCGAGCCTCTGATCGGCCCCCACATGCGGCGGCTCCACGATGAATTCCTCGATACCGTGCTCATCGGAAAGCGCGCGCAGCGCCTTGTGAATATCGTCCGGCCCGCCATGCAGGACGTTGGGCTTACGCTCCTCGATGCGATAATCGGTATCGCCGGACTGGCGGGCGAATTCTTCCGCCTGTTCACGGCGGCCAAGGTTGAACGCCTTGCCGTCGCTGAGGAACACCCGGTAGATGCGCTGACCTTCCACCTGCCGCGCCGCATGGTCGGGATCACTGGCGGCAAAGACGGAGAGGGCAAGGATCGGCGCCCTTCCGCCGCTCTCCTCACGGAAAGCCGACAGGCTGCTGCGAAGAACCTCCGGATCACCATTGAGGTGGCCGGCAAAGACGAAATTCCATCCTTTGGAAGCTGCAAGCCTTGCGCTTTCCGGGCTGGCACCGAGCAGAAACCGTTCCACCGCAACCGGCGGCACCGGTGTTGCCTGCAACCCGGCCTGCGCATGCCCCTTCGGCGCGGCACCGGAGAGAAATGTGGTAAGCTCACCAAAAGCCGTTTCGAAATCCGGCTTGCGAGCGGGATCATAGGCCTGCTGTAGGGCAGACGTCGCAAGCGGCAGCCCGCCCGGTGTCTTGCCGACGCCGAGATCGACCCGACCGGGGGCGAGCGACGACAACACGTTGAAAACCTCGGCGACCTTGTAAGGGCTGTAATGCTGCAGCATCACGCCGCCCGAGCCGACGCGGATACGAGAGGTCTTCGCCAAAATCCATGCAACCAGCGCTTCCGGCGCGGAACCGGCAAGCTCCGGCGAATTGTGATGTTCTGCCACCCAGAATCGGCGATAGCCCAGTTCTTCGGCGCGTTTGGCGAGATTGATCGTGTCGCGGAACGCGCTTGCCGCGTTCTCACCCGTTGGAACAGGGCTCTTGTCCAGCAAACTGAGAGTATACATCATCACCTCGCATGTCTTTTGATGCATACTTTGTCTACTGATTTTATATAGTAATAAAGGACGTTCGTTCCACGTTGCGACGCGATCAGAGAAAATATTGTTTCCCGCTATGGTTTCGGCAGGCGTCTTTGGCAAAGCAATCCGAAACGATGAGGAAACAGGGCGAAAAACGATGGTGTAAAGCCGCTTTGTGCATCGAGCCGGGACGAAACGGACTTGCGCGGGAATTCGGTAAAAACTACTTAGTAAGTTGAGAACACCATAACCCGGCACTCAGAAGGTGCTGGCCCTCTTTGCGGATCATGCGATGTTGACCAAAAAAGGCAAATACGGACTGAAGGCTCTTGTCGATCTGGCGCGGTTGCCCCAGGGCGAGACCGCCTTTGTGACCGAGATTGCAACCCGCAACAATATTCCGAAAAAATTTCTGGATACTATTCTTCTGGAACTGCGCAACAGCGGCATTCTGCGTTCCAAGAAGGGACCGAATGGCGGTTATTCGTTGTCGAAAATGCCATCGGAAATCATGATCGGGCAGGTCATCCGAACGCTGGACGGGCCCTTGGCCCCCATCCGCTGTGCCAGCCGCACCGCCTTTGAAGCCTGCGACGACTGCGACGATCCCGAGACCTGTCAGGTCAGGGTTTCGATGACGGACGTGCGGGACGCCATCGCAACAATCCTGGACAATATGACGCTCGCACAATTCGTGGCAAAAGGCGGACAAGACGCGCAATTTATTCCGGCAGGCGAATAAGCGCCGTTTACTGCCGGCGCAGATCGTCTCCCAGGGTCGCAATCAGCCCGGATTCGCTTGCACCATCGATAAGGCCGAGACGGGCCATTAGAATTTCCAGCGTGATGGCATTGTTGCGGACAGAGCGAAAGGTCACGCTTTCCGCCCCCACCTGCGCCGCATCAATATTGGCCGCGAGGCGGGAAATCTGTGCCTTCAGCAATTCGATTGCGAGAAATATTTCGCCGATAAGGGGGCGCGCATCACCTTCCTCGGCCAATCTGTCAATCAGCAATGCTGAAAGCTCACGCTGTTTCTCACCCAGAGCCACGGCGGCCTTCAGAAGGGTGAAAACGGAGGCTGCCAGATTTCCAGCGCCCTGGGCAAGAAACGCGACCTGATCGGCGCGCAGCAGGCCGTCCCATGATGTATCCGGGCGATTGCGAAGAACAACGAGTACGGCCTGCCCTGCCGTATTGACTGCCGGGACAACGATCCAGTCTGCATCTGAGGTAACAGATCGGGCAATGTCATCGGGCAGCCGCAAGCCATAGTCGTCGCCAGTCAACAGAACCGCCTGATCCACGCCGGCGTCAGATGAGGCAAGCGCAAAAGTCTCACCAAGATCGAGGCGGGCGAAGAGGGTTTTGCGCTGCTCTTCGCTACCGGCGTTCCTGATGAATTCGAGCGCCGTGAAGTGTTCGGCAAGCGCATGCGCCGCCTCCGCATCAGCCGCGGAAATAATCGAGAGAGCTTGCGAGAGAACGTCGTTTGTGATGTCCGCCCCGCCCAGATCGTTTGGAACGGAGAGGGCGAGAAGGCCGGAACGGGCAATCCGCGCGTGGATTTGTGCGGCACTTTCCACCGCGCATTTTTCGGCAATCGTCCGGGCAACGTTCAGTACATCCCCATCCGCGCCGAGACGCGGGGACACGAAACGAATTCTTTCGCCGAGCGGCGTGACAGATCCCATGCTCAACTCCCTCAAAGAATGACCCAGTGAAAGCGCCGGAAAGGCCGGAGCTCAGTCCAGCGAATGATAACGGCCGTTTTGATAGACCAGCGAGTGACCCGACCCGATGCGGATCGCCTCCACCTTACCGATGATGATGACGTGGCTGTGGCGCTCGATCGCCTCCTCGATGGTGCAATCGATCGCGGCAACGGCGTCCTCGAGGATGGGCGCGCCGCTCGCCAGACGGGTCCATTCCGCGCCGCGATAACGGTCCACACCTTTCAGACCGCCAACACCGGCAAACTGGTTGGCAATGAACTGATGGTTCGGGCCGATAATATTCACCGCCAGATGGCCGAAGCGCTGCACCACAGGCCATGTGGAGGAGGAGCGGTTGAGCGCAACCAGAATTCTTGGAGGATCGACCGACAGGGCGGTGGCGGATGTTACCGTAGCACCCGTGCGCGCATCACCCTCGCCCGCCGTAATGACGCTGACACCGCCGCCCAGCGTCCTGAGCGCCGCCTTAAGGCTATCGGCATCCGGCGCCTTGCCAGAGACGGGATCGCGGAGATTGATGAATTGTTGATCCTTGGCCGCATATTGCAATGTCATCGATCGCTCCTGAAAACAGCTTGTTGCTCAATAGTTAGCAGCGGCGGCGGGGCGTGAAATAGACATCGTTTTCCATAATACTTATATTCTATGGAAATAATGTTTTATATGCCGCTCTCCCGTGAACGCTCCGCCGAATGACGCCCATAGGAAAGGCTAACCGGAAGACAGGGCCGCCTGCCTTCCGGCGATTGATCACGAGCCGGATACCAGCTTGACGTTACCGCCGTGGCCACCGCCGCCGAAAACCTGTTTCGTGCCGAAAGACGAACGGATCTGATTACGTGGCCCATCAAGCCCGATTTCCGGAAACAGCAATTCGGATAGACGGTAGGCTTCCTCCAAATGCGGATAGCCCGATGCGATGACGGTATCGATGCCCAGCGCCTGATACTCCCGCAGCCGCGCCGCAACTGTCTTCGGCGAACCCACCAGCGCGGTGCCGGCGCCGGAGCGGACAAGACCGATTCCCGCCCACAAGTTCGGAGAGACTTCAAGCTGGTCACGCCGGCCATTATGCAGCGCCCGCATCCTTGCCTGACCGACCGAATCCGACGCCTTTAAGAAGGCCTCCTGAGCGGAAGCGATGGTTTCGTCGGAAAGCTTGGAAATCAGTTTGTCCGCATCGGCCCAGGCCTCCTCATCGGTTTCGCGCACGATGAAATGCAGGCGAATGCCGAATGTTACTTCTCGCCCCTTTTTCGCTGCGGCGGCGCGAACCTTGGCGATTTTTTCTGCCACCTGTGCCGGCGGCTCACCCCAGGTCAGATATTTGTCGGTGATACCGGCCGAGAACTCGATCCCGGCATCGGAGGAGCCGCCGAAATAAAGCGGCGGACGCGGTTCCTGCACCGGTGGCAGGCCGAGCCTGGCACCCTGTGCCTTGATATATTTGCCGTCGAGATCTCCCTTGCCAGTTTCGATCAACGAATTGAACACCTGGAAGAACTCGTCAGCGTGGTCGTAACGCTCGTCGTGCGGCAGGAAGATGCCATCACCAGCCAGCTCCTGCGCGCTGCCGCCAACGACGATGTTGAGAAGCAGCCGACCATGGGAAACACGGTCCAGCGTGGAGGCCAGCCGCGCATAATAGGCCGGCGAGGCAACGCCCGGACGGATGGCGACGAGGAATTTCAGTTTCTCGGTATAGGCGGCGAGATTGGCCGCGAGGATGAAGGATTCCTCGCAGGCGACGCCGGTGGGAATAAGCACCCCGGAATAACCGAGCCGATCCGCAGCCTGCGCTATTTCCCGGAAATAGCCGGGATCGGCGGGACGTGACAGATCGTCGGAGCCAAGGTAGCTGCCGTCGCCTGAGGTGGGTATGAACCACAGAAAATCGAGTGGTTTGTCAGCTGTACTCATCGACAGGTCCTTTGCAATCCGCCCATCGGGCAATTCGGCTTGGTACTAAAAGGGTAGCCAATTCCCCGCCGCGTTTAAGAAATTTTGTTCCAATTTCCGTGCCGCAAGGAGAGTTTATCTCCGCTGGGAAATAGGTCTGGGAAGCGAAAACAAACCTTTCGCCTCCCTGTGTCAGAGGACCGGATAAAGTCCGAGCATCGCGAAATTCATTTCGTAAATCTCTTCCCGCTCAAGGTCGAGATCGCTCTTTTCCCGCTTGATACGACCGGAATGATCCAGCGGCTGGAGCCTGCCCTCATCATCCCCTCGCGGCCTACGCCTGGCCAGACCGAACAGATCGACAGTAAACGCATGAAGTCCCTGCGGCATGTGCGCCTCCTTTGGTCAATTCGCTCTATCCTCCGGCGAGCGCCCAGATTGGTCAATATTTTCCATAAAATTACTATTCTATAATTGGCGGATTGCCGGCAAACGTGGACTAAGGTTGCGGCAGCGGGAAAAATTCCGTTTCGAACCGCCAATAAAGGGGTCATCGCAATGGCGTCGACGCGATGGCCGCTCAAAGCACGGACTTGGGACGAAAAGACTATAGAGCGCCGGCATCACCCTGCAGCAGCGCACCGTGCAGAACGGGTGATCCGCGCTTCCTCGATCTGCTGGCCTTGATTTCGGACGCCGCTTTCAGGCGTGCGAAAAGAGCATAGCCCTCGGACCACCGGCCGAAACCGGCGGCAATATTGATGTGTCCAACGGAGCCGAGATTGACGATATCGCTTCCCCAGTCAGCAGCGGTGCGGGCTAACTCGTCCGGATTCATATAGGGGTCGTTCATGCTACCTACGACGAGACTGGGGAAGGCGAGCGGCGACCGAGGAAATGCGCCGAAGCGGACGATGCATGGATGCATTGCCTCCACTCTGTCGAGATGGGCGGGCGCCACCAGAAGCGCACCCCTGATTTTGCTGGCCACGGGTCGTGTCGCCATATTGGCGACAAGCAGGCAACCCAGGCTGTGGGCGACAATATAGGCGCTTTCGGTTGCGGCGAGCGCCGCTTCCAGACGCTCAAGCCAGTCTTCAAGAACCGGGCATTCCCAATTCTGCTGATCGACCAGCTGCGCCTCCGAATCTTCCAGCAGCCAGTGCCGCTGCCAATGCCCCTCATCCGAACCGTTGAGGCCGGGGACAATCAAGGTGGTACACATGCCTACTCCGTGGTTTGCGGGCGGGGTGTGCCAAGAATGGTGAATTTCGCAATTTTAGTCGACTATTGCCTTGCTCAGCTTTTCCGAACTCGAGAAAAATCGATCCATACAATTCCGTTCTGGCAAAAAATACGTCCTCGGCAGCGGGCCTTAAAACTGCGCATGTGGAATCATTGCCTAAAATATTTTCCATAGAAAATATGTTCTAATTGAGCAAAAGACGCGGAAAGCTTTTCCTCTGCCGCATCCGAAAAGAAACGCCGCTGCTTGGCCGTGCCGCCGCCGGTTTGTCATTCTCGCACTATCGGAGACCTCAACCTCCCGAACCCCAAAATGGCAGATGCCGAGCCTCGGCAGGGCCATTCCACCGCGAAATAAAGCGAAAATTCAGGCGGATAATGTGAGCAGCACGAGCGAATTTCTCTGGTACATACCCAATGACGTAAAACCCGGACATCGGGGCGACGCCGTCAGCGAAAACCACAACAGCCTCGATACTTTAACTACCCATGCCAGGGCGCTGGAAAACCATGGCTGGAAGGGCGCGTTGATCGGCACCGGCTGGGGGCGTCCGGATACCTTTACGGTTGCGGCGTCGCTTACCGCGCGTACCACCACTTTCGAGCCACTGATCGCTATCCGCCCCGGCTACTGGAAGCCGGCCAATCTCGCATCGGCCGCCGCCACGCTCGATCAGCTTTCTGGTGGCCGGGTACGAATCAATGTCGTTTCCGGCCGGGACGAGCTTGCGGCCTATGGCGACGAAGAAGGCGATCAGGCGCAGCGTTACGCGCGCACGAAGGAGTTCATGCGGCTGGTGCGGCGGCTCTGGACTGAGGAAAACGTCACTTTCGATGGCGACCATTTCCGGGTCAGGAACTCCACCGTTTCGCCGCGCACCACTGAACGTGCCGGCCGGCCACATCCCAAACTCTATTTCGGCGGCGCGTCCGAGGCCGCCGAACAGGTTGCCGCAACTGAAGCCGATGTCCAGCTCTTCTGGGGCGAACCGCTCGCCGGCGTGCGCGAAAGGATCGAACGTCTCAGACATTTCAGTGAGACCCTCGGCCGTGACCTGCCGCCGCTGCAATTCGGTCTGCGGATCACCACGCTGGTGCGCGAAACCACGGCTGAGGCTTGGCGCGATGCGGAAGCAAAGGTGGCGGAGATGGCTGCGAACAATGGCGTGCGCTGGAACGATCATCTGCAAGGTGTCGCGGTCGGCCAGCGCCGCCTGCTGGATCTGCACACGCAGAGCGATGTGCTGGACGACAATCTTTATACCGCACCCGGCAAATTTGGCGGAGGCGGTGCCGCAACGACATGGCTCGTCGGTTCGGCGGAAGACGTCGCCGCGTCGCTGCGCAAATACCGCTCGCTTGGCATCACCCATTTCGTGCTTTCCGACACGCCCTATCTTCAGGAAATTGAACGGCAGGGCGACAAGCTGTTGCCGCTACTCCGGGACTGATGCGAGCGGCGTCAACATGGGCGGCCTGCCGAACAAAGCCGCCCATGTCTTCTACGGTCAGCCGCCAACAGCCTTGATGCTCTGACGGCCGAGGATAGTTCGGATCATGTGGCTTTGCGGCGCATGCGCCCTTGCCGTTATGGCGTCGCGGTGATGCCGCTCGAGATCATAGTCGCGGCGAAGGCCGCGATTGCCGCCGAGCTCCAGCGCCAAATCCGTCACCGCCACCGCATTGTCGATCACCACATGACGAACGGCGAGCGCATCCGTGCCTACCCTCTCACCCGCATCGACATCACGCGCGACGGAGCGGAGCAGACGCCTGTTGGCCACAAGAAGCACCTCGATCTCGCCCAGACCTTCCTGAATACGCGGAATGGATGACAGCGGCGCGCCGAGGCTTGCCGGAACATGGCCTGTCAGATGGCGCAAGAGGGCGTCACGCGCCGAAAGCGCGACACCATGATAGACGGAGGCCAGCAGCACGAAGAAATTGTAACCGTCCGCCTCATCCCGCCGCAACGGCTCGTCCGCCGGCTGTTCGGCAACGATATCGGCGAGCGGCACCCTCACATTCTCAAGCAGGAGATCGTCGCTGGCGGTGGCATACATTCCGGTCGCGTCCCATGCCTTTTCCCGGCCGATGCCCGGCGCATCGAGCGGGACCAGAAGCTGGATCAGGCGCGGCACCTCTTCCGTCGTGACGGCAAGTACAATCGCCCATTTCAGACCCGGCAGGCCGGTGACGAAGCTCTTGCGGCCATTGACCACCCAGAAATCGCCCTCGATCCGCGCCGTCGTTTCCGGCAGGCCGCCATGGGCCGGGGAACCGATCCCCGGCTCTGCCTGCGCATTGTTCAGAAGCGCCCGCTCCCTGTTATTGGCTGCCAGCACTTTTGCCGCGAGATCTGCCGGCCACCTGCCGCGCCGGATGGCAGCATGAACGCTGTAATGCATGGCAAGGATGAGGGCGGTTGACGGATCACCCTTGGCAATGGCGGCGATGACGGCATGCGCGGTTTCCATGCCCTCCCCCCAGCCACCGTCCTTTTCAGCCGTCACGAGACCAAGCAGGCCAGACTTGAAAAGCGCCTCGAAATTACCGGCGGCGAATTCACCGCTTTTGTCATACTCCGCCGCAGTCAGGCTGAAATCTTCGGCGAGCGCGGTTGCGATGGCGACGGGATTCAAGTGCTGCTCCGGGCTCGGAACGGCGGATAAAGCGCCGCTCATGCCACCGCCCTTTCACTGGCCGTGACAAAACGGTCATCGATCCACGCAGCGAGATCGAAGTCGTTTTCAAGGAAACCCCATTGATGCAGGAAATCCTTGTAATGGCCGACGGCGGCGACGAGGTCTGCATCAAGGCCAAGACCTAGATGGCGGTGGACATCCGGGCCGTTGGCGGCCAGAACCTGCTCTTCGGTCGCACCCGCCTCGCGCGCGATAAAACGGCGGGTCTCTTCCGGATGCTGCTCCGCCCAGAGCGAGGCTTTGGCAATGGCGGCAACCAGCCGCTCCACCAGATCGGGGCGCTCATCGGCAAGTCGTCCGTCAACTGTCAGCACGCGGGGAGAGCCGGAGTTGATGCGTATCTTCGGGTCGGGGTGAAAACCGAATTCCGCCACCTGCACGGCGCCGATCAGGTTCGCGGCGGCGATACCGGCAGTACCCTTGACGAAAATCGCATCGACCTCACCCCGCAACAGCGCGATGATCTCCTCACCGAACGATTGTCGCCGCTTCAGGCCGAAAAGGGATGGTCCCTCCTGTGTCGCCAGCACGGAATCCTTGATCACGATATCCTTCAGCTCGATATCCTCGACCCTCAGCCCCTCCAGCGAAAGCGCCGAAACGATGCCCTTCAATGCTGTCGCTCGCATGAAATCGACAATGCCATCAGGTCTGCGCGGCACACCGAAACGGCGGCCGACGAGATCGGCAAACGAGCGGATACCGTTTTCCGGAAGGGTGATGATCGCCTGGAACTCATCGGTCCAGGTAATGCCGATAAGACGCGTATCGCGCCCTTCCGAGCGGGCGCGGATAGGGGGCACATTACCGCCGTGGCGGAAGGACCATTCCAGCGTGTGGTTGAAATGGCTCTGCCGCACGGGGCGATCCGGTGAATCGATGATGGATTTCAGCGATATCCCTACATCCTCGAAGGTCTGCGCGAGATAACCGAGCTGCGCCGCAAGCCCCACGGGCGTGGGCACCGGGCAACGTGTGTACCAGATTTCAGAAAGTGTCGTGCTCATGGCTTTGGCCTCGATGAAAACGATGACACCAGAAAGAGATGCTGCGGTGCCCGTCGACGAAAGGGAGATGTCCCTGCCCGCCGCAAACGGTGGGCAGGGTCTGGCGAGACGATCAGGATGCCGCAATATGCGCGAAGGCCAGGCTGCCCGCGACGCCTTCTGCACCGATCGTGTGATCGGCAATGCGCTTGTTGAAGATGGTGATTTCAGGTGCCGCAACGATATCGATGGCAGGAACGTCATCGACGAGGATCTGCTGTATTTCCTTCCATTGCGCGACACGCTTGTCCGGATCGATCTCGACAGCGGCAGCTTCCAGCAGCGCATCCACCTTGGGGTTGCTGTAGGCGGCGCCATTTGAGAAGGGCACACCCTTCTTGAAGTTCTTGGACCAGTAGAGCCGCTGCACACCGACTGTCGGGTCGAAGAGATTGCTCATGCCCTCATAGGCAAAGTCGAAATCACGATCCGTGTAGATGCGCTTCGTGTAGGTGGCGAAATCCTGCGTCCGCACCGTCACATCCACGCCGACCTTTGCCAGTGCCTGGCGAATGTAATCTGCGCCGCGCGGATAGGCTTCGGTGCTCGGCACATAGTCCAGATTGAGCTTGAAACGGATGCCATCCGCGCCGCGCTTGTATCCCGCCTCGTCCAGCAGCGCTTCGGCCGCCTTCAGATCGATCGGATAGGTCTTCAGATCCTCGACAAACCATTTCGTCAGCTTCGGATTGATCGGGCCGGTGATTGTCGCGCCATAGCCATAATTGACCGTGTTGAAAATGACTTTGCGGTCGATCACATGCGCGAAGGCACGGCGGACGCGTACGTCCTTGAACACATCCTTTTCGAGGTTGAACTCAACGCGGCTGATAGAATTGGTATATTGATAGCCATTGGTCTCGAAGCCGAGGCTCGGTAGTTCCTTCAGGCGGTCGAGATCGCTATAGGCGACCGGGGTGCTCGGAGCGAGATCGATCTCACCGGTTTCGATTGCGATGGCACGGGCCGACGCATCTGGAATGAAGCGAACGATAAGCTTGTCGAGATAGGGGCGCGGCGCATCCCAGTAATCGGCATTGCGCTCAAAAACGATATGGCTGCCGCGCACCCATTCCTTGAACTTGAACGGGCCGGTGCCGATGGGTGCGAGATTGACCGGATTTTCGGTCACTTTCGTACCCTCATAAAGATGTTTCGGCACGATGGGCGTTTCGGCGGCGGCAAGCGCCGTAATCAGATAGGGCGCAGGTTTGGAAAGAACCAGAACCGCCGTCAGCTCGTCCGGCGTCTCGACAGCAGTGAGGTTCAGGAATGTATTGCGACCGCGCGGATGCACTTCCTTGATGGTGTTGATGGAGAACGCCACATCGGCAGATGTGAAAGGCTTGCCGTCATGCCATTTTACACCGGGTCTCAGATTGAAGGTGTAACGCAGGCCATCGCCGCTGACATCCCATGATTTGGCCAGGAGCGGCTTGGGATTGAGGTCGAAATCATAGGTCAGCAGCCCTTCCGTGACCTTGGGCGATATGTAGACGGAATTATAGGCCGTGTGCGCGATCGTCGTCAGAACCGGCGGCTCCGATGAGATGAGCAAAGTGGCCGTTCCGCCGCTTGCCGGCTCTGCTGCGTTGAGCTTCAGCCCCGGCAACGACACCACGCCAAGCGCCACCGACGCCAGCAGAAATCCGCGGCGCGTCGTCTGGTTGAAAACAGTCATGCGATACCTCTCCTTAATTGAACCGGCGAAAAACCGGCAAAACTGAACGGCCGCGCTTGGGAAGAAGTTTGTTCCGCAGACGAGAGTGAGATTGGCATGAAGCACCAACCATTCTCATAAATAGGAATTATCTTTTCTTTATGGCGCATTTTTCCGTAAATTTCAGAAAATAATTCTATTACTCTTTGACAAATTCCATAAAATTAGTCAACTAATACCAACGCCTTTACGGGCCGATTTCATGTTTTCAAGCGAATGGACTGGAGCCGATGTCGAATTCGAAACGGATTTTATCGCAGGCAAGGCGGGTGGCCATTCAGGCCGTCCCGACGGTTCTCGGTATCGTCATCCTGAACTTCTTCCTGCTGCAGCTGGCGCCTGGTGATGCGGCTGACGTGCTGGCCGCGGAAGCGGGTTCGGCGACCGTCGAGACCATGGCCGAAATTCGCTCACGCTTCGGGCTCGACCTGCCGGTCGTCCATCAGCTCATGAACTATCTCGGCAATCTGGCCCAGTTCAGCCTCGGCTTTTCACCCCGCTACGGCATGCCGGTCGCCGATCTTATCGGCCAGCGGTTGCCCGGCACGCTGGCGCTGATGGGAGCAGCACTTGGCATTGCGATTTTCGTCGGCGTTTTCCTCGGCTCCATCATGGCGCTCTTTTCCGGCAAGCTGCCGGACCGGATCATTTCGATTGGCTCGCTAATCTTTTATTCCGTGCCGGGCTTCTGGATCGGCCTGATGCTTATCCTCACGTTCTCGGTCAAGCTCGGCTGGCTTCCGTCTGGCGGCGACAGCACCATCGGCAGCAGCCTCACCGGCCTCGACGCTTTTCTGGACAGGCTGCGCTATATCGTTCTCCCCGCCCTTTCGCTGGCGCTTTATTTTCTGGCGATTTATGCCCGCCTCACCCGCGCGGCGATGCTGGAAGTCAAATCCCAGGACTATGTGCGCACGGCACGGGCAAAAGGCGTTTCGCCTTTCCGGCTCACCACACGCCATATTCTGCGCAACGCGCTCATCCCAATCACCACCATGGCCGGCATGCATATTGGCGGCCTGCTGGGCGGTGCGGTCGTGGTCGAGACGGTCTTCAGCTGGCCAGGCCTTGGCCGTCTTGCTTTCGAGGCCGTCATGGCCCGCGATTTCAGCGTGCTGCTCGGCATTCTGCTTCTCTCTTCCCTTGTCGTCATCATTGTCAATGCCGCCGTGGACCTGTTGCAGGCATGGCTCGACCCCCGCATCGGAGAAAGCCGATGAATTCCTTCCAGACATCAGCAGTTCTCGACGCGGCCGAACTCAGTGCCGAAGAGAGCAATCCCAAACCTAAAAAACCTGAAGAAAAAGTCTGGCCCTATATCCATGCGCCGGACGCGCTTTCAGCCCGCTCCGTCTCCGTGCCGCGGCGCGGCTTGCGGCGGGAACTGAAGATTTTCCTGACCAATCCCAACGCCATCGTTGGGCTGCTGTTCCTTGCCACCGTCCTCATCGCCGCTGTCACGGCCCCGCTGATCTATCCGGGCGATCCGCTGGAAATGGTGGCCCGCCCCTTCCTCTGGCCCGGCCAGAATCCAGCCTATCCGCTCGGCACCGATTCCATGGGGCGTGATGTGCTGGCGGGCATCGTGCATGGCGCACGCATCTCGCTCACCGTCGGTGTCGTCGCCACCCTGATAGGGCTGACGATCGGCATAACAATCGGTGCTTTCGCCGGTTATTTCGGTGGCATCATCGACGATATTCTTGTGAAGATCATCGAAATCTTCCAGACATTGCCGAACTTCGTGCTGCTGGTGGTGCTCGTCGCCATTGCCCAGCCTTCGGTCACCACGGTAACCTCGGCAATCGGCATCATTACCTGGCCACTTGTTGCGCGCCTGACCCGCGCCGAATTCCGCGCCATCCGCGAGAAGGACTATGTGCTTGCCGCACGAAGCCTCGGTTATGGCCATGCGCGTATCGTGTTTCAGGAAATTCTGCCCAACGCCCTGCCGCCGATCATCGTCACCTCCTCCGTCATGGTGGCGGGTGCGATCCTCATGGAAGCAGCCCTTTCCTTCATGGGACTTGGCGACCCCAACCGTGTTTCCTGGGGTTCGATGATCGGGTCGGGACGCGACGTCATTCGCACCGCCTGGTATCTGACCGCCCTTCCCGGCCTCGCCATCGTCTTCACCGTCATTTCGCTGAACCTCATCAGCGACGGTCTCAACGATGCGCTCAACCCCCGTTTTTCGGAGGAACGCCGATGAGCAAACTTATCGAAGTCCACGATCTTTCCGTCAGCTTCGGCTCAGCCCAACCGGTCAAGGGCGTCAGCTTCGATGTGGAGTCCGGCGAAATGCTGGCAATCGTCGGCGAAAGCGGCTCGGGAAAATCACTGACTGCGCTCGGCCTGATCGGCCTGTTGCCGTCGCATGCAAAAACCGGCGGGCGTGTTCTGCTCGAAGGCCGCGATCTCCTGCCGCTTTCCGAGCGGCAATGGCGCGGCATTCGCGGCCGCGATATCGGCATGATCTTTCAGGAACCGATGACCTCGCTGAACCCGGTCCTGACGGTGGGCGAACAGATCATCGAGGTGCTGCGCATCCATGAAAGGATCGACAGGCACCAGGCGCGCAAACGCGCCATCGAGCTTCTGGACCTCGTCAATATTCCCGACGCCCAGCGCCGCGTGGACGATTATCCGCACCAGCTTTCCGGCGGCATGCGCCAACGCGTCATGATCGCCATCGGCGTTGCCTGCAATCCCAAACTACTGATCGCCGATGAGGCGACGACCGCGCTCGACGTGACGATACAGGCGCAGATCCTGCAGCTGCTCGACAATCTGCGCCGCGATCTCAACATGGCCGTCATCCTCATCACCCACGATCTTGGCATTGTGGCGCAATGGGCCGATCGGGTCATGGTCATGTATGCCGGCCGCAAGGTGGAAGAAGGATTGCCTGAACCGGTTTTCTCCAATCCTTACCACCCCTATACGCGCGGCCTGCTGGCTGCCTCTCCGCGCGCCGAAGACGGCCAGCATTATCGCGACGGGCCACTCATCGAAATTCCGGGTTCAATCGTTTCGGCCACGGGGGAGCGCGGCTGCGCCTTCCGGCCACGCTGTCCGAGCGCCCGCGGTTTCTGCGGGCAGTTCGTACCGCCGCTGAGGCTCGTCTCGGAAGGCCGCTACGCCGCCTGCCCCTTCGTATCCCCCACATCCCAAGAGGTATCCGATGACGCTCTTGTCAGTGCATAGTCTTTCCACCCACTATTCGGGAGGACGCGGAACAGTCCGCGCCGTCGACGATGTGTCGCTCGACATCGAGGCGGGCGAGACCGTGGCGCTGGTGGGTGAATCAGGCTGCGGCAAATCCTCGCTCGGCAAGTCGCTGATGCGGCTGGTGGAGCCCACTTCCGGCAGGATCACCTTCAAGGGCGCCGATGTCACGGCGATGTCGTCGTCGCAGCTGCGCGGCATCCGCCGCCGCATCCAGATGATCTTTCAGGACCCATTCGCGTCGCTCAATCCGCGCCAGACGGTGCGAACCATCCTTACCGGGCCGTTGAAGGTGCACGGCATTGGCGACAGGGCGCAACAGCGGGAGATCGTCGAGGCGATCGTCGCGCAGGTGGGGCTGCCGCCTGATGCACTCGACCGCTATCCGCACGAGTTTTCCGGCGGCCAGCGCCAGCGCATCGGCATTGCCCGGGCGCTCGTTCTCGAGCCGGAACTGGTCGTCTGCGACGAGCCTGTCTCGGCGCTCGATCTTTCCATACAGGCGCAGATCCTCAACCTTCTGGTGGAGATGAAGAAACGGCTTTCGTTGTCCTATCTCTTCGTATCCCACGACCTTTCGGTCGTACGCTATTTTTCCGATCGCGTTCTCGTCATGTATCTCGGCAAGATCGTGGAAAGCGCGCCGACCGCGGAGCTTTGGGCCTCGCCGAAACACCCCTATACCCGTGCGCTTCTCGCAGCCGTTCCCGATCCCGCGCGCCGCAAGCAGGCAGCGCCCATTTCCGGCGACCTGCCGAGCCCCCACAACCCGCCATCCGGCTGCCGGTTTCACACCCGCTGCCCGCTCGCCACCGATCTCTGTCGCGAAAAAGCGCCGGATTACACCCTTTTCGGCAAGAACCACGCCGTGGCTTGCCACCATGCCCAATAAACTGAAGGAGCAACCATAATGGTCGACTATCGCTATCTCGGACGCAGCGCGCTGAAAGTTTCACCGCTGAGCCTCGGCACGATGATGTTCGGAGGCCCGACGCCGGATGACGTGGCCTTCCGCATCATCGACAAGGCACGCGAGCAGGGCATCAACTTCATCGACACTGCCGATGTCTATCACGACGGCAAGTCGGAAGAAGTCGTTGGTCGCGGTATCAAGGCCAGTCGCGATCACTGGGTTCTGGCAACGAAATTCGTCAATTCCCACACCAAGGGTCCGAACCTTGGCGGCCATTCGCGCAAATGGGTGATCGAGACCGTCGAGAATTCGCTTCGCCGTCTCAACACCGACTACATCGATATCCTCTATTTCCACCGCGCCGTCTTCGACGCGCCGCTGGAAGAGCCGGTACGCGCCATTGCCGATCTCATCCGTGCGGGCAAGCTGCGCTATTTCGGCGTTTCCAACTTCCGGGGCTGGCGCATCGCCGAAATTTCGCATTTGGCCGATCAGCTCGGCATCGACCGGCCTATCGCCAGCCAGCCGCTCTACAACATCGTCAACCGCACGGCCGAAGCCGAGCAGCTGCCTGCGGCACATAATTACGGGCTGGGCGTCGTTTCCTATTCGCCGCTGGCACGTGGCGTGCTGACCGGCAAATATCAGCCGGGTGAGCAGCCGGGCGCAGATACCCGTGTCGGCCGTGGCGACAAGCGGGTTCTGGAAACCGAATGGCGCCCCGAGTCGGTCGAAATCGCCCAGAAGGTTGCGGCGCACGCCGCATCAAAGGGTGTTTCGGCAGCGGATTTTGCGCTCGCCTGGGTGCTGAACAACAAGTTCGTCACCGCCGCGATCACCGGCCCGCGCACTGAAGACCATTGGGACGGTTACGTCCGCGCCCTCGATGTGAAGATCGATGCGGAAGACGAGGCGCTGGTCGACAGCCTTGTGACGACAGGCCATCCCTCGACACCCGGCTTCAACGATCCGAGCCATCCCGTCGAAGGCCGCGTGCCGCGCAATATCGAACCGGCTCCCCGCCCGGTCGTCAAGCCGCGCGCGGTCGCCTGATCGTCCAGAAGAAAATGCCTGCGGCGCGACCGTGCCGCAGGTCATCACATCCGCTCAGGGAAATCCGCAATGTCCAATCCTAAAATACAGACCGCAACCACCGATAATTCCAGCGTGCCGAGCCGAGACGACATTCTGGCCCGCGCCAGGGACATTGCGGCTGTTGCCGCCAAGGATGCCGCTCGCCGTGAGCGTCAGCGGGAACTTCCCTTCGAAATCTTCGGCCTGATCAAAGAAGCCAGGATCGGCACGCTGCGCATCCCCGAGGCCAAAGGCGGGCCGGGAGGCTCGATTGCGGACTATATAGAAGTCCTGATGATCCTCGGGGAAGCCGACAGCAATATTCCGCACGCACTCCGCAGCCATTTCAATTTCACAGAAAACCTCGCTCTCACACCGATCGAGCTCGAGGATCGGCGGCACCTCGAAAATGTCCTCACCGGCAAGCTCTTTGCGGGCGCCAGCACGGAACAGGGCACCAAACGTCCCGGCGAAATCACCACGCGCCTCAGCGCCGATGGCGACCGTTATCGTCTGAACGGCCGCAAATGGTATGCGACCGGCACCGCCTTCGCAGATTTCGGCACCTTTAGCGCTGTCGGCGACGACGAACAGCCGATCGGCGTCCTCATTCCGCTTGATCGGCCCGGGATCACCATCCTCGACGACTGGGACAGCATGGGCCAGCGCATGACGGCAAGCGGCGGCGTTTTGCTTGAAAATGTCGAGGTGCTCCCGCATGAACTGACGACCCGCAAGCTCGGCAGCCAGATCGGGCGCCACAGCTCGGCCATGCGACAATTGCACCTCGCTGCCTCTGCCGCCGGTGCCGTTCAGGGTGCACTCAACGATGGCATCGACTATGTTCTGCGCCAGGCGCGCACCACGCTCCACAGCAGCGCCGAAACCGCCAATCAGGACCCCTTTGTGCAGAAGATGCTCGGCGAGATCAGCGCCGGTGCCTTCGCCGTCAAGACGCTGATCCGCGAGGCGGCAAGAACGCTCGACAGGACCGCCGCCGCCTTTTCCAGCGGCGACGAAGAGGCGATAGAAGCGGCTTTGCTGGAAGGTTCTCTCGCCACCGCCCGTACCCAGATCATCGCATCGCAGCTTTCACTAACGGTCGCCACCAACCTTTACGAACTCGGCGGCGGATCGGCGACGTCCAGCGAGCGGAATTTCGACCGCCACTGGCGCAACATCCGCACGGTCTACAACCACAATCCGCTTGCCCACAAGGCGCGTGTCATCGGCGACTATTATCTCAACGGCACCACGACGCACCTCAGGGAAGGCCGGGTATTCTAGCGATAAAGGGAAAACGGCCATGAGAACGGAATTCATCCCTCCTTCGGTCGCAAGAGCGGCTTTCCGGTTGCCGACGCTTTCCCGGCTGCCGCCGCTGACGGCCCTGCGCGCATTTGTCGTGGCCGCGCGTCACGCCAGCTTCTCGCGGGCGGCGGAAGAACTGCATGTCTCGACTGCCGCAATCGGCCAGCAGGTGCGCATTCTGGAAACCCATCTCGGGCAAACACTCTTCAGCCGCCAGCGCGGCGAGCTGGTGCTGACCGAGGCCGGCAGCACGCTTTACCCCGGCCTTGCGGACGCTTTCGAGACGATGATCGGCAGTCTTTCCGATCTCATGGCCTCCGGCGGCCGGCGGCAGGTGAGGGTTCTGGCGGAAGGCTGTTTTGCGGCCCGATGGCTGGCACCACGGTTGGGAACCATCGTTCCAGCCCTTGGAGACGTAGATATCTCGATTGAATCTCTCGAGGGCGACGCCATCGACCTCACGCATTTCGATGCCGATTGCGCGATCGTCGCCACCCACGGACAAATCCCCGGTTTCATTCACGAACCGCTTTTTGCCGACACCGTCAGTGCCGTCTGCACCCCGGATTTTGCCACCCGCTACCAGCTTGGTGGTGAACCCGAGCGGCTTCGGGATATCTCTTTTGCGATGTTGCGCGGCAACGGCACCGATGCTGCCTTCGAATGGGCAAACTGGCTGCGCGCCTGCCGCATTCCGCTTCGGCTTTCCGCAGCAGGACCGCGCTTTTCGCGTCAGACCGCGCTGATAGAGGCACTCTTGTCCAGCCACGGCATCGGCCTTGCGCGCCACTCGCTCATTTCCGAAGAGCTTCGAACCGGCCGTCTGATCGCACCTTTCGGTGTGCCTCAGCCGACCGCCAGCCGGTATCATCTTCTGACCAGTCCTGACAGGCGGCGGCTGCCGGAAATCGCATCTCTACTCGCCTTGTTGCGCGAGGATACACGCTCTCTCGAAGCCGCCGCCTGAACACGCCCGTCCCACATCAGGCGCGTTCCCTTTGCAACTCCCTGGTCGTATGGATGTTTTCCGGCCGGGGCAGGCCGTAATGATCACGCAGCGTGTCGCCCTCGTAGTCCTCGCGGAACAGCCCGCGCTGTTTGAGGATCGGCACGACCTCGTCCACGAAAATATCGAACCCGCCATTCAGCCATGGCGGCATGATGTTGAAGCCGTCGGCAGCACCTTCACGGAACCAGGTCTCTATCCAGTTTGCCACCTGTTCCGGCGTTCCCGAAATCACCTTGTGGCCGCGCCCGCCGGCAAGCCGGTGCAACAATTGCCGGATCGTCGGATTTTCCCGGTCGATGACATCGAGAACCAATTGATGCCGGCTGCTATCCGCCTGCGCGCGCGTCGCTTCCACCGCCTCCTTCGGCAACGGCTGATCGAGATCGGCCGATGAGAGATCAATGCCTGTAATGCGCTGCAACTGCCCCAGCGAAAAGGCCGGCTGGATGAGATCGTTGAAACTCGCCTCGAGCTTTCGCGCCTCCTCTTCGGTGGAGGCGATGAAGGGGCTGATCCCCGGCAGGATTTTCACATGGGCGGGATTGCGCCCCGTGGCCGCCACGCGCCTCTTTATGTCGGAATAAAAAGACCGCGCACTCTCCAGAGTTTGATGCGCGGTAAAGATTGCCTCGGCATAACGGGCAGCAAAGCCACGACCGTCCTCCGAAGAGCCGGCCTGCACATAGACCGGCCTGCCCTGCGGCGAGCGTGGCAGGTTGAGCGCGCCCCGCACCCGGTAGAACTCGCCCTCGTGATTGGCAGGATGGATGCGGTCGGTATCGGCGAAAAGACCGCTCTCCTTGTCGGCGACGATGGCATCGTCTTCCCAGCTGTCCCAGAGCTTCGTCACCACATCGACGAACTCAGTCGCCTGCCGGTAACGGTCGGCATGCGGCGGATGCTGCTGGAGATTGAAGTTTCCGGCCGCCGCATCGGCCGAGGTCGTCACGATGTTCCAGCCGACCCGGCCGCCGCTGATATGATCGACCGAGGCGAACAGCCGCGCTAGATTGTAAGGCTCGTAATAGGTGGTGGAGGCCGTCGCAATGAAGCCGATCTTTTCGGTGACGGCCGCCAAGGCCGCCAGCATGGTGATCGGTTCCAGCCGGTGCCGGGCGGCATAGCGGATATTGGCGTCCAGCACCGGCGCATCGGCAAAGAAAATGGCATCCAGCTTTGCCGCCTCGGCCTTGCGGGCGATATCCTGGTAGAGCCTTATATCCGTGACGCGCAGTGGCTCCGACTCGGGGTGGCGCCAGGCTGCTTCATGGTGCCCACCCGGATAGATGAACGCATTGAGGACCAGCTTCTCGGATTTTCTGCTCATGGCGATGAACCCTTTTCAACTTTGACGCGGCTTTAAACGAGAGGTGAGGATGCGCTTACGCCTCCTTCGTCACCCACGCTTTGGCGAGATTGCCGCTGAGCCCCTCCGCCCCTGTCGCGTAATCCTTGATGCGGACGCTGCCGACGACCGGCTGGATTGGCGAAACGAGATTGATGACGGGAAGATCCTTGGCGACGACGGCCTGAAACTCCTTGAAGAAGGCTGCGCGCTTTTCGATATCCGGCTCCACCGCGGCCGCTTCCAGCAGCCAGTCCACTTCCGGATTGGCGTAGTGGCTGGCGTTTGAGAACGGCAGGCCGATCTTGAAGTTCTTGCTCCAGTAGACACGCTGCACGCCGGCCGTCGGATCGAAGGTATTGGAGAGGGATTCGACTGAAAGGTCCCAGGCGCGATCGGTATAAACGACCTTCACATAGGTGCCGAAATCGAATTTCTGGATATCCGCCTCGATGCCGATCTTGGAAAGCGCCTGCGCTATGAAATCCGAATAGGTCTGCGGGTTGAACGGGTTGGTGGTGACCCTGAGCTTGAAGCGCTTGCCGCCATCCTTGCGCGGAAAGCCCGCCTCATCCAGCAGCTTTTCCGCCAGCGCGACGTCGAATTTGGCAAAACCGATATCCGGATTGTGGAACTTCGCAAGGCCGGGGCTGATCGGCGTGGGCGATGGCACGGCGTAACCGTAAAGCACGGTATCGATCAGCGCCGGAACGTCGATCGCGTGGGCAATAGCCTGCCTCACCTTCAATTCCTTGAGATATTCGTTCTCAAGGTTGATGACGAGCTGGTTCTGCTGGCCGGCATAGGCGTAGATGCGGTCATCCACCTTCAGCGTCGGGATGGATTTCAGTCGTTCCAGATCGGCAAGCGCCACCGGGTTCGGGCCAATGTCGCCCTCTCCGGTTTCCAGCGCCGCCGCGCGAGCGCCCGCATCGTTGATGAGGCGAATGATGACGCGGTCGAGATAAGGACCTGACGCGTCCCAGTAGTCGGCATTCTTTTCCAGAAGAATATGGCTGCCCGGCACCCATTCCTTCAGGACGAAGGGACCGCTGCCGATGATCTGGGCGGGTTTTGGATTGTCAGTCGGCTTGAAGGTCTCGAAGATGTGCTTTGGCACAACAGGCGATTCCGACGAGGCGAGCGCGGTTATCAATCCCGGCGCCGGCTTGGAAAGCTTCACCTTCGCGACCAGCGGATCGGAAGTATCGACGCTTTCAACATGCGAGAAAGTCGCCCGGCCGCGCGGATGGGCTTCCTTCAGCCGCAAGATCGAGAACTCCACATCCGCCGATGTCACCGGCTTGCCGTCATGGAATTTCGCATTCGGCTGCAGATGAAAGACATATTCCAGCCCGTCGGCGGAAACGCTCCATTCTTTGGCAAGGCTCGGCTTGGGCGAAAGTTCGTAATCGTACGTCAAAAGCCCGTCATAAATCTTCGAGCCAATGAACTGCGGACCGCCCGCACTGGTATTGATTGCCACGAGCTGCGTCGGCTCGGGAAAATAGACGATCTTGAGCGTACCGCCCGAAACCGGCTCTTCAGCAGCAGCGAAAGAACCACCTGGAAGCGCCACGAAAGCGCCGGCGGCGAGTGCAATTTTATGAAACTGGCGTCTGGAAAAGGTCATGTCTGTCTCCGATAAAAATCCGATGTGCGGGGTGCGGCATCTCAGTGCAGTTGCGGGAACCCGTGACGCTCGGCGAGGATTTGCAAAATGCGTTTCGTGTCCTGAATGAAGTGCGTGTCGCCTTTGGTCGTCGCATCGGCTGGTGCATCGCCGGTAAAGACGAACAGCGGCAACGACTGGTTTTCCTCACCCACGACGGCGATGACCGCTTCGCGCGGACGCTGAAAACCGACCCGGTGGATATCGATCCCGGCGGCAAGGTCCGGAAAGGCGGCAAGCAGGCCTTCGATCTGGTTACAATGCGGGCAGACGAACCGGACACCGGGGTGCTTGGGGTCTTCAAAACCGGGGGCGATCAAAAAAAGCGTATCCTTGGCCATGGCATCCATCGTGTGCGGGTGAGATTTCATGGACACAGTGCAGGCAGAGAAATCAGAGGTCCAGAAAGCTATTCTTCCCGCAAAACGAAGAATTCCTTCGCCCTAAATTATTGAAGAAATTGATTTTTTTAGAGTTCCGATAATTGGCATCACCGTTCCTGCCGGCCTGTTCCAAAGGCAACGTTTTTCCCGAAAACGCCGTTATCCCGCGATAGTGAAAAAAGGCCGGAGGGCCGTTTTCAGCAATAAAAAACCCGGCAGAATTACCGGGTTTTTTATTGCCATATGCAAAACGCTCACTCGTTCTTCCAGGCCGTCGACAGATCGCCATAGGCAATGTCGATGGTGGTGACGAGAGACTGCAGGCTGGTGTTGCGCAGAATGACGGTCGGCAGGGCGACGATAGAGAAATTCGGCAATTCGTCACCGGTGATTTTCTGGATATCGTGGAACTGCCCCGCCCGTTTCGTTTCATCCACTTCAATCGCAGCGGCGCGGAAAAGATCATCCACCCTGGGATTGTTGTAGTGGGCGGCATTGACGTATGGCGCGGGTTTCTTGATGCCATCGGACCAGTAGAGCCGCTGCACGCCCGCTGTCGGATCAAACAACCGGCTGATGCCGTTCACCGTCAGGTCAAAACCGCGCTCCGTATAGACGCGCTTGATGAAGGTCGCGAGATCGCCTTCGACGATATCCACCTTCACGCCGAGCTTGCCGAAGGACGAGCGTAGATATTCGGAGGTTTTGCGGAAAACGTCGGAGGGCAGGAAGGCCAGCCGCAGCGAAAAACGCGTGCCATCCGCACCCCTCGGATACCCCGCCTTGTCCAGCAGCTCGTTCGCTTTGGCCAGATCGAAGGGATAGGTAAAGGGCTTCTCGTCATTATAGGCGGTGAATACCGCTGGAATGTTCGAACCGGCGGGTTTCGCCGTGCCGAAAAAGATCGCGTCGTTGATGAAATTGCGGTCGATGGCATGTGCCAGCGCGTGCCGCACCTCCTTTTTCGCGAGGATCGGGTTCTCCAGATTGAACTCGAATACGGCGGCGTTATTGAGATAGGAGTCGGTATAGACCTCCACCGAAAGCTTGGGATTCTGCCGCAAACGCTCCAGATCGCTGTAGGAGACATCGGCGGTATAATCCGCCTCGCCCGTTTCCACCGAGATGGTGGTGGAGGCCGCGTCAGCGACGAACCGCGCCACGAAGCCATCGAGATAGGGAAGATCGGCCTGCCAGTAGTTCGGGTTCTTCCTGAGCTTCACATAGCTGCCGCGTTTCCATTCCTCAAACACAAAGGGGCCAGTGCCAACGGGCGCGTTGCCGTTCGGGCTCTCATTGTAGTTTTCCGAAGCATAGGCATGGGCCGGCAAAATGGGCGTTTCGCCACCGGTCAGCGCCCGCAGAAGATAAGGCGCAGGTTTGGAAAGCACCACTACCGCCGTCAGCGGATCGGGCGTTTCGATATCGGCAACATTGGCGAAAGTGATACGGCCGCGTGGGCCCACCTTCTTGAAGGCAAGCAGGGAAAATTTCACATCCTGTGCAGTGAAATCCTTGCCATCATGCCATTTGACGCCCTTGCGCAGCTTGAAGGTGTAGCGCAGCCCGTCGGCGGAGGTTTCCCAGCTTTCGGCGAGAACCGGATGCGGTTTGAACTCGCTGTCGAAGCGTACCAACCCTTCCAGGATCTTGGTGGAAATCGCGCGCGTTCGCGTATTGGAATCGGAAAGCGGCACAAGCGTCGTCGGCTCACCGAGACCCGCAAGGGTGACAATACCGCCCTTTTTCGGCGTTTCCGCCGCCAGCACCGGCACGGATGGCAGCAGCATGGCCACACCTAGCGCAGCACTCAAAAGCAATGTCTTACGTCTTGTAATATCCATGGATGTTTCCTCTTGCAGGCTTGTTTTCAAATTTTCAGGCAGGCTTCAGCCGGGTTTCGACCAGCCGGGCAAACAAGGTGGCGCCGACCGGCAGGATGGCATCGTCGACAATGAAACCGGGATTATGGGCCGGCACGGTGCCGGAATGACCGAGGGTGAAAAACGCACCGGGCGCATGTTTCAGGAGGTCGGCGAAATCCTCGCTGCCCATGAAGCGGCTGGGCTCGGTGGAAACGCGCTCGTCTCCGAGAACTTCGCGCGCCACCCCGGCCACAATCTCCACCGATGCGTCATCATTGGTCAGAACCGAGAATATGTCGCGAATATCCACCTCGGCGGTGAGCCCGTAAGCGGCGGCAATGTGATCGGAAATCGTGCGGATTCGGCCCCTTATGGTCTCGCGCACGCTGTCGGAGAAGGCCCGCACCGTGCCTGCAATCGAGGCCGTTTCGGGGATGACGTTATAGGCAGATCCCGCCTCGATGCGGGTGATCGACAAGACGGCCGGATCGGTCGGCGGCACATTGCGGCTGACGATGGTCTGCAATGCCTGGATGAGTTCACCCGTCGCCGGTACCGGATCACGCGAGACATCCGGGTGAGCCGCATGCGCGCCCCTGCCCTTCAGCCGGATATCGAAGAAATCGGCGCCTGCCAGAATGGTGCCGGGCGAGACCTTCAGATGGTTGGGTGCTGCATGGGAGGAATTGTGCAACCCGTAAATTTCATCGACGGGGAAATCCTTGAACAACCCATCGGCGATCATGGCGCGTGCGCCACCCAGTCCTTCTTCGGCGGGCTGGAAAATGAAAATCACCGTGCCGGCAAAATCACGGGTTTCCGCCAGATAACGGGCGGTGCCAAGCAATATGGTGGTGTGCACATCATGCCCGCAGCCGTGGAACTTACCGGGATAGACCGATGCATAAGGCAGCCCTGTTTCTTCCGGCATCGGCAGGGCATCCATATCCGCCCTCAACCCGATTGAACGGTTGCCAGCATGACGGCCACGCAGCACGCCGACCACGCCGGTCTTGCCATAACCGCGATGCACCTCGATGCCCCAGGAGGTGAGCTTCTCGGCGACGATGCCGGAGGTGCGCACCTCTTCGAAACCGATTTCCGGATGCTGGTGCAGATCGTGGCGGATGGAGACGAGTTCGGGAACATAGGTCCCGATCCGGTCTATGACTTTCGGCGCGGGCGTTTTGACGGGATCGACGGCAATATTCACGGTATCTCCTCAGGGCAAAAAAGATCGTTCTCGCAATCTCTGTGATTGCGAAGTGCTAAGCTTCAGAACTGGAAATCTGAGGCGGGAGAGGCGTCAGAGCCTCAGGCCAGCCTCCTTCATCAAGGGCAGAATGCGCTCAGCGAAATATTCGAGATCTTCGCGGAAATCGTAGAAATTCAGCTGCACGCCATCGATGCCAGCCTTTTTCAAGCCGACAAGCTGCTCGACCACCTGCTCCGGCGAGCCGATGATTTCGATATTGCCGCCGAGATTGCGCCCCTGCTTGTGGCGTGCATCGCCGCGACCCCGCCAGGCATGGGCGTCGCTGTCGTAATTGTTGGTCGCAAAGGCACGGGTGCCGGGCTGCGGTTTTCCCGCCTCGATGGCGTCGGCATAGGCGATCGCTTGCCTCTCCGTATCGCGGCTGACGATGATCGGATTGATGAGCGTCTTCACATGACGGCCATAGGCCCTGGCGCGGTTCTTGATGGTGGCGATATGATCGGGAAGCGTTTCCAGCGCGCTATCGATATGCGCGCCGCCGGGCGAGGTAACGAAAACCAGATCGGAATGGCGGGCGGCGAAATCGATACCGGCCGGCGAGCCGGTCGCCGTCACCAGCGGCGGGCGGCCAAAGGCGGGCTTTGGCGTTATCCAGCCGTTGTTGATGGCCCAGGGGTTAAGCTTGCCCTCGTAGGAGAAGTTTTCGGTTTCTCCCCACAGGCGATGCAGCACATCGAACAACTCGCCCGCCATGTCGTAGCGCTTGTCATGGTCGATCCGCTGCCAGCCGAACATTTCATGCTCGATGGCGCGGTGGCCGGTGACGATGTTGATGCCCCATCGTCCCCTGGCGATATGATCCAGCGTTGCGCCATATTTCGCGATATGAAGCGGATGCAGGGGACCGTAAAGCACATGGATGGTGGAGATTAGAAGAATACTCTTCGTGACCGCCGCCATGGCGCCGAGTGCGATGAAACTGTCGAGCGAGGATTCTCCGTCATAACCGCCCTTGGGCAGCCATTGCGTGCGGCTGAACGCGATTTCGAAACCAAGCTCCTCCGCGCGCTTCACCAGCTCCGCATTGTAGTCGAAGGTCCAGCTATTGCTGGTTGGCAGGCTGGAGAAGTTGATGTCCTGCAGATTGAGGAACAGCCCCAGCATCAGTGGCTGCTTCACCGCGCGGCTGAGCGGGCTGTCTTCGAAATCAGTGGGGCTTTTCAGTTCGGGACCTTCAGGCAGTGAAACAGTCAGCGCCATGTCTTTTCTCCCTCGGAATGATTACTCTGCGGGGTGGTCGCTGCCAGCCGGGCGCGCAAATAGGCCTCCACGCTGCGGGGCTGCCGACCGGTAATCCGCTCGATGTTGTCGTTGACGGGGGCCGCGAGGCCCTCGCGGATGAGTTGGCCAAATTCACCAATCGCCGTCTGTTCGAACGCTCCGATATGCGGCGGAAAAACGGAAGCGGAATGATGCGATATCCCCACGGGGCGATGCAGGATACGGGCCGCGATGCGGGCGATTTCCAGTGCCGTCAAGGCTTCACCGCCGGTTAGCACCAAGGCGCCGGAAACAGACGTGCTCGCAGTCAAGGCGTGAACCGCCACATCGGCTATATCGTCGGCATCAATGAAGGAAACGGCCGCATCGCCGAAACGGGCGGGCACATCCTCCCCCTGGCGTAGTGCTGCGACGACGGGTTCCAGCGCCGCCTGCATCCAGGCATTCGGCCGCAGCACCGTATGCGCAATGCCGCTCCCGGCCAGATGTTTTTCGACCTCGGCATGGGCGGCACCCGAGATGGAGCGTGCGGCATTGGCGATGGTCCAGTCGGAGCCGGATATTTTCACGATCCGCGATACGCTGGCGGAGAGAGCGGCATCGATGACCGCTTTCTGGTCCGCCGCCAGCGTTTCACCGATTGGGGAAAGCAGGAACACCGTGTCTGTTGCGCGTGAGGCCTCTTTCAGGCTGGCGGGATCGGAGAAATTACCCTCCGAAATATCCACCCTGTCGCCCCAAAGCTTGAGCGCGTCCTCACCCCGCCGGGTCAGCACCCTAACCTTCGCCTCTTTCTGCAAAAGGCGGCTGACGACGCGTTGGCCGAGCTTGCCGGTTGCACCCGTTACAAGAATGGTTGCTGTCATGACGCCCTCACTTCGCCGCAGCCTGTTGCAGTAAAGAAAGGGCGCGCGGATCGGCCCAGTCGTTCACATCGAAATCGTCAGGGATGAATTTCCATTCCAGCAGGAAATCCTTGAAGTGGCTGAGCGCATCCAGCTCCGCCGGATCGAGATCGAGCCTCAGGCTTCGGTACACATCCGCCCCGTTGGCGACGATAACCGCTTCCTCGCTGACGCCGATCTCGCGGGCGATGAAACGCACCGCTTCCGCCGGATTGTCATTCGCCCAGCCGGCAACCCGCTGTACCGTGGCCACGAGGTCGGCGACGAGATCGGGCCTTTCATCGGCAAAGGTGGCATCCACGGTCAAAGGACGTGGCGTGCCGTTATTGATGCGGATTTTCGGATCGGGGTGAAACCCGGTCGACACGACGACGTGCGCGCCAATGAGATTGGCGACGGTGACGCCCTCCGCTCCTTTGACAAAAAACGCATCGATCTTTCCGCGATGCAGTGCCGCGATCTCCTCCCCATAGGGCAGCCGTCGGTGCAGGCCATGGAACCTGTCGTCAGGCGGTCCGAGCAGCACCGGCTCGGTTGCGGTGAGATCGACCAGCTCGACCTCCGCCACGGAAAGGCCGGAAACGGTCAGTGCCGACACGATGCCCTTGAGCGATGTGGCGCGCTGGAAGTCGATGGTTTCGTTCGGTCGTTTCGGCAGCCCGATGCGCCGGCCCTTCAGCTCGCCGCCCTTTGTTATACCACTGGCTGGCAGCGCTATGACCGCCTGAAACTCGTCGGTCCTGGTCAACCCCACCAGACGCGTCTGGCGTCCGCCGGATTTTGCCCAGATAGGCGGAATATTGCCGCCCTGACGGAAGGACCAGTCCAGACGGTGATCGAAATGGCTCTGGCGAATGGCCGGATCCGCCGCATCGCGAATGGAGGACACAGTAATACCGTGGCCGGCGAAACTCTCCTCGATCCAGCCAAGCTGCACCGCGATGGAAAGCGGCGTCGGCGCCGGGCAGCGCGTGTACCAGACGGTTTCAGGGTGGGTTATCTGGCGAAGGGCCGCATCAGCCATGGCGTTCGTCCTCTCAATTGCGATCTCTACGACACGCTACACGCCATAAAATATTTTCTATAGATAAAGTGTACTATTTGAGAGGCCATTGAGGAAATTCGTTTCCATATCAGCATGGCTTCGTGCTTCCGGTAAAATATCCTTTCGGAAACGGCGTCATTCGCGAGCGATACTTCGGCTGAGAGCGGCACGCGATGTGAGCCTCTCCTTGGGAGCGTCGGCCATGGCTCGGAAGTTTTTCTTCTCCTGACAGCAAGGATTTTTAACTCGCGACCGGAACACCGGCTGTTACGCTTCCCCGCAATTGCGCCGGACCCGCAAGCCGGCAATCCAACAGACCTGAAAGAAAAAGTGGCAGCATGAGCACGAACAAACGCCGGCTCAATCTCAATGTCGGCATCAATACCACCGGATACCTCGCCAATGCCTGGAAATACAGAAGCGGAGACCGGCACGATATCAACGATATCGGCTATTACCGGCGACTGACGGAACTGGCTCACAAAGGCCGGTTCGACGCCGTTTTCCTTTCGGATCACCCGGCATTGCTGACCGACCCGACAAGCCGGCCATTTCACACCATCGATCCGCTCATCCTTTCCACATCGCTTGCCGCACAGGTGCCGGACATCGGGTTCGTGGCGACCGTGTCCTCCACCTATAACTCGCCCTATAATTTTGCGAGACGAACGCAATCCATCGATATCGTCACGGGCGGTCGGCTGATCGTGAACATCGTCTCCTCCTTCAATCCGAACGTCGCCGCCAATTTCGGCAACGACCCGCTGCCGCCGCGCAATGAGCGATATGCCAAGGCCACGGAATTTCTCGATGTCGCGAAAAAGCTCTGGTCGAGCTGGGATCCGCGCCGCGAAGGCGAGATATCGGAAGACCGCTTCTGGGATGCGGCGACGGCCGAGACCATCGATCACGAGGGGCAATATTTTCATGTCAAAGGCCCGCTCAACGTCCCTCGTGGACCGCAGGGGCACCCCGTCATCGCCCAGGCGGGCGCTTCCGAGGGCGGCATCGATCTGGCGGCACGTCATGGCGAGATTATCTATTGCAACATATTGTCCCGTCCCGCCGGCCAGGCCTTTGGCAAAAAGGTCCGTGACCGCGCAGTGTCTTTCGGCCGCGATCCCTCCGGCATCCGCATCGTTCCCGGCCTCGTCGTCATTCTCGGCGAGACGCGCGAGGAAGCGCTGCGCAAACACGAACTCTACAGCGGAACCGGCTCGGAAGACGGTCTTCTGGCACGCTTCGCCAAGGAAAACGGTATCGATCCCCGCGATTTCGATCCCGATGCGAAACTGGATGGCGAGCGCTTCATTCCCGACCAGAACCGGCAATGGGCTGTCGGCATGGGGCTTGGCCTTTCCGAACTGCTGACCCATGAAAAGCTCACCGCCCGCGAGGCCGTGCGGCGCTCGGAGGGGCATCACCGGCTGCTGCTCGGCACAGCGGAAGAGGTGGCGGACGGCATCATCGGTCTCTGGCAGGACGGAACGGTTGACGGCTACACATTGCAGCCGCCCCGTGCCCCTGACGATATCGCCGAATTCGTCGAACAAGTCGTGCCGGTGCTGCAAGACCGCGGCGTTTATCCGCGCGAATACGAAGGCACGACCATACGCGAGAGATACGACCTGCCTCAACCAAACTGACGCTGTTCGCCTCGTTCGCCATTCCCACGCTCGGCGCAGGAATGGCGACGTTGTGAACGCACTATTGAGCTGTTGCCACTTTCAAAACCGGCCTTTCGCCGGAAAGCTGCGGCAGCACAGAGGCGAAATCCGTCACGATCTGGCGATAATCTTCCGGCTGGAATTCATAGGGCAGTTCCAGACGGAATTCCGAGACATGCGGCAGAACGGGGTCGCGCGACAGCTTCTCCAGAATTTCATCCGTCGTCCCGACAATATCAGGCAGAAAAAGCGTGCGGCGCGCACCATGCGGCGTATGCGTGCGCTTGTCGCGCTCGGCCGCAAACTCCGCATAACGGCGGCGTGTCGAAGGGCTGGCACTGTCCGTCGGTAAAATCACGCGGCCAAGGGCGACGCGCGGCTGGCGCTCATGCGCCCATTCCTGCCGGAACCGGGCAACGAGGGCCGCCTGCGCCGTCAGAAAATCATCGGTATTTTCACCGCTGACGATATTGCCGGTCAGCAGATTGAATCCCGCCTTCCCCGCCCAGCGAGCGGAATTCTGCGATCCGCCGCCATACCACAGCCGGTCGGTCAACCCCTTGGCGAAGGGCCGAAGGCGCGGCACCTGCGCGCCCGCTGCATTGCCCGCCTCCGTTTCGCTGGACAGCGGTTCTGATCTCAAGGCCCTGGCGAGCTTCTCGGCGCGGGCATGGCTGTAATCCGCATCGGGCGCCGTATCGACATAATCCGAAATCAGATGGGCGAAGGGCGGCGCGCCGACAGAGACGCCGACATTCAACCGTCCGTGTGACAGCACATCCACGGTGGCGAGATCTTCCGCCAGCCTGAAAGGGTTTTCATAACCCAGTTGAATGACGGCGGTGCCGAGGCCAATCCGCTTGGTGCGCTGCGACGCCGCCGCGAGAAAGGTGGCGGCCGAGGACACGCCGCGTTCCAGATGGCGCTGGCGGACCCAGGCGCTATCATAACCCAGCGCCTCGCCGGCTTCGAAAAGCTGCAGAGTTTCCTCCAGCCCCTGCGCAGGATCATCATCGTGATAGTTGCCGGGAACCAGAAAAGCAAAATGCGAGATATGGGAAATAGGCATGGTGTGCATCCGGGAATGTTTGTTGAGGCATGATGAAGCTCAGACAGCGCAGGTGCGGCCATCATCCTGTACCGCGCATACCCAAGCAGAATGCACGATGACCGGCATCGCTGGCGCGGCATGGTCTTTTATAGTCCCGGCGATTTTTGAAAGATCGTTGCGCGATTCAGTAGTCTACTAAAATTATAGATTAATCCTCAAGGAGCGGTCGCTTTGTCCCCTCTCCATCCTTTTAAATACGCCGACGTATCGAGCGCCGCGCGAATGCCCTTGATTTTCCTCCCCAACATGTAATACAGATTATCATACATGTTGACAAATAATGCATACATGTATGACATTGCAGCCATCACGAACGCTGCGATACCTGCATGAGGGAGGAATTATGATCATCACCGACGTCGAGGTCCGTGTTTTCCGCACGACGACCCGTCGGCACTCGGACAGTGCCGGTCACGCACATCCGGGTCCGGCGCATCAGGTGGAACAGGCCATGCTGACCATCCGCACGGAAGACGGGCAAGAAGGCCATTCCTTCACAGCGCCGGAAATCGTTCGCCCGCATGTCATCGAAAAATTCGTCAAGAAGGTGCTGATCGGCGAGGATTATCGCGACCGGGAACGCCTTTGGCAGGACCTTGCTCACTGGCAACGCGGCTCGGCGGCGCAGCTGACGGACCGCACGCTGGCGGTGGTGGACTGCGCGCTCTGGGACCTTGCCGGTCGCAGCCTCGGACAACCTGTATACAAGTTGATCGGCGGTTATCGCGACAAGGTGCTCGCCTATGGCTCGATCATGTGCGGGGACGAGCTGGAAGGCGGCCTAGCAACGCCTGAAGACTACGGCCGGTTTGCCGAAACGCTGGTGAAGCGCGGTTACAAGGGCATCAAGCTTCACACCTGGATGCCGCCCGTCAGCTGGGCGCCGGATGTGAAGATGGACCTCAAGGCCTGCGCGGCCGTGCGCGAAGCGGTCGGGCCCGATATCCGCCTGATGATCGACGCCTTTCACTGGTATTCCCGCACCGATGCGCTGGCATTGGGACGTGGCCTTGAAAAGCTCGGCTTCGACTGGATCGAAGAGCCGATGGATGAGCAGTCGCTCTCCTCCTACAAGTGGCTCGCCGACAATCTCGATATTCCCGTCGTCGGCCCGGAAAGTGCTGCTGGCAAGCACTGGCACCGCGCAGAATGGATCAAGGCCGGCGCCTGCGATATTCTTCGCACCGGCGTCAACGATGTAGGCGGCATCACGCCGGCGCTCAAGACCATGCATCTGGCCGAAGCCTTCGGCATGGAATGCGAGGTGCATGGCAATACGGCCATGAACCTGCATGTGGTCGCCGCCACCAAGAATTGCCGCTGGTACGAGCGTGGCCTCCTGCATCCCTTCCTCGAATATGATGACGGCCACGACTATCTGAAGTCTTTGTCCGACCCAATGGACCGCGATGGGTTCGTTCACGTTCCCGACCGGCCGGGCCTTGGCGAGGATATCGATTTCGATTTCATCGACAACAACCGGGTGAGATAAGGCTATGAAAACCGTGCTCGCCTTTGGAGACAGCCTCACCTGGGGCGCAGACCCGGCAACGGGTCTCCGCCACCGACCTGAGCATCGCTGGCCGGAGGTGCTGGAGGCAGAGCTTTCCGGAATGGCGAAGGTTCATGCCGAAGGGCTAGGCGGACGCACCACCTGTTATGACGACCATGCCGGCCCGGCCTGCCGCAATGGCGCGCGAGCGCTTGAAGTCGCGCTTTCGTGCCACATGCCGCTTGATCTCGTCATCGTCATGCTCGGCACCAACGACATCAAGCCGGTACATGGCGGTCGCGCGGAAGCCGCCGTTTCGGGCATGCGGCGGCTGGCGCAAATCGTCGAGACCTTCATCTACAAGCCGCGAGATGCAGTGCCTAAGCTTCTGATCGTCGCGCCGCCGCCCTGCGTCGCCGGCCCCGCTGGAGAACCGGCGGGCGGCCGCGATATCGGACAATCACTACGGCTTGCGCCGCTCTATCACAAACTCGCCGCCGAACTTGGGCATCACTTCTTTGATGCCGGATCGGTCGCCAGCGCCTCGCCAGTGGATGGCGTGCATCTGGAAGCGCTGGCAACGGCCGCAATCGGCCGGGCGCTCGCCGCTCCGGTCAGAGACATTCTTGGCTGATCACACGAAGCCTGTGGAGGAACAGGCGCGCGGATCGAAACGTGGAAGGCCGTATGAACCGGCCATATGGGAGGAAAAATGAGACATTTTCTTGCAACCGCAGCCCTCGGTGCACTGCTGATCGGCGCCGTGCCGCTCAGCGTCTTTGCCGAAACGCCGAAGGACCAGCTCATCGTCGCCACGACCATGAGCAATATCCTGACCCTTGATCCAGCCGCCATTACCGGCCGCGAGACGGTGCAGGTTCTGAATAATATCTACGACACGCTGGTCGTGCTTTCGCCCAAAGATCGCAGCGTCCAGCCCCGCCTTGCCGAACGTTGGGAAATCGGCGAGGACCGGAAATCGATCCGCTTCCACCTGCGCGCCGACGCCAAGTTCGCGTCGGGTAACGCCGTGACGGCAAAGGACGTGGCATGGAGCCTGAAACGTCTGCTCGCCCGCAATCTGGCGCAATCGTCTTTCCTCAAAACGCGCGGCTTCAAGCTGGAGGATGCCGACAAGCTTTTCGTCGCCGAAAACGACCAGACCTTCGTGCTTAATATTCCGAAGCCTGATGATCCCAACCTGCTGCTGATGATCCTTGCACAGAATGGGCCCGGCTCGATCATCGACAGCCAGACGGCGCTTGCAAACGAAAAGGACGGCGATCTCGGTGGCGCGTGGCTGACGCTCAATTCGGCGGGCTCCGGCCCGTTCAAGCTAACCCAGTGGAAATCCAACGAATATATCATTCTCACCCGCAACGACGATTACTGGGGTGAAAAAGCCAAGATGAAGCGCGTCCTGATGCGCCATCTGCCGGAATCGCAATCGCAGCGGCTGATGCTGGAAAAGGGCGATATTGATGTCGCCTATTCCCTGCAGGCGCCGGACCTGAAGTCGCTCGAAGCCGACAAGACCATCGCCATCGAATCCACACCCGGCTCCGGTTTTTATTACCTCAGCGTTTCGATGAAAGACGAGCGCTTTGCGAACAAGAAAGTGCGCGAAGCCCTGCGTTACCTGATCGACTACGACGGTCTCGACAAGGCGGTCATGCCCTATTACGGCAAGCTGCATCAGCGCTCTCTCAGCACCGGTGTGATGGGCGCGCTGCCGGATCAGGGCTACAAGCTCGACATCGCAAAAGCCAAGGCGCTTCTGGCTGAAGCCGGTTATCCAAACGGTTTCAAGACGACGTTGCGCGTGCTCTCGGAAGACCCCTTCATGAAAGCGGCAACGGCAATCCAGAACACACTGGCCCAGGCCGGCATCCAGGCCGAACTTATCAGCGGTTCCGGCGACCAGATTTACGGCGCCATGCGCGAGCGCAACTTCGAACTGCTTCTCGGCCGCGGCGGCGGCGGTCAGCAGCCGCATCCGGACAACAACCTGCGCTCCATCGCCTATAATCCGAACAATGCGGACGACGCCAAGCTCACCAACTATCAGAGCTGGCGCACGAGCTTCTTCGATGAAAAGCTGAACAAGATGATCGAGGAAGCCCTTGTCGAGCGCGACGTGGCGAAACAGACGAAGCTCTACGAGGACCTTCAGGCCTATATGGACGAGATCGTCATGTCCATTCAGCCATTCTCCGAAGTCGTCGACACCGCCGCTTTCCGCAGCGACATCAAGGGTATGATCGTCAGCCCCTGGCTCTCGCGCTTTGAAGAGGTGAGCAAGGAGCGGTGATCGGCTGCCATATCTGCGAGTAGGAGAAGGCGCGGCTAACCCCGCGCCTTTTTGCTGTAATGAAGCTCCATTCACCCAATGTGTTAGGCGCAAGCGAAGCCTCCGCACTCTGTCACGCCGGACGAGATCCGGGGTCTTGTGTGAGCAGCCTAAGCGCAGTTGGCGGCCCGCCCTCCCGCCGTAGCCATCCAAAAAAAATTGCCCGGCACTGAAGGCCGGGCAAGGAAGGAGGATTTTATTATTCGTGATGCCCCGGAGGAGGACGATCACGCTTTGGGAGGTGTCATGCGCCTTCATATTCCAGCGAGGCGCCGATCAGTTCGCGCGCATAGGGATGTGTCGCGCCATTGCCGGCGATTGCCTCACGCGGCAGGATTTCGGTGATTTCGCCGCGCAGCATCACAGCGAAGCGGTCGCACATGTGGTCGACCACGGCGAGATCGTGCGTCACCATGATATAGGTGAAGCCGCGCTCTTCGCGCAGGCGCTGCAACAGGTTGAGGATTTCGGCCTGCACCGAAACATCGAGCGCCGAGGTCGGCTCGTCGAGCAGAAGCAGAGACGGTTCAAGTATCAGCGCACGCGCAATCGCCACGCGCTGCCGCTGGCCGCCGGAAAGCTGATGCGGGAAGCGGTCCAGGAACGACACGGGCAGACCGACATCCGTAATTACCTTGCGCATGCGCTCTTCACGATCGCCCAGTTTATGGATGGCAAGCGATTCTCCGAGAACGGTGCGCACCGACTGGCGCGGATGCAGCGAACCATAGGGATCCTGAAACACCATCTGCAACGTGCGGCATCGCTCGATCAGCGGCATGTCGCGAACCGACTTTCCATTGATGAGGATTTCGCCGCTCCAGAAATCATTCAGCATCGACACGCAGCGCAACACTGTTGATTTGCCCGAACCGCTTTCACCGACCAGACCGAAACACTCACCCGGCTCGACGCGAAAGGACACCGAAGGCAGCACTTTCAGCGCCGTGTGGCCGCTGCCGAAGGTGATGGAGAGATCGCGGGTTTCAACGGAAACGGCCATTATACTTTCTCCTCCAGCCATTCAGGGCGGCGATCCAGCACCGCAAGTGGCGCACGCGTGCCGCCAATCCGCGGCTGCGCCGCGAGCAGGCCGCGCGTGTAGGGGTGCTGCGCTTGATCGAGGTCGCGCGCGGCAAGCGTTTCCACCACCCGGCCAGCATACATGATGAGTACCCGGTCGCAGAAATTGCGCACGAGATTGAGGTCGTGGCTGATCATGATGAGACCGATGCCTCTATCCCGAACGAGGCCATCGAGAATATTCAGAACCTGCAGCCGCACCGTCACATCCAGCGCGGAGGTCGGCTCGTCGGCAATGACCAGATCAGGATCGGCAAGCAGCATCATCGCAATCATGACGCGCTGGCCCATGCCACCGGAAATCTCGTGCGGATATTGCTCGTAGACGCGCGCGGCGTCGCGGATTTTGACCGCATCGAGCATGGCGAGCGCCTTTTCCCGGGCTTCCGATTTCGACGCCTTGAAATGGCGCAGATAGGTCTCCGTCACCTGATCGCCGACACGGCGGATGGGATTGAGAGAGAATTTTGGATCCTGAAGGATCATCGACATGCGCCGTCCGCGAACCTTCAGCATCTCCTTCTCACTGAGCGACAGAAGATCGAGGCCATCAAAATCAAGCTTGTCGGCCGTTATCGTCGCCGATGGCAGGAGGCGCAGCAAAGCCCGGCCGACGGTGGACTTGCCCGATCCGCTTTCGCCGACAATGCCGAGACGCTCCCGGCCAAGGGTAAAGGAGATGCCGCGCACGGCCTCGGTGGGCGAACCGCCATAACGGATGCGAAGATTTTCGACGTCGAGGATTGGTTTTTCCATGGCCCTATTTCCGGTTCATCTGCTTCGGATCGAGCGCATCCCGCAGGCCGTCACCCAGAAGGTTGAAGGCAAGGCTGACGGAAAGGATCGCAACGCCGGGGAAAGTGACGAGCCACCAGCTGTCGAGCATGTAACGGCGTCCGGTCGCGATCATCGCGCCCCATTCAGGCAGGGGCGGCTGCGCGCCAAGGCCTAGGAAGCCGAGGCCTGCGGCGGTCAGAATGACGGTCGCCATATTCAGCGTCAGACGGATCAGGACCGAAGGCAGGCACATTGGCATGATCGATTTTATGATGATGCGCAGCGGCGAAGCACCCTGAAGCCTTGCGGCGGCAATGTAGTCCGCCTTGCGGAATGTCATCGCTTCGGCGCGTGCGAGCCGCGCGATCGGCGGCCATGAGGTGAGCGCGATCGCGATGATCGCATTGTTGAGGCTGGGTCCGAGCGCGGCCACGAAGGCGAGCGACAGGATGAGGCTCGGGAACGACAGGAAAATATCCGTGATGCGCATCATCACCGTATCGAACTTGCCGCCGAGATAACCGGAGGCCGTGCCGACCAGCAGACCGACCGGACCGACGATGATCGACACCAGCGTGATGATGGTGAGAGTGATGCGCGCGCCCCACAGAAGGCGACTGTAAATATCGCGTCCAAGCTCGTCCGTGCCGAAGAAATGGCCGTTACCGGGCGGCTGCAGCGTCTTGGCGAGATCCTGCACGTAAGGATCATGCGTCGCAAGCCAGGGCGCGAAAATCGCCGCGATGACGAGAAGCAGCAATATCACCAGGCCGAAGGCCGATGTCGGGCTTTTCAGCAGGAAGACAATGATGTTCTTCAGCGCGTTCAATGGCACGGGAAGACGCAAGGAAGTTTCTGCACGAGCCGTCATCAGCGGGTCCTCGGATCGAAAAAGCGGTAGAGAATGTCGGACAGGAGATTGAGCCCGATGAAGATGACGCCGACGATAAGTACGCAGGTCATCACGGCATTCATGTCGCCGATGATAAGATTGCTGGTGAGATATTGGCCGAAGCCCGGCCAGGCGAAGACGGTCTCGATAAGGACAGCGCCTTCCAGCAGTGAGCCGTAAGCAAGGGCAATGATGGTGACGAGCTGCACGCGGATATTGCCGAAAGCATGCAGCCACACCGTCTGGCGTTGCGACAGGCCTTTGACGCGCGCAGTCGTCACATATTCCTGGCCCAGCTGGTCGAGCATGAAGCTGCGCGTCATACGGGTGATATAGGCCGACGATGAATAACCAAGCAGAGCGGCGGGCAGGATGAGGTGATTGATGGCCGACCAGAAGACTTCCATATCGCCCGCCAGCAGGCTGTCGATGAGGAGGAAGCCCGTTCGTTCCTCCACGAGACCGATATAGAACTGGTCCATGCGGCCACCGCCGCCGACAAGCCCGAGATGAGCGTAAAAAACGATCAGCGCAATCATACCGGTCCAGAAAATCGGCATGGAATGGCCGAACAGGCTGAGCACCCGGACCAAATGGTCCTGCCAGCGGTCTTTCTTGACGGCGGCATAAACCCCCATGGGAATCCCAAGGCCGGCACCGATCAGGATCGCGAAGGTCGCGAGCTCCATCGTGGCCGGCATGACGCGTATGATATCCTGGATGACGGGCTGGCCCGTGCGGATCGAGGTTCCGAAATCGCCGGTGAACACATCGCCGAGATAATAGATGAATTGTTGCCAGAGCGGACGGTCGAAACCGAGCGCATGGTAAACCTGCTCATAGGTTTCGCGGGTCGCGTCCTCGCCGACGATGGCCCGCACCGGATCAGCGGGCATCAGGCGGCCGATGAAAAAGGTCAGCAGCAGCAATCCGAGCAGCGTGACCGCAATACTTCCGATCTGGCCGGACAGGCCATACGGCGAAAGGCGTCTTTTTGGCATGGTTCCTCCCTTGCCAGAAGTCGATTGCACAAAATAACAAAGGCGCAATCCTGTCTGACAACTATTCGCAAGTTGTCACAGGTGTGGAGAGCTGTCAAGCATATGCCGATAAAATTGGTCCTGCGGCACGCTTGGAAAATGACTGAAGCAGGCAACAACGCTGCCTTTCAAGACCGAGATTTCATCCGAAATCTAGCGGTTCTTTGCTTTGCCGGAGAAAGGAATCACACATATTGCCGCGATGACAAAAGCCTGTATTCTTCGCTTCGAACTGCCTGGGAGATGCCGGTCTGGCACCGGCATATCTCCTGCTTCAAGGGGGAGTAAGAGATGGCGGAAATGACACTTCTGGCATTTGCGATAGTTGCCTTTATCGGTATTGCCACACCTGGCCCGACGGTTTTGCTGGCGCTTGCGAATGGCTCGCGTTTCGGGGTCCGCCGTGCCTTGACCGGCATGGCTGGTGCGGTGCTGTCAGATTTCGTCCTGATCGGCGCGGTTGCACTGGGATTGGGAGCATTGCTCGCCGCCTCGGAGTTCTGGTTCGGCGTCGTCAAATGGGTCGGCGTTTGTTATCTCGCCTTCCTGGGCGTCATGCTTTTGCGCTCCAGAGGCTCGCTCGATGGCGCTCTTCAATCGGCAGACACTTCCGGGGCCACTTCCGCCCGCTCGATTTTCCTCAAAAGCTTCCTTGTGGCCGTGACCAACCCCAAGGGATATCTGTTCTTTTCGGCTTTCCTGCCGCAATTCATCGATCCGGCAGCACCGCAGATTCAGCAATATGCGGTGCTTGCGCTGGTTTTTGCCGGCATCGATTTCATCGTCATGTTCGGATATGCCCTGCTGGGCTCGCAGGCCGTCAGACTGTTGCGGAAGTCAGGGGCGTTATGGCTCGACCGCATTTGCGGCGGCGCACTTTTGACGCTTGCCGCCTCTCTTGCCTTCTACCGACGGGCGAGCGCTTAACCTGCTGAAAAAGCTGAAATTTCCGAGTTATTCGGCGGCTGTACGGGAGCGCAAAAGCACCTTGTAGCGCTCAAGACTACCGCGCAGATGCGCCGCCATATATTGGCGGGCAGCATCGGCATCGCCTTCGATGATGGCGTCAACGATCTTCGCATGCTCCTCCTGGAGATGAAGATTGTAGTCCTTCGGACGGGAACCGGGCGCCGCCCCCTGTAATTCGCCACGCGGGATGATGCCGGAGCGGATGAGTTGAAGAAACTCGGGGAATCGCCTGTTCTGCGTCGCCTGTGCAATGGCCAGATGGAACTCGAAATCGGCATCCCGCGTCGGCAACCCGGCGGCGAGACAGTCGCCAACGCGCCGATGCGCATCGACAATCGACTCCACCTGCACGGCGGAACGGCGCGATGCCGCAAGCCCGGCGGACTCAACTTCGAAGACGGTGCGCAATTCCAGCAGTTCGATTACCGAGGAGATCCGCCCCACGGCGAGATCATTGAAAGGCACTTCCTTGGCCGGTTTCACCTCAATGGCAAAAACGCCCGCTCCCTTGCGGGCCTCAACGAGACCATCCGCGCGCAGAATGGCGATGGCCTCACGCACCACGGTGCGGCTGACGGAATATTCGCGTGTCAGCGCGCTCTCACTCGGGAGACGGTCGCCGGGACGGAACACGCCTTCAGACAAATCCCGCCGCAATGCGGAGCTGATTTTCGCCGCGAGCGATATTCCCGGCTTCGTGCTGCTCTCAACGTCCATTCCGGCCCACCTGTTTTAAACTTGTCTGGCATGTTAGCAAACACCCGCCACATTGCAAGGGCCGCGCTTCTCGCACCAACCTCGTTGCGAAGCGGCAATGTCGCAACAGCGGGATTTGCCCTCAGGCGGCCACCATGGCCGAACCGCTGGAAAAGCGGTTTCTGTACTCGCCCGGCGAGAGGCCGAGAATACGGTGAAATACACGACGGAAGGCAGCGGCATCCTCGTATCCCACCGACCAGGCGATCTGGTCTACCGAACGACGGGTGAATTCCAGCAGTTCCCGCGCCTTGCCGACACGAAGATGCTGGACATATTCGATAGGCTTCATACCGGTGGCGGCCTTGAAGCGGCGAAGGAAGGTTCGCTCCTCAAGCCCGGCATGTGCGGCCATATCGGAGACACTGGTCGCCCTCCCCGCGCGCGCCTGCAGCCAGTGCTGAACCTTCAGGATCGGCTCGTCGCCATGCGTCAGCCGCGGCGCAAAACTGCTGTAATGTCGCTGCTCCCGACCGGAGGGGTCGATCAGCAGGAACTTACCGGTCTCGATCATCACCGAAGGCCCAAGCAGCCGGTCAACAATGCGCAGACCAAGATCGGTCCATGCCATCAGCCCACCCGCCGTGATGATATCGCCGTCTTCGATGACGATCTTGTCTATCTCCAGGCGGATATCGGGAAAGCGCTCGCGAAACCGTTCCGCAAACAGCCAGTGGGTAGTGGCGGGGCGGCCGGCCAAAAGACCTGTCGCAGCGACGATGAAGGAACCTCCGCAACTGGCGGCCAGCGTCGCGCCCTGCGCATGCCGGTCCAGCAGCCAGCGGGCATAGGGCCCGGCCTCGTCGATTTCGGCTGGCCCGGTCAGCCGGCCGGGTACGACGAAGATATCGGGATGCCCCGGCCTGCCCGGCTCGGTGTCATGACAACGGGAAAACTCACCGCCCTCACCCATGCTCCAGTGGCTGACGCGCAGTTTCGGCCCACCACGATCCTCTGAGAAGACCGACGCGATGGCAAAAAGATCGGTGATGCCGTGCACCATGGCGACCTGACAGTCCCGGTAGAGAACCAGACCGACTTCCAGCGCACTTCCCGCAACACCCGCCATGCCCCACATCCCCGTTTTGTCAGTTTCGGCTCGTTTTCTGTCAGAAGCGCCAATCCAGCCCCGGCTGTCTCCAGAGTATCTCTATTCCCACAGGACGCAAGCAAACCACCCGCAACAGGAGAGAGAGCCATGACAACGATAGTCACCAGAGACGGAACGCACATCTTCTACAAGGACTGGGGTTCGAAAGACGGCCAGCCCATCATCTTTTCCCACGGCTGGCCGCTCAGTGCCGATGCATGGGACGCGCAGATGGTATTCTTTGCCAATAACGGTTTCCGCACCATCGCCCATGATCGCCGCAGCCACGGCCGCTCCGACCAGGTCTGGCACAACAACACCATGGATCAATATGCTGACGATCTGGCCGAGCTGATCGAACAGCTCGATCTTCACGACATCATTCTCGTCGGCCATTCCACCGGCGGCGGCGAGGTAACGCGCTATATCGGCCGCCATGGTACGGCCCGCGTCGCCAGGATCGCCCTCATCGGCGCAGTACCGCCGCTGATGCTGAAGACGGAAAGCAATGCCATCGGCCTGCCGATCGATGTTTTCGACGGCATCCGCAAGGGTACCTACGACAATCGCAGCCAGTTCTTCAGGGATCTGACCATTCCTTTCTACGGCTATAACCGTGAAGGTGCTGTGATTTCTGAAGGTATTCGCGACGAGTTCTGGCGGCAGGGCATGATGGGCGGCCTCAAGGGCCAGCTAGACAGCATCCGCGCCTTTTCGGAAAGCGATTTTTATCAGGACCTGAAGGCTTTCGACAAGCCAACGCTCGTACTGCACGGCGACGACGACCAGATCGTGCCGATCGGCGCTTCGGCGCTCTCCACGGTCAAGATCGTCAAACATGCGACCCTCAAGGTCTATGAGGGCGCCGACCATGGACTGACACAGACCCATCAGGACCGGTTCAACGCCGACCTTCTTGCTTTCATCAACGCCTGAAACCACCAGACAAAGGAAACACGGGACATGACACAGAATACGTTTCTCATCACCGGCGCGTCCGATGGCATTGGCGCTGTTTATGCCGAGCGCCTCGCAAAACGCGGCCACGATCTTATCCTCGTGGCGCGACGCGCCGAAAAGCTGAAGGCGCTGGCCGAGCGGCTGGAAAAGGATCACCAGATCGCTGTCGAGGTTCTGGCAGCAGACCTTTCACGGGCGGAAGACCTCGAAAGGGTAGAGGCACGGCTGCGCGAGGACCGACGGATCACCGGTCTCGTCAACAATGCCGGTATTGCCGGAGACGGCGCTATCACGGAACTGGACCCGGCCCATGTCACGACGATGATCAATCTCAATATCCTTGCCGTCACCCGGCTTGCAGCGGCGATCGCACCGCGTCTTGCAGCAGATGGAAAGGGCACGATCATCAATATCACCTCGGTCACTGCCTTGATGCCGGCGGCATTTACCGCCGTTTATCCGGCGACCAAAGCCTTTGTGCTTGCCTTCACCGAGGCGCTGCACGCGCAGCTTTCCCCTTCCGGCGTTCGGGTTCAAGGTGTCCTGCCGGGCATCACCCGCACGGCCATCTGGGAAGAGGAACGTCTCGACGCCATTCCCGCCGCCATGGTCATGGATGCTCACGAGATGGTGGATGCAGCCCTGGCCGGTCTTGATCTGGGCGAGACGCTGACCATTCCTTCCCTGCCGGATACGGCAGACCTTGAAAATTTCCTTGCGGCCCGCGCTGCATTGAGGCCCAATCTATCGCATGCACATGCCGCCAGTCGGTATGGTGCAACCCAAACTGAATAGAGGGAGACGCATCATGATCCTCGGACTGACCATTCCCCAATTCACGACATTGCACGTTGCCTTGAGCCTCATAGGCATCGTAACCGGATTGATCGCCCTGCCCGCTTATGCGGCAGGGCGATGGATGCCGCGCATGATGGCGCTGTTTCTCGTCACCACGCTCGCCACAACGCTCACCGGCTTCCTGTTTCCAATCGGCAACTTCACACCGGCACTCGGCGTCGGCATCATCTCGACCATCATTCTGGCGGTCGCGCTGGTCGCGCTTTACGGATACGGTCTCAATGGCAGGGCGCGAACTGTTTATTCGATCACCGCTACGATGGGCCTTTATCTGAATATGTTCGTGCTGATCGTTCAGTCCTTTCTCAAGGTCGAGGCACTGAACGCACTGGCTCCAAACGGCAACGAACCACCATTCCTTGTCGCTCAACTCGCCCTGCTTGTTGCGGCAATCTGTCTTGGCTGGAAAGCGACGCGCCGCAAGCTTTTAGCCTGAAGCCAGCCCCCGCCCACACTCACCTGCGGGCTTCCCGGAAAAGCACACTTGCTCGATCCCCTTCGGGCAAGCTTGTGATTTCGTCGCGAACACAGGAAATCGCCACCTCTGAAATTTTCTCTTCCGTCTGTTGCCGCCGAACAATATACATTATATGATAACGTATATTAATTTAGAGCTACAGGAGAAGCCGATGAGTGCCGTGAGGATCAACGAACGTCTGACGGTCGCAGGCCAGCCGGATATCTCCGACTTTTCATCGCTTTCCGATCAGGGCTACAAAAGCATCATCAATGCCCGGCCGGATGGCGAAGAGCCCGGCCAGCCGGGCAATGAACATGAAAAAAGCGCCGCCAATGCTGCGGGTCTTGCCTACAGTTTCATTCCGGTCAATGGCCCGACTATTACCGAAGCCGATATTCGTGCCTTTCAGCAGACGATGACCGAGGCAAAAGGCCCCGTATTTGCCCATTGCAAGGGTGGAGCGCGAGCGCTGACCCTCTATGTGCTTGGCGAAGCGCTGGACGGGCGCATGAAACAAAGCGAGATCGCGACTTTCGGCCAACAGCATGGTTTCGATCTTGCCGGCGCCGTCCGCTGGCTGGAGCGGCAGGCTGCGGCAAAGCCGCACGTCAAGGCTTTCTTCGATCAGAGCACATCGAGCGTGCAATATGTCGTTTCCGACCCCGCAACCCGGCGCTGCGCCATCATCGATCCGGTCTACGATTTCGACGAGAAATCGGGGGCGACCGGCACGGTGAATGCCGATGCCATTCTGGCCTATGTCAAGGAGCAAGGCCTGGCGGTGGAATGGGTTCTAGACACGCATCCGCATGCCGACCATTTTTCCGCCGCCCACTATCTCAGCCAAAGAACCGGCGCGAAAACGGCAATCGGCGCCAAGGTCACCGGTGTGCAGCGGCTGTGGCAGGAGAAATATAACTGGCCCGATCTTGAAACAGACGGCTCGCAATGGGACAGGCTGTTTGAAGCGGGAGACCGGTTCAACATCGGCTCGCTGGAAGTTCGCGTGCTGTTTTCACCCGGACATACGCTCGCCTCCGTAACCTACGTGGTGGGCGACGCCGCATTCGTGCATGACACTCTTTTCATGCCTGATTCCGGCACGGCGCGCGCCGATTTTCCAGGCGGCAGCGCCAGAGAACTCTGGGCATCCATTCAGGAGATTCTCGCCCTTCCCGACGAAACGCGGCTTTTCACCGGACACGACTATCAACCCGGTGGCCGCGCGCCCAAATGGGAAAGCACTGTTGGAGAACAGAAACGCGGCAATCCGCATCTGGCTGGCATGACAGAGGAAGGCTTCATCCAGCTGCGTGAGGCGCGGGATCGCACCTTGCCGATGCCGAAGCTCATTCTGCACGCCTTGCAGGTCAATATCCGTGGCGGGCGCCTGCCTGAGCCGGAGGCCAATGGCAAACGTTATCTGAAGTTCCCGCTTGACGTGCTGGGGGGCAGCACATGGTAAAGGAAAACATGCGGAAACAGATACCTGATATCACCGAAATCCCGCTTGCCGAGATGGAGGAACGCGCAGTCGAGGTCGCCATACTCTTGAAGACACTTGCCCATCCCGCGCGGCTGATGCTCGCCTGCACGCTGGCGCAGGGGGAGTTTTCTGTTGGCGAGCTGGAAGCCAAGCTGGATATCCGCCAGCCCACACTTTCCCAACAACTTGGGGTTTTGCGTGAGGCGGGCGTTGTTGAAACGCGGCGCGAGGCCAAACAGATCTTCTACCGGTTAACCGAGGAAAAAGCGGCGCAGCTGATCGAGGCTCTCTATACCATCTTCTGTGCGCCGGAGGAAAACCCGTGACAGCCTATTGGCCCTCTCTATTCGGCGGTATGCTGCTCGGCCTCGCGAGTATTCTTCTGTTTCTCTTTAACGGCCGCATCGCCGGTATCAGCGGCATCCTGGGCAATGTGCTCGGCAAGGAACGGCGCTTGACGGATGTGGCCTTCGTCGCAGGTTTGCTGACAGGCCCGTATCTTTACGCCGCCGCATTCGGCCGCTTTCCCGCGCTCACCATATCTGCACCCTGGCCGCTGATCGTCATTGCTGGGCTGCTGGTGGGGTTCGGTACGCGCATGGGATCCGGCTGCACATCCGGCCATGGCATCATGGGTCTTGCTCGATTTTCCCGGCGCTCCATCACCGCCACTGCCATCTTCCTGATCACCGGTATCCTTGCCGCTACGATAACCGGAGCGCTGTCATGAAAAATCAGGTCATGGCGCGTTTCGTGGTGGCACTTGCGGCCGGGGCACTGTTCGGATTTGGCCTCTCCCTGTCCGGCATGATCGATCCTGCCCGCGTTTCAGGCTTTCTCGACGTGGCAAGCGGCCATTGGGATCCGAGCCTGATGTTCGTTCTCGGCGGTGCGGTTTTGGTCGCCGTGCCGGGCGTTCTGTTGTGCCGTTTCCTTGCCAAACCAGTTCTCAGTGCGGAATTTCACCTTGCCGCCAAAACTCGGGTCGACGCGCCGTTGGTTGTGGGCTCGGCTATTTTCGGCGCAGGCTGGGGGTTTGCCGGTTTCTGCCCCGGCCCGGCGATATCGGCGCTTGCTCTCGGCCTAATGCCGGTCATTCTCTTCGTTTGCGCCATGATCGCCGGCATGCTCGTTCACGACCGAATCTACGCCAAACGGTAGGCATTTCCGCCTTGCCTGGACATGCGCGAGAGCAGCAGGCTCTCGCGCATCGTCGCTGGATTACAGGTCGATCAGGCTTTTGCCCGTCATTTCCGCAGGCAGCGGCACATTCATCAATTGCAGCAGCGTGGGAGCGACATCGGCGAGGATACCGTCATGCAGCTTCGCGCCTTCAGGTCCGCCGAACAGGATCACCGGCACCGGATTGGTGGTGTGCGCGGTGTGCGGGCCACCGGTTACCGGGTCGACCATGGTTTCACAATTACCGTGGTCGGCAATCACCAACATGGCGCCGCCAACCTTTTCCAGAGCGGCAACGACTGCGGCGAGCCCCCGGTCCACGGCTTCGCAAGCCTTGATCGCGGCTTGCAGATCGCCGGTATGGCCCACCATGTCGGGATTGGCGTAATTGGTGACGATGAGATCGTAACCCTTGCCGATCGCCTCGACGAATTTCTCCGTCACCTCAGGCGCGCTCATTTCCGGCTGCAGATCGTAGGTCGCAACCTTGGGAGACTTCGGCATGAAGCGGTCTTCGCCCACTTCAGGTTCTTCCTTGCCACCATTCAGGAAGAAAGTGACATGCGGATATTTTTCCGTCTCGGCCAGACGGAACTGCCGCAGACCCTGCTTGGCAACCCAGGCGCCCAACGTATTTTCAATATCGCGCTTAGGGTAAGCCGTCGTCATGAAGGTCGCATGTTTGGTGGAATATTCCACCATGCCAAGCAGCGCCGAAAGCACTGGCTTTTCACGCACGAACCCGTCGAAATCGTCCGCACCGATGGCAAGCAGGATTTCACGAGCGCGGTCGGCACGGAAATTCAGGCAGAAGAGACCGTCGCCGGATTTGAAGCCTTCGTAACCACCGATGACCGTTGGCAGGATGAATTCGTCCGTAACATCATTTTTGTAGCTTGCGGCAACGGCGCTCACCGCGTCCGGCGCATGTTCGCCCCGGCCGAGAACCATGGCGTCATAGGCCTTTTCAACACGCTCCCAGCGATTATCGCGGTCCATCGCATAATAACGGCCGATCACCGTGCCAATGCTGGCGCCTTGCGGCAGGCTTGCCGCAAATGCGGCGACGAAGCCTTCCGCGGACTGCGGTGCGACATCGCGACCATCGGTGATGGCATGCACGACGACCTTCAAACCCAGATCGGTCAGCAGCTTCACCGCCGCCCGACCGTGGACGATGTGGCCGTGAACGCCGCCATCGGAGACGACGCACATCACATGCGCCACGCCGCCCGCAGCCTTCACCTTGGCGGCGAAATCGAGCATCGCAGCGTTCCTGAAAAAGCTGCCGTCCTCGATAGCCAGATCGATCTGGCCAAGATCCATGGCGACGATGCGACCGGCGCCGATATTGGTGTGTCCAACTTCCGAATTGCCCATTTGCCCTGTGGGCAGACCGACATTCGGGCCGAAGGTGGTCAGCCGCGCATTCGGGCAGGTGGCGAAAAGCCGATCCATGGTGGGCGTGTTTGCCAGTACCGGCGCATTGCTGGACGTGTCCTCGCTCAGTCCCCAGCCATCGAGAATAGTCAGGACAACGGGTTTGGGAGTGCTCATGAAAGGACCTTCTTCTTCATTCGGTTGCCGACGAACAGCGAAGCGCTGAGCACCGGAGCGCCCCCGTCCGCCACTATGATCATGATGAGAAAACACGCTTCTCGTTCTTTCTCTTCTATACTCGAAGATCGCGAACGCAAGCCTATACCGACACCGAAACAGTTCCGTGAAGCTGAAGTGCTTCACGGAAGAAAATCCTTTTCGAACGAAGCTCAGCCGTCGATGAAGATCAGCGCCGGCTTTTCCAGCAGCGCCTTGATAGCCTGAATGAAGACGGCGGCATCCCAGCCGTCGACGACCCGGTGATCGAAACTGGAGGAGAGGTTCATCATCTTGCGCGGCACGAAACCGCTACCATCCCAGACCGGTCGCGTCACGATCTTGTTCACGCCGATGATCGCCACCTCCGGGTGATTGATGATGGGCGTCGAAACGATACCGCCAAGGGGGCCAAGCGAGCTGATGGTGATGGTGGACCCCGTCAACTCGTCCCGTTGCGCGGCGCCGGTGCGCGCCGCCTCGGCCACGCGCACAACTTCAGCAGCACACTCCCAAAGGCCGAGCGCTTCCGTGTGGCGAACGACCGGGACCATCAGCCCCGTAGGTGTCTGCGTGGCTATGCCGATATGCACCGCTTCGTAGTGACTGACGACCCCTTTTTCGTCATCGAAGGTGGCATTCATGCCGGGATGATCGGCGACCGTTTTCACAAGTGCGCGCATCAGGAACGGCAGGATCGTCAGTTTCGGCTGTCCTGACCGGCGGTTGCCATTCATGGTCGTGCGCAAATCCTCCAGATCGGTCACGTCGATTTCCTCGACATAGGTGATGTGGGGAATGCGGGAGACGGACAGCGTCATCTTCTCGGCGATCTTGCGCCTCAGCCCTGTCACCTTCACCTCTTCGACAGCGCTATCGCGGGAAGCTATCGGCGCAGCGGGCCGCTCAGATTGCGACCGTGCGGTCAGAAATGTATCGAGATCGGCGTGGGTGATATGCCCGTCCGGCCCTGTTCCCCTCACTTGTCCGAGATCGATATCGAGATCGTCGGCGCGCTGGCGAACGGCTGGCGACGCCAGAGGTTTATGGTGTTCCACCTCAGGGGAAGGCGGCGCATCCTGTATTTCGCGGGCGGGCTGGATTTCAGCCGCTGGCGGCTCTTCCGTCATGTCGGATGGCGCTTCCGGCTCGGTTACATCCGCGGGGGCAGCAGCAACAGCGGAGGCATTGGTTTCGATGCGCACCAGCGGCGCCTTAACCGCCACCGTATCACCCACCTCCGCTGCCAACCATGTGACGACGCCCGCAACCGGCGATGGGATTTCAACCGTCGCCTTGTCGGTCATCACAGCGGCCAGCACCATATCCTCGTGCACGGGATCGCCGGGTTTGACATTCCATTCCACCAGTTCGGCTTCCGCAACACCTTCGCCGACATCAGGCATAGTGATAACAAATTCCGCCATCTTCAGGCCTCCATGACTTCGACGAGAGCGCGCCCGACGCGGGCCGGCCCCGGAAAATAATCCCACTCCTGCGCGTGGGGATAAGGCGTATCCCAACCAGCCACACGGACGACCGGTGCTTCCAGATGATAGAAGCAGTGTTCCTGCACCAGCGACACGACTTCCGCGCCGAAGCCTGACGTGAGCGTTGCCTCATGCACCATGACGCAGCGGCCGGTCTTGGCAACGGACTTCACGATGGTGTCCAGATCGAGTGGCAAAAGGCTGCGCAGATCGATGATCTCGGCATCCACGCCCGTTTCTTCCGCTGCGGCGAGCGCAACATGCACCATGGTGCCGTAAGCGATGACAGTGACATCCTGCCCGGCGCGGCGGATTTCGGCCTTGCCGATCGGAATGGTGTAATGCCCTTCCGGCACCTCGCCCATCTCGTGCTTCGACCATGGCGTTACCGGCCGGTCGTGATGGCCGTCGAAGGGACCGTTATAAAGCCGCTTCGGCTCCAGAAACATCACCGGATCCGGGTCTTCGATCGAGGCGATCAGCAACCCCTTGGCGTCGTAAGGATTGGAGGGAACCACCACCTTTAGCCCGCAGACATGGGTAAAAAGCGCCTCCGGGCTCTGACTATGCGTCTGCCCGCCAAAAATGCCGCCGCCGGTCGGCATGCGCAGGACTATGGGGCAGGTGAAATCGCCATTGGAGCGATAACGAATGCGCGCCGCTTCCTGGGTGATCTGGTCATAGGCCGGGTACATGTAATCCGCGAACTGGATTTCGACGCAGGGGCGCAGGCCATAAGCGGCCATGCCGATGGCCGTGCCGACAATACCGGATTCGCTGATCGGCGCGTCGAAACAGCGGGTCTTGCCATATTTGCCCTGCAAGCCCTGCGTCGCACGAAACACGCCGCCGAAATAGCCCACATCCTCACCGAAAACCACCACATCGTCGCTGCGCTCCATGGACACATCCATGGCGCTGCGGACGGCTTCGATCATCGTCATTCTTGTCATGTCTCACCACCCTGCCTTCTGGCGCTGGCGGGCGAGATGCGGCGGCATCTCGGCGTAAACGCCCTCGAAAATATCCTTCTTTGGCGGCTTACGGCCCTCATGCAGCGTACCGTGGCTTTCCGCCTCACGCTGCGCCTCAAGCACCTCGTCGGCAATTTCCGCTTCCGCCTGCCGGTGCCGCTCCTCCGACCAGACGCCGCGCAGGATGAGATGTTTCTTCAACCGCAGAACCGGGTCACCCAGTGGCCATGCCTCGGACTCGGTCTTGGGGCGATAAGCGCTCGGATCGTCGGAAGTGGAATGCGCACCGACACGGTAGGTCACATATTCGATCAGCGTCGGTCCGAGATTGCGCCGCGCCCGCTCCACCGCCCAGCGTGCCACGGCATAAACGGCGAGATAGTCGTTGCCGTCGACCCGGAGCGCCGGAATGCCGAAGCCCAGGCCTCTGGCCGCAAAGGTGCCGGAACCGCCGCGCGCGATACCCTGAAAGGTGGAAATGGCCCATTGGTTGTTGACGATGTTGAGTATGACCGGCGCCTTGTAGGTGGAGGCGAAGACCAGCGCCGAGTGGAAATCCGATTCCGCCGTTGAGCCGTCACCGATCCATGCTGCCGCGATCTTCGTATCGCCCTTGATGGCAGATGCCATCGCCCAGCCGACCGCCTGCACATATTGCGTGGCAAGATTGCCGGACACGGTGAAGAAGCCATGCTCCTTCGAGGAGTAAAGAACCGGCAATTGCCGCCCATGCAGCGGGTCCAGTTCGTTGGAATAGATCTGGTTCATCATGGTGACGAGCGGGTAATCGTCGGCGATCAGCAGACCCGCCTGCCGGTAGGTCGGGAAATTCATGTCGCCTTTGGAGAGCGCCTTGCGGAAGGCGCAACTGACCGCTTCCTCACCCAGATGCTGCATGTAAAAGGAGGTCTTGCCCTGCCGCTGTGCCATCAGCATGCGGGCATCGAAAGCCCGCAGCCGCATCATGTTCTTCAGGCCGACGAGCAAATCCTCATCCGAAAGCAGCCCGGCCCACGGGCCGACAGCCTCACCCTGATGATTGAGGACGCGGATGATGGAATAGGCCAGATCGCGCATGTCTTCAGGTGCTGCGTCCACCTCCGGGCGTGGCACGGAGCCGGCCTTGGGTATCTTCACATTGGAGAAATCCGGCTGGTCGCCTGGCCGCACCGCTGGTTCGGGAACATGCAGGCTGAGATGCGTGGTTTCGGTAATATCCATTCTACTCCTCCCATCGCCATCTCCTCCAGACGACGAAACAATTTTCAGAGGTTTCGCGCGATGACCATGCGCTGGACATCGCTGGTTCCCTCGTAAATCTGGCAGATGCGCACATCGCGATAGATCCGCTCCACCGGATAATCCACCATGTAGCCGTAACCGCCGTGAATCTGGATGGCGTCCGAGCAGACACGCTCCGCCATTTCCGAGGCAAAGAGCTTGGCCATCGAGGCCTCCGAAAGGCAGGGCTCGCCCGCTTCCTTCAGCGCCGCCGCATGCAGCACCAGTTGCCGCGCCGCCGTTATGCGCGTTGCCATATCCGCAAGCCTGAACGCCACGGCCTGATGCTCGATGATGGCTTGCCCGAAGGCCTTGCGCTCGCGGGCATAATCCCGTGCCGCCTCGAAAGCCGCCTGCGCCATGCCAACCGCCTGTGCGGCAATGCCGATACGACCGCCTTCCAGATTGGCGAGCGCGATGCGATACCCCTGCCCCTCTTCACCGAGCCGCAATTCGGTTGGGACCGCCATGTCGGTAAAGGCAATCTGGCAGGTATCCGAAGAATGCAGACCGAGTTTTTCCTCGACCCTGATTACCTCGTAACCGGGCGTATCTGTCGGCACGATGAATGCCGTGATACCTTTTTTGCCAGCAGCAGGATCGGTGACGGCGAAGACGATGACGACATCGCCATTCTTGCCCGACGTGATGAACTGTTTTGCGCCGTCGATGATATAGCGGTCGCCATCGCGCCGCGCTTTTGTCTTCAGATTGGAGGCGTCGGAACCGGCCTGCGGTTCGGTCAGCGCAAAACCGCCGATCCATTCGCCGGAGGCGAGCTTGGGGAGGAAACGCTGCTTCTGCTCTTCCGTGCCGAATTTCAGGATCGGCACGCAGCCAACCGAATTGTGGACGCTCATGATGGTGGAACAGGCGCCGTCACCGGCAGCGATTTCCTCCAGCGCCAGGGCGTAAGCGACCGCACCGGTTTCCGACCCGCCATAATCTTCCGAGACCAGCATGCCGAGAAAGCCGAGTTCACCCATTTCTTTCAGCTCGTCTTTCGGGAACCGGCTTTCCCGGTCGCGCGCGGAAGCGCCGGGGGCGAGCCGCTCGCGGGCGAAATCGCGGGCCATGTCCCTGATCTGTTGCTGGGCTTCGTTCAGGATCATCTCCGCCTCCCTTCAGTGCCGCTCGACCGCAAGCGCAGTCGCCTCGCCGCCGCCGATGCAGACGGCGGCAACGCCGCGTTTCAGTCCGTGACGCTGCAAAGCGGCCAGCAACGTGACGACGATGCGTGCACCGGAAGCCCCGATGGGATGGCCGAGCGCGCAGGCACCGCCATGCACATTCACCTTCTCATGTGGCAGATCGAGATCACGCATGGCCGCCATCACCACAACCGCGAAAGCCTCGTTGATTTCGAACAGATCGACATCCTTCGCCGACCAGCCGGTTTTTTCGAACAGCTTTGTCATCGCGCCGATGGGAGCCGTCGGATATCCGGCGGGTGCATCCGCATGGGATGCCTGACCGATAATGGTCGCCAGCGGTGAAAGGCCTCGTCTTTCCGCTTCGGAACGGCGCGTAAGAACGAGAGCGGCTGCACCATCCGAGATAGAACTGGAATTCGCCGCCGTCACCGTTCCGCCGTCGCGAAAGGCGGGCTTAAGCTGCGGTATCTTTTCCGGCTTTGCCTTCCCCGGCAACTCGTCCACGCCATCATCGCCAACAGGCGCGATTTCCGCTTCGAACGCACCTTCCTCTATGGCGCGTCGTGCCCGTTCCAGTGAGGCGAGCGCAAAATCATCCTGCATCGCGCGAGTGAATTGATACTCTTGCGCGCAATCTTCAGCAAAAGTCCCCATCAGCCTGCCCTTGTCATAGGCGTCTTCGAGACCGTCGAGAAACATGTGGTCGGTGAGCTTGCCGTGGCCAAGACGATAGCCGTTGCGGGCGCGGTCCAGCAGATAAGGGGCGTTGCTCATGCTTTCCATGCCACCTGCAAGCACGATGGAAGAGCTTCCCGCCACAAGCTGGTCATGTGCCAGCATGATCGCTTTCATGCCCGAGCCACACATCTTGTTGATTGTTGTTGCGCCAACCGAGTTGGGAATGGCGGCGGCAATCGCTGCCTGTCTGGCAGGAGCCTGTCCCTGCCCGGCTGAGAGCACGCAGCCCATCAACACGTCGTCAATGTCAGCGGAAGAAATTGCAGCCCGTTCGACGGCCGCGCGGATTGCCGCCGCCCCGAGATCGGACGCCGCCACCGATTTGAATTCGCCCTGGAACCCACCCATAGCAGTACGGGCGGCCCCGACGATAACGACAGGGTCATGCACAGCCAAATTCACCTCCCTTGGCCATCCTCCCACCGAGAGAACGACCGTCATCGCAATCTCCTCCAGACCGCGACTGACGTGAACGCTATCACTATCTCGAATTCATTTCAAAGCTATTTTGATTGACAGTTTTTTGATTGGCGATATCTTTGATCCAACAATTAGTCATATCATAGAGCAAATGATCCATGATTGAGCTCGACAGTTTCGACCAGAAGATTCTCCATGTGCTTGGCGATGACGGGCGTGTGAGCTGGCGCGATCTGGCGGCCCGGATCGGGCTTTCCTTCACCCCGACACTGCGCCGCGTGCGCAAGCTGGAAGAAGAAGGCATCATTCGCGGTTATACCGCCGTGTTCGATGAGAACCGGCTGCTCGGCAATATGGGCGTCTTCATTTCCGTCACGCTGGAACGGCAGATCAAGGAAGCGCTGACGACGTTCGAGCACCATGTCGCCTCCATTCCGGAAGTGGTGGGCGGCTACCAGACGAGCGGCAGCTCCGACTATCTCATTCATGCCATGGTGCGGGATCTACCGCATTATCAGCAGCTTCTGGATTTCCTGACCACGGTTCCCGGTGTGTCGCGCATCCAGTCCAATTTCGCCATCAAGACATTCGTGCGCCGTTCCGCCGCCTTCACCGGAGGTGACGCGCCATAAATGAGAGTTGCCAGCACGGAGGAGGTGCTGGCCGCTGACGAGAGGGACGGAGATAAACGGCCGTCCGGAGGAGGAGACGCGATGAGTTTGAACCTCGCCGCCATTTTCGATGCCGATCTCGGCCCGGAAATCGCAGCATTGCGCGACAGCGCAAGAGCATTCGCCGACGATGAAATAGCGCCGCTCGCCGCAGAAATCGATCGCAACGATCAGTTTCCGCGCCAGCTCTGGCCGCGGATGGGTGAACTCGGTCTGCACGGCATTACCGTTTCGGAGGAATTCGGCGGTGCTGACATGGGCTATCTCGCTCATTGCGTGGCGATGGAGGAGATAAGCCGCGCTTCCGCGTCCATCGGCCTGTCCTATGGCGCCCATTCCAACCTCTGCATCAACCAGATTCATCGCTGGGGAACGGAAGAGCAAAAGCGGCGATATCTGCCCAAGCTGGTGTCGGGCGAGCATGTCGGTTCGCTCGCCATGAGCGAGACGGAAGCCGGCTCGGATGTCGTCTCGATGCGGTTGAAGGCGGAACGTAAGGGCGACGTCTATGTGCTGAACGGCACAAAGATGTGGATCACCAACGGTCACGAGGCAGACACGCTGGTTGTATACGCCAAGACGGACATCTCCGCCGGTGCGCGTGGCATCACGGCCTTTCTGATCGAAAAAGGCTTCAAGGGTTTTCGCCCCGCACAAAAACTCGACAAGCTTGGCATGCGCGGCTCACCCACCTCCGAACTGGTGTTCACGGATTGCGAGGTACCGGAGGAAAACATCCTCGGGCGTTTGAACGACGGCGTGACGGTATTGATGAGCGGGCTTGATTACGAACGCGCCGTTCTGGCTGCCGGCCCTGTTGGCATCATGCAGGCGGCTATCGATCTGGTGCTGCCCTATGCGCGCGAGCGCAAGCAATTCGGCAAGCCGATCGGCGAATTCCAGCTGGTGCAGGGAAAGCTTGCCGATATCTATTCGGCTATGAACGCCTCCCGCGCCTATGTCTATGCCGTGGCGCGCGCCTGCGACAATGGCCGCATCACAAGGCAGGATGCGGCAGGTGCGATCCTGTTTGCCGCCGAGCGGGCGACGCGAGTTGCACTGGATGCAATCCAGCTTCTCGGCGGTTCCGGCTATGTCAATGAAAGTCCGGCGGGTCGCTTGCTCCGGGACGCCAAGCTTTATGAAATCGGCGCGGGCACCAGCGAAATCCGCCGGATGCTGATCGGCCGCGAACTGGTCAAAGGCAATGGGTGAGGAATGCGATGAAGCTTACATCCAGTCTGAACCGCGATCCTACCTTTTCCGCCAACGTCACCTTCATGTCGGGCCTGGTGGATGACCTGCGGCAGCATGTCGAAAAAATCTCCAAGGGCGGCGGCGACAAGGCGCGCGAACGGCATCTGTCACGCGGCAAATTGCTTGCGCGCGACCGGATAGAAGCACTGCTCGATCCCGGGAGTCCGTTTCTCGAATTCTCGCAATTCGCAGCATACGAGGTCTACGACGAACCCGTTCCGGCTGCCGGCATCGTCACTGGCATCGGTCGGGTCGCAGGCCGTGAATGCGTCATCGTGGCCAATGACGCGACGGTGAAAGGCGGCACCTATTATCCGCTGACGGTCAAGAAACATCTGCGCGCGCAGGAGATCGCTGCCGAAAACCACCTGCCCTGCATTTATCTGGTCGATTCCGGCGGTGCGAACCTTCCCAATCAGGACGAGGTTTTTCCCGACCGCGATCATTTCGGCCGCATCTTTTACAATCAGGCCAATATGTCGGCGGCAGGCATCGCCCAGATCGCCGTGGTGATGGGAAGCTGTACGGCTGGCGGGGCCTATGTGCCTGCTATGAGCGACCAGTCCGTGATCGTCAAAAATCAGGGCACGATCTTCCTCGGCGGCCCGCCGCTGGTGAAGGCCGCAACGGGCGAAGTGGTGAGCGCGGAAGAACTGGGCGGCGCGGATGTGCATTCGCGGCAATCCGGCGTGACTGATCACTATGCCCACGATGACCGCCACGCGCTTTCGCTGACCCGAAGGATCGTCTCCACCCTCAATCGCCGCAAACGCGTGGAGCTGGATATTCGCGAACCCGCAGAACCGCTTTATCCATCGGAGGAGCTTTACGGCATCGTGCCCACCGATACGCGCAAGCCTTTCGAGGTGCGCGAGATCATCGCGCGTCTGGTGGATGGTTCCGAATTCGACGAGTTCAAGGCGCTTTACGGCACGACGCTGGTCTGCGGTTTCGCCCATATCCACGGTTATCCCGTCGGCATCGTCGCCAATAACGGCATTCTGTTTTCGGAATCGGCGCTCAAGGGCGCGCATTTCATCGAACTCTGCTGCCAGCGCGGCATTCCGCTGGTTTTCCTGCAGAACATCACCGGCTTCATGGTCGGCAAGGCCTATGAGGCTGATGGTATCGCGAAGGATGGCGCCAAGCTCGTTACGGCCGTTGCATCGGCTAAAGTGCCGAAATTCACCGTCATCATCGGCGGCTCCTTCGGTGCGGGCAATTACGGCATGTGCGGGCGCGCCTATTCGCCGCGCTTTTTGTGGATGTGGCCTAATGCCCGCATTTCCGTCATGGGCGGCGAGCAGGCGGCATCCGTTCTGGCGCAAATCCGGCGCGACGGCATCGAGGCGGATGGCCGCCACTGGTCCAAGGAGGGCGAGGAGTCGTTCAAACAGCCGATCCGGGAAAAATACGAGCGGGAAGGTCACCCCTATTATGCCAGTGCAAGACTGTGGGACGATGGCATCATCGACCCGAAGGACACCCGCCTCGTGCTCGGCCTTGGCCTGTCGGCCGCGCTGAACGCGCCGATTGAACCCACCCGTTTCGGCATATTCAGGATGTGAGGCGACGATGTTCTCAAAAATACTGATCGCCAACCGCGGCGAAATCGCCTGCCGAATCATCCGCACCGCCCGCAAGATGGGCATCCGCACCGTCGCGGTCTATTCGGATGCCGACCGCGACGCCATGCATGTGGCGCTGGCCGACGAGGCCATCGCCATCGGCCCGGCACCCGCTCGTTCGTCGTATCTCGATGCTGAAAAGATCATTGCCGCCGCACAGGCAAGCGGCGCGCAAGCCATTCATCCCGGTTACGGTTTTCTCTCGGAGAATGCCGGTTTCGCCGAAGCCTGCGCCTCTGCCGGCATCATTTTCATCGGCCCGACACCCGATGCCATCCGCGCCATGGGCGGAAAAAGCGAGGCGAAGGCGCTTATGGCGCAGGCGGGCGTTCCCGTGGTGCCCGGCTATCACGGCGAGGATCAGGCCGACGAAAAGCTTGCCGGCGAGGCAGAAGCCATCGGCTATCCGGTTTTACTCAAGGCTTCAGCTGGCGGCGGTGGCAAGGGCATGCGCGTTGTCCGTGAAAAGCGTGAATTTGCGGCAGAGCTCGCCGGCGCAAAACGCGAAGCGCTCGCCGCCTTCGGCAATGACCGTATGCTGATCGAGAAATATCTGGAACGGCCGCGACATGTGGAGGTGCAGGTCTTTGCCGATGGCCATGGCAATTGTCTTTCGCTTTTCGAGCGCGATTGCTCGATCCAGCGCCGGCACCAGAAAGTCATAGAGGAGGCCCCTGCCCCCGGCCTGCCCGATACGCTCAGGCAACGCATGTACAACGCGGCGGTGGCCGCCGCCCGCGCCATCGACTATCGCGGGGCTGGAACGGTGGAGTTCCTGCTCGACCCGTCCGGCGCGTTCTATTTCATGGAAATGAACACCAGGCTTCAGGTCGAGCATCCGGTCACGGAATATATTACCGGGCTCGATCTGGTCGAATGGCAGATCCGTGTTGCGAATGTAGAGGCGCTGCCGGACGACTGGGGCAATCTGCGCATCAACGGCCATGCCATCGAGGCCCGGATTTACGCCGAAGACCCGGCGCATGATTTTCTGCCGTCAATCGGCACGGTCAGCCACCTCGCCTTTCCGGAAGAAGGACCTCACCTTAGGATAGATAGCGGCATACGCACCGGCGACGCCATCAGCGTGCACTATGATCCGATGATCGCCAAGCTGATCGTCTGGGACTACGACCGTCCGTCTGCCGTGCGGCGTCTGCGTCTTGCACTCGAAAAACTGGCGATTTGCGGCGTCACCAGCAATGCCGCCTTTCTGACACGGCTTGCGGGGCTGGATGCTTTCGCCGCCGCCGAACTCGATACCGGCTTCATAGCCCGCAACGAAGCGGCGCTCTTTGCCCCCGGAGCCACGAGCGAGAACGAAATAGCTTTGGCCACGCTCGGCCTGCTTCTCTCACGCCGGAACGGGGCCAAGCCGCAGGCCGATCCTTATAGCCCTTGGAACAATACGAACTCTTTCCGCCTCAATGCGCCAGCGCGGGAAACCCTGCGTTTCGTCCTGGATCAACAGCCGGTCGATGTCGCCGTTACACATGAGCCAGATGGTTTTTCACTGGAGATCGGCACGCGGGCTATCCGCGCTCATGGCAGCATCTCACAAGACGGCATACTGCGGGCTACCGTCGATGGCAGGCAAAGACAGTGCCGTTTCTTTGCCAGCGATAACGGCCACGCGCTTTTTCTGGATGGCGAGCACTATCGCATCAGCCAGCCCGACCCCGTCGATGTAGCGGATACCTCCGCTCATACCGGCGGTCTGGAAGCCCCGATGCCCGGCGTCATCCGCGCCATTCTAAGCCAGCAGGGCGCAGCGGTTGAGGCCGGTGACGCGCTTGTGGTTATGGAAGCGATGAAAATGGAGCACACTATCCGTGCGCCAGCAAAAGGCACCGTCACCGCCATCAACTGCGCCGAAGGTAATATGGTCGAAGCCGGCGCCATGCTGGTGGATTTCGAACCGGAGGGCGCATGAGATGGCATTGCCCAAAACCGTCAAGATCGTCGAGGTCGGTGCACGTGATGGCCTGCAAAACGAAACTGCTGAGGTTCCCACCGCCATCAAGATCAGGTTGATCGAGCGGCTGGCTGCGGCCGGATTGGCGGTGGTGGAGGCGGGAGCCTTCGTTTCGCCAAAAAAAGTTCCGCAAATGGCAGGGTCGAAGGAGGTGCTTCTAGGCCTCAAACGACATCCCAATACCGCCTATCCGGCGCTCGTTCCCAATATCAAGGGTTTCGAGGCCGCCGTTGAAGCCGGTGTGACGGAGATAGCCGTTTTCGTGTCCGCATCCGAAGGCTTCAGCCAGCACAATATCGCCTGTTCGCGCGCCGAAAGCCTCGAGCGCCTGCGCGATGTTTCGGAGGCAGCGGCCAGCCGTAACATCCCCATGCGCGGCTATGTCTCCTGCATCGCCGGTTGCCCCTATGACGGCGCGGTCGCACCCGAAGATGTGGCGGCGATGGCCGAAGCGCTTGTCGCCATGGGATGCTACGAAATCTCGCTCGGCGATACGATTGGTGTCGGCACTGCCGGGCAAATCCGCAAGCTCATCCAACATGTATCGACCCGCATCCCGCGCGAAAAACTCGCCATGCATTTCCACGACACCTATGGGCAGGGCGTCGCCAATGTGCTGGCTTCGCTTGAGGAAGGTATTTGTGTGTTCGACAGTTCCGTGGCCGGGCTCGGCGGTTGCCCCTTTGCGCCGGGCGCAAGCGGCAATGTCGCCACCGAAGACGTTGTTTATCTGCTGCACGGGCTTGGCATCAAAACCGGCATCGACCTGATGGCGGTGGCGAGAACGGGAGACTGGATAAGTCGCCATCTCGGCAGGGCAAATGCGGCACGCGCCGGTAAGGCACTGCTTGCCGTAAAGATGGAGGATAATGCACATGGTGGGTGAGCTGTTGAGCGAGAAGCGCAAGGACGTTCTGTGGCTGACGCTTAACCGGCCGGACGTCCACAACGCCATGAACGCCGCGATGACGGACGCCTTGACGCATGCGATCCGGACGGCATCCAGCGACGGCGACCTGCGTGCCGTGGTGATAACGGCGGCGGGCGACCGTAGCTTCTGCTCAGGGGCCGATCTGAAGGAAAGCGCTGGTGGCATGTTCCTCTCGCGAGACGGAACGAACCCCATCGCCAATGTGATGCGCGCTATCGAGACCTGCAACAAAATCGTCATCGCCCGCGTCAATGGCCGGGTGCTGGCGGGTGGGCTAGGCCTTATCGCGGCCTGCGATCTCGCTTATGCTGCCGATCATACTGAGTTCGGCCTGCCGGAAGTTCGCGTCGGGCTTTTCCCGGCCATGGTGGCGGCGAAACTTCTGGCCAAAATACCGCTGAGCCGCCTCCACGAAATGGCCTATCTGGGGCAACCGGTCACCGCCGCAGAGGCCGAAGGCATCGGCCTCATCAACCGCACGGCGCCACGTGCCGAACTCGATGGCGTGATCGAGGGAGTACTCGCCCGCTTGCGGCAGAACGCGCCGGGCGCAGTCGCCGCCGGAAAGGCAGCGCTGCTGACGATGCGCGACATGCCGGCCAGTGAACGGCTCGCCTTTGCCGAAAGCGTCATCGCGAAGATCAGCAGCAGCGAGGAGGCGCGCGAAGGCAGAGACGCCTTCGCTGGAAAACGCCCGCCGATTTGGGCTGGCGGGTCCTGAACCACCGCTCAAGGTCTTAATCGATATAATGCCCACAGCCGCGTTGACCCCGTTCGGCAAATCGAGTTCTATCCACCACCTTTCGCCGGAGGGCGATCGGGGAGCCGGAGGAGAACCTATGCGCCTTGTAAAAACCGTCGCCGAGTTGCGCGGTCTGACCGCCAAGTTTCGTCGCGATGGCAAGACCGTCGGCTTCGTGCCGACCATGGGTTTTTTGCATATCGGCCATCTGACGCTGGTTGCCAGGGCGAAGGCGGAGAACGACGTGACGGTGGTCTCGATCTTCGTCAATCCGCTGCAATTCGGGGCCAATGAGGATCTTGCCCGTTACCCCCGCGATCTCGCCCGCGATAGCGCGCTGCTGGAAGAGGCAGGTGTCGACATTCTTTTCGCACCCGAGGTTACGGAGATGTATCCGCGCCCGATGCAGACCGTGGTGGATGTGCCGGAACTGGGAAGCCAGTTGGAAGGTGCGGTACGGCCGGGGCATTTTGCCGGGGTTACGACTGTTGTCACCAAGCTTTTTAATCTCGTGCAGCCGGATGCCGCCTATTTCGGTGAAAAGGACTACCAGCAGGTAACGCTGATCCGGCGCATGGTGGACGATCTCGCCCAGCCAGTCCGCGTCGTTCCCGTCGCCACCGTACGTGAGGCGGATGGGCTCGCCTGCTCCTCGCGCAATGTCTACCTGAGCCTTGAAGAGCGTGCCGCCGCCGTAATTGTGCCGCGCGCGCTTGATGAGGCCGAGCGGCTGTATAATGAGGGATGCGACGACCCGGCCGCGTTCGAAGCAGCAATAGAAAAATTCATCGCCAAGGAGAAGCTGGCGTTGCCCGAAGTCGTGGCAGTGCGCGATCCCGACACGCTGGCCCCCGTGGCTTCGCTGCAGGCCCGGCCTGTGCTAGTGGCACTGTTCGTGCGGGTCGGCAGCACCCGCCTTCTCGACAACCGCGTCATCGGACGTGATAAAACCGGCAAACAGGAGGCTGCACGATGAGCACGCACGCGAAACAGAAGCGGCTGACGACAGCCTCCATCAAGCAAATGAAAGGCGGTGCGCGCATCGTCTGCCTCACCGCCTATACGACGCCGATTGCCCGCCTGCTCGATCCGCATTGCGACCTGCTGCTGGTTGGCGATTCAGTCGGCATGGTGCTTTATGGCATGGACACGACGGTCGGCGTCACCCTGGATATGATGATCGCCCATGGCCGCGCCGTCATGCGTGGTGTGGAACACGCCTGCGTCATCGTCGATCTCCCCTTCGGGACATATCAGGAATCAAAGGAACAGGCGTTCCGCAACGCCGTGCGGCTGATGCAGGAAACCGGCTGTGATGGCGTGAAGCTGGAAGGCGGTGAGGAAATGGCCGAAACCATCGCCTTTCTCGTGGCGCGCGGCATTCCGGTGTTCGGCCATGTCGGGCTGATGCCGCAGCTGGTCCACACCGCCGGAGGTTTCCGCTCTCTTGGACATTCAGATGCGGAAACGCAGAAAATCTGGCGCGATGCGATTGCGGTCGATCAGGCCGGTGCTTTCGCCATTGTCGTGGAAGGTACCGTCGAGCCGCTTGCGCGCGAATTGACCGAAAAACTCTCCGTCCCGACTGTCGGCATCGGCGCATCACCGGCCTGCGATGGGCAGGTGCTGGTTTCCGACGACATGCTCGGTCTCTTCACCGATTTCAAACCGAAATTCGTCAAACGTTTCGCCGATCTGGGTGCGACCGTTTCACAGGCAGCGGCAGGTTATGCCGAAGAGGTGCGCTCCGGTGCGTTTCCGGGGCCGGAGCATACGTTTCAGGTCCGCAGGCAATCGCCTTTGGCGGAGTGAGGGAACGGCGCAGAGGAGTTGGTGAGGTGGTGACATACACCTTCACCTTCGTCATGCTCGGGCTTGTCCCGAGCATCTGCTACCTATCTATTTTGTGAAATGTCGGCAGATCCTCGGCACAAGGCCGAGGATGACGTCGCGTTTGAGGCAAGGTTTGTAAGTAGGCTCGGCTTCTCCGCCTGTCCCCTCAAACCCCAACCCCTAAACAATCCCGCCGCTGCCACCGATCGAAGCCGGGCGTTCCGCCGCAACCCGTTTGCGATAACCACTCGCCCGGTAGGTGGCAACAGGATCGATCGCGCCGCCCGCCAACTGCCTTGCTTTAGCGAGAACCGGCTCGACATCGGTGCGATAGGCCCGTTTCAGCGTATCGGAGGCCATCAACGCATCATTGTCTTGCTGGTAGCCATCCAAAGCCGCGCGATCCACCAGCAGCGCCTGCGCATAGGCGCGGCGGATTTCGTTGGCACTGGAAATCAGGCTTTCGATTGGGTCGGTCACATTGTGCGACTGGTCGATCATATGGGCGGGATGGAAGCCCTTCACGCCACGATGTTCGGCATCTACCAGCTCGTTGAAGACGAGGAACAGGCGGTAAGGCTCGATGGAGCCGGCATCCAGATCGTCATCGCCATATTTCGAATCGTTGAAGTGGAAACCACCGAGCTTGCCGAACTGGATGAGCCGGGAGACGATCATCTCGATATTGGTGTTCGGCGCATGGTGACCGAGATCAACGAGGCAGAACGCCTTTTCACCGAGCGTATTGGCGATGAGGTAATTGGTGCCCCAATCCTGCACGACGGTGGAATAGAAGGCCGGCTCGAACATCTTGTGTTCGGAAAAGATGCGCCAGTCATCCGGCAGCGCCTTGTAGATGTCGGCCATGGCCGCGAGATAGCGCTCGAAACTTCTGGTGAAATTGCTCTGGCCGGGGAAGTTGGAACCATCGCCAACCCACACCGTCAGCGCCTTGGAACCAATGGCTTTACCGATCTCGATACATTCGATGTTGTGCTCCACGGCTTGGCCCCGCGTTGCGGCATCGGTGTGGCTGAGCGAACCGTATTTGTAGGAATGGCTCTGATCCGGTGCATCCGAGAAGGTATTGGAATTCATGGCGTCGAAGCCGAGACCCAGCGTGTCGGCATGGTCCTTCAAACGCTTCGGGTCCTGCTTGTCCCACGGAATATGCAGGGAGACATTCGGCGTCGCCCGTGTCAGCTGGTTGATGACGGCGCAATCATCCAGCTTGTCAAAAATGCCGCGGGGCTCACCTTCGCCCGGAAAGCGGGCGAAACGGGTGCCGCCGGTGCCGACGCCCCAGGATGGAACAGCGACGAAGAATTCCGCGACCTTGGCGGTGACAGCATCGATATCGATGTTGCGACGCGCGAGCTGGTTGCCCAGCGCATCATAGTCGTCCTTCAGCGCGGCGGCGCGCTTGTCGTTTTCGGCCGCGATCACATCGGCGGCGATTTTGGTGTCGGTCATCTCTTCCTCCCCGGAATCGGTCCAGTGCATGCTCGATCATCGCCCCCTCCGTCATTCCGGCGTTAAGCCGGGATGACGGAGGTGAGACGTGCCGAAATTCCTACCGCGTAAAGCTCTGCGCATTGCCGGCATCGACATTGATGATATTGCCGGTTGATTTGGCCGACGCGTCGGACGCCAGGAAGTAGATCGCTTCGGCGATGTCTTCCGGGAATACATTGAGCTTCAGCATCGAGCGCTTGCGGTAATGTTCCTCCAGATCGGTCACCTCGATCTTGGACGAGGCCGCGCGCTGCTCGCGCCACTCGCCGTTCCAGATCTTCGAACCGCGCAGAACGGCATCGGGATTGACGGTGTTGACGCGAATGCCGGCTTCCGCCCCTTCCAGAGCAAGGCAACGGGCAAGATGGATTTCCGCCGCCTTGGCCGTGCAATAGGCAGAAGCATTGGGCGAAGAGGCAAGACCGTTTTTAGAGGCGACGAACACCACGTTGCCGCCGAGATTTTGACGCCTGAGTAGCCGGAATGCTTCCCGCGACACGAGGAAATAGCCCGTCGCGAGAATATCGATATTCTTGTTCCACATGGCAAGCGTCGTGTCTTCCACCGGTGCAGACGAGGCGATGCCGGCATTGGAGACGAGAATATCCACGCCGCCAAATTCCACGCTCGCTTCCGCAAAGGCGGAAATGACCGCGTCTTCCTGCGTCACATCCAGCCTGACGCTGCGCACCGCATCAGCACTGTAGCGCTTCGCGAAATCGCCCTTGGCCGCTTCCAGCGCCGCCTCGTCAATATCGGCGAGAACAACGCAGGCGCCCTCCGCTGCCAGCCTTTCCGCCGTCGCCCGGCCGATGCCGCCGGCGCCACCGGTGACAAAGGCCACGCGTCCGGCAAGGCTTTTCGGCTTCGGCATGCGCTGGAGCTTTGCCTCTTCCAGCAGCCAATATTCGATATCGAAGGCTTCCTGTTCGGGTAGGCCCTGATATTCGGACACGGTGGAAGCGCCGCGCATGACGTTGATGGCGTTGACGTAAAATTCACCGGCGATACGGGCGGTTGCCTTGTCCTTGGCGAAGGACAGCATGCCGACACCGGGGATCAGGAAAATCACGGGGTTCGGGTCGCGTATATCAGGCGAATTATCATGGCGGCACGCCTCATAATATCTGACGTAGTCGGCGCGGTATGCCTCTAGCGCCTTGTCGAGACCGGCTGTCAGCGCATCCACATCGGGATTTGCCGTATCGAGATCGAGGATCAGCGGGCGGATTTTCGTGCGCAGGAAATGATCCGGGCAGGAGGTGCCGAGATTTCCGAGCGGCTTCAGATCCTTGGAATTGACGAATTCCAGAACCGCGTCCTGATCATCGAAATGGCCGAGCTTGCGCTCCTTGCGGCCGATCCGACCACGGATTTCCGGCATCAACCGCGCAGCAATCGCGCGGCGTTCGGCAAGTGGCAGGCTCCTGGCAACGGCACCGCCGAAAATCGTCTTGCCTTCGGTCTTGGCCGCAAACCATTCGATCGCCTTGTTGATGATGGCGAGCGTCAGTTCGTAACATGTCTTGGCGTCGTTATCCCAGGTGAACAGACCGTGGCTTTCCAGCACAACGCCCTTGGCCTCGGGGTTGGCTTTTACGAAAGCCTCGAGATCGAGACCCAGTTGGAAACCGGGACGGCGCCAGGGAAGCCAGCCGATGTCATCGCCAAAGATCTGCTGCGTCAGTTCTTTCGAATTTTTGGAGGCGGCAATCGCGATGATCGCATCCGGATGCATATGATCGACATGATCAAAAGGCACGAAGCCGTGCAGCGGCGTATCGATGGAGGCGGCGCGTGGGTTGAGGTTGAAAGTGCAATGCGGCAGGAAGCCGACCATGCGGTCCTCATCCTCGACACCCTTGTAAATGCCCTTTAGCGCTTCCAGCTTGTCGAGATAAAGCGTCGCAAAACCATCGAGCTTGATGGTACCGACATCGCCGCCGGACCCTTTAACCCACATGACGCGGACTTTCTCGCCCGTCAGCGGATCGGTTTCGAGCACCTTCGCGGATGTGTTTCCGCCGCCGTAATTGGTGATGCGCTTGTCGGCGCCAAGCAGATTGGAGCGATAAAGCAGCTTGCCAGGCTCATCGAGCGTTTTGGCATAGGCATCGTCCCAACGGCTTTCGAGAAGGCGGGATTTTCCCGTCATGTCTTCCTCCCAAGTCAAGTCTGCATTCGCGGTGCCGATATCGGCCCGCCTCCGTTGAAGGCAGATATCGCGCATACAAAAGCAGAATGTCAATCAAAAACGATCATAAATTTTCATGTTGCAGCGCGATATTGATTAATTTGATCGTTCTTGATTGACAACGTAAAGAGATTGCGAATAATCACAATCAGGAGGACCACATGCACGAACGCGAACGCCATCGCATCATCTTGAGCGCCACACAGGAAAAAGCTGTCGTGACGGTGCAGGATATTGCCGAACTGACAGATGCGTCGGAAGCAACGATCCGCCGGGATATCGCGTCCCTGCATGTTCAGGGAAAGTTGAGGCGCGTGCGTGGCGGTGCCGAAGCGGTGCATCCACCGCAGTTGGGCAATCTGGCCGCGCGACCGTTCCGCGTGTCCGAATCGGTCAACATCGACAAGAAACGCGCAATTGCGCGCAAGGCGGTTGATCTCTGTAATGACGGTGATGCGATCATCTTAAATGGCGGCACGACCACATTCCAGATGGTGCACTACATGGCGGCGCGACGGCTGCAGGTGATGACCAATTCCTTCGCGATTGCGGAGCATCTGGTCAAACATTCCAAATGCAATGTCAGCGTGCCTGGTGGCGCGATCTATCGCGATCAAAGCCTTATCCTGTCGCCCTTCGAAAACGATGCCATCCGCAATTTTTACGCAAGGCGAATTTTTCTCGGCGCGCAGGGCATCGGCGCACTCGGCATCATGGAATCGGACGCGCTGGTGATCCAGAGCGAGCAGAAGCTGATGCGGCAGGCGGAAGAGCTGATCGTGATGGTCGATTCCTCGAAATTCAAAAAACGATCCAGCCTGATTTTATGCCCACTCGAAAACGTCTCGACCATCATCACCGATGACGGGATTTCGGATGAGGCGGCGCGGATGGTTGAAAATGCCGGCGTCGAATTGCTGATCGCCGGCGCAGCGGGGGATGGCAAGATAGCCAACCCGCCTGATGAGGAGGATTCCTCTTCGGTCGCTTGAGGAAGCACCGAAGAGAGGAACAGGTTCAAAAACGGGAGGAAAAGGAACATGAAACTTACACGCAGAACATTGACGAGCGTCCTGGCACTTAGCGCGGCGCTCTCCGTCGCGGGTCTTGGCGGCGTTGCCCAGGCAGCCGATGTGAAGATCGCGCTGGTGGTAAAATCACTTGGCAACGGCTTTTTCGAAGCCGCCAACAAGGGCGCGCAGGAGGCTGCAAAAGACCTCGGTGGCGTCGAGATCATCTATACGGGCCCGACCAGCACCACCGCGGAAGGCCAGATCGAGGTCATCAATTCGCTGATCGCGCAGGGCGTGGATGCCATCGCCATTTCCGCCAATGACCCGGACGCCGTAGTTCCGGCGCTGAAAAAGGCGGCGCAGCGCGGCATCAAGGTCATCTCCTGGGATTCCGGCGTGGCACCTGAAGGCCGCATTCTGCAGCTCAACCCCTCGTCCAACGCGCTGATCGGCAAGATGTGCCTGCAGCTTGCCGCATCGCACCTGGAAGGCGGCAAGGGCGATTTCGCCATCCTTTCGGCCACCACCACCTCCACGAACCAGAATATCTGGATCGATGAGATGAAGAAGCAGCTGAAGGACTTCCCCGGCCTCAACCTCGTTACCACCGTTTATGGTGACGACCTTGCCGACAAGAGCTACCGCGAAGCACAGGGCCTGCTTTCCTCCCATCCTGATGTGAAGGTCATCGTCGCACCGACGACGGTTGGCGTTCTTGCGGCCTCTCAGGCCGTGAAGGATGCGGGCAAGATCGGCAAGGTCTTTGTGACGGGCCTTGGCCTGCCCTCGGAGATGGCTGGCGCCATCAAATCAGGCGCAACCAAGGAATTCGCCATCTGGAACCCGATCGACCTCGGTTATTCCGCCACCCAGATTGCCTACCGCCTTGTGAAGGGTGAAGCAGACGGCAAACCGGGCTCGGAAATCGAAGCCGGCCGCATGGGCAAGATCAAGGTCGGCGAAAATAGCGAAGCGGCCATGGCCGATCCCTTCATTTATGACGCCAAGAACATCGATCAGTTCTCGAAGATTTTCTGATCTGAATAATTTCCGGCAGTGCGGAGGCTAACCCCCTCTGTCCTGCCGGGCATCTCCCCCTCAAGGGGGGAGATCGATATGCCGCACCCGCTCGTTCCATAGGCAGGGTGTATCCGCTTGCCGATCTCCCCCCTCTTTGGGGGGAGATGCCCGGCAGGGCAGAGGGGGGGTGCCTCTCGCCGCTACACTCAAAACCAACCGGTAAGACGGAATGATGCGTGCTGAAACCAAAATCTTAGACGTTACCGAGACTTCCAGCGCGACGCCCATTCTGGAAATGCGCGGCATCAGCCAGATATTCCCCGGCGTGAAGGCGCTGGATGGCGTCGATATCGCGCTTTATCCCGGCAAGGTCACGGCGCTGATCGGCGAGAACGGTGCTGGAAAATCCACGCTCGTCAAAATTCTCACCGGAATCTACCGCCCGAATGAAGGGGAAATCCTTCTCGATGGCCGGCCCGTCACCTTTCACGGCGCACAGGATGCCATCGATGCCGGCGTGACCGCCATTCATCAGGAAACCGTGCTTTTCGACGAGCTTTCCGTGGGCGAAAACATCTTCCTCGGTCATGCGCCCAAAGGCCGTTTCGGCCTCATTGACTGGAAGACCATCAATGCGCGCGCCGGGGTCCTGCTTGAACAGCTCGAAAGCACCATCGATCCGTCCATTCGGCTGAAGGACCTTTCCATCGCGCAGCGCCACCTCGTGGCAATCGCCAGAGCGCTTTCCGTCGAGGCACGTATCGTCATCATGGACGAACCGACAGCCGCCCTTTCCCGCAAGGAAATCGATGATCTGTTCCGCATCGTTGAAAACCTGAAGCGGCAGGGCAAGGCCATCCTGTTCATCAGCCACAAGTTCGATGAAGTATATGAAATCGCTGAAAATTACGCCGTATTCCGGGACGGAAAGATGGTCGGCGCGGGTAATCTCGCCGCCACCCCGCAGGACGAGATCGTGCGCCTGATGGTTGGCCGCGACGTAACCAACGCCTTTCCCAAGCAGGCGGTCGCGCTCGGTCCGACGGTTCTTTCGGTGCAAAATTATTCACACCAGACGGAATTTCGCGATATTTCTCTCGATCTGCGCAAAGGCGAAATTCTTGGCCTTTATGGGCTGATCGGCGCCGGGCGGTCGGAACTGTGCCAGTCGCTTTTCGGCATCACGCGCCCAGCCTCAGGACAGATTACCCTCAACGGCGAACCGCTCGTCATCCGTTCGCCGGAGGATGCGATCCGCGCCGGCATCGTTTATGTGCCGGAAGAGCGCGGACGGCATGGGCTGGCGCTGGACATGCCGATCTACCAGAACATGTCGCTGCCCTCTCTTGCCCGCACCTCTCGCAAGGGCTTTCTCGCCGCCGCAAACGAATTTGCTCTGGCGCGCAAGTATGCCTCACGCCTCGACCTGCGCGCCGCCGCCCTGTCCGTGCCCGTCGGCACGCTTTCCGGCGGCAACCAGCAGAAGGTGGTGATTGGCAAATGGCTCGCCACGCAGCCGAAAGTAATTATTCTCGATGAACCCACCAAGGGCATCGATATCGGCTCCAAGGCCGCCGTGCACGGCTTCATCAGCGAGCTGGCGGCCGAAGGTCTCTCCATCATCATGATTTCATCCGAACTTCCCGAAATTCTCGGCATGTCCGACCGCGCCATCGTCATGCGCGAAGGCCTGATGGCAGGTTTGTTCGAACGCGCCGATTTTTCTCCGGAAAAGCTGGTGCGCGCCGCCACCGGCAACGCCTGAGAGGGGCAAAACCATGCAACGTTTTCTCAAAAATCGCGAATGGCTGCTGGCGGGCATCATCGTCATCATGATCGCAGGCTTTGCGCTGCGCGCGCCCGGTTTCGGCAAGCCGGCCAATCTCGTCAATATCTTCAACGATACCTCCATCCTCATCATCCTGGCGCTTGGCCAGATGGCGGTCATTCTCACCAAATCCATCGATCTTTCGGTTGCCGCCAACCTCGCCTTCACCGGCATGGCAGTGGCGATGACCAATGCCGCCTTCCCGGGAATTCCACTGCCGCTTCTCATCGCCATGGCGGTCGGCATCGGCGCATTTCTGGGATCGATCAACGGCATTCTCGTTTGGTGGCTCGGCATTCCGCCCATCGTCGTCACGCTCGGCACGCTCACCATCTATCGCGGCATGGCCTTCGTGCTGTCGGGCGGCGGCTGGGTGAATGCGCACCAGCTTTCGCCGACCTTCCTGAACGTGCCGCGCACCATGATCCTCGGCATGCCGGTTTTATCCTGGGTCGCCATCCTCATCATCGCCGGCGCCTGGCTCGTGCTCAGCCGGACCTCTTTCGGCCGCTCCGCCTACGCTTCCGGCGGCAATCCGGGCGCTGCGGTCTATGCCGGCATCGATGTGGGCCGCACACGCTTTCTGGCTTTCGTTCTGTCGGGTGCACTGGCAGGACTTGCCAGCTATCTCTGGGTGTCGCGTTATGCCGTTGCCTATGTGGATATCGCCGCCGGTTTCGAACTCGATAGCGTGGCGGCAAATGTGATTGGCGGCATCTCCATTGCCGGCGGCATTGGCTCGGTGGCAGGCGCTGTGCTCGGCGCACTGTTTCTCGGCGTCATCAAGAACGCCCTGCCCGTCATCGGCATTTCCCCCTTCGCGCAAATGGCGATTTCCGGCGTGGTTATCGTGCTCGCCGTCGTCTTCAACGCCCGCGCCGAAGCTCGAAAAGGGCGCATCATCCTGCGCGACCGGGCGGCAAGCGATCAGGCCAAGGAGGCCGCAACATGAGTACGAATTCTCAACCCGCGCAGAAGCCACGCATCATTCCAGACAAGCTCGGCACGCCGTTGCGCCGTCTTCTGGCGAGCTGGGAAGTGCTGCTGCTCGGCGTCGCGATCCTCATCTTCATCGCCAATTCGTTTGCCTCTCCCTATTTCCTCAATGCCTGGAACCTGTCCGACGCGACCTTTAACTTCACCGAAAAGGCGATCATCGCATTTGCGATGGCGCTTCTGATCATCGCTGGCGAGATTGATCTCTCAGTCGCCGCCATCATCGCTCTCGCCTCCACCGCAATGGGTGCGGCGGTGCAGATGGGTGTTGGCACGCCGGGGCTCGTCGCCATCGGCATCGGAACCGGGCTACTCTGCGGGGCGTTCAACGGCTTTCTCGTCGCTGGCCTCAAACTGCCATCCATCGTCGTCACCATCGGCACGATGAGCCTGTTTCGCGGTATTTCCTATATGGTGCTGGGTGATCAGGCCTATGGCAAATATCCGGCGGATTTCGCCTATTTCGGTCAGGGTTACGTATACTCGGTCATCTCCTTCGAATTCGTACTGTTCCTCGCCATGGCCGTCATCTTCGCCATTCTGCTGCACGCCACCAATTTCGGCCGGCAGGTCTACGTGATCGGCAACAATCCGTTTGCCGCCCGTTTTTCCGGTATTCCCGTCGAGCGGGTGAAATTCATCCTCTTCCTTTTGACTGGCCTGATGAGCGGCATCGCCGCCGTCTGCCTCACCTCGCGGCTCGGTTCCACCCGCCCCTCGATTGCTCAAGGCTGGGAGCTTGAAGTCGTGACCATGGTGGTGCTCGGCGGCGTGTCCATTCTCGGCGGCTCCGGAACCATTGCAGGTGTCGTCATCGCTGCCTTCGTCATGGGCCTCGTCACCTTCGGCCTCGGTCTTCTGAACGTGCCTGGCATCGTCATGTCGATCTTCGTCGGCCTGCTTTTAATCATCACCATCGCCATACCCATCGTTGTGCGCCGCCTTCGCGCCATCAGAGGCTAAGCCATGCCGGAATTAGAAAAACACGCTTTCAAGATGAAACTCTTCGCCGGCAAGCAAGCCGAATATAGACGGCGCCATGACGAGATATGGCCGGAACTGGTTGCTCTACTGCACGAAGCGGGTGTGAGCGACTATTCAATCCACCTCGACCCGGAAACCGACATCCTGTTCGGCGTGCTGACCCGCCCGAAGAACCACAGCATGGCAGCTTTGCCCGAGCATCCCGTGATGAAGAAATGGTGGGCGCATATGGCTGACATCATGGAAAGCAACCCCGATAATTCGCCTGTCGCGACTGACCTTGTGACAGTGTTCCACCTGCCATGAATGACATGACAAAGCCACGCCGCGTCGCGGTCATCGATATAGGCAAGACCAATGCCAAGGTCGTTGTCATCGACACCCGAAGCGGCGAAGAGATAACCGGTGACAGACGTTCCAACCCTGTCCTTCGTGACGGCATCTATCCGCATTACGATGTGGAGATGCTCTGGAGCTTCATTCTCACCTCTCTGCGGCGGTTCGCGGAAGAGCCGGGTTTCGACGCGATTTCCATCACGACCCATGGCGCGTCTGCCGCACTTCTTGACGAAAACGGCGATCTTGCCATGCCTGTGCTGGATTACGAGCACAGCTACCCCGCAAGCGTTGCGGAAGCCTATCTCCGCATCAGGCCAGATTTTGCTGAAACCGGCTCGCCCTCGCTTCCAGCCGGATTGAACCTTGGCGCACAAATCCATTTCCAGAAAACCGCCTTTCCGCAGGAATTCGCTGGGGTGCGCAGCATCGTCACCTACGCGCAATATTGGGCGGGGCGGCTGACCGGCGTTCAGGCCACCGAGACGACCTCGCTCGGTTGCCATACGGATTTGTGGAATCCGCGGCTGAAGGCGTTTTCATCGCTGGTCGAGCGCTTGGGCATTGCGCAATTGATGGCGCCGGTGCGCTCCGCCTTCGATGTACTCGGGTCAGTCCGCGAATCGGTGGCGCTGGAAACCGGGCTTTCGGCGGATATATCGGTCTATTGCGGCATCCATGATTCCAACGCCTCGCTCCTCCCGCATCTGCTGCGGCGGCAGGGTGATTTTTCGGTCGTCTCCACCGGCACCTGGGTGGTGAATTTCGCCATCGGCGGTACGGCGGAGGCGCTGGATCCCGCCCATGATACGCTTTTGAATGTCGATGCCCTCGGGCGTCCCGTTCCCTCCTCCCGCTTCATGGGCGGCAGGGAATATGAAATGCTGACGCACCAATTCGGGCCTGCTCCGGGCGAAGAAACCGAAGCCGCTCTCGGCAGCGTGCTCACCAGAGGCATGATGCTGTTGCCCAGCGTCGTCAGCGGTTCCGGCCCCTTCCCCGGCAAAACAGCGCGCTGGATTGCCGACGACAATGCCACTGTTGCTGAACGGCACGCGGCAGCGGCGCTTTATCTCGCCCTGATGACGGAGTTCAGCCTATCGCTCATCGGGCGGAAAGGCCCGATACTGGTCGAAGGGCCATTCGCCAGCAATGCGCTTTATCTCAAGGCGCTGGCAGGTTTAGCCGAAACTGAGGTCATCGCCGTCAGCGGTTCCACGGGCACCAGTGCCGGGGCAGCACTCCTCACCGGTATTAAACCACTTGCCGGCCGCGAGCGTCATTTCGCTCCCGATGCCATTGCAGGGCTTCCCGCCTATCGCAGCGAATGGCAGGCCCGTCTGGCTTGACGCAAGACGACAAAATGCGGCCGGGTATCCAGCCGCATTCCGTTTTGCAAAAGGATCAAGCCTTGATGAAGGCCAAGAGATCGGCGTTGAGCACGTCTGCATTGATGGTCAGCATGCCGTGCGAGAAGCCGGGATAGGTCTTCAGCGTACCGTTTTTCAGGAGCTTCACCGATTTCAGCGCAGAGTCCGCAATCGGCACGATCTGGTCATCTTCACCGTGCAGCACGAGTGTGGGCACGCTGATGGCCTTCAGGTCTTCGGTCTGGTCGGTTTCCGAGAATGCCTTGATGCCATCGTAATGCGCCTTGGCACTGCCCATCATACCCTGCCGCCACCAGTTCTGGATCACGCCTTCCTGAACGGTCGCTCCATCGCGGTTGAAGCCGTAGAACGGGCCGGAGGGCACATCGCGGAAGAACTGCGCGCGGTTTGCGGCAAGTGCTGAACGGAAGCCGTCAAAAACCTCCATCGGCAGGCCCTCGGGGTTGGCCTCGGTCTTGAGCATCAGCGGCGGCACGGCGGAAACCAGAACGGCCTTCGCGACGCGGCCTGCGGGTTCACCGTGTCTGGCAACATAACGCGCCACTTCGCCACCGCCGGTGGAATGGCCGATATGCACGGCATTTTTCAGGTCCAGCGCTTCTGCAACCGCAAAGGCGTCTGCGGCATAATGGTCCATATCGTGACCTTCGGAAACCTGCGCGGAGCGGCCGTGACCACGGCGATCATGGGCGACGACACGATACCCTTTCGAGAGGAAAAACAGCATCTGTCCATCCCAGTCGTCGGAGCTGAGTGGCCAGCCGTGGTGAAACACGATGGGCTGAGCATCCTTCGGGCCCCAGTCCTTGTAGAAGATGTCTGTTCCATCTGTCGTCTTAACAAAGCCCATGATCGTTTCTCCTTCGGTTGCGTTGGCATCTTCCGGTGCGATCTATGTTGTGCGCCGGTTTGATGGAGGGATGATGACGCAGGAAAACATCCGCAACAATTGCAACAATAATTCTGAATGAATTGCTGATCTGGCAATAATGGCCGTGCCGCCCGCTGTCTTACGCCCCGGTACCGGCGCTAAACGGCACCGCGACCGAAAAGTTGCGACAGAAGACGCAAACGGATTGAAATAACAAACCGGATAAGTTGCGTTTTAAATTGTAATCAACGGCGCACGGGCGCGGTCGCGACTGCACACCGCCGGAAACGAAACTCGCTAAGTTGTTCGAACTCTCAATCCACGTCGGGATCGTATTCCCTCGGGCTGTCGTCCTTGGAAAACAACACGCAAGGGCCGCGTGAACCGCGCGGATCATAGGCGTATCCCTTGGCGGTCAGTGCCTGCATGATGTCGCGAACACCTTCGAGGCCATAAAGGTGATCGTGCAGCTCGACGAATATCCGCTCCACGCCAGCAAGCTCGGCATTGCCGAGCAGATCGCGTTCCGCGCCCTCGATATCCATCACGAGCGCCGTGATGCCCCGGCTGGCGACAAACGCATCGATATTCTCGGACGAGATTTCGATGCGCCTTTCATAAGGACCCTGATTTTCGTCCATGGACGACATCCAGAGATCCTTGCGGACATAGAAGGGATAGGTACGCGGCTCGTCGGCCGTGAGAAGTCCTTGGGAAAACACGACATTGCCACGGCAATTTGCCTTGATCACCCGTTCCGCCAGTGCCGCTGTGGACGGATTGGCCTCGAATGCCCAAACGGAAACATCCTGAATACCGGCAATGATCGAGGTTATGATGCCGATGCCGGACCCCAGTTCCAATACGCGGTCGCCGGGCTTGATGGCTTTCAGGACGCTGCGGGCCTCTTTCGCCTCATAGCTGCCGTCGGTCAGCGCCTGCCATATGACGGGCGATACCTCATCGGAAGAAAGAGGCAGGGCTACTCCATGCACATCCAGAATTTCCATATTTCCCAAGCCCTTTCTCAAAACCCGGTCTCGTCAACAGAACGATCCCGCATAGACCGCGAATGCTCTACAGTATCGGTGCGACAACCGGTATTGGTTTTCGCCGTCAACGATGTATCCCACTGAAATTTAACATGGCTTGCCCTGTTCGAAAGCAAACCCGTTCAAACGGAACTCCAGGCCACAAGCTCCTTGGCCGGCAACGGCCTGCTGATCAGATAGCCCTGTACCAGATCGCATCCCAGACGTTTGACCAGCTCATATTGCTCCTCCGTCTCGATGCCTTCGGCTATGGTGGTCATTCGGAGGCTGCGCCCGACGCCGACCACGAATTCGACGATCGCCAGCGCGTCGCGGTCGCTGGTGATATCGCGCAGGAATGACCGGTCGATCTTGATCTTGTCGAACGGCACGCCGCGCAAATTCGCAAGCGAGGAGTAACCGGTGCCGAAATCGTCCATGGCGATCTGGATGCCGACGGCCTTTAGCCGCGTTAGCGTGTTGATCGTCTGGTCGCTCTTGTTCAGCAGGATCGATTCGGTGATCTCAAGCTCGAGCCGGCTCGGCTCCAGCCCGCTTTTATCAAGGGCACCCATCACGTTCTGAATGAGGTTGGTACTGTGGAACTGAACCGGCGAGAGATTGACCGCCACCTTCATGTCCTCATCCCATCGCATCGCCTCGCGGCAGGCAGTCTCCATCACCCATTTTCCGAGCGAATGGATAAGGCCAGTTCGTTCTGCAACGGGAATGAACACGCTGGGCGGAACATCGCCGCGCACTGGATGTTTCCAGCGCAAAAGTGCCTCGAAGCCACAAAGCTTGCGGGTCTGCGTCGCCACCTGCGGCTGGTAATAGACCTCCATCTCGTCGTTCTGCAGCGCAGTCTGCAGATCAGCCTCGAAGGATTTCTTTTCGGTCAGCTGCTTTTGCATGCGGACTTTGAAAACACTCGCCCGGCCAGGGCCGATGGCCTTGGCTTCATAAAGCGCCAAATCCGCGCGCTTGAACAATTCATCCGCATCGACGGTACCATGCGATATGGCGATACCGATGCAGGTGCCGATTTTGACCTCCTGCTCGCCGAGCTGGTAGGTCCGGCTGATCTGCTCGATAAGCTTGGAGGCGAGACGGCGCGCCGTGTCCTCATTGAGATCATCGGACACGACAGCGAATTCATCGCCGCCAAGGCGGCAAACCATGTCGTAATCACCGCCGATCCCCGAAAGGCGCTGTGCCACGGCCTGAAGCAGGGCGTCGCCCGAATCGTGGCCAAGCGTGTCGTTGACGTCCTTGAACCCATCGAGATCAAGCAGAAGAATGGCCGTCGTTCCATTGCCGCCGAAAGAGCGGCGCAACCGCTCGATAAGTTCCTGCCGGAACAGCGAGCGGTTCGGAAGGCCCGTCAGCGCATCATGATAGGCATCATGCTCCAGCCGGACATTCTTGGCCTGCAATTCAAGCGTGGCGGCGCGCAGATCATCCGTCAGCCCGCGCATGCTTTTCTGCGCGCGGTTCAACAGATCGTTCTGGCGAAGCAGCAATATCACCAGCGCGATGCCGCACAGGATCAATCCGCCCGCAAGCGCGGTGTAGACGATATGCAGCTTGCGCACGTCCTCATGGGCCGTATCGATCAGATTGACGTCATAGGCGACCGACGACGAAGCCAGCGTCGTCATCGGCGCATCGAGCGAGCTCATCTCGGAGAGCAGATCCGGAACATCCCTTGGCTCCAGGGTGTTCATCTGCTGTTCCAGGCGGGCCAGAACCGCGTCAAGGCGGGTTACAAGATCCCGCCATTGCTGTTTTTCATTGATGAAAGCGCCGAGGTTACCCTGCTTCAAGAGCTCCAAGCGACTTAGCATGATGTCCATGCGCAGCTGCAATTCGTCCCGGTCTATGACACCGGGACTGAGCGCAAAAACGGCCAATTTGTTCTGAAGGCGGAGATACTCCGCCACGGTCTGACTGACCGCCCACGAATCGTTATAGCGGGCAAATTTCTGCAGAGCGGTCTGACGCTCGGCAATGACGAAAGCGATATAGCCCGTTGCCAGGACGAAGCAACAGATGATCACCGCCACAAGTTTTCGCAAACGGCACCTTTATTCCACTATCAATTTGGCAACTTGCCATGCGGACCGCGAATAATAGGTCTGCTTCTGCAATTCCGGGTCGCTATCATAGGGATAGATGACAAACAGCGGACCCTTTTCGCGAACTGTCATGTAGTTGCCATCCAGCTTGATCGCGAGGATAACGTTAAATTTCTTAAAATCCTCAACCGGTATGGTGCTCACATAATCGTTGAGTGCAACTGCCGTTACGCTGGTGCCTTTTGCACCGACGAGATCCATCAACTTTGCCAGTGACACGCCGTCAAAACGAACGCGGCCATCGTGCCAAGGCGTCGTGGTCTCCACCGTCACCATGCCCAATCCCTCCAGCATGTCGCGATCGAATACCGCAGCGCCATCGGCATTGGTGTTGGTGATGTTTCCGGAGATGGTCAATATCGGCTTGCCTTGCGGCTTGGCGATCGTCCCGGCCTCGGCACAGGAAAGCCACATGAGCGACAGAAACGCACTGAGAAGTACCCGGGCGAAACTCATACTCTTTCTCCATCTAGCGTTCAGGTCGAGGGGTTTTCGCCAACCTCTGAGGGTCAAGGGAACCGACGCTCGCAATATATATCAGGAATGAATGTTATATCCTTAGTGAGATTTTATCCGTATTTTCTCTAGGTTTTGAGTAAACCGTTTGGATAATTTTTCCGTCTTATTGTACTTTTTTACACTTCACGCCCTGTTATGACGCAAGCAACACTACAAGTTACGTCTTCGTATCAATCCGTCTGGTGCGACAAAGGCCAAATTGCGGCATATGCGTGATTGCTTAACAACAGCAACACATGATTCGCGCGTATCGGACAAGACCAATGCGCGTTCGGCATCCGCCTGCCTGTCAGGCAGGAAAGCCGAGAGACAAGTTTCGCATCACAGAAAAATCATGGCGATTGCCAGAGCGAACGGTTGAAACATACCGTACGCAACTTAATATAAGAGCTGTCATTTCCGTTTCCGGCATTTTCAGCTTCCTCTTGCCGGAAATGCCCAGACGCCCGTTCCGCGCAGCGCAAGCGGCGATACCGGATATAGTCCGGTCAGGAAAATTCTGTTCACGTCTCCGGGCTGGACGGCACCCTGCCGTATCGGCCGCATCATGAAGGTAGTCCCTATGCACACCTATCCCGACATCAAACTTCTCATTGATGGCGAATGGCGAGACGCCGTTTCCGGCAAGACGATCGCCGTATCCGACCCTGCGACCGACGAAATCATCGGCGCGATCGCTCATGCCGAAAAGGCGGACCTCGATCTGGCACTTGCCGCCGCCGAGCGTGGCTTCAAGGTCTGGCGCGACACCTCGCCCTTCGAGCGTTCCAAGATCATGCGCAGGGCAGCCGATATCCTGCGCGAGCGCAAGGACAAGATCGCCTATATAATGACCCGCGAGCAGGGCAAGCCGCTGTCGCAATCGGCAACCGAAATCATGGGCGCCGCCGATACGATCGACTGGTTCGCCGAAGAAGCACGTCGCACCTACGGCCAGGTCATCCCGGCGCGCGCAACCGGCGTTTCCCAGCTTGCCATCAAGCTGCCGGTTGGTCCCGTCGCAGCGTTTACGCCATGGAACTTCCCGATCAACCAGATCGTCCGCAAGCTTTCGGCTGCCCTTGCCACGGGCTGCTCCATCATCGTCAAGGCCCCGGAAGAAACACCGGCATCGCCGGCGGAACTGATCCGAGCGTTTGTGGATGCGGGCGTGCCGGCGGGTGTCATCGGTCTCGTTTACGGCGTGCCATCCGAGATTTCGGAATATCTGATCCCGCATCCGGTCATCCGCAAGATTTCCTTCACCGGCTCCACGCCGATCGGCAAACATCTGGCAGCCCTTGCCGGCAAGCACATGAAGCGCGCCACGATGGAACTCGGCGGTCATGCGCCAGTGATGATCTTTGACGATGCCGATATCGAAAAAGCGATCGAGGTGACCTCGCTTGCCAAGTTCCGCAATGCCGGTCAGGTCTGCGTCGCTCCCACCCGCTTCCTCGTGCAGGAGGGTGTGGCGGATCGCTTCCTTGAAGGTTTCGTGGAAGCCACGAAGGCGATCAAGGTCGGCAACGGCCTGGAAGAAGGTGTCGTCATGGGGCCGCTCGCCAATGAGCGCCGCATCCCAGCGCTGGAAGGCCTGATCAACGACGCCGTTTCCCATGGCGCGGAACTGAAGACCGGTGGCCGCCGCATCGGCAACAAGGGCAACTTCTTCGAGCCCACGGTACTCGCCAACGTGCCCGTGACAGCCAAGATCATGAACGACGAGCCCTTCGGTCCCGTCGCCATCATCAACCGCTTCTCGACATTCGATGATGCCATCAACGAAGCGAACCGCCTGCCTTTTGGCCTTGCATCCTACGCCTTTACCAGCTCGGTCAAGACAGCGCATGCGCTCGGCCACCAGGTCGAGGCGGGCATGCTGACCATCAACCACAACGGCCTTGCGCTTCCCGAAGTCCCCTTCGGCGGCGTCAAGGATTCCGGTTATGGCACGGAGGGCGGTTCGGAGGCGGTTCAGGCCTATCTGGAGACGAAATTCGTCAGCCAGATGAGCTGAAGCTTTGGATGCAAGCTCAGGGCGGATGACAATATCCGCCCTGAGCCTGAATTTGGCGAACTCGGAATCTCCACGCGTCGTCACCCCGGACTAGATCCGGGGTCCAGCGCGATCAAGTCATTGACCGCAAAAGACTATTCACCGCGCAGGCGCCCAGTGGCCGGATGCCGGGTCAAGCCCGGAATGACGGAGTGAAAGGCCTTCGTCAATCTGTGAAGAAGCAAGATCTGCTATGTCTTTTCTTCGGTAGTACCACCTCCCTTGCCTCCGTCCTCATCATGCCCTAAAAGAACAAAAAGTGAACTTAGAGAGGTACTATGAGCGAGACAGCGGCACCCGCGTTGAAGGAAATCTTCAACCACGAAAAACTGCGACACATCGCCGATCAGACCAAAGCCGTTCATGCGCCTTTCGATGTTCCCGCCTTCATGGCGCTTGCCACGACAAATCTCGAAGCGCTGGGCATCATGCAGCGCATGCGGCAGGTGGCGACCAGCCTGCACGCCACGCTTCCCGGCGACTATGCCCGCAACATCGAAATTCTGACAGCCGCAGCACCCGGAATAGGCAACGGTTTCGCATCCATTTCGCTGCCAGAATATGTGGCGCTTTACGGTCTCGACGATTTCGATCTTTCCATGCAGGCGCTGCAATATTTCACCCGTTTCGGCTCCTCGGAATTTGCCATCCGCCATTTCCTGCAAAGGGATCTGGCCCGAACACTTGCCGTGATGGAAACATGGTCGCAACATGACAACGAGCATGTGCGGAGGCTGGCGAGCGAAGGCTGCCGGCCGCGCCTGCCTTGGTCGTTCCAGCTCAAAGCCCTGATCGATGATCCCTCACCGGTCACCGCGATCCTTGATGCCATGAAAGCTGACGAGGCGCTTTACGTGCGCAAATCCGTCGCCAATCATCTGAACGACATCACCAAGGACAATCCCGCTTTCGTGCTGGCGCTCATCGACACATGGCCGAAGGAAAACCCGCATACACGCTGGATCGTGCGGCAGGCCTTGCGCACTCTGGTCAAGAAAGGTGACGCTGCCGCGCTCGCCCATTTCGGTGCCCATAAGGAGGCTCAGATCGCACTCTCGGCGTTTCAGGTTTCTCCTGAAAGGGTCGCTCTCGGTAATCCGGTGCGGATTTCAGCTTCTTTCACCTCGACGGCAGAAAGCCCGCAGAAGCTGGTGATCGATTATGCCGTGCATTACGTGAAAAAGAGCGGTGACGCCTCCGCGAAAGTCTTCAAGTGGAAAGAAATCGAGTTGCAGCCGGGCGAAACATGCGCGCTCTCGATAAGCCGCGCCATGCGTGATTTCACCACCCGCAAGCACTATGCGGGTGTTCACAAGGTTGACCTGATGGTCAACGGCAGGCTGGCGGCCGAGGCCTCTTTCGAACTGCTGATATGAAGCTGGCGAGAGCGTCCCTCAAGCCGCCGGGAAAATCTTCGCACGGCGGATGATGACGGAACCGCGATCGCCTGCCGCGACATCATTTTCCGGCGGCACGTCGAATTCCAGGAGATCGCCGCCATCTGTGCTGGCGATCACCCGCCGCTCGCCTGCCCGGTCGAGAACCCGCGAAACCGAGGCTGGAATGCCCTCGTGCAGATCTTCCCATTCCAGGTCGGAGGGACGGGCATAGATCTCGACGGCGCCATCTGCCTGACCGTAGGAGAAAGGCAGTTCGTTGTCACCGACATAGACCTTTCCGCCGCGCGCCACGCCGGACACACGGTTGGCATCGCCGAGAAAGCGCATGACGAAGGCGCTGTTCGGCTGGCGGCAGACTTCCTTCGGCGTGCCCTGTTGCACGATCTCGCCCTGATTGAGGATGACGACGCGGTCAGCGAGATCCAGTGCCTCTTCCTGATCATGCGTCACGAAAATCGTGGTAATGCCCAGCGCGCCGTGAATTTCACGCAGCCAGCGGCGCAGGTCGCGGCGCACATTGGCATCCAGCGCGCCGAAGGGCTCATCCAGTAGAAGCACTTTGGGATCGACCGAAAGCGCACGGGCCAGCGCCACACGCTGCCGCTGCCCACCGGAAATCTGCGCCGGGAACCGGTCGCCCAGACCGTCAAGCTTGACCAAGTTCAACAGTTCCCTGACCCGCGCATCGATCGCGGCCTTGTCGCGCTTCACCTTCGACACCTTCATGCCGAACGCGATGTTTTCATGCAGCGTCATATGCGGAAAAAGTGCGTAGTGCTGGAACACGAAACCGACGCCGCGATCGCGCACCGGAATATTGGTGGCGTCTTCGTCTCCAAAAAAGATGCGGCCGCCATCGCTATATTCGAGACCGGCGACCATGCGCAGGATCGTCGTCTTGCCTGAACCGGAGGGGCCGAGCAGCGCCAGAAGCTCGCCACTTTCAATATCGAGCGAAACATCGCGCACCGCGCGGAAGGTATCGAAAGTCTTCACCACATTTTCGAGGCGGATTTTCATGGGAATCAGGTCTCCGTGGCGATGGCGGCACCGCCGCTGGTCTTCTTGGCCCCGCGCCCGGCGCCGCGCCGTTCCAGCGCCACCTTGGCGATGATGGTGATGACAGCGAGCAGAGCGAGGATGGAGGCCGACGCAAAGGCGCCCGCCGTCTGGTAATCGTGATAAAGCAGCTCGATATGCAGCGGCAGCGTGTTGGTCTGGCCGCGAATATTGCCTGACACGACCGACACCGCGCCAAATTCACCCATGACGCGGGCGTTGCACAGAACGACGCCGTAGAGCAGTGCCCATTTGATATTCGGTAGCGTCACCGAAAAGAAGGTGCGCCAGCCGGATGCGCCAAGCGAGGTGGCCGCCTCCTCCAGATCGCGGCCCTGCGCCTGCATCAATGGGATCAGCTCGCGCGCCACGAAGGGTGCCGTGACGAACATCGACGCGATGACGATGCCGGGTAGTGCAAAGAGTATCTTGATATTGTGCGCATCGAGGAACGGCCCAAACAGCCCCTGCAGCCCATAAACGAAGAGATAGGCGACACCGGCGACGATCGGCGAGATGGAGAAGGGTATCTCGATCAGCACCAGCAGGAAGCGCCGGCCGGGAAAATCGAATTTAGTGATCGCCCATGCGGCTGCGACGCCGAAGGCCGTGTTGATCGGCACCGCAATCAGCGCCGTCAGCACCGTCAGCATGATGGCGTGGCGGGTATCGGGGTGGGTGATGGTCGCTGAATAGACCTTCCACCCCTGCGAAAAAGCCTCGACCCCGATGATGGTCAGAGGAGCGACAACCAGGAACGCGCCGATGACGAGCACAAAAGCGATCAGGCTACGGCGAACCCAGGGCGCGTCACCGACGCGCGGTGGCTTGCGATGCGAGGAAATGGCGCTCATGTCTCAGCTCCTCACCGTATAACGAAGCGCACGCGCCTGCAGGTAATTGGTCACCGCCAACATGACGAAGGCCGCGATGAGCAGCACGGAGGCGATGGCGGCGGCGGCCTGATAATCATATTCCTCCAGCCGGATGAAGATCAGCAGTGCCGTAATTTCCGTTGAAAACGGCTGGTTGCCGGCAATGAAAATGATGGCGCCGAACTCACCGAGGCTGCGCGCGAAAGAGAGCGAGAGACCGGCCAGCAGAGCTGGCGTCAGAAGCGGCAGGATGACCTTGCGGAAGATTTCTAGATCGGAACCGCCGAGCGATTGCGCCGCCTCCTCCAATGCCGGATCGAGGTCTTCGAGCACCGGCTGCACGGTGCGCACGATGAAGGGTAGACTGGTAAAGGCCATCGCCACCATGATGCCGAGCGGCGTATAGGCAACCTTGATGCCGAATTGCGCAAGCACCGAGCCGAACCAGCCGTTACCCGCAAACAGCGTCGTCAGCGCAATGCCGGCAACGGCGGTGGGAAGCGCAAAAGGCAGATCGACAATGGCATCGACAAGGCGCCAGCCGGGGAAACGGTAACGCGTCAGCACCCAGGCGAGCGCCAGTCCGAAAACGACGTTGAACAAGGTCGCGGCGAGAGCGCAGAGCACCGTGACGCGATAGCTCGCAACAGCGCGCGGCGAAGAGATAATGGCCCAATATTCGGCTGGCCCGAGGCTCGCCGCCTTGAACACCAGCGCCGAGAGCGGCAGAAGCACGATGATGGCGACGTAAGTGAGGGTAACGCCGAGGGACAATTTAAGCCCCGGCAGAACATTCCGCTTCAAACCCCGCCCCCAATTCATCATAAAGCGACCCGGCAGTTTCCCGCCGGGTCTTTTACCTGTTGCATATCGTCGTGATTAACGGCTGCCGTAGAGCGTATCAAGCGTCGCGCCGGACGCAAAATGCTCTTTCTGGATTTTATTCCAGCCGCCGAAGACGTCATTGACATTGACGAGGCGAATGGCCGGGAACTTGTCCTTGAACTCGCCGACAACCTTTTCGTTGTGAACGCGATGGCCGAATTCGGCAGCAATGCGCTGGCCCTCTTCGGTATAGAGGAAATCGAGGTAGCTCTTCGCCAGCTCGCGCGAGCCGCGCTTGTCGACCACCTTGTCCACCACGGCGACCGGGAATTCGGCGAGCAGGCTGACGGAAGGCACCACGCCTTCAACCTTGTCGGCGCCATATTGCTTGGCAATGCCGCGGGTCTCGGCTTCGAAGGTGATCAGCACGTCGCCGATTTCACGTTCCACGAAGGTGGTGGTGGCGGCGCGGCCTCCGGTGTCGAAAACAGGGGTGTTGTCGAAGATTTTCTTGACGAATTCCTGAACCTTCTTCTCGTCGCCGTTGAACTTCTCCTTGGCATAGGCCGTGGCGGCGAGATAGGTGTAACGGGCGTTACCCGAGGTCTTCGGATTGGGGAAAACCACCTTCACGTCGTCACGGGCAAGATCGTCCCAGTCCTTGATGTGCTTGGGATTACCGGCACGCACGAGGAAAGACGGGAAGGAATAGAACGGCGAGGCGTCGTTTGCGAAATCCTTCTGCCAGTCGGCGGAAACGAAACCCTGCTTCACCAGAAAATCGACATCCGTTACCTGGTTGAAGGTGACGACATCGGCTTCCAGACCCTCAACGATGGCACGCGCCTGCTTGGAGGTGCCGGCGTGCGACTGATCAACCGTGATACCCGGATGCAGCTTGATGAAAGCCTCGTTCTCGGCTGCGAAAACCTCACGGGCAACATCGTAGGAGGCGTTGAGAATGGTGGTCGGAGACTGCGCCTGCGCCGCACCTGCAAAAAGAGCGGCAATGGCAGTGCCGACGATGAGAAGACGTTTCATGAATACCCCCGGAAAATCGAATGGTCGTCAACATAACGGGGGGCGACAACGCCTGCGAGCAACAGCCGTGCGTTAAGCAGAAGCGTATTAGAAATTTCACCCAAGCAACAGCAATTCAAAAGGTGATGATTTCATATATCTCCGCAAGCCGGATTTCTTTTGCGTTGCGCAATCTAAAGGCGGTGCTCGGGAAAGAGATTACCGGAATGTTTGGTAAAATATGGCAGAAGGTCTTCTTCACGCACCTCTTCCAGCTGTGCCGGTCGCCAGCGCGGATTGCGGTCCTTGTCGACCAGGGCCGCACGCACGCCCTCATAAAAATCATGACCCCGCAATATCTCCGTGCCGGCGGCAAATTCCCGTTCGAGGCATTCGATGAGGCTGGCGCTTTCCCGCCCCAGACGCAGCAGCTTCAGGGTTAGTTTGAGACTGGTAGGGGAGCGTTTTTTGAGAATTTCCAGAGTCTCGCGCGAAAACGTATCGTCACGCTCCGAAAGTGCTGCGAAAATCTCCTCGACCGTGTCGAAACGGAATGCCGCGTCGATGATCTCACGGTGTGCCGACAGGCCCCCCTCACCAGCTTCGACGGTATAAGTTCCGATTACCGCCTCGACACCATCAGGATCGAGCGCTTGTGATAGATTCTGCACCAAATCTGTAAGGCGCGCAGAAGGGACGAAATAATCGGCAAAACCGGCATAGATCGCATCGGCAGCAGAGACCGCATTGCCTGTCAGCCCCAGCCAGGTGCCGCATTCGCCCGGCGCTCTGGGCAAAAGCCAGGAACCGCCGACGTCAGGGAAATAGCCGATACCGGTTTCCGGCATGGCAAGCTTCGTCCGCTCGGTGACGATGCGGTGGCTGGCATGGGCGGAAATGCCGACGCCGCCACCCATGACGATGCCGTCCATCAACGCGACATAAGGTTTACCAAAGCGGGCAATGTGATAATTCAGCGGAAACTCTTCGCGCCAGAAATCCAGCACCTGCGGATCGCCCGCTTTGCCGAGATCGTGAATGATGCGAACGTCACCCCCCGCACACAGCCCCCTGTCGCCTTCTCCTGTCAGCACCACGCAGGAAACGTCAGGGTCATCCTCGAAACGGTGAAGCGCCTGGAGCATGGCACGAACCATCGGCAGCGTCAGGCTGTTGATGGCTTTCGGACGGTTCAGGTGGATGATGCCCGCCCCTACCCGTCTCTCGATGACGACCTGCGTCTCCGCTTCCGTTGCAACTTCCAAGGTCGCCTCCTCCGCTACCGTTCACCAGCCCATCTTGGAGGTCCGGGCGCGATCACGCAACGTTGATCTTGTCCTTCAGGAACGTCTTTCGCTCAAACCGCTTTCACCCGCGTAAAATGCCTGAAATCCGCTTTCGCAATGCAGCATGTTTGCTTGACGCCCGGAAAATCATGGCATGTAATGGAGTTTGAAATGCCGGCATTGATTCCTGTCGAGCGTGTGCCGGACCAAGCGGAATGTCGCCTTGTCAAAGGCGTTGTCAACAGCAACGGGAGACGAGCATGCAGGTTTCGGAACAAGAGTGGATCAGCAAACGGGCCTATACACTTTGGGAAAAGGAAGGCCATCCTCATGGCCGTGACGCGGACCATTGGGAACAGGCAAAGCATGAATTTTCGCTGCTGAAGACGTCGGAGGCGACCAAGCCTGCCCAGCGCAAGAAAGCAGCGCCGAAGACCGCTGCTGCGGAGCCGGAGGCACAAGCCCCCGCAAAATCCAAGGCCCGCGCACGCAAGGCCGCAACCGCGAAATAAAAGTACTCTCGTGACAATCTGAACCGGCAAATGAAAAGCCCGACGAAATCTCGCCGGGCTTTGTCTGTTTATCGCGGATCGCAACCGGGATCACCGACCCGGCAACCGCCCTGAAAGTTTTCCGAAGCGGGCGCGCGGCGTGGATCATCCCACTGGCGGCGCTCCGGACGACGCTGGCCTTCGTCCTGATTTGGTTGGCGATCGCGATTGCGGTCGCGATTTTCTTCCTCGAACCGAGGACGGTCACCATCTCGACGCGGCCTGTCCTGGTTTCCATCGCCCCGGTTTCTGTCACCCTGGTTCCAGTCGCCGTAACGGCGCTCCCAGCGGCCATCATTCGGTCCACCGCCCTGACGCGGATCGCGCCATTCATCCCGGCGGCCATCACGCCATTCGTCGCGCGGACGCGGGCGTTCCCAGTCACCGCGCGGCGGCGGAGGCGCAGCATTCCAGTAACCGCCTGATGGCGGCGGACGACGCCAGCGGTCACGCTCGCGGTAGAAGTCACGGTCACGATAATAACGGTCCCAATAACGACCGGCTTCGAAGGTGATCACGGGAACGCCGAGATCGCGGTAATAACGCGGCTCAACGTAGACCCGGTTCTGCCTGAACGTCGTCTGGATGTAACGACCGGCGACCCAACCACGACCGCTGACGAAAGAGACGTCGCACCACGGCGTATCGGACAGGCAGCCATGTACCGTCAATGGTGCGCCGACCGGGATCACGACCACGGCCGGATAGGCTGTGCTCGGACCGGAGCGCATATTCACATTCGCGGTGGCAAAGCCGCGAGTCGCAGCTTCGGCAAGGGCCGGCGCGGCGAGCATGGCCACCAGCGCAATTGCGCCAAACAGTTTTTTCTTCACTTACTTCTCCTCAAGCAAAAGCCCGCTTTGCCCTTGTCGGCGTCCATCGATTTCGATGGACGAGCATGCGTTCCACATACTGCCATGACTGGAAAATACGCCGTGTTCCATGAACGCAGCATGAAACAAATTGCAACCCGTTTCAGTTCCACCTGCGGCAATGAAGCACCCGGGAATTTGCCGACGGAATGTGCCGCCGGTCTTGACTTCGGGGATCAATCATCCGACTTCAATGCAACAGCAATATGGAGCATAACCATGAGCGAAACCGCACAGACGACCGTCGACCAGAGCGAAGTGGATCGCTTCTCCGCGATGGCTGCGGAATGGTGGAGCCCGACGGGCAAGTTCCGGCCGCTGCACAAATTCAACCCGGTGCGGCTTGAATATATCCGCAACCGCATCTGCGATAATTTCGGCCGCGACCCGAAGGCGCACCGCCCGCTTGAAGGGCTGCGTGTGCTGGATATCGGCTGCGGCGGCGGCCTGCTTTCCGAACCCGTGGCGCGCATGGGCGCGGACGTGGTGGGCGCCGACCCTTCAGAAAAGAATATCGGCATCGCCTCCACCCACGCCCGTGAAAGCGGTGTCAGCGTCGACTACCGCGCCGTGACCGCCGAACAGTTGCTGGAGGCGGGCGAAACCTTCGACGTCGTCCTCAACATGGAAGTGGTCGAGCATGTGGCCAATGTCGATCTCTTCGTCACCACCTGCGCGAAAATGGTGCGCCCCGGCGGGCTGATGTTCGCCGCCACCATCAACCGCACGCTGAAAGCCCGCGCGCTCGCGATCTTCGCCGCCGAAAACGTATTGCGCTGGCTGCCGCGCGGCACCCACCAATATGAGAAGCTGGTTCGCCCGGATGAGCTTGAACGGCCGCTGGTGGCCAGCGGCATGGATATCGTCCACCGTACCGGCGTCTTCTACAACGTATTGCAGGACCGCTGGAACCTCTCGCCGGACATGGAAGTCAACTACATGATGCTGGCGAAAAGACCCGCATAAAGCCAGCGCACCCAATTCGCCGGTCATGAACGACGGATGACGTCGCCCTAAGTGGTGGACGTCATCAAAATCGTAGGCAAACTCAATTCACATCATCGGGCAGCACTGGCAACGGTGCGATCTCGATGCCCTCGTCAATCAAGGCCTTCGCGTCCTGGGCAGACGCGTGGCCGATGATGCCGCGTTCGTCGGCCTCGCCATAGTGGATTTTGCGGGCTTCTTCGGGAAATTTATCGCCGACATCTTCCGCATTCGCGCGGATATTGGCGACCGCCTCGCGGATTTTTGCGATAGCTTCTTTTCTGGCCGTGTCCATGGCGAGCGACTGGCGTTCGTCTTTTTTGCGGGCGGTGGAGACCGAGGGCGCCATCAGAAGTTTGGAAACCTGCGGGGAATTGCACATCGGGCAGGACAGGAAGCCGCGCTGCAACTGATTGTCGAAATCGTCGCTCCCGGAAAACCAGCCTTCGAACTCATGGCCCTTTTCACAGGCCAACGCATAACGGATCACGCCGCCTCACCTCCAGCAGGAATAACCGTGTCCAGTCCGAACTCGCGGGCATTGCGCAGATTGGGGATTTTTCCGCGCGCGGCAGCCACGAGAGACGTGTCGATCTCTGCGAAAATGATCTCTTCCCCGGCGCCGCCGGCCATTGCCAGCACCTTGCCCCAGGGGTCGATGATGATGGAATGGCCGAACGTGACCCGCCCGTCCTCATGCAGGCCGGCCTGTGCGGCGGCAATGACGAAAGCGCCGTTTTCAATGGCGCGGGCACGCAGCAGAATTTCCCAGTGGGCTTCACCCGTCTGGCGGGTGAAGGCGGCCGGAACCGTCAGAACCTCGGCGCCGGCGAGTGCCTCCGCCCGGAAAAGCTGCGGGAAGCGCACATCGTAGCATATCGCAAAGCCGAATTTCCCCAGCGGCAGTTCGGCAACGCGAGCGACAGCACCGGGTTCGTAAGCCGCACTTTCGCGCCAGCTTTCGCCATTGTCCAGATCGACATCGAACATATGGATCTTGTCATAGCTGCAGATACGCGAACCGTCAGGCGCAAACAGAAAACCGCGATTGGCAATCTTGCCATCCGGGCGGGCAATCGCTGTCGAGCCGACATGGACATGGATGCCGAGTTCGCGTGCCAGCCGCGCGGCGGTCGCAACGATGATATCGCCATCGTCGTCACGCAGCTGGGCGCGAAGCGCCTGCCTGTCCTTCTGGAGAGCGCCGGTCATTTCCGGCGTCTGAACATAGACAGCGCCCGCAGCCGCAGCAACACGCACCAGGCGCTCCATATCGGCGGCGTTTTTCACCGTATCGACACCCGAGCGCATCTGAATGGCGGCAGCCTTGAAAATCATCACGTCCTCCGTATCGAAAATCGAGCCGATTAAGCGGCCAGCATAACGTCGAGTTTGCCAGCACGCTCCAGTGCATGCAGATCGTCGCAACCGCCGATATGCTGGCCGTTGATGAAGATTTGCGGGAAGGTGGTTCCGCCGGATTTCTCGATCATCTCCTGCCGGTATTCCGGCGTCGTCGTCGCGTTATATTCGGCGTAATCGACGCCCTTGCTGTCCAGCAACGCCTTGGCGCGCGCGCAATAACCACAAAAATCCCGTGTATAGATCGTTACCGGTGCCATGTATTTCGAAGCCTCGCAAACGTGTGCTGAAACGCACGATATCCTCGTTTCATTCAGGCTTCATATAGGGCCGGAAATGGCCATTGCAAAGGTCAAAACGGTCACATCCGTAGCACCCGCCTTCCGCAAGACGCGACTTGCCGCGCCCACCGTCGCACCAGTGGTATAAACATCATCCACCAGCACCACTCGCTTGCCATAAACATCGGTTTTTCGGCCGGGCGCTATTGCAAAAGCACCCCGCACATTGTCCTGCCGGGCAAGCGCTGAAAGCCCCACCTGCCGCTCGGTCGGCTTCACGCGCAACAGCGTGCCGGCAAGCAGCGGTTTGCCGGTGGCCTTGGCCAGATGCCGTGCGAGCTCAGCGGACTGGTTGAAACGGCGACGCCAGAAGCGGTGGCGATGCAGCGGAACCGGCACGATACAGTCGCAGCTATCAACCGTTCCGTCGCTTGCCCGCAGCATCCACAGCGCCATGAAACGCGCAAGATCGGTCCGGTCCTGATATTTCAGCCGGTGTACGAGTTTACGCGCGGTTCCCTCATGGCTGGCAACAGCACGCAAACGGTCGAAAGGCGGTGGGTCGGCGATGGCTTGTGCGCTCACAATACCCGCGCCGTGATCCCGGGAGAAGGGAATGCCCAGAACCTCGCAAAAAGCCCGATCGATAAAGGCCACATCCCGCCAGCAATCCGCACACATGGCACCCTCGCCGCCGGTCATGCGGGAACAGCCTGCGCAAGTGGGCGGATAGACCACGCGGAAGGCCGAGTGCAACACGCTGCGTGCCGCCATCGACACCGTCGCGGACTTCGACAGCAATCCCGAAAACAGATCTTCACCAGCGCCCATGAGGTTGACTTTAGCGCCGAACGGGTGCCTTTGCGAGAGAGATATGTTTCGGCCTCTGACCGGAAAAACAATGCCCGAAGCGGCATGACAGCAACGATGCGGCCCGCCGATCCCAAAGGCGCTACAGGCCGAGCAGGCACGACGATGGATATTCTCTTTGACCAGGCCCTGATCGAACAAAATCGCCGCCGGGCGTGGAACCGGCGTGACGACAAGGCCCTGTTTCTTCTCGACATGGCCGCCGACGAGTTTGCCGACAGGCTCGCCATCGTCGAGCGCCGTTTCGAGACCGCAATCGAACTGCACGGCGGGACGGGCATCACCGCCCAGCGCTTGACCGAGACGGGCAAGGTGGATGCTATCCGTCGTATCGAGACGGATACCTCCTTTGCGACGGATGGGAATCTGCCGCAGGTGGCCTCCATGGAGCATCTGCCGCTCGAAGAAGCCTCCGCCAATCTCATTGTTTCCCCGCTTGCCCTCCACCTCACCAACGACACCCCCGGTGCGTTGATCCAGATAAGGCGGGCGCTAAAGCCGGACGGGCTGTTTCTCGGAGCCATCCCCGGCAGCGGCACATTGCAGGAACTGCGCGATGTGCTGTTGACGGCAGAAGCCGAGTTGACCGGCGGCGCCAGCCCGCGCGTCATTCCCTTTGCCGATGTGCGCGATGTTGGCGCACTGTTGCAGCGTGCCGGTTTTGCGCTTCCCGTCACCGACGCGGAAACTTATACGGTGCGTTACGACTCGATTTTTCCACTGATGCGCGATCTGCGCGCCATGGGCATGGCCAATCCGCTGGCAAGCCGCAGCAGAAAACCGCTCAATCGCGCTTTTTTCCTGCGGGCAGCGGAGCTTTACGCCGAACGTTATTCCGATCCGGACGGGCGGATCAGAGCCACGTTTTCCATCATCTATGTCTCAGGCTGGGCACCGCACGAGAGCCAGCAGAAACCGCTGAAACCTGGTTCCGCCAAAATGCGGCTGGCGGATGCATTGAAGACAACAGAGGTTAAGCTGTCTTGAGCCAGCCTCGGAGCGGCTTCAGATATTTATATTGCTAAACGTATCAATGATAACCTGAAAAGCAGCGTTGATGCTGCTGCTGACTTGAGTTGCTCCGCCAATCATAGCTGCTGAAATTACCGCGATAACGAGGCCATATTCGACTACGGTAGCACCGTCTTCATTCTTCCAAAGATTGACAAGAGAATGCAGCAAAGGAGCGTCCCTATCTTCAGCGCGCCATGAGTGAGCCGGCACAATTACTAAGCCGCACTCACCCTATACTCATGGCTTGAGGAATCCGTTACCGATGATGGTAAACGATCAGCAACCGCTCTCGCTGCTATAGCCCGTCACGACACAGGGCATCTCGGGCATCGGCTGGGTTATGCTGCGGCGGATGGAATAGGTCTTGCCAGCATCGGTCTTCTTGATGGAGCCGGTGCTTATCATGTCGTAATTGTCGGAGAACTGCGCGACGCGCGTTGATGATTTTCCGGCAAGCATGGGGGTGACGATCAAGGAAAGAGCAATCACAGCCGTCCCGAAAAGCAGCGCGACATTAAGAACGCCGGTGCGACGGGATTTGTTGGAGTAAGACTGACGACCTTCCACCGTCTTCCAGAAATCCTCGTTCATAGCCAACCTCATACGCGCAGTTTACCGCTTCTTTAGCTTAACAATCTGCCAGAGGGTGCTGAACGATCTGTTAACACAGCCTCGTTTTGGCACGGTAAAGCGGAGTTATGGGATGTTTTCAACAGGCTGCGCGAGGGGATCGAACCCGCCAGGAAGTTCGCTTTAAAGCAAATCCTGAAGGAAGGGGATGAGCGGCTCGTCGGCCGGCGGCATCGGATAATCACGCAGAGCCTGCGGCTTTACCCATTTAATTGCCTGTCCTTCGCGCCCATGGGCCATGCCTTCATAACGACGGCACACGTAAAGCGGCATCAGCAGGTGAAAAGTCTCGTAGGTATGGCTGGCGAACGTCAGCGGCGCAAGGCAGGCTATCTTGGTCTTGATACCCAGCTCCTCGTCGAGCTCGCGGACAAGGGTGTCCTCCGGTGTTTCGCCTTGTTCCACCTTGCCGCCTGGAAATTCCCACAGGCCGGCAAGCGACTTGCCCTCAGGTCGTTGCGCCAGAAGAATACGGCCGTCCTGATCGAGAAGGGCGCAGGCGGCAACCAGCAGGATTTTTTTGCCCGCTTCGCTCATTCTTCACCAGCCTTGCGCCAGTAGCGATAGGAATAGGCCTCGGTGAAGCCGAATTTTTCATAAAGTGCAATCGCGGGCGCATTTGTGGAGACGACCTGCAACCAGGCGCTTTTGGCGCCGCTGATGCGGGCCCAGCGCAGTGCTGACGCCAGCAGCTGCGTGCCGAGGCCCTTTTTCCGCTGCGACTTCTCGACATCGAGGGAAAGAATGCCGGCAAGATCGTTATCCTGCACGCAGATAACGGTGGCGAGTGCGCTGCCCCCTGCTTCTTCGTTGATGAACAGGCCAAGGGTCGGCTTGATCGAACTGAGGATTTCAGCGATCGCCGGGCGCAGGGTCGGGTCGCCATCGCTGACCTTGATGCTCGCCTCGACAAAACGGCCAATATCGTGGCTCGGCAGGCTGACCAGCGTTTCCGGCAGTTCCATGCCAGCGAGATCGGCCGTCATGACCTTGACCTCCTCAACCATGGACCAGCCGTCCTTTACCAGAAAATCCTTGAGCTGCGGCGGCATCAGCGTCGTTTCGCGCACCACCAGCGGACGGCCGAAATCCTCGAAGCGCTTGCGCGCCTTTTCCAGCCGCACCGCGCAGTTTCCATAATCGGAAGGATCGAGCGGCACCACGCAATTGATGCGTTTGGATGGATGCGACCCCGTCAGGCGGATTTGCCAGCTACCGTCATAAATCACCGACGAGGCCGGCCATGCCCGAAAGCTGACTGCTTCCAGACGGCGAACCAGCGGCAGATTGACGATTTTATTGTCCTGCATTCTCTTCGGCTCCAACGGTCAGCTCCGGTAGTCGCCGTTGATCGCAACATATTCCTTGGTCAGGTCGCACGTCCATACGGTGGCCTTGCCCTTACCGAGACCGATGTCAACCTTCACCGGGATGTCTTCCAGCCGCATCACGGCGGTGGTTTCCGCTTCCGAATAATCCGGATCGCGTTCGCCATTGACGGCAACGCGCACGCCGCCGAACCAGATGGCAAGGCGATCACGGTCGGCCATTTCACCGGATTTGCCCACAGCCATGACGACGCGACCCCAATTTGCATCTTCGCCGGCAACCGCGGTCTTCACCAGCGGTGAGTTGGCAATCGAAAGGGCGATCTTCTTGGCAGCGACATCGTTTTCCGCGCCGGTAACGGTGACTTCGACCATCTTGCGTGCGCCTTCGCCATCGCGAACCACCTGCAGGGCCAGATCTTTCAGGAGATCGTTCAAGGCGGCGCGGAAGGAGGAAAGCCGCTCGTCATCGGCGCGCGTCACCTTGACCTGACCGTCCTCAGCCGCCGCACCTGTCGCAAACAACATCAGCGTATCGGAGGTGGAGGTGTCGCTGTCAACAGTCACGGAATTGAAGGTCGGGCCGACACCGGCGGAAAGCAGTGATTGCAGCGCGGCCGGATCAATATCGGCATCCGTAACCACGAAAGAAAGCATCGTCGCCATATCGGGCGCGATCATGCCGGCACCCTTGGCGATACCGTTGATGGTGACCACGACACCGCCGATTTCGGCCGTGCGGGTCGCGACCTTGGGATAAGTGTCGGTCGTCATGATTGCCTTGGCGGCTTCCTGCCAGAAATCGGCTTCGGCCATGCCCTGCATGTCGCCCAGAACCCCGGCGAACTTGGTGGCATCAAGCGGCTCGCCGATTACGCCGGTCGATGCCAGAAACACTTCATTTTCAGAGCAGCCGACTGCAGCGGCTGCGGATTTCGCCGTCAATTCGGTCGCGGCCTTGCCTTTGACGCCGGTAAAGGCGTTTGCGTTACCGGAATTGACCACCACGGCGCGCGCCACGCCACCGCCGAGATTGGCGCGGCAGAAATCAACGGGGGCCGAGGGGCATTTCGATTTTGTGAAAACGCCAGCCACGCTTGCCGGCTTGTCGAACACCATCAACAGAACGTCGGTCCGGTTCTTGTACTTGATGCCGGCGGCAGCCGTCGCCATGCGAACACCACGCAGCGCGGGCATGTCGGGATAGGATTTCGGAGCGAGCGGGGAAACGGCAACGGACATGGGAAAGCGCCTGAGATTCTGGAAACGGGGAAGGTTTGAAAGTGCCTGAGATGAAGCGGGGCGGCCTGTGGCCGCCCCGTAACATGGTTTTATTAGTGCTGCGGCTGTGCCTGCTGTTCCTTCGTGGCTTCGTCGTAGCCCTTCTTCAGCGTCTCATCCATGATTTCGATCTTCTGGTCAGCCTTTGCCTTCTCGATGAGGGCAACGTACTTGTCACGCATGACAAGCTGACGAACCTGCGGCTCGACCTGCTCGAAAGCCGGCGGCGGTGCGATGCGCTTGTCTTCCAGCTTGATGACGTGGAAGCCGAACTGCGTCTTGACAGGCGTCTTGGTGTAGGCACCCTTTTCGAGACCGAAAGCGGCCTCTTCGAATTCCGGAACCATGCGGCCCTTGCCGAACCAGCCGAGATCGCCGCCATCATCCTTGTTGGAGTCGGTCGACTTTTCCTTGGCGAGTGCTGCGAAATCCTTGCCCGCATCAAGCTGCTTGATGACGTCCTTGGCTTCGTCTTCGCTTGCAACCAGAATATGGGCTGCCTTGATTTCTTCTTCCTTCGGCAAGGCTGCAACTTCCTTGTCGTAGCGCGCCTTCACCTCTTCATTGGTGACAGCATCAACCACATGCTTGCGGAAATAGGCGTTGTGCAGCTCACGGTCCTGAATGAACTCCATGCGCTTCTTGAAGTCTTCGGTCTTTTCCAGACCTTCGGCGCTGGCATTCTTCACGAGGAGCTTGACGTCGATCGCGCCGGAAAGGGCTGCGACCTTTTTCTGCTCGTCGGGAAGCTGTGCGAGCTGCGGATCGAGATTGCCCATGGCAAGGTCGAGTTCGGACTGGTGGATTTCCAGATCGCCGACCTTGGCGACAACCTTGTCTTCCTGTGCAAAGGCAGGAAACTGGAGGCCGAGCGTGGCCACAATCACCGCAGCCGCAATTTTATTATAGCGCAACATTTTGAACCTTTCGGGGACAATGCCGGCTCCAGACATGGTTTCCGGCTCTGAAAAAACTTCCAAACACCGGATTGTGGCCATTCTGTAACGGGCAGAACCGTTGACATCATTTGCCCCCCCTCTTATCTGTCACGCAACCTCGCGTCCAGATACGTTGAAGGGCGAAGTCCGTCATTTGTTGCCGAAATCGGCGTGATGGAAAAAACCGCCTGCGAAAACGGAATTTCAGAAAGGGCCAGTAAGATGGTCAGCCTCGGCGGAATAGCCCGCAAATTGTTCGGTTCGGCAAATGAACGCCGCGTCCGCTCCTATAAAAGCAAGATCGCAGCCATCAATGCGCTGGAGGAAGCCACCAAGGCTCTTTCCGACGACGCGCTGGCGGCAAAGACGGCGGAGTTCCGCCAGCAGCTTGCGGACGGCAAATCGCTGGACGATCTGCTGATCCCGGCTTTTGCCGTCGCCCGCGAGGCGTCGCGCCGCGTTCTGCACATGCGACCCTTTGATGTGCAGCTGACCGGTGCCATGATCCTGCACCAGGGCGCCATCGCTGAAATGAAGACCGGTGAAGGCAAGACGCTGGTGGCGACCCTTGCGGTCTACCTCAATGCGCTGGCCGGCAAGGGCGTGCATGTCGTTACCGTCAACGACTACCTCGCCCAGCGCGACGCGGCCACGATGAGCAAGCTCTACCGTTTCCTCGGTCTGACGACCGGTGTGATCGTGCACGGGCTAGATGACGACCAGCGCCGCGAGGCCTATGGCTGCGACATCACCTACGCCACGAATAACGAGCTTGGCTTCGATTATCTGCGCGACAACATGAAATATGATCGCGCCCAGATGGTGCAGCGCGGCCACAACTACGCAATCGTCGACGAAGTGGACAGCATTCTGGTCGATGAGGCGCGCACGCCGCTTATCATCTCCGGCCCGCTGGACGACCGCTCCGATCTCTATAACACCATCGACGCCTTCATTCCGCTTCTGTCGCCGGAAGATTACGAAATCGATGAGAAGCAGCGTTCGGCCAACTTCTCCGAAGACGGCACCGAGAAGCTCGAAAACCTGCTGCGGCAGGCGGGCCTGCTCAAGGGCGAATCGCTTTACGACATCGAAAACGTCGCCATCGTTCACCACATCAACAATGCGCTGAAGGCCCACAAGCTCTTCACCCGCGACAAGGACTACATCGTCCGCAACGACGAAATCGTCATCATCGACGAATTCACCGGCCGCATGATGCCGGGCCGCCGTTATTCCGAAGGCCAGCACCAGGCGCTGGAAGCCAAGGAAAAGGTGCAGATCCAGCCGGAAAACCAGACGCTGTCTTCCGTCACCTTCCAGAACTACTTCCGCATGTATGCAAAGCTTGCCGGCATGACCGGTACGGCGTCGACGGAAGCGGAAGAGTTCGGCAACATCTACGGTCTCGATGTCATCGAGGTGCCGACCAACCTGCCGATCCAGCGTATCGACGAGGACGACGAGGTTTATCGTACCGGCGAAGAGAAGTTCCTCGCCATCATCGCCGAGATCAAGGCGGCGCATGATCGTGGTCAGCCGGTTCTCGTCGGCACGACCTCCATCGAGAAATCCGAGCTTCTGGCCCACATGCTGCGCCAGTCCGGCTTTACCGATTTCCAGGTTCTGAACGCCCGTTACCACGAGCAGGAAGCCTATATCGTTTCGCAGGCCGGTGTTCCCGGTGCGGTCACCATCGCCACCAACATGGCCGGTCGTGGTACGGACATCCAGCTCGGCGGCAACGTCGAGATGCGTCTGGAGCGCGAGCTGGAAGGCATGGAGCCGGGTCCGGAGCGTGATGCGAAGGAAGCGGCCATCCGCGCAGAGATCAAGGTTCTCAAGGAAAAGGCGCTTGCCGCTGGCGGTCTCTACGTCATCGCGACCGAGCGCCACGAAAGCCGCCGTATCGACAACCAGCTGCGTGGCCGTTCCGGCCGTCAGGGCGACCCCGGCCGCTCGAAATTCTATCTGTCGCTTCAGGACGACCTGATGCGCATCTTCGGTTCCGAGCGCATGGACAGCATGCTGCAGAAGCTCGGCCTGAAGGACGGCGAGGCCATTGTCCATCCGTGGATCAACAAGGCGCTGGAACGCGCCCAGAAGAAGGTCGAAGCCCGTAACTTCGAGACCCGCAAGAACCTGCTGAAATATGACGACGTGCTGAACGACCAGCGCAAGGTCATCTTCGAGCAGCGCCTTGAGCTGATGGAATCCGACAATATCGGTGAAACCGCAGCCGACATGCGCCACGAAGTGATCGAAGCGCTCGTCACCAAGCATATTCCTGAAAATGCCTATGCCGAACAGTGGGATATCGCCGGTCTCAAGGCCGGTATCGCCCAGTTCCTGAACCTCGACCTGCCGGTGGAGGAATGGGCGAAGGAAGAAGGCATCGCCGAGGACGACATTCTTCAGCGCGTTACCGAGGCCGCGGACAAGTACGCCGCTGAACGTGCGGAACGTTTCGGCCCGGAGATCATGACCTATGTCGAGCGCTCGGTCGTGCTTCAGACAATCGACCATCTGTGGCGCGAACACATCGTCAACCTCGATCACCTTCGTTCCGTCGTCGGTTTCCGCGGTTACGCCCAGCGCGATCCATTGCAGGAATACAAGGCGGAAGCCTTCGAGCTGTTCCAGTCGCTGCTTACCAACCTGCGTGAAGCCGTCACCGCGCAGCTGATGCGCGTGGAACTGGTGCAGCAGGAACCGCAGCAGCCGGAGCTGCCGGAAATGACCGCGCATCACCTCGACCCCGTCACCGGGGAAGATGAGATGGCGCAGGGCGTGCCGGTCGCTTTCGTACCGGCCGAGGACCGCGACCCGAACAACCCCGCCACCTGGGGCCGTATCGGCCGCAACGAAATGTGCCCCTGCGGCTCGGGCAAGAAGTACAAGCACTGCCACGGCGTTTACGAACAGGCGTAAAAGGCCAGGGCTTTATGCCAGCAATCGATCGCCCGTAACCTGCGTTACGGGCGATTTTGTTTGGGCAGGATCATTGCTGCTGGTCGGGGTGTTGACTGGTATCGGCACTTTCCATATGGGAGCCGGATCATCCTGCGGAAACTGCTTTCATGGCCCCTCGCGATCTTGCCGCCTATATTTTTCTCGCGATTACGTGGGGCGTGTCTTTCCTGCTGCTTCTACATGTCGTCGCAGCCTTCGGCTGGATTGGCGCAGTCACGCTTCGCTCGCTCATAACCGCTGTAGCACTCTTTCTCATTGCGCGTGCGGCACGCCGGAAGCTTGCATTCTCCGCAAGCTGGCGCGCTTTCGCAATCGTCGGCGCAACGACGGTCGCCGGGCAACTGATCGGCCTGTCCTACGCGACGCCTCAGATCGGTACTGCGATGGCAGCCATATTGGTGGCGACCATTCCGCTTTTTTCAATGCTCATCTCGCAGATTTGGGGTCTGGAACGCCTGACGCGGCAGGGTATTGCCGGTCTCGTCATCGGCTTTGCCGGCATCGTCCTGCTCGTTGGTTTTCCCGCTGTTCCTGTCACATCCGGCTTTGTCATTGGCTGTGCTGCCGCTGTCGCCGCCTGCATCTGTGCCGCCTATGGCAGCAATTTTGCTAGCCTGCACCTCAAAGGGGTTGGATCCTGGGAAATAACCATCGGGTCCTTCCTGACAGGCGGCCTGATGACCTTGCCGCTTCTTTTCGCGGTGCCCTTGCCCGGAACGCCCGATCTCGTCGATTACGGTTATCTTCTGATACAGGCGGTCGTCATGAGCGGCCTGACCTACATCACCTATTTCAAGCTGGTCTCCTCGATCGGCGCAACGAAGGCGATCAGCGTGGAATTTGCCGTCACCGTTGTGGCGGTGCTTGTTGGCGCCCTGGTGCTCGACGAACCCCTGTCGCTTCCCCAGCTGTTCGGTGCCGGCATCATCATTCTGGGCTGCGCACTGGTGCTTGACCTCATGCCCAAGAAAAAGGCCCCGCCCACCCCGTCGGGTGCATGAAGGGTTTATTAGCGTTTTCCACCAATAGTCGTGTTGATCGTTACGGATCAGGCGAGATCGCGTTCGTCACGCGAGGGGAAAATGCAACCGGGCAAATCAGACTATGAGCATTATTGGGACCCGTTGCGGGCACTCCTCATGCTGCTCGGCATACCCTATCACGCCTCCCTGCTCTACAGCTATGCTTTGCCCTGGGACATCAAGGATTTCGAGACCAGCCCAGTCCTGACCGCGCTTGGGGCAGCGCTCGTCACCTTCCGCATGCCTTCGTTTTTTCTGGTGGCCGGCTATTTTTCCACCATGGTCATCGGCAGGAAGGGCAAGATGCCATGGCTCAGAAAGCGCTTCCTTCGCCTTGGCGTCCCTTTCATCGTGGCCGTACTCCTGCTTGGGCCATCGCAGCTTTTCCTGCTGAAACTGGCAGGTATCGCCAAAGGTGATATTCCCGCCGAGCGGCTGCTCGCGAACCTGCCGGATTTGCTGCTGCCGGGTGAGCAATGGATCATGCATCTATGGTTCCTACCCGCCCTTATCGCCTATTCGGGTCTGCTTGCCGGCCTGCTATTTCTGGCGGGGCGCCCGCCCCTCGCCTATGCAAGAGACTGGTTCGGCAGGATGCGGGGTCAATATCCAGCCGCGTTTTTCGCAGCGCTCTGCGCCTTCCCTGTTTTATGGGAGCTGACGGTTTACGGTTCGGGCCTGCTTGCTGGCAAAAATGGGAACAGCCTTCTCGTTCTCTACGAACGGGCCTCCGACCCTTACGCACGTTACGTACCGTTCTTCCTTATCGGGGCTTTGCTTCATCGCGACCGGGCTCTTTTTCACCGCTTCCGCCAGACGGGCATCCTCACGGGCGTCATCGCGTTTGCCGCGATCGCGGCAGCGGTCACGCTGCGGTTGGAATATCCTTTTTCGAACTCGGCCCTGCTGGTACTCGTCTCCACAATCGCCGCCGTGGCGGCAAGCCGCCTGCTGATCGATATCGCCTGCCGCTTTTTCGACCGGCCAAGCCGGCATGTCAGGAGAATGACCGACGCTTCCTTCACCATTTACCTGGTTCACCACCCGCTGATTTATGCCTTCGGCACCCTCTTCATCCTGATCTCGCTGCCGCCGATCCTGGAATTCGCCATCATCGTCGTCGCCACCACGATAACGGCCTATCTGCTGCATCAGGCGACACGCCGTAGTCCGCTTGCCCTTTTTCTCTTCAACGGGATCCGCAAACCGAGGCAGGTGGCCAATATCGGCACACAGGTGCCTGTCTCCCAAACCCTTCGTTAATGATAAGGTGCTTATAATCCAGTTGCCTACTCAACTGGAAATGATGGCGTGTGGATTATGGCTATCCTCAACACGGCGGAAAAAGCCTTACCCGCAGGCCTGCGCGCTAAACTGGCGCCGCTGGGGGCAAAAATCGCCGTCGTCGTTTCCGGCAGAGACGATGTCTCACGGGCCCAGCGCATGGCGCTCGTCGCCTTTGCGGTGCGCATCATCAGCGCCGGTATCGCTTTCATCTCCCAGATCATCCTTGCCCGCCTGATGGGCGAATTCGAATATGGCCTGTTCGCTTTTGTCTGGGTTCTGGTCATCCTGTTCGGCAACCTCTCCTGTCTCGGCTTTCACACCACCGTCATCCGCTTTCTGCCCGGCTACCGCCTGGAGGATGCCCATGACAAGATCATGGGTCTAACCTCGACAGCGCGCCTCTTCGCCATGCTTTCGGCCAGCGCGCTTGCATTTTTCGGTTTCGTCTTCCTGTATTTCTTCGGCGAGCGCATCTCCGCCTATTACCTCATTCCGGTTTCGCTGGCGCTTTTCACCCTGCCGATGGTGGCGCTTGGCGATGTGCTGAACGGGACAGCTCGTGCCAACGGCTGGGCGGTTTCAGCCCTCAGCCCCACCTATATCATCCGCCCGGTGCTGATCCTGCTGTTCATGCTGGTGGCGATCCGTCTCGGCGCGGAGAAAACCGCGACGACAGCGATGCTTGCGGCCCTTTTGGCCACCTATGCCACAACGCTTTTCCACTTCGTGTTCATGAACCGCCGGCTCAACCGGCATTTCCGCAGCGTTGCCCGCAGGGTGCATTTCCGTCCGTGGATACGGTTTGCCTTTCCGATGTTCCTGATCGACGGCATCGGTTTTTTGATGACCAATTCAGATGTAGTAATCGTCGGTCTATATCTGCCGCCGGATCAGGTCGGCATCTATTTTGCCGCGGCAAAAACCATCGTGCTGATGCAATTCGTGTTTTTTTCCGTGCAGGCGGCTGCGGCCCCACGTCTGGCCGCGCTCATTGCTGCCAATGACAGGCAGGGGCTGGCCGGGTTCGCCAGCCAGGCGGCGCGCTGGGCCTTCTGGCCATCGCTTGCCGTTGGCTGTCTCGTGCTTCTGGCAGGGCCGTTTCTGCTGTCCCTGTTCGGTCCCGGCTTCGTACAGGGTTACAAGCTGATGTTCTTCCTCTTTGCCGGCTTCCTCGCAAAAGCACTGATCGGCCCGGGAGAAACGCTGCTGAATATGGCCGGCAAACAAAAATTGTGCGTAGCTCTTTATATTATTATCTTCGGTTGTAACATTATACTCAACATGGTGTTGATTCCGGTCTATGGTCTGACAGGCGCTGCGGCAGCTGTCGCGATAGCAATGTGCATAGAAGCTGTGCTATTGCATGTTGCCATTCGCCGCACACTCGGGATCGTCCTTTTTGCCTTCAACGATCCCCGGGCGGGTCAAGACACTGGGAAGGCGGTGTAACGATAAGCATGTCCAGCGACCCAAAGAATCCGGATTTTCAGGACCCGCGCATCGCTGCGCTGATTGCGTCTACGGAGCGTGACCGCCCCGTGGCCGACAGCAGCCGGCGCGTGGGACGCGACGGCCGCGAATTCTGCATCTATCCTGGCCGGCTCGGTTACGACATGCAGGAAGAACTCGACTTCCTGTCCAACCGCGTCATGGAGGCAAATGTCTTCTTCACAGGGCGGCTTCTTGCACCCGCCATGCCGCGTATCGATGACAAGTCCGTGCGCTTCGCCCTTATTCGCGACGAGAACGGCGCTAGAAGCCGCATGCGGTTTCTGATGCCCTTCACCGTGGAAAAGCCGGGTTTTTCCATCGGTCCCTCCATCATCCGTGGCTGGGCCAACCCCTTCGGCCCTCTCGGCACGCCGCTGGTCGATACCGAAGGTGCCGCAGAAACGCTCGACAATCTTTTCGATGCGCTTTCCGACCGGGAAATGCGCCTGCCGAATGTTCTGGTACTGCCGGATGTACGGCTTGAAGGGCCTTTTGCCCGGATGTTCAAGGCCATAGCAATCAGCCGCAACCTGCCGGTGACGACGACTGGTAACTATCAGCGGCCGATGCTGGAGAGCCTTCTGGACGGCGAAGCCTATCTGCGCAATTCACTTGCGCCGCATCATTTGCGGGAAATGCGCAGGCAGTGGCGACAGCTCGAAAAACTCGGGGCCCTTTCCTACACCGTTACCCGGCAACCGAAGGACATACGCTACCGCATGGAGGAATTCCTGGCGCTGGAAGCGAGTGGCTGGAAAGGCCGCAAACGCAGCGCGCTGGTGAACGACCGCTATCGCGCCGCCTTCGCCCGCGAGGCAATCACCAATCTGGCCGAAGCGGATGCAGTGCGCATTCACACCATCGATCTCAATGGCAGCGCCATCGCCTCCATGATCGTCTTCATGACGGCTGGCGAGGCCTATACATGGAAGACCGCCTTTGACGAATCCTACTCGCGGTTTTCACCCGGCAAACTTTTGGTGCAGAAACTGACCGACTGGCAGCTGGACGACGCCAATATTCTGCGCAGCGACAGCTGCGCAGTGCCCGATCATCCGATCATGAGCCGCTTCTGGCAGGAACGGCAGGAAATGGGCACTCTGGTCGTCGGGCTTGCGCAGAACAGCGACCGTGACGTGCGACAGGTTTCCACGCAGGTGGACATGTATCGCAACACCCGCAACCTCGCCCGCAGCCTGCGCCAGAAAATCCTCTCCTTCGGGCGCAAGAACAGTTAATCCCGAAGGATGCCGCAGCATCCTTCGGTTTGGTATCGGACTATCCACGGGGCTGACGCTGCGTCAGCGCGAGGCCGTCCGGATCATCTTGCACAATTGCGTCAGTGCTGCGTCATATCCGCCGCCGAGAATATCGACACAACGACGGGCAAGCTTGATCTGCTCGTTTCGCGACATGTCGTTATAGGCCTGTATGGCATTGCGCATGCCACCGGGCGATACCGGGCCCGTGTTGCCGGGGTTTCCAGGATTGCCCGGATTACCGGGGTTCCCCGGATTGCCTGGCGAGCTGGAGCCGCCGATGCCAAGCCCGACACCAAGGCCGAGACCGCTCGATCCGCCCACATTCGCACCAACATTGGCATTGATGCCGCTGGAGCCGCCAACCGAAGCATTGGCGCCCGCACTGACACCGCTCGAGCCGCCAACGGATGCGTTGACATCCGCATTGACCCCGCTGCTACCACCGACCGACGCGTTGACATCCGCGCCCAGTCCGCCACTGCTTCTGCCGCCGACATCAGCGCTGGCATTGACGCCATTGCTGCCACCAACGGAAGCGTCGACACCGAGCCCACCGCTGCCATTGCCGCCCACACTGGCATTCACCCCGTTCTCACCGCCAATCCCGATATCCAGCGCGTGGGCGTTGACCGGTAAAATCAGACAGGCAGACAGTAACAAATTGCGAGAAAGCGCCCTCATAATTTCCTCCTATGAGTTCTGGCTTCTCCCGCCCCGCGTGGAAACTCCACGCAGACATCATAATTCAATTAGCAATTGTGTATATTCTAATTTATTAGTGGTATCTAATATTGCTTTAACGCCACAACCGTCGGTGTACCGATACGGGACGGACAAACGCCACTCTCCTTTCATTCCCCGCCCGGTAAAAGCTCTGAAATGAAGGCTGCAAACGCACGTCATTAGACAGGAAAAATCAGCTTTGGGGTTGCACGCATGCCATTGGCCGTGATAGACGCCGTGGCATTACCACCGTTGCCCCAATGGCGGAATTGGTAGACGCGCCGCACTCAAAATGCGGTTCCGCAAGGAGTGCTGGTTCGATCCCGGCTTGGGGTACCATTTCCAAAACCGCATTGATTTTCTTCGTTTTATTCCGGTCTTTCAAAAAGACCGGTCGATTGCTTCGCGGCCATCGAGACACTCACGAAACTTTGCTCATTCGCCCCCCGAATATTACCGGGCTTTCATTTGCCAGATGCAAAGGACTGGATTAGACGAATCCGGGAATACACCGTTGAACCGGCGACTTAATTTCGCCATCACGCCCGCCTTTTTGAAAGCCCGTTCGGGATATCTGCTTCTTCGTGAAGTTTGGGGAAAACATCATGGCCACTGCAACAACCGCCGACAACAGCCGCACGCTCGCCGCTCTTGGTGTAACGGCGGGAATGATCTTTACTGTCGGCTCCGCCCTCGGTTTCCAGCATATCGGCGGTTATACGCCCTGCGCATTGTGCCTTTTGCAGCGCGATCCCTATTACTACGCCATTCCGTTGGGTATTCTGGCCATAGCGACCAGCATCTTCAAGCTGCCGGTTCAGATCACGCGGCTGCTTCTCGCCCTCATTGGCGTGGCGATGCTGATCGGCGCCGGGCTTGGTGTTTATCACGCTGGTGTGGAATGGGGTTTCTGGGCAGGGCCTATCACCTGCGCCACGGGTGCGCCATCCATCACCACCAATGCCGGTGACCTGCTTGGCAATCTGAATGCCATCAAGGCACCCTCCTGCAACGACGCTGCACTTCGGGTGCTCGGCCTTTCGTTTGCCGGTTGGAATGTCATTGCAAGCGTTGCGCTTGCGGCCGTTGCCTTTTTTGGCGCGAGCCGGAAAAGCCGTTAAACGGAAAAGCCGCGTTGCAGTCCTCAAAGCACTAGGGCTGCAGCTCGGTATCCCAGTAAAGATAGTCCATCCAGCTTTCGTGCAGGTAGTTGGGCGGGAACAGCCGCCCGTTATTGTGCAAGTCCTGAACCGTCGGCTGGAAGGGCTTCTGCGCCGGGAACATGCCCGCCTGCTTGGGAAGCTTGCTGCCTTTTCTAAGATTGCAGGGAGAGCAGGCCGCCACGACATTGTGCCACGTGGTTTCGCCGCCATGGGCGCGGGGAATCACGTGATCGAAGGTCAGGTCGTCCCGCGTGCCGCAATACTGGCATTCGAACTTGTCCCGAAGGAACACGTTAAAGCGTGTGAAGGCCGGGTTGCGGGTGGGCTGGACATAGGTCTTGAGGCTGACGACGCTCGGCAACCGCATGGAAAAGCTGGGTGACGACACCGCGTGATCATATTCTGCAATGATGTTCACACGGTCTAGAAAGACGGCCTTGATCGCGTCCTGCCAGGACCATAACGACAAGGGATAATAACTCAGTGGCCTGTAGTCTGCGTTCAGAACGAGCGCCGGCAGGGCCTGTGGTGAAACTGCAATCGTCAAGGGCTTCTCCTGATCGATTCGGCATCTGCACTTGTATATTAGGTCCGTTGTTACAGGATTGTGAAGCCCATAAATGCAGCGGAGAAGAGCTTAATTTTTCAGCTCTAAAAACGTCTTTTTTGCGTTCCGGACAATCGGGCGGCGAGATAGTCGTCTGGCCACTATCTGGTGATGCCCCCAGCGGTACCGAAGCGATTCGCCTGCCGACGAACGCTATATTCGTTCTCACCCTCAATGCGAGATCAGTGATATAGTCAACGCGACGAACGATTGGGAAAGCAGAATGCGTATCTGTCGTTCTGTCGAGGGAAGGAAACGGCCATGATCTTGCGCAGGCACCAAACGGCAGCGTTATGGAAGGGCCTGGCGGCTGGCGCCTTTGCCGTGCTGATGGGCCTGCCCGCTTCCGCTTCTGCCCAGCAATATCAGAATTTCGAAGTCACGCCGGATGGCCGTGGCGGTGCGCAGGGAACGATCGGCGGGCGCAATTTCGAGGTCTACCGCAATTACGACCGGCCGCCGGCAAATCGCAGCAACTCAACCGATACGCGGCGTGAGTACCGAAACGCTGTGCCACAGCAGACATGTATCATAGATGCCGAGGGCCGCACCCGCTGCAAGTAAGCGAAAACTCACCGGTTTCCCCGCTGTTCTATCTCGCTTTAATAAAATTGGATTTCGCTAAAAAGCAATCTATCGACTTAAACGGCCCGCAACGAAGGGTCGCTATGTTGCCATGCACAAGAGACAACAACCGGGCAGAGGCAGAGACATGGCGAAGAGACAAATCCGTCTGGCAAAGACTATGGCAGTTGCCGTCAGCGTGGCGGCAAGCATCGCGACGATGGCATCGGCTGCCCCGCTTGCCGGCCTGGCGCAGAACCCGACCGCATCGCGCCCCGGCCTGTTCATGACGACAAGCCGCCCGACAATTGCACCCATCGCCTTCGCAAAATTTTGCGACGACGCCGCCGACCAATGTGTCCGGATTGGCGATCGCGACACGGTTGAACTGACCAAGCAGAAGCGCACGGAACTCCAGCGCATCAACGCCGAGATCAACACATCGATAATCTATACAAGCGAAGCGGACGGACAGGACGAATGGAATCTGAACCCCGCAAGCGGTGACTGTGACGACTACGCGGTGACCAAGCGGCAACGCCTTCTGCGCGCCGGCTGGCCCTCGGGCGCCCTGCGCATTGCCACCGCCCGCACCCCCACCGGCATAGGCCACGCCGTTCTGGTCGTCAGCACCAGCCAGGGCGATCTGGTGCTGGACAACCGCACCAACGTCGTCAAGCCTTGGAAAGCGGTTGACCTGAAATGGATCAAGATCCAGTCACACGAAAACCCGCGTGTCTGGCTGAAACTCTAGGTCTATCGCGCACAGGATAGTCATTTTCGAACAGGAAAGGGGCGATCCGTTCCTCTTCAATTGCCGCGGCGCGCCTTGCGAAAATCGACACCGGCTTTCGCAATTCCCTGCCCCGGATAGCTTTGTCGGCAGGGCTTTGGCGGATGCCGCAGCCGTTGCATGGACCCAGGATTTACGGGCTCTGTGGCGTTGGCTTTCAACACTCTTGACCTCGTGCAAGAGAGACAGTATCGGCATCTATGCCTAAAGTGCTCAACTGGATTCGCGGTCGTAAACAGCCAGCCCCCCGCGACGACCGGAGGCGGCGCAGAATAGACCTCGGCGACAAATCTCCGTCTTTTCCGATCTACGCCATTGGCGACGTCCATGGCAGCCTCGATCTGCTTTTGCAGGCGGAACAGAAAATCCTTGCCGATCTCGCAAGCAATCCATCCCCCGCTCTGGTTATTCTTCTGGGCGACTATGTCGATCGTGGCCGGGATTCCTGCGGTGTTCTCCAGCATCTGATGCAACCACCGCCGGCGCCCCTGCGCCGCATCTCGCTTTGCGGCAATCACGAACAGCTCTTCAGCGATTTCCTCGAAAATCCGCAAGACAACATGCACTGGCTGGATTTCGGCGGCCGCCAGACGCTTCTGTCCTACGGGGTCGATATCAGCTACTTCATGAACAACGGCCGTCTGCGGCTCCAGCCGTTCAGGGATGCGCTGATTGGCGCGATCCCGCAGGCCCATCGGCAACTTCTAGTCAGCCTGCCTATCTGCGTCCGCATGGGACCCTATTTTTTCGTTCATGCCGGCCTTAAACCCGGGGTGCCGCTTGAGGCGCAGACCGATGAGGACATGTTGTGGATCCGGGAACCCTTCCTGTCGGAAGGGGCGGGACTGGACCTTCTCATCATTCACGGCCATACGCCGGCGCCGGAACCACAGACAGGTCCGCAACGGATCGGCATCGACACCGGCGCGTTTACGACGGGCAGGCTGACTGTCCTCAGACTTTCGGATGCTGGCTTGCACCTGATCGGATGAGGTAAGCGATCGGTCTATTGTTCCGGAAACGGACGTCGTGCGTCCGAAAGAAGCCGCACAGTAATGCACGTTTTCACGCGCCCTTGAATTGCCGTTTCCATGTTTCGATTGCGTCAACAGGCAACTTGATTGGCGGCGCGTCGCTCCCGGAAATCCAGTTCGACATTCTGTCGAAATCCTTGCGATCCATTGTCGGCAAACCGGTATCCTTGGAAATTTCCGTGGCCCGGTTGTCGACTTTGACGATAAGGGCGCGTCGAAATTTCTGCATCGCGCGAATACCACCATGCAGTCGCGTGCCTACGAAATCCACATCCTCATTATCCAGAAAATGATTATAGGCTGCAAGAGTCGGATCAATGAACTTCAATCCGGAAATATTCATTGAGGCCAGATAGGCCGTATCTTCGCGTTGCTGCGGCCAGAAATAGACGGTGTCGTAACGATCCTTCAAAATTTCGATCATTTTTTTGTCTTCCTCCTGCCGATTGAGATAGAAGGTCAGCGTGGTGACTACAGAGGAAGCCTTGCCAGTGGGAATGGATTTGCAATGTTGCGGGTCAAGTCTCCACATGGTGGGGCATGAGGTGTTCAGAACCTGTTTCCCCATGGATCGCAGCTTTTCGGCCGTATAGTTGTCACGCACCGCATGTGTGAATTTATCCGAGAGGATTTTCTTTAAAATCCAACGTGAATAGCCGTTCGGCTGTTTCATGTAATTCATCCAGCCGCAGCCAAGAAGAATGGTCTCGCCGAAAGCAAACGCGTCCCATGGCAGCAACTTCCACAACACGCGGGCTTCCATGTTCGACGCGAGAATATTGGTGCCGGCCACGAAGGCGGCTTCGCTCTTACGCAGCAGCGACTTCGAGACATTCGTCATATATTCATGAGTCGCCACATGATAGGGATAGGCTTGAGGAACCACCTCAATCAACACATCCTTGACGGCATCGAGAATTATCTGATCGCCAAGATTGTCCGAGGCTACGGTTGTATCGAGAATTGTGATCGTCTTCATAAGAACCTCGTCCTGAAATTAAGCCGTTCTGTGGTTTTATTTTCTTGGAAAGAGCGCTCTGACTTCCTTGAGCACACCTCTTACATCCCGCGGCATGGTGACAAAAAGCAGAGCCGGATAGATCACCGCCCCTGCGGAGACCAGCAGGCACAGCTTTACCTGGCTGGAGAAACGTTCACCCATTAGCCATGAGAGGCCGCTGACTAAACCCGCCATGGTGACAGCCGCAACGAGTGGCGGCAAGCATGTGCGGAAGGTGCCGCCTATCGATATGCCTGTCCTGTTTCTGACACTGACCAAGGCGACCGGCCATATCAGATAAGCCCTGACGACATGGGCCAGGGTAACCGGCAGCAACCCGAAAGGTGCAGCCGCGATACCGAGAGCGCAACCGACAACGACCTGAAGAAACGACAGAAAGAGCGTACTACCACCCTGCCGTATGGCGGTTAGAAGCGGCCAGACAAATGAATTTGCTACAAATGGCAGAGCCGTCAGACATAATAATTGCGTCACCGGCGCTGCATCTGCCCAGTTTTCGCCGAAGGCGACGGGAAGAAGAACCGGCGCCGTGGCTGCGAGGCCGAGGAAACAAGGAAAAGCGATGACACCCGACAGCCGGATGAAACCGAAATAGGCATTTTCGAGCGATTTGTTCTCGGCATTGATGCGGGCATAACTCGTCAACGCCACAGATGTCAGGGGAATGACAGCCAGCTGACTGACGAGGTCGATGCATCGCCATGACAAACGGATATATCCCACAGCCGCAGTGGAGAGAAAAGCCGCGGCGATCAACTCCTGCAGACGGACATTCAGACCCATCAAAAAGTTTGCAGCAAAGATGCGCGACCCGAAACTCCATTGATCGGCGACATATGCTCGCACGAAACGCAGGCGCGGCACCCACCCGCTGGCTATCCAGTTCATAACCGTGGTCACAAGACTGGCGATCAGCCTTTGAACGACCATGGCCCATACGCCCCAACCGTTCAGGGCAAGCGCGATTGCGACCACACCGGCAAGAAAATTGGACAGAAGCGCGCGCATGGCAAGCTTGCGAAAAGCGAACTCACGCTGAAGCCTGGCCTCATGGATGGCGCCGGCGCCCATGATGAAGAGAGCGCTGGAAAGCGCCATCAAGACCGGGCTGAGTTCGGCAATTCTGAACAAGTCCGCAAGGAACGGCGCCGCCAGTGAAAGCAGGGCACACAGGACAGCGCCCCATAGGAGTGAGAACCAGAAGGCGGTATCGGCATAGTCCTCGTCAAGCTGGGGCCGCTGCAACACTGCCTCTGGCAGGCCGCCGCGAGCAATGACGAGGATAATATCCACGAAAACCGTAGCTATTGCGACAAGGCCGAACTCATCCGGCGCCAAGAGGCGTGCGAGAATAAGAAAGACAATGAAGGACAAAAAGACATTGCCATAGCTACCAACCGCACTCCACAAGGCGCTTGTAATAGAGCGTTTTTCCAGACGGGGAGAGCTTTCGTCCGACCTCACCATTTGCTGAGCCCAGGCCTACTGGATCGCGCTTCGCCCCGGGCCGCGAAATCCGGGCTTGGCCACCGCCAGCTCATCATGCAGCCGCGGCCTTGCTTTTCGCCAGTACGTCCTCGTAGAGCTTCACATAGTTCTCGCCCACCCGGCGTGAGGTGGATTCCTCGACGATATTTCCGAAATCGGCCTCCGTCGGCAATTGCTCGCGCGAAAGCGTCAACACCCGGCGAATGCGTGCGGCAAGGTCTGTGGCGTTGCCCGGTTCGAACAGCCAGTCGTGGTTGGTCTCGCCGATCAGTTCCGGAATGCCGCCCGAGGCAGCGCCGATGACCGGCACCCCCATCGCGTAAGCCTCGTAGATGGTGCGCGGCGAAGGTTCAGCCCAGAAGGAGGGAACGATGAGCACATCGATCTCTTCGAAGAATTCCTTCGGCTTTGCCCAGCCGACGAACTCGATCGGCAGGTCGCCGGCCTGGGCCTTGAAGCGTTCGATGGAATCGTCCATCGCGTGGCCGGCAACCAGACAGCGCCAGTTACCGTGCCCGATTTCCCTGAAGGCATCGACCATGTTGCCGACACCCTTTTCCGTGTTGATGCGGCCGATATAGCCGAAGGTCATCGGCTTGCCGGTTCGGTCGATCTGCCTGCGTGCGACCGGGTCGCCCTCCGGAACCGTGCAGGAATAAAAGATCACACGGCGCATGCTTTCCGGCAGGTGATGGAAAAGCCCGTGATCGACATGGGTTTTAAGGATTTCCGTGCCAACGCTTGCCACCGCGCCGATGTAGCGCTGCGTGAATTTCTTGGTGAAATTCACCACCTGACAGCCGAGATGGATGTGTTCGCAGGGCTTGCCACCCTTGAACATGGCGGCGTTACCGCACAGAAGATCATATTCGCAGATCGTGTGGACGATCGGAATGTTGCGTTTATGCGCCGCCCGCCACACCAGCGTCGTCACATCCAGCAGCGAGTGCGTATTGAGAACATCCGGCTTGAAATCGTCAAGAACGGCTTCGAACTGCTTCTCGACGTTGAAATTCCATTGCTGCTTGATCTTCTGCATACGCCTTTGCTGCGGCGTATATTGTGGCCAGTCCTCCAGCCAGAAATCGTTATTGTGGAACATGCGGTAGACGCTGACGCCATTGCGCACCGTTTTGGGTTCGGCCTGCCGCTCTATGCAGGCGGCACCGACCTCATGTCCCATGGAGACGAGTTCCTCGGCAAGATGTTCGACCGAGCGTTCGCACCCGCCAACGATATGCGGCGGATAAAGGCTGCTGAGATGGAGAATTCGCATACGGATACGCTCTATTTCCTTATCGAAAATTTATGACTTCCGCTTGGCCTCGCCCATGTTGCCGGATACTCCGGGACCAATGAGACATGTGCAAAAAACACAAAAGGCAGAGCAGATTTAACGCTTGAAAATATGAATAACCAAAAATCCACTTTCAAAAAGCACGGGAACTGACGGCATTTCAAGTGCTTTTTTTCGCGGCGCGACAAAAGTCATGCCGTGTTGCGAAAAGAACCTGTCCCGTGTTAGCTTCATTCTCATATGAAAAAACGTACGGGCGGAAGCGGTGAATTCTGTTTCGTCCGAAGATAATATCATTAATTTATATATTTATTTCATTTCAGAAACATGGATTTGATGGCGAATGAAGATGCTAAAAACTTCCAGGACAATCTGACATCTTGAGAGGCGCCGCCGATATGATCGCGGCTGCTTTTTATAATCTCGCCGGAATGACCAGGAGACGCAGATGAACGGAAAACAGCCGGTCACCATGGGCCACCTGACACGGCGCGGCCTGCTTTCCGCTGTACCTTTCGCACTGGTTGCCGCCACGGGTGTGCGCCGCGCTTTCGCGCAGACTCAATCCGTTTTTTCGGCAGGAACAGAAGCTTTTGTGGACAGCGTGGGCGTGTGTGGCCATTTCGCCCGCACGAACGGCATTTATCCGGAAAGCTTCGAGCGCATCCTGCCTGAACTGGAAGCGCTTGGTGTGGGCCACCTGCGTGACGATGGACTGATTACCGCAAGGGACAGCCGCAACAGCCCGGCTTTCCAGCGCCTGCGCAGGATTGTGGCGGCCAACGTTCGCCTCACGATCATCTGTTACGACACTCTCAACCCCTACGTCTCAACACCACTGAACAGGATTGCCGATTTCTACGACTGGTGCGACGGCGGAATCGAAGTTTTTGAAGGCAGCAATGAACCGATGCTGACGAAAGACCCGGTCAATGCGCCGCGCATTTCGGCAGAGCATCAGGCTGCACTTTTTGCAACGATCCGCTCAACTCCGGCCATGAGCAACGTACCGCTTGTCGCGCCAAGCTATATCCAGGCGAATACGGCGCTGGCGCTAAACCTGCAGAACGTATGTGACTTCGGCAATATTCACCCCTACGCCGGAATGGAACATCCCGAAACGACCGGGCCGGGGGCGCTCTCCAAATCCGTCGCCGCCTCGGCGCATATAGCAGCCGGCCGGCCAGTGATCGCCACCGAGATCGGGTACCACACCTCACTGCGAACGAAAACCTTCCATTTTCCCGTCACCGAAGGCATCAAGGCGCGCTACATGCCGCGCACGCTCCTGTGGTCCTTCATCAGCGGCATCCGCCGGGCTTACATCTATGAAATGGTCTCCAGCTTTGCCGAAGACGAAACAAATCCGGAATCGTCCTTCGGCCTGCTGCGCCACGATCTGAGCCGGACCCCTGCTTACGGGGCCGTTCGTACCCTTCTTGCACTTTGCAAGGCAAGTCGACAAACAGAGCCAGCGGAACGCAGCCTCGCTTTCCTCAACGATGATTCCGAAAGGTTTTCCCTGCGCTTGACAAGACCAGACGGCGCGCTGCTCGCCCCGGTGTGGCTTGGCATACGCGGCTGGCAATGGCCGGCGCGGATCGAAAATCCGCCAGCCGAACGTGCAACGGCCTTTTCGGTAACCGGCCCGCATAGCCAAGTCATCGCGCACCGGTTCGGCGATGACGGTTCCGTAAGCCAGCGGGTGATCGCAAAGGAAGGTGGGCAATACCGGCTTTCCATCAGCGACCAGCTTACGGTGCTGGAGGTTTTCTGAACGGCGTGCGGGCGAAAATTTCCGGCCAACCGGCTGATAACACCCCGGCGAAAAGTCGCCGTGTCCTGACGCCCAGAGAAAAGTCCTCGTTTCTGCTGTTAAGTATACCCCGAAGTTCCGTTCACAAGTTTATTTTAGCACTTGATCGTTAGCTAGGGCTGTGCGATTTAAAAAGAAAATTTTAGATGTTGGATAACCATATTCAGCATTTCAGCTTACTTAAAATCGTATTTTTTAAAAATTTGGAGAGTTGTGATGTCCCGCCTTCGTATTGGCTCGACGCTCACTGGTGCGGTATTGATCACCAGCCTCGGTCTTTTTTCCACAGTCGCCAACGCCCAGAACGTGGAACCAGCGCCGCCAGCTGCCGGGCAGCAGACGCCGCCGGTACAGACTGCGACAACTGGCACACCCGTGAAGGCCGCCGACGAAACCAACGCCGCATTTCTGGCTCGCGTTAACAGCTCCAATCCGGACACGGTTTCCCTTGCTGCCGCGGAACTGTTCAAGCAGTCTCCGACGCAGGCAACGGTCAAGGATCTGGCCGGCATCGCTTCCAGCACCGATGCGGCAAACGCCGACATGACGGGAAAGGTGACGAACGGCTTTCCGATCATTGCCGTTTCCACCAGCGCGGCGCAGTTCTCCGAACAGCTTTCTGGCCTGATCCTGAGCGACTCCAGCCAGTTGCCCACCATCGTCGCACTGGCCCAGAAGGTCGGCAACAAGGACTTCTCCGAAGTTGTCGGCGAAGGTCTGGCACTCGCCTATTCTACGGCGATGCAGAGGGGCAACACGATACTTGCCGCCGCAATCCAGTTGCAGACCAAGGGTGTCGGCGTGCCCTCCGATCTTCTGATCGCCTTTAGCGAAAATGTTCAGGGAACGGCGGCCGGTCCGGCAGCGCCTGCGGCAGCTGCAGCTGCTGCCTCACCGATCGGTGGCGCAGGCTCTTCACCTGCAAGCGGCAACAGCATTGGCGGCTCGGGAGCGGCGGGCTCACCAGCCGGTACGGCACAGGCCGGCGGCGGAGCCGCACCGGTTGGCGGTGGCGGCAGCGGTGGCAGCACTGGCAGCGGCGGAACCACCACAACCAACAACTTCTTTGCCGCGCCCCTTTCAACCGGCAGCACCAGCACGCCAGTCAGCACAAGTCCCGTTTGAACCCGGTTTTGCCGCCCTTCCTGCGGGAATGGCGGCCGCCTGTCCTACCATGCAACCGAGACTTGGCGGGTGCCACGCCCGCCAAAAAGAGCGAGGCTGACAGTTGTTGCAAAGGCACGATCCCCTGACTATGGCCGATATCGACAAAAGCGGATTTACAGCCGACTTTATCGATATAGACGCCGTTCTTGCCACGGTCCGCCGACAGTGGCGCGTCGTTCTCGCGGCAGTCGCCATTGCCGGGACAATCGGTCTCGCTTACGCCGCGACGGCCGTTCCGATCTATTCAGCTTCGGCTACCCTTTTGATCGACCGCAACAACAGCCAAGTCGTCGAGCAGCTTTCGACGATCGGCGGCGTCGTGGAGGACGAGGCTTCCATTCTCAGCCAGGTCGAGGTCCTGCAATCGGAAACCATCGGGATTGCCGTCGTCGACAGTTTGAACCTGACGGAAAATCAGGAATTCAGGGCAAACCGCGCCTCGCTTCTGAGTTCGATATTCGGCACCATCCGTTCGCTCGTCAACGTTTCGCAATGGTTCTCACCGGCGAAAGAGACCGTCATCGATGACGGCACCCTGAAGCGGGCGCTGTCGGACCGGCTGCTGGACGGTCTCAGCGTCAAGCGTATCGGCCGGACCTACGCGCTGGAACTGACCTACAACTCGACATCACCGGTTCTCGCCGCCCAGATCGTCAATGCGGTGGCGTCGGCCTATCTGGTGGACAAGCTGAACTCCAAATACGAGGCGACGAAGCGGGCCAGCGACTGGTTGTCCGACCGTATTGCCGAGTTGCGTCAGCGGGCACTCGACACCGACCTTGCCGTACAGAAATTTCGCGCCGAACACGGCTTGATCGAGACCGGCAATAACGGCCTGCTTTCCGATCAGCAACTGGCCGAGTCCAACAGCGCGCTTATTCTGGCGCAGTCGGAAACAGCCAGGTCGCGAGCGCGGGTACAACGCATCGAACATATCCTTGCCACGGATGATGTCGACGCCGTCGTCACCGATATTCTCGAGAGCTCGGTTGCAAACGATCTGCGCAAGAAATATCTCGAATCCTCGAAGATCGAAACGGAAATCACCCGCAGGCTTGGCAGCAACCATGTTCAGGCGGTGCGTCTGCGCAACGAAATGCAGGAATACCGCCGGCTGATGTTCCAGGAAATCAGCCGTATTGCGCAAAGTTACAAGAGCGATCTGGAGGTTTCAGAAGCAAGAGAGAAATCACTTGCGGAGAGCGTTGCCAAGGCTACCAGCGTCAGCAACTCGGCCAGCCAGACCCAGGTTCAGCTTCGCGAATTGCAGCGTGAAGCGGAAACTTACAAGAACATGTATCAGACCTTCCTGCAGCGTTATCAGGAAGCGATGCAGCAGCAATCCTTCCCCGTAACGGAAGCACGCGTGATTTCGAGGGCAGTTCCGCCCAACATTCCAAGCAAACCGAACAAACCGCTACTTTTGGCGCTGTTCATGATCATGGGCGCCGCGGCCGGCGGCGGCATCGCCATGTTTCGCGAGTTCCGCGACCGTTTCTTCCGCACCGGAGAACAGGTTCGCGACGTTCTCGGGCTGGAATTTCTGGGCAACACCCCGCTCGTCCAGAGCAAGCCGGGCACGGATGTGTTGCCAAAGGGACAGGAGGGGCCGCCTACCGCCACACGCCCGTCCAGCGTTGCCCGCTACACTGTCGATCACCCGCTGTCATCCTTCGCCGAAACGCTGCGCAGCACGCGTCTTGCGATAGATCTCGGCATTCCCCCGAAAACCGGCGCGCGGGTGGTGGGCGTCGTATCGGCGTTGCCGAGCGAGGGCAAATCGACGATCTCCATCAATCTGGCTCAGCTTCTGGCCGGACAGGGAGCAAGGGTTCTTCTGCTGGATGCGGATATTCGCAACCCGGGCGCCACGCGCGCTTTGGGGCGCCATGCTGCAGAAGGCCTGCTCGAAGTGCTGTTAGAAGGCCGCAATATGCGCGATGTGCTGCTGCACGACGAAAAGACGCGGCTCGCTTTCCTGCCAACGGTCGTCAAGCAGCGCGTACCGCACTCCTCCGAGCTGCTGACATCGGCGCAAATGTACAAACTGCTGGCCGAAGCGAGCGGTCTCTTCGACTACATCATCGTCGACCTGCCGCCTCTCGGGCCGGTGGTGGATGCCCGCGCGATGGCCGGCCGGATCGACGGTTTCGTCTTCGTCACAGAATGGGGCAAAACCGCCCGCAGGGCGGTACGCAATACGATTGAAAACGAAGTCCAGATCCGCAAGAAGTGTCTCGGTGTCATCCTCAACAAGGTGGACACGGAAAAGCTGAAGCTTTACCGGGCTTACGGTTCAAGCGAATATTATCACGCGCGCTACACGCGATATTACCATGATTAGGCGGGACGGAATGGCGGGCCTGCGTAAATTCTTCGCGGTCGTGCCGGTTCTCATCCTTTCCGTGTTTGTTTTATCCGTCGCCGCACAGGCGTTTTCCGAAACCCGGCGGTTTTCCGATGTCGTCGCCTTGGCAAGAATTGCCGACGACAAAAGCGGCCTGGCGCACGATCTTCTGGCGAAGACGGTCGATGGGCTGCACCCCGTCGTTGCGGAGAAAATCTGCCGTTCGGATATCGTCAAGGCCGGGTTACGGCTCGTTCTCGCAGATCTCGATGCAAATGGCCAAGATGCGACGTCGGAGGCCGGTGCGGCGCGTCTCGGCTTTGCCGAAAGCTATATTCGTCACGCGCTCTCCTGTTTGCCTGCAAATGGCGATGTGTGGCTGCGTCTTGCCATGGTTCGTTCGCTGCGTAACGCCTCGCCAATGGAAATCGCCGTTCTGATGAATTTTTCCCAACTTTACGGGCCTGCAGACGCCAACCTGATACGCGGGCGCTTCGTGATGTGGCAGCAATTTCCAAAAGACACACTGCCTCAGGCCGATGCGGCCCGCAATGCGGACACGGCAGTGGTCTGCGGGAAGGAGGGGGAAATCCTGCGCTGGACCCTGCGGAAGATCTGTCCGCAGCAGCCGCAGGCCGGCATGAAACGTACCCTGCCGCTTCCGTGACATAGCGGCCCGCCTCGTCCTTCTACCTTAGACATCGTCGCAGCAACAGTTATTGCAAAGCCGAAAGCCAATGTCGTCCATCGAAGCCCAATCAGAACCGCTATCCTTATCGCCACCGCGACCGGTTGCGTTTCCAGACTATTTTCGGACGGCCGCCATAGTCATCTTCTGGGCTATCTTCCTGCTTGCGCTTCTCAATCGCGGCGCAACTGAAATCGAGAGCCGTATCGTCGTCACCGTTTCAATTTATTTGTTGCTCGTGCCCGCCATCCTGTTGTTCGGGCCGCCCCGGGCTGGTGCAAGCGTGGCGCTTGTGGCGACCTGCCTTTTGCTGGGGGCACTCATCATCCAGATGTGGCTGCAATCATCTGTGCCGGGTATTGCTCCACCCAATCCCGCCTGGTCGACCGCCGCCATGTTTGTGCAGTTCGCCCCCGACGCCACGGTTTCGCTCACCCCGGCGGATGATCGGCTCGGCCTGTTAAGCGCCGCCCTGCCCTTCGGCGCCTTCATGGCCGGCCTCGTCATTTTCGATACCGACGAGCGCGCGGCAAAAGCGCTGCGATGGTTCGCAATTGCCGGCGGATGGCTGGCACTGTTGTCAATCGTGCAATTTCTGCTTTTTCCAGAAACACTCGGCTTCATTCAGAAGCGCTTCTATCTCGGCAGCCTGACCGGCCTTTTCGTCAACCGTAATACCGCCGCCACCTTCTTCGGTCTCATTCTCCTGACCCTCGTCGTGATGCTGCACAAACGGCTGACAGCTCCAGACTGGGGAATGATCAGGGCGCTGGTGGCAAATCGCCTGACCGTTCCAGTCGGCCAGAAACGCCTCATCCGCAAGGCCGCCTTCACCGGCGTGCTCACTGCCTTTTGCTTCATCGCCTTGATGCTGACCGGATCGCGCGCCGGCATCGCATCAAGCTTTGCGGCACTGAGTTTCCTCATTCTTCTGACCGTCTTCAACTCACCCATCAAAACAGGCCGCAACGCGGCTGCCCTGCGGCGCAAGCGGCGCGGCACGAAGCGCCGCGCGGCGATCGTGCTCGCCATTACGCTTGGCCTGTTCCTGCTCTTCGCCAATCGCGTGGCGCTTCGCATGGAAACGCGATTGGAAGACGACATGCGCTTCTGCTACATGCCGGGCATCGCGCGTGCCATTTCTGACAGCTGGCCTTGGGGAACCGGCCTTGCAAGCTTTACGGAAACCTACGCGCCCTATCATGCGGCGCAATGCGGGGTGGACGCCATCGTCACCCACGCCCACAATGTCTATGCCGAGGGACTGCTGACGCTCGGCCTCGCATTTCCATTTTATGCGGCTTTTTTCGTGCTCGTCCAACTCGCCATTTTTATTCGCGGGGCGCGCAAACGCAAAAACTACCGTTACGCCTCCCATCTCGGGCTTGCCGGGCTGCTGCTCGTCGCATTGCATTCGACACTCGATTTTTCGCTGCAGATCCCCGGCTTCGCAATGGCTTACGCCGTATTCCTTGCGCCCGTCGTCACGCTTTGTCTCAACCCCCCAGGGGTTGGACGGGACCGTTCGCGGCGGCGCGAACCATCTCCAAGCGATCCCGCAATGCCGGCCTAGATCAGTCCGGATGGGCAGCAGCCATCATTTCGCTGATGCGCAATAGTTGTAACGATTACAAACCACACAAAGACGCGAGAATTTGGGCATGCGGATATTGCAAATAACGTCGCTGTTTTCTCCGGACCGGGTCGGCGGCGCGGAGATATTCGTGGAAGACCTAGCGCGCGGGCTGGCGGAGAATGGACACACGGTAGCGGTGGCGGCGATCTCACGCAAACAACAGGCCGTGGAGCTGCGGGATGATTTTGCCGTTTACCGCCTCGGACATACCACGCCGTTTTTTATCGGGGACTGGGAAGAGCAACCCGGATGGAAGCGAAAATACTACAAGATCGCCGTGCAGCTGGATCCTGGTCTCGTGCGCCGGCTTGCCCGCGTCATCGATGATTTCCGGCCTGATGTCGTCAACACCCATTCGCTGTCGGAGCTGACACCGCTGATCTGGCCGATGATCCGCAAGCGCGGCATTCCGCTCGTCCATTCCCTGCACGATTTCACCAGCATGTGCACCAACGGCTCCCTGTTTCACGACGGGCACATCTGCGACGGCACCAGCAAAAAATGCCGCGCCTTCTCTTACCTGCACCGGCGTTGCCAATGCGCCGTCGACGCTGTCGCCGGTGTCGGCCACGATATTGTCGAGCGCCATGTGCAGGCCGGCTTTTTCACCCATGTACCGGAAAGCCGCCGCACGGTCATCTGGAATGCCATCGCGCCGCCAGCTTCACAGACACAGCGCATTCCACGCGCGCCTGGGGACCCGCTTGTTTTCGGCTATCTGGGCCGCATCGAGGCGCCCAAGGGTGCAGATCTCCTGATCGAGTCGCTGCCGCTCCTGCCGCCGAAGGGCTGGCGACTGGTCATGGCGGGTCGCGCGCCGGGCGGCATCGAAGCCTACGAGCAAAAAACCGCCAACCTTCCGGTCGAATTTCCCGGCTACGTGGACGCCGATAGTTTCTTCGCCGGTATAGATTGTCTGATCGTTCCACCACTCTGGCCAGAGGCTTTCGGGCGCACGGTCGCTGAAGCTATTCTACGCGGTGTGCCGGTTCTCGGCGCCAATCTCGCCGGTGTCGCCGAACAGATCGGTCGGGACCGGCCGGAACGCCTTTTCGCGCCGGGCAACGCCACCGAGCTTGCCGCCCGCATGACTAACGCGATGCGCAACCCCGCCATTCTCGCGGAAACACCGGAAACCAAAGCGCGCATTTCGCAGGGCGTCGCGCCCGAACGGGTAATCGGGGCATACGAAGCTCTCTATTCGGAGCTGCGCAGCGGCATCAGGGCATGAGCCGCAAGATTTCACCCCGGGGACATGACTTCTAGACGTCAGGTCTGTTCATGGAAAACCTGCGCATAGCTTTCCGCCGCCTTCTGCCATGAATACAGCTTGCGGTTTTCATAACCCGCCTGGCGAAGATCGCTTGCCAAATCCGGCTCCCGAAAAAGCCGCTCGAGTGCTGCGACAAGGCTGTCAGAGTCCGCGGGATCGAAGGTGAGTGCGCCCTTTCCGGCGATCTCCGGCGTTGCGGAACGGTTGGAGCAGACGACCGGACACCCCAGTTGCTGCGCCTCGAGCACCGGCAGGCAGAACCCTTCATATGTGGAAGGCACGCAAAGGCAGGCGGCGTGGCGGTAAAGGTCTGCCAGTTGATGGTCGTCTATGCCGGAAAGCCGGATGAGTCGCGCCTTCAGCTCCGGATCATCGAGCACGCTGCCGATTTCCTCGGCATCGTCGCGGCCAACATGCACGACGTGCAAATCAGGCCTAACCTTACCAATCACGGCAAAAGCCTTGCCCAGAAGCGAAAAGTTTTTATTCGACGTCGCGTTTCCGACCGCCAGTATGTAGGGCGCGGCAACCGGCGGCGGGCCGTTTAAACTCGCTGGATCGACATTCAAGGTGCTGTCAGAATGGATAGTCAGACTTTTCCCGGCAGCCGATGGATAAAACTGCGCCAGATCCTTACGCGTCGCTTCCGATACGCAGGTGATCCGGTTCGAACCAGCCATCATCAGTCGAAAGATCAAATCCGTCGTCAACGTTGCCCGCCAGCCGATCTGTTCGGGGATGGTCTTGAAATAAAGATCGTGAACCAGTGTGACGCGCCGTTTGCCGCCGCGGGGACTTCCGAAGGGATCGGCGTTGAACAGCACATCGATGCCGAGCTTGCGGCAAAGTGTCGGTAACGTCATGGCCTGACGAAGCACATCAAACACCATGATACGCGGCCGCGGCGTCTCAATCAGCTGAAGGCGGCTTTCGCGCAGGTTTTCGGGCAGCTGTGCCCGCGTCCAGGGAGAGCGCAGGATGTAGTCGTCCCGCGTCTGATCCAGCAGCCGCTCCAGCAGGCTGAAGGTCACGCGGGCGACGCCGGAAGGTTTGCCGCCATACTGGCTCGGCATGTTTACGAGAATACGCATCCTGACCCTTCCGCTTGCCTGCACTTTCTGCCCGAATTGATCGCCAAGAGGCCCCTCACACTGCTTCCGACAGCAAAGCGGAAACGGACCGGCAGGTCTCCTCCAGCGAAAAACGCCGGCTCACATCCTCGCGGCCCTGCTGCGCCAGCCTTTCCGCCAGAGCCGGCTGCGACAGGATGCAGCCTAGTGCTGCCGCAAGCGCCGATGCGTCGCCCGGCGGCACCAGAAGACCCGTTTCGCCGTCCCTAATGATTTCGGTAACCCCACCACCGCGTGTAGCGACAACTGGCCGCCCGCACATCATGGCCTCCACCACCACCCGCCCGAACGGTTCGGCGACAACAGAGGTGTGGGCAACGGCATCCATCGATGCCATCAGCTCTGGTACATCCGACCGGAAACCGAGGAAGCGGACACGACCATCCAGACCGAGACGGGATGCCTGCTCGCGGATGCGCGTCTCATAGGCGTCCTGCCCGAATAGCGCTCCGCCAACGATGACGGCCTGAACGCCATCCATCGCCGCGATCGCGTCCAGAAAGACGTGTTGCCCCTTCCATTCGCTCAGCCGGCCGAACAATCCGACAAGCGGTTCAGGACCAAGGCCCAATTCCGCACGCAACCGCGTAGCTCTGCCGGGATCGTGGGCCACAGCCTTTGCGGGGTCGAAGCCGTTATAAACGATGCGGACCTTTTCTGCCTGCCCGCCGGCTTCAACGAAAGCCCGGCCGGTTTCCTGCGAATTGACGGCCACCAGCCTTGCGAAAAGGCGCGCGAATGCCAGCGAGGCATGGCGATTGGCGGAGCTGAATGCGGGATCGGTGACTATATCGTGCAAAACCCAGACAAGTGGGCGGCGGCTGAGTTTCGCGGCAAGCGCGCAAACGAACAGCGCCTTCTGCGAATTGGCGCAGATTACGTCGTAATGTCTCGCCTGCTGGCTCAATTGCCAAGCGACGGCGACAACATCGGCCGCGCCACGCAGCATTGCGCCAAACGGTGAGTCACGGCGGATCGACAGCATTTTTTCGCCAGCGGATAACATGACCGGAGGCCTCCCGGCCGCTGCCAGATCATCAGCAGCACCACCGCCACTGAGAAAACAAGCTCGCCAGGAATGCGGTCCAGCCTTGACGAGGTCCGTCAGAAAAAGCTCGGCGCCACCCTTCTCTCCTGTGTGACTGACAAATAGAGCGGATGTCATGACATCACCTGTGAAGTATCAGAGCACCCAAGTTGCCATTGCCCTAAATTGCGGGCATGAATGGACAGCCCGTGAAAATGACGAGTGCACTTGCCAACGGCAGGGATATTTTCACCGGCAATTTCAGTATAAGAACAACAATGCTTGATTGTGGTTAGAAAAAATAACATTCAAACCTTTATGCGGATAAGAATCCGATATACGTAAATTAAAAGAAAAATATTCTATCTATATATTTTAAAAGAGATCGAAGAAAAATTCGTGACGTATAATTTTACTGCTTTTCGCCGTCCCGTTTCCTGCGTTTTGTCCCCCGGCCTTTCGGCGGAGTTATCCTAGGGCCAGACGAGGAGAACGAACGATGACACCGCTCAAACGCAACATATGCATATATATGACCGGAACGGAAGAGGTGCCGGCATGATCGGCGTATCGCTCGGCATCACCTCCCGAAACATCCCCACCATGGTCCCTTCCCTGAACGCGCTCTCACCCTTGCGCGCGCGTTTGACTGCGGGTCAGAATGCCACGATCTTCGTGAATGGTGACAGCACCGCCTATGCCGATGCCGGACCATTCCAGCAGTTCGCCATGATGCTTGGCGATCTGCACGACACAAGGGTTGTGCTGCACCGCTGGGCAGAATGGCAGACAAACGCCCCCACCGGGCCAAAGGCCTATGCGGATCCGGTTACGCTGCGCGCAGGCATGGGGCCAACGCTCACGGTCTATCTTGCGGCACTGCCCGGCGGCATGGCCGGTTACATGCTCGCGGACCAGCGCGCGGCGGCGTTGAAGATTCCCCGTCCCGACCTGTGCATCACGCATCATGGGCATAATATGCAGAGTTTCGAGACACCGGGTGGTATCCTAAGCTCCGGACGAGCCGCCCTGCTCGGACCGCTTGGCATGATCGAATGGCAATGGCCGGGTGCCCCCCAACTCATCACCACCCAGAACCCCTGGCGCGATAGCACCGGTTACGACAAGGTCTATAATGCGATCCTTGACCTTGCCCGAGCGCACCCGGGCCTCACACTGGTGGATACACACGCGTCATTTGTAGCGAGAGGCAAGGACCATGCGCTTTATCGCGACAACGTCCATCCGGACGATGCCGGATCTCAGCTCATCGCCCGAACCTTGTTCAGTTGTTATCTGGCATCGGCGCCCGATAACGTCTTTCAGACACCTTGCTGGCCGAAACTTCCCGCCGCCAATCTTATCGTCAACGGCGATTTCACCGATTGGACCGGGTCCGCTCCAGCGGGCTGGAGCCTGGCGGCGTCGGGTTCCGCCATAAAAGCCGCAGAAGTCACCTTTTCTCCGGCTTTCGCTCACAGCCTCGGTTTGCGTGCGAATGGCAACCAGTCGGCCGCACTGGTTCGTTATTTTCGCAATGCGGAGGCCGCCGCGATGATCGGCAAAACCGTTTCATTTGCAGTGCTTTATAAAAATACCGAGGGACAGCGTGCGCCCTATGTCACACTGGTTTCAAAAAGCGGCGGCGCAGTCCGGACGATCAGTTGCTCCGCGCTTCAATTTGGTGGTGCGAACGCCCTCGACAATAGCGGCTGGATGTGGGCGACAGCCAACGACATCGCGATCGATCCTGATATCAGCCCCAGCGGATATGGTTTCTATGTGAGGATCATGCCGGCATTCGGCATGAGCGCGCCGGTTTCCAACGAACCGCTTTACATACAGCGGGTGATCGCCGTTGAGGGCGCTCTGCCAAAAGGCAATCTGAGCGACTGAAAACCATAGAAAATTGTCTTGCGCGGCAACGTCATCAAGACCACTATTCATCGTCATCACCCTGTCGCCTCATGGTGATGACGTCCTCTCCCCACAGGGCCGCACCAAGGCCTGCTAGTGGAGGATACAGGCCGCGTGAATCCCGTTTTCATGGCCTATATGGGGCTCGTACTCGCCTATACTTTCATTGATCTGGATTTCAGGTTCTTTCTGAAAAATACGATGATGAGGATGGCAGGAATGGCAGAAGAGGACGCTTTGGCGACGGCACAGCCGGCGTAAATTACGGCGAGGTTCTCTCGCTCCAAACCGTACATCCTTGCTGCCAAAATTTGTTCCGTTTTCAAGTGGACGCTTTAGGTCACTTCGATGATTTCAATCTCTTTGCCACCCAGGCTGACAACATCACCGGCAGATTTTCCCATCAGCAATCCTGCGACCGGGGAGACATAAGACATCGATCCATTGGCCGGATCGGCTTCATCCTCGCCTACGATCCGAAACCGTTGCGTCCTCCCGTCATCACGGCTGAATGTTACCACGCTGCCGAAGGCAACGGTGCCATCAGCAGGAGGGCTCGGCATCAGCTGGGCGGTGCGAACGCGCTCCGCGAAATACCGAATGTCCCGCAGAGGATTGGCTGAAAGCCGACGTCTTTCATTGACGTCTTCGACGGCATTGGCCGTTTCGCAGGCTTCGCGCGCCAATTGCAGCTGCTGCTCCAGCGCTTTCAGCCCAGCCTCCGTCACCAGATTGGGATGAGGCGAAATCACCCGGTCCGGCAGAACCGTTTCGGCTGCGGTTTCGGCACTATCTTCCTTGGTAAAGGCTACACTCAATTCTGGCACTCCATTCCCATGAGATGCCGCTTTGAGCATCTCCCTTTCCGTCCAATCCTGCCACCGCCCATTGCAATGCTGCAATAGCGTGCACCACAGAAACCGCCCATGTACCCCTCATTTCTGGCTCTAACAGGAGGCTTTTCGCCCTGTTAGGGTATTGCCCAAGAGGAGTGAGAAAGCCAACGCTAACGGACAGGAGACGGTCAATGGCCCGGACAGTATTGAATGCGCTTGGAGACACACTCTACTACAGCGACAATTCCACCGGATTTTTTTCCGCCACGGGTTCCGGACCGCTGCTGACAGGCACTGCCGGCAATGATTCCATGTGGGGCGACAGTTCCGTCAATGTGACAATGGCGGGCGGCACGGGCGACGATATTTATTACCTCTATTCCAGCATTAACCGCGCCGTCGAAAATGCCGGGGAGGGTATCGACACCATCGACACCTGGATGAGTTATACCTTGCCCGACAATTTCGAAAACCTGCGGGTAACCGGAGATGGTCGTTATGCCTTCGGAAATGAGCTGGACAACATCATAACCGGCGGATCGGGCAGCCAGACCATTGATGGCGGGGGCGGTAACGACGTGCTGATCGGCGGTGGCGGTGCGGATACATTCGTTTTTACGAGCGGCAACGGCACCGATCTCATCATGGATTTCAGCGCCAACGACACGATCCGGCTTAACGGTTACGGCATCACGTCCTTCGAGCAGCTCGTCAGCAATGCCACCCAACAGGGCGATAATCTCTGGCTGAACTTCGCCAACGGCGAGGCCGTCGTTCTTGCCGGAACGACCATCGACGATCTTCAGACCGACCAGTTCGAGCTCAGCCTCGACCGATCATCCCTCACCCAGACCTTTGCCGACGAATTCGATGCACTTTCACTTCGCAGCGGCGATCAGGGGACTTGGGATGCCAAATATTGGTGGGCACCGGAAAAGGGAAGCTCGCTGACGACGAATGGCGAGGCGCAATGGTACATCAACCCCGCTTATGCCGGCACATCAGAGGTAAATCCCTTCAGCATAAACAACGGTGTCCTGACTATCACCGCCGCGGAAACCCCGCAATCGATCGCCAACGAGGTTGAGGGCTATGATTATACCTCGGGTATGCTGAACACCTATTCGTCGTTCAGCCAGACCTATGGTTATTTCGAAATGCGCGCCGACATGCCGACCGACCGGGGCGCTTGGCCGGCCTTCTGGCTTTTGCCGCAAGATGGATCCTGGCCGCCGGAACTCGATGTCGTGGAGATGCGTGGGCAAAACCCCAATACGCTGATCATGTCCACCCACTCCAACGCGACGGGTGAACAGAGTTCGGTCATCAACAATGTCAGCGTGCCGAGCACGGAGGGGTTTCACACCTACGGCGTGTTGTGGGATGCGGAACATATTACCTGGTATTTCGACGACGTCGCCGTGGCGCAGACGGATACGCCTGATGACATGCACGACCCCATGTATATGGTCGTCAATCTTGCTGTCGGCGGCATGGCAGGAACGCCGTCGGCAGTTGATTTCAGCGACGGTTCGCAGATGATGATCGATTACATCAAAGCCTATTCGCTTTCCGACTGGGCCGCGTAACGAAAAACGCCGGCAGTTGCGTTCAGAACTGCCGGCGCTTCAGACCTCAGCCTGTCGGCTGGGCCTTGTTCAGTTCAGTCATTCAGCCGCGATCTGCATCCGCTCAGTGTAGAGCGACATGAGATGACGCGCCGTTTCAAGGCTCGCGGGCTGTTCGGCACGGTAGCGGCGGCCGATTTCCATCATCAGCACGGTATCCGGCAGGAAGGTCAGCTCCGAGAAGATGCCCTGCCAGTCGATATCTCCCCAGCCGAGCGGCATATGCAGATCGCCGATGCCGAGAGCGGTATTTTCCTGGTCGAAATACGGTTGATAAAAGCCCTGCGGCCGGCCGAAGGAATCGTGGACATGCAAATGGCCGGCAACCGGCGCCATGGCACGAAGCTGTTCGCGAAAATCGAGCCCGCGATAGGTGGATTCGAGATAGGCGTGGCTGAAGTCGATCAGCGCCACGACGTTATCATGGCCGATGGCCTTAACGGTCTGGGCCACCTCGGCAGGCGTCTGGCGATATTGGCCGGGTTCGGTGGAGAAGATATTCTCAAGCGCGACCCGCACGCCATAGGGCTTGCAGAATTCCGCCAGCTCGAAAAGCGCCTCCCGCTCACGGGCATCGGCATCGGCCCGCTCGGCGATCTGGTCGGCACGCAGGGCACCACCATGCTGAACGAGGATGCCCGCGCCGATGCGATCGCACAGGACGGCCAGCGCCTTGGCTGCATCTATCTGGTAGCGGCACGTTACCGGGTCCATGAAATTGGACGAAACAAGACCGTGCACCGTGTAGCGGAAGTCGAATTCTTTGGCGAGCGCCACGAACCGTTGAGCGCGCTCCTCGATGATGCGACCGCCTGCGATCAGATCAAGGCTCGTTGCGGCGATTTCAACGGTGTCGCAGCCAATTTCGGCAAGCGCACGCAGATCGCTTTCGAGTGTGGCCAGTTCACCGTCGTCCGAGCTGGCGTTGAAGCCGGTTCCAATAAGATTGCTCATGTCATCATCTCCAGGGGGTAAGAAAGGTCATGCGAGTTCAGGCTGCCGTACGGCGCGGCGCGCCGTATCGAACAGGTCCGGGCGGTCGATATTGACGTAGTCTACCCCGGCCAATGCGATCTCATTATGAAGGTTGGCATCATCGCCGCCATAATAAACCATGATTTCCAGACCCGCCTTGCGGCATGCCGCGACAAGGCCGGGCTTGCGCATCTGCGCAGGTGTGATCTCGATGATCGAGGCATGGTGAACAGCCGCAGCCAGCGAAGGCGACTTGGCGATATCGAGCGTCATCATCTTGCGGAATTCCGGCGCGGCGGCGGCCAGGCCCCGGCGCATTTCTTCGGAGAAAGAGAAAAAGAAGGTATCGCGCACCATGCCGAGGCTTCGTACCAGTGCCGCCACCTTGACGGGATCGCAATATTTCAGCTCGACATAGACGCCGCAGCGGCCGCGCAAATGGCTGAGATAGGCATCGAGCCGCGGTACAGCCGCACCCTTGAAGTTTTCGCCGAACCAGCTGCCGGCGTCCAATGCATCGATCTCGCTCGACAGTATGTGGCCGATGGGACCCGTGCCATCGGTGGTACGATCCAGCGTTTCGTCGTGAAAGACATAAAGCACACCGTCCGCGCTCTCGCGCACGTCGAGCTCGATGTAATCCGCTCCCTGCTGTAAGGCGAGGTCGGCGGCGGCGAAGGTGTTTTCGGGCGCAAAGTGGTTGGCACCGCGATGGGAGACGATTTTAGGCATGGAAATTCCTGTCAGTTTACGGCTTGCGGTTCACGCGCCGGAATAGTCGAATGGTGGGAAAGATCGGCATGCAGCCCGGCGATGCGGTTACCGGCGGCATCGAACACGAGCGTCAGCGCCGATTTGCAGCTGATCCCGACACGATCTCCCGGCGCGTGGCGTATCGTCTCGCCATATTCGAGCGCGTGGATCATCCCTGCAGGCGTATCGATCGTGTAGAACACCTCGCGCCCCATGGGCTCGACCGTGGTAACCTGCCCCTCAAGCCGCGCCTCGGACGATGTGACGAGGGCGATATCTTCCGGGCGCAGGCCAAAGGTGACTTCGCCGTCACAGCGGGCATTGAGGTCGAGCAGGGCATCGCCAATCTGCAACTGCCCGCCCTGCGCCCATCCTTTCAAGAGGTTCATTGGCGGCGTGCCGATGAAACCGGCCACGAACAGATTGTCGGGCCTGCGATAAAGATCATCGGGCGTGCCGATCTGGGCAATGGCGCCGTTGTTCATGCAAATGATCCTGTCCGCCATGGTGATCGCCTCGATCTGGTCATGGGTGACGATCAGCGTGGTGATCTTCAGGCGCTTCTGCAGGCTTTTCAGCTCGGCGCGCATGGTGATGCGCAGGGTCGCATCGAGATTGGAAAGCGGCTCGTCCAGTAGCAGGATGTTCGGTTCCTTGACCAGCGCGCGGGCAAGCGCCACACGCTGCTGCTGGCCGCCGGAAAGCTGCGAGGGCCGTCGGTCGAGCAACGCGCTGATCTGCACGAGGCTTGCCGCCTCCTCCACCCGCCGCGCTGCTTCTTCACGCGGAACATTCTTGAAGCGCAGCGGAAACGCGATGTTCTGCCGCACCGTCAGGTTGGGATAAAGTGCATAAGACTGGAAGACGATACCGACATTGCGGTCGCGCGCATCGATGCGATTGACGTTGTGGCCGTCGAAAGAAATCTGACCCGCGGTCGGCGCGTAGAGCCCGGCGAGCAGGAAAAGCGTGGTCGACTTTCCGCATCCGGACGGGCCGAGAACGGCGACGAATTCGCCGTCTTCGATGGAGAGGGTCATCGGTTGCAGAACGCGGGTGTCGCCCCAGCTTTTGGTGACATTGTCGAGGGTGATCCTGGCCATGGCGATTATCCTTTGATCCCGCCGAAACTCATCTGGGTGATGTATTTCTGCGTGAAGATGTAAATGATCAGCACAGGCAACAGATAGATGATGCCTACGGCAGCGATCATGCCGTAGTTCACGCCGGCGCTGTCCTGTGCCACGAAGAAGAGATAGAGGCTCATCGTCATCTGGCTTTTTTCGATGAGCAGGGTCTGGACGAAAACATATTCTTCCCAGCCACGCAGAAAGGTGAAGGTGGCAACCGCGATCAGCCCGCTTCTTACCTGCGGCAGAACCACCATGCGAAAGGCTTGGAAGCGGGTCGCGCCATCGGTGACGGCACTCATTTCGATGTCCCAGGGAACGTTGTCGAAAAAGCCCTTGAGAACAAAAATTGCAAACGGCAGCTCAAGCGCACTCATGACCAGCACGACGCCGAAGAGATTGTTGAGCAGGCCCATGTAATGCAGTTGCACGAAGATCGCGACGGTGAGCGCGAGCGCCGGAAAGGCATGCAGCAGCAAAAGCCCGCGCAGCACATTTTCACGCCCGGCGAAGGTGAAGCGCGACAGCGCATAGGCGGCCGGCGTGGCGACCAGCGCGACGATCAGCGTCTGGGAAGCGGCAAACAGCAGTGAACTGCGCATGGCGGTCCAGACGGACGGCATCAGCGCCATCCGCGTAGTGCCGGTTTTCTCGATATCGCGGCTCCAGAGGAAACTGTAGTTGTCGATGGTCAGATGCGGCAGCACCAGCACGAAGACGAGCGCCGCAACCACGGCACCAAATGCCAGCCACAGCAGCGTGGGATTGCGCAGGCGCGCGGAAAGAAGCGCAACTGCTATCGCCCCGCCATAGGCAAAAGCGGCGATTGCGCCGCTGCGCCACAGTACAAGTCGGCTGAGATTGTCGTCGGAAGTCGTGAGCGACTTCACCAGCAGCCACAGGTAGGGCAGGAGAACCGGAACCGAAACCACCGTCAGGAACACAAGAATGACGGGAACGAAACCGGCGCGATGGGCAAGGCTGCGCCTTTCAAGACGCGTCCAGTCCGGCTTCAGATCAAGGGCACGCCTGCTGTGGGCAGGCGCGTGGGTGTGGGCGAGCGTCATCACAGCACCTCGATTTTGGCGGGAGCAAAAGTCGAGCGCATATTGCTGATGCGCCATTGAATGAGGGTGATGGCAACGCCTATCGCCATCAGGCCAAGCGCAAGTGCAGCACCATAGGCATAGGCACCGTTTTCAAAGGCGCGCCGGTAGATATAAAGCGGATAGGTCGTGGAATCGTAGACAGGCCCACCGCCGGTGATGAGCAGGATATATTCGTAGGTCGTCATCAGTGAGAGCGCCTGATAGAGCGTGATGAAACGGATCGGTGCCGAGAGCGCGGGTGCGACGACATGGCGAAGCACACCCCATTCGCTGGCGCCATCGACGCGCGCCGCATTGGCCAGATGCGACGGTATGGAGCGGATGGCCGATGTGAGGATGACCATGGCGAAAGACGCGCCGACGACACCGTTCGCCACCACCACCAGAAACAGCGGAAAGTCGTTGCGCAGGTTGAGAGCGGGTGCGCCGAGCGCGCCAAGAAACTGATTGAGCAGGCCGGAAGACGTCGGATCGGCGATCCATATCCACAGCACGCCGTAAAGCACGGCGGGGCTCATGCGCGGCAGCAGCCAGAGGCCGCGAAAAAAGTTGCCTAGCCGGTCTGGTATCGCCGTGGTCGTAACGGCCAGAAGCGCGCCAAGCCCGATATTGAAGATGAACAGCGTTGCGCCGACATAGATCAGCGTCGTCAGCAACACCATCGGCAGGCGCACGTCGCGCTGAAACATGCGCTGGAAATTCTCGACCGTGAATTTGCCGACCCTCAGGTTTGCGCCCATATCGGTAAAGGCGATCACCAGATTGACGACGATCGGGGCAAGAAAGAACAGGCCAAGCAAGGCGAGAGCCGGAGCCAGATAAAAGATCGGCCGGGCCGGGCGACGCGCCCGAAGCTGAAATTGAGACATTACGATATACCGGTGGGAACGCGGAAAAGCCGCCCGGCAGAACCGGGCGGCATGGTTTCGGGCAAACTCAGTTGCTTGCGGCGTCGCGGATTTCGATCTCTGCGCCAAATTGCAGCTCAAGCTCGTCGGCGATAAAATCGACCGCCTGCGCGGCCGTCATCTTGCCGGTCTCAACCGCTTGCAGACCGCTGAACAGCACCTTGTTGTAGCTGCCGAACTTGGTGTGGTTGGGCACAAACTGCGCGTATTTCATCATCGGCGAAGCAGCGGAGAGTACCCAGTTATCGCGGTATTTCGGCATGGCCGTCTGGGCGTTGCTGATGGCCGTATGATAGGATGTCACCGCGTGTTCGTTGTTGAAATAGGGCAATGTCGCAAGCGCCACGAGATCGGCGGCGATATCGGCATTGGCACTCTTCGGATTGAGGGTGTAGAGCAGCGGGTGCGACAGGTTGGCCGGCTTGCCGCCTTTTTCGGCTGCCGGAGCGGAAATCCAGCCGATCTTGTTGAAGTATCCCTTGCCGTCTGTCGGCCAGGTCGCGCCGTTCTTGTCACCCACCTGCCAGGCAACCGCCCAGACACCCTGATGGAAGATGAAGGCCTTTTCCTGCTTGAAGGCCGTCTGGATCGCCTCCCAGCTCATGGCGGTATTGTCGACGGGCGTCACGCCTTCCTTGGCATTGCGCTCATACCAGCCGAGCGCCTTGGCCATTTCGGCCTTGGGGAACATCAGCTTGCCGGTCTTTTCGTCCATGAACTTCACGCCATAGGACTGGAACACCATCAGATAGTCGATACCGACATTCGGGCGGTGCAGCATGCCGTATTGTGCGGCCTTGCCGTCTACCACTTCCTTCGACAGGGTCGTCAGATCGTCGAGCGTGAATTCGCCGGCGTCGACCTTGGCCGGAAGGCCTTCGATGAAGGCTTCGTCCTTGCCGATCTTGCGCAGCATGTCCTTGTTGTAGAAGAACATGCGGATTTCCGCGTCCTGCGGAATGCCGTAAATCTTTCCGTCCGTCGCCTTGGCCGAATTCCACAGAACCGGCAGGATATCGCCATAGACCCAGGGAGCAGCGGCGATCTTGTCTTCCATCGGCATGGCATAGCCGTCCTGCGCGAACTGGCCGATCCATTCATGCGGCAGGATGTAGATATCCGGCCCCTGCCCCACCGAAAACGCCTTCAGCGTATCGAGCGCGAAGGAGTCCCAGCCCTGCACGGCGCTGTTGTTGATGTCGATGACGACGCGTTTGTCGACGCCTGCTGCCTTGAACTGCGCGTTCATGATGCCGGCGGCAGCTTCGATGTTGGTGACGCGACCGGGCGCATTCTTGTCGGCGAGCGTCCAGAGCTTGATGTTGATGTCTTCGGCAAAGGCGACAGCCGGCAAAAGCGCGCCGAGGGCAACCGTGGCCATCAGGGTGAGAGACTTGAACATGTGATCCATTCCCGTTGAAACTGATTATTTAATTAAGTTGCTTAATTAACAGCTTCATGACATTTCCCCAGGTAAAGCGCGGGAGAGTGAAACTTTGACTGAGAGACGGCAGGGCGGGTTGGCAGGCATTGGCGCAACACAGGGTGCGCTTCTGGGATATATCAGGCGCAAGGGTTCGGCCTCGCGGGTCGAGCTTGCCGACTATTGCAGCATAACGCCGGCTGCCGTGAGCATGATGACGCGCAATCTGCTTGAACGCGGTATCATCGAGGAAGGTGCACGCCGGCAGGAAGGCCGTGGCGCACCCCATATCGACCTCACGCTCAAAAAAACTGTCGGTTACGCCCTTGGTGCGCACGCCAACCGTTATTCGGTGATGTTGACGCTGTTGAATTTTGGCGGAGAGTTCGTTGGAGAATTGCAGATGCGCGGCTCCTATGACGCGTTTTCCGATGTCCAACGGGCGCTTCAGGACGGATCCGAAGAACTACTGACGAAAAATGCGATCAACAGGAGCCAACTGATCGGCGCGGCCATTGCAATGCCGACCCGCTTTCGCAAGGAAGCCATGTCGCTCGATCTTGCCGAAGAGGTTATTTCCTGGGCCGGGTCTGACCTTTCCGCCATGCTGCGCGAGGCGCTGCGTTGTCCGGTGATCATAGAAAATGATGCCAATGCCGCAGCCATGGGTGAACTGACGCTTGGCAATGCGGACGGACACGAAAATTTCGCTTATCTCTATCTGTCCGAGGGGATCGGCGGCGGCATCATTATCAAAAATGAGCTTTATCGCGGTTATCTCGGCAATGCCGGCGAGATCGGCGCCTTGCGCGGCCGCAGCACTTCGCGGCCCTCCTTCGAAGACCTGGCGGCATGGTGCGTGGAGCATGTGGGAGAAAAACCCTCGGGGCGCGCACCCGAGGTCTGGACGGATTACCTCTTGCGCAACTCCGCCGTGTTTGAGGCGTGGCTGGAACGGGCGGGACCGGAGGTTGCGCGCCTCGCCTTCGCTGTCAGCGCCGTTCTGGCGCCCACGGCAATCTTTGTCGGCGGCACCTTACCAAGGATCGTACGACAGCGGCTGGCGGAATGGCTGGATTACGAACGCTCGGACCCGTTCGACGGCGCAAAGGTGATACAGCCGAAAATCCAGCTGCCGGATGTGGTTGCGACAGACCCCGTGGCCTTCGGTGCGGCGGCGATGATCCTGCACGGCGTCGGAGAAGTGCGTTAAAGGCCGGAGCGCATGTCCCGGGGGAGGCCTCAGCCGAGATTGGTCACCATGAAATAGATCAGCCAGCAATGCCCGATCACCAGCACGGCCCAGGCCCATTTTGCAAGCCTGATATCGACATCGATGACGGTATTGCTGATTTCCGCCACGCGAAAAGCCTCTTCCTCAACCCGGTTCTCCGGCGGGCGAGATCTCAGCACCTTCCTGGAAACCGGCTCGCCCACGACATAAAGCCTGTCGTTCGCAACTGATGGACGCGGGTCGTCGTTGGCGCTCCCGTCAAGGGAAAGCACGTCGTCACCCGAGGCGCAACTCACCGCTAATAGCTGTGATGACACCCGCCTGTTACGCATGTTACCTCCATTGGGCATCACAAATCTTCCACACAATAAAAATAAAAAAATTCACCTGCTGCTCCCGACAAAGCCTTGGCTTTACCGGGCATATTTGCGATGCGCGCAATACGCGCCGCGCCAGTTGAACCCCTTCTCGCCCCACGCTCTTGCGCTCCCCCGGAAACGCATCGGCATCAGCCCCGCCATTAACGTGCCGGGCTTCCCGGCAAATCGTGCCTTCCCGCGTAAGGCCTTACCTCTCGCTGGATCAGGAAGACGGATTTCTCGACCGGCAGCGGTTCGGCTGTCCGGTAGCGATGAGACCGCTTGGAATATTCAAACCGGATCCGCCTGTCTTCGAACTTCCCCGCCAGAACGCGATAGCCGTTGACGACCTCGTTCAGTATTTCCAGCTCTTCTCCCCACAGCCAGCCACCGTAAGAAGTGCCTTCGTTGGAGCGCAGCACGATCTCGAAAAAATGCCCGCCGGCTGCAAATGGCATGCGGAAAATAATATCGAGATTGTCCTCATCTTCGTCGTCGCATGCCGACAGTCTGGCATGGGCAACCTTCGCATGGGCCAGCGCCGAGACCGGATAGAACGGGCGCCCTTTGAACCACATGAACTCACACACCGCATAACCGACGTCGTCGGCACGCTGGTAAGGTTCAGTACGCGGCTCGAACGCCATGTAGCTTCCGTTAAACGCTATCAATTTCGAAAATTCCCGATGCCTGCCTGATGCATGATTGCTGTTTTCCGCCCGTCGCCCGCGCCTCTATTCACGACAATAGGCAAGCGGCGTCACACCAGCGTCAAATGGAACGCCAATGATGACTTTCAATTTCCCGGACACATTGTTAGATGGTGATTCATGAGGGAACGAAATTGGCTGGGAACGCTGAACTGATACCGATCCGGCTTTTTGGCACCCCGCGCTGCGATGCGGTGCGGCAAGCGTTTTTCCCGTCCAAGGGCTTTGCCCTCACTGCCGCCCTGATCCTTGCTCCCAATCAGTCCCTTTCCCGCCAGCAGGCCGCATCGCTGTTATGGGAAAACGTCGAGCAAAAAAGGGCACTCGGCAATTTGCGGCAGCTGATCCTGCGCCTCCAGAAGCTGTCGAGCGATGACGATGCCATCCTTCTGACAGAAGGGAACGACCTGAAGGCCGGAAAGCTGGCGCAGCGAACCGACCTTGCGATCTTTCTTGCCGGCGCGAGAGCAGAAGACCCGATGCAGCGGCTGCAAGCCCTGCTCGAATTCGGCGGCGATCTGCTGGAGGGGCTGGAGGCTGGGCAGGACCACCTTTATCTCTGGCTGCTGTCTGAGCGACGCCGTCTCAAGGACCTGTTCTTTTCAAGCTATACACCGCTTCTGGAGGAGTTGACGCGGTTCGGCCGCGCCAGTTCGAACAACATCGCATCGCTTGCCGAATGCGCGCTGAAGATCGAGCCGGAGCGCGAGGAAACCTACCGCGCCGCCATGGCGGCCTATGCGCGGGTGGGAAACACCAGCGCCTGCGAGGGAATTTTCCAGCTTCTGATGGAACAGCTCCGCCAGGAGGACCGACCTCCGGAGGCCGAGACAGTGGCGCTTCGACGGCGGATACAAAGTCTGGCCTCGACGATAGTAGCCCCCGCCGAACCGGATGAGGGTAGCCGCCGAAAATCGATGGCAAAACCACGCGTCGCCTTCAGCCGTCCGGTGCGGGTGGACGGGCTTGCGGTATCGCCGGTGATGAGTGCCTTTGTCGAGGATGTTGCCAATAGTCTCGTTCGATACCGGACCTTCACCGTTCTTTCGACGCACAGCACCTTTGTAGCGACACACGACCGGACCGACGACAGTTATGCAATGTTGCGGGCGGATTACCGCATCGTCTCCACGGTTTTCGACGATGCCCGCATGTCGGTAGCGCTGATCGAGGAAGCGACCGGAGAAATCGTCTGGTCGCTGGAGGTCGTGCTGACCGCGCGGCATATTCACGCCGCTTTTCGACTGCTGTCCAAACAGGTGGCCGCGGGGCTTGCCCGCGAGATCGAGCGGCTTCAGGTGGAACCAGACCGCAACCACAGCGGCGAGGCCTACCGGCAATTGCTGGAGGGCCAGCAGCTTCTGCGCGGCAAGTGCGACCTGCCGCTTCTTCGAAGAGCCCGCTCGATGTTCCGTAAGGCGGTCGATCTGGATAACAGCATGGCGGTTGCCCGCGCCCGCGTGGCGCAGAGCCTGCAGCTGGAATGGCTGATGCTGGGCGGCAACGACCCCCACCTGCTGCACCGCGCCAAGGCGGAGGCAGACGCCTCCGTCGAAATCGATCCCGCTCTTGGCGTCGGCCACTGGATGTGCGCCGTCGTGGCGCTCTACCAGCGGGATTTCGACATATCCGCCGAAAGGTTCTTCGAAGCGGAGGCGCTTGCGCCCAACTCCGCCGACCTTTTGCTCCAGCATGCCGATGCGCTCGCCCATTTCGGCGATGCCGAAACCGCATGGGAAAAGTTTCAGCAAGCCATCGACCTCAATCCGCTCGCACCCGACATCTACTGGTGGGCGGGCGCCAGCATCGCGTTCAAGCGTGAGGATTACGGCGCGGCAGTAGAACTGTGCGCGCGCATGGAAAATGACGAGCCGGCATTGCGCGTCTTGACCGCGAGCCACGCGCTCCACGGTGATTTGGACGCTGCCCGGGAAACCGGCAGCAGGCTTCAGGAAAACTATCCGGGTATGACGGCGAGGGAAATCAGCAGCCTGTCCCCAGACCGAGACCCGGTAGCGAATGAAAAATTCTATAACGCACTTCGATTAGCTGGGATCAAATAGGAGTTATTATGTCCTCGCACTTCTTTATTGTCGGAAAAAAGGGTTTCGGCGTTCTCTTCATTCGCACGGCGCCGCTCAGGGTTGCGTCCGTCTCGCATGAGACGATTGCCGCCTATGAAGCCAGCCATCCCGGTGTGGACGGTTACGCGCGCGTTGCTGCGGCAGCAAAATCCATGCTCGTTCGTCAGGACGGCCAGCCCGAAAACGAGCTGGATCAGGTCCAGATCCAGGGCATCGAAGCCCTCGTCGCCGGCGGCGCTGTCGTTTCCGAGGCCGATTTCGCCTTTGTCGGCGAAGTGATCGACGCCGGCTGGGATTTCAACCGCATGGTGCAGGCGCCGATCGAATCGGCCCTGAAGGCTGTTGGTCCGGCGGGTTCCGTCACCGGCGAACTGTTCGACGCCATCCTTGCCGACGACACCAACGCGGCGCCTTGATTGCGCCCCCGCAGCCTTGACCGCTGACGGCGCACATATTCCAGCGACAGCGGCTTTAGGGCATCCGGACGCTTCGTTCTTCGATCCCGAACTGCTTCGGCGGTTCGGGATTACCCGCGTCGGAGACGTGACCGGTCTCGATATTATCGGCATACCCGTCTGGTTCGCGACGCGGCCCAATTCACGCGGACTGTCGGTCTCCCAGGGCAAGGGGCTTGTCGCGGAGCAGGCACGGCTTTCCGCGATCATGGAAGCGATCGAAGGTGCCGTCGCCGAAGACACCCGCAAACATATCACCACTTTCGGCTCCATTCGTGAGATGCGGGACAAGGGCGCCCCTCTCGTTCCTTTCGAAACGATCGGCCGGGTCGACCCGGACACTCTTGATCTGCGAAACGAACGCGCCTGGGTGAAGGGAACATCCATACGCCAGCAGCTGGAGGTTTTTGCCCCCTATGAGCTGGTGGGCATGGATTTTCGCGCGGATTTCCCCTGGGACCGGCAGGCCTTTCTCATGAGTTCGCAAGGTCTTGCGGCGGGTTTCGACCATGACCACGCGGTTCTGCACGCCTTGCTCGAACTCATCGAAAACGACGCCTGCTTTCTCGTCGATACCTTCGAAACCCGCAATATCGCGCCGGAACCGGTCGTGTTGCCGATGGGTGTCGACACATCCTTCGATGCTCTTGTTCAACACCTTTCACATATCGGACTGCCGCCCCGCTTCTTTGATCTCACCAATACGCTCGGCGTGCCTGTAGTCATGGCGAGCCTGCCACGGTCAATCCACGCGCAGGACGGACTTGCCACCCGCAGCGCTGCCGGCGCAGCGTGCCGGTTTGGCACCTATGACGCGGCAATTGCCGCGCTGCTGGAGGCGATCCAGTCGCGACTGACTGACATCAGCGGCGCGAGGGACGATCTCTCTCCTTTGCGCTACCAGCGGGATATGTTTGCGGCGGGACCGGCGGCATCCGAGGTGTGGCCAATGGACCGGATCCCGGCCAGTCTCGATTTTGCGAATAGCGATCCGGCTCTACCGCCGTGGCGTCAGCTTGCAGAGCATCTTTTCGCCGCCGGGATCGACGACATCTATGTCTTTGCGCTGGAAACGGGCGTATCCGGTCTGCATGTCGTCCGGGTTCTGGCAAGCGGCCTCACCCCTGCCGGTGGTGGCCTTCAACGTATATCCCAGCGCACGCTCGACCGGTTCCTGAACCTCGGAGGCCTTTGATGAAGCCGGTGGTTTTTGCAGGCCCGTCCATCCACGGCATCGCACCCGCGCAGATTTCCGGCCTCGATCTTCGTGGCCCGGCTGCCTGCGGCGACATTTTCGACGCGGTAAAGCAGGGTGCCCGGACAATCGGGCTGATCGACGGCCTCTACGGTGACTGCGCCGCCGTGTGGCACAAGGAAATCCTGTTCGCGCTGTCAGGCGGCGTCGCTGTTCTCGGTGCCGCCAGCATGGGCGCGCTAAGAGCGGCGGAATGCGCGGCCTTCGGCATGATCGGCATCGGCGAAATCTTTGAAGCCTATCGGGACGGGCTGCGTTTTTCCGACGCCGATGTGGCAGTCAGCCACGCGCCCGGCGAACTCGACTACCGCCCGCTTACAATCGCGCTTGTCGATGCCGAAGCGACGCTCGAAGCGTGTCGCGCCGCTATCGCCCCAGAGGAACACGACGCCTTGCTGAACGCCGCCCGCAAGCTGCATTTTAACCGCAGGACATGGCGTGCAATGGCAACTGAGGCAAACCTCAACCTCGAGACCGCAAATTTTCTGGCCGGAAACGCGGTTTCCGCCAAACGCAACGATGCGGCCCTGCTTTTAGGCCTGCTTGGCAGCGGAGAATTGCCATCCCCGCCGCCGCAATCGTGGAAATTACAGAACACGGTATTTTTCCAGCAATTGGCCACGCGGCAGACGGCGGGAGAAAAAGCGTCTTGACCGCTGCCCCGCACCCGTCTCTGCTGCCCGACTGCGGAGGACTGATCCGGACAATCGCGCTTGCCTTGCCCGCCGCGTTTTTTGCGGGTGACAGGGCTGAAGGGGGCGTCTCTCCGCTCATCCCGATCGGAAACCTGCTTTCGGCTCTGCCTTCCGACGTCACGGCCCTTGTTCTTATCGATGGCCCCTGTCTCGCCTCCGCTGAAAGCTGGCTCAGCAGGCTGGCAGCCACCTGCACCGCAGAACTGTTACCGCTCGATGCAACCAGCAGCGTTTCGCACCCGTGGATACAGGACGTGTTCCACGTTCGGACTGCTGATGGGATCGCAACCGAACTGCTTTGTGCATCGGAAAGCGCCGTCACTGGCGAGCTCGCCAATCGTCTCGGGCTTGCCGCCAACGCTTCGCATGTCACTTTGCCGGGCGGTAACCAGCTGGTCGGGCCGGACTTTCGATTGGTGGGCCATTCCAGCCTGCAGGACGACAGGGGTATGGCAAACAATGCGGCAACCGAACGGCCGCAACAATGGCAGCGGGTTCAGGCACTCGACTACAGAACCCTGGGCAGTTTCGGATATCGGCCGGAAGACCTCGGCAATGCCTCGGCCTCAATCGCTCTTACCTCGGCAAACACGTCGCCTCCGGCGATCACCTTCGGAAAAATCCACCAATGCGGTTTCCACGTCGACCAGTTCGTTTCGGTCACAGGTCTAAGACGCGATGGCCACCCGCTATTGCTGGTTGCCGATCCGGTGGCCCATGAATGCAACGCCCGTAATGCGATGGATTTGAAACGTAAACTGGATGCCTCCGTTCTATTGCTGGCACAGCAGGGCTTCGCAATCCTGCGAAATCCCATTCCGGTTTTACCCACCATCGACACCAACAAATGCCTGCCTCGGCTTTATAACAACGTGCTTGTTGAAAATATCGTGCGCTCCGACCAAGAGAAGCCATTCGTCTGGGTTCCCCATTTCGGTGATGCGGAAACGCTCGACGGTTTCGACCGAGAGAACAGGAAAATTTGGGAAAGACTGGGCTTTCACGCCATCGGCGTGGCCGGCTGGAGCCATTTTGCCAGCAGAAACGGGGCATTGCGATGTGCAACAAAGGTGATAAACCGTCAACCAGCACAGCATACCGACGGAAAACAGCCTTACTTTATCAGTAACACCTCACAATACCCGTGGAAATTGTGTTGAATGTCTACCTTCAACAATATTAATTGATAAATATCCAATTTAAGAACCTCACAACTGGAGGAGTTCATGATGCAGGCCAAACTACCCAGCCCGATCGATGTGCATGTGGGTACACAAATCCGAATGCGCCGCAAGTCGCTCGGCATGAGTCAAAGCGCGCTGGCGGGCCGGTTGGGCATTACCTTCCAGCAGGTCCAGAAATACGAAAAGGGTGCCAATCGCGTCGGCGCGTCCCGTTTGCAAGCCATTGCATCGGTTCTCGGCGTCGATGTCAGCTCTTTGTTCGCCAATGCGACGCCGGATGTCGGAAACGCCAATCCCGCCCTTGGCACGATCAATGCCATGCAGTCTTTCGTTGCGTCGAATGAAGGATTTTCGCTCAATCAGGCCTTTGCCCGAATCAAGAGCGCAACCGTGCGCAAGAGCATCGTTGCCCTCGTGACATCGCTTGCGGCTACCGAAGCGGCGGAAAATAACGGCGCGCCGGAAAACAAGAGCGACGATTGACGCAGGTGTGACGCTCGCGTGACGCTCGATGTGGTCGAAAATGAACAACGCGGGATCAACGCGTTTTCATACTGTCGACTGTCGAGAGGGAATCATGGTGGCGTCTACCGCAGCAATACTTGAACAGGACAATGCAGACGAGATTCTGGCGCTCGGGCGGATGGTTTCCTATCTTTGCCAGCGCTCCAAATCTCTGGAACTGGGGATGTCGACCTATTTCCTGGAAATGGCATTGCTGTCGCTGGCCCAGGACATCAATCAGCATGGCTCGCTACCGGCTGGCGCAGAAATGAACGGCAGCGGTTTCGCACACGCCGAACTCCATTAAAACACCGCTTTTTAACGACCGCGTCTGCAATTGCGCAGAGCCGCAGACATTTTTCGTCTGCGGTTCCGGCTGGGCTGAAACACACCGGACGCATATATTTTTTAGTCAACTCCAAGAACTTTTGTTCCCAGCATTTGTCGAGGCCCGGTTTTTACCGGGCCTCGATTTGTAGTGGAAGTAAAGACGACAGAATTCTGTCGTCAGGCAACGACCGCGCCCGGACCCGCCACAGCACCCGGCGGCACCTTGCCCAGAATAATCATGCCGAGGACCTCGTCCTTCGTCACATCTTCCGTGCGGGCATGGCCGACCACCTTGCCGTTTTTCATGACGAACACCCGGTCGGCGAGATCGAAGACGTCATGGATATCGTGGCTGATGAGGAAGATGCCGATCCCCTGCCGTTTCAGTTCCTTGACGAGATCGCCGACCTGTGCCGTTTCCTGCGGCCCGAGTGCTGCCGTCGGTTCGTCCATGATGAGGATGCGGGCATCGAACAGAATGGCGCGGGCGATTGCCACGGACTGCCGCTGGCCACCGGAAAGCGCCTTCACCGGCTCCTTGAACCGCCGGAAATTGGGGTTGAGACGCCCCATGACCTCGCGGGCCGAAGCTTCCATGGCGACATCATCCAATGTTCCCCATTTCGTCTTCAGCTCGCGGCCGAGATAAAGATTGGCCGCCGCATCGACATTATCCGCCACCGCCAGCGTCTGGTAGATGGTTTCGATGCCGTATTTCTTGGCGTCGCGGGGATTGCGGATATCCGCATCCTCGCCGTTGATGAGGATGTCGCCCCCATCCCGCCGGTATGCACCGGACAATATCTTGATGAGCGTCGATTTGCCGGCGCCGTTGTGGCCAAGAAGGGCCACAACCTCACCTGGGAAAAGATCGACAGAGGCGTTTTCCACCGCATGGATACCACCGAAGGAAATGGAAATATTGCGCATTTCCACGAGGGGCGTGACTTGTTCCGTCATTGGGGTTCTCCTCGGTTCTTACTTGGCGCGGGCGCGGTAGATGGTGTCGAGCCAGACGGCGACGACCAGAACCACACCGACGACGATGCGCTGAAAGGGCGTATCGATGCCCACAAGCACCATGCCGGATTGCAGCGATTGCATGACGAGCGCGCCGAGCATCGCGCCCGCTATGGTGCCGACGCCGCCGGCGAGCGACGTGCCGCCGATGACCGCCGCCGCGATCGTATAAAGTTCATCCAGTTCACCCTGGGCATTGGTGGCCGCGTTGAGGCGGGCAGTCGAGATTGCCGCAGCGATGGCGCATAGAACGCCCATCAGCGTGAATATCTTGACCGTGACCCAGCGGGTCTTGATGCCGGCGAGTTCCGCCGCCTCCGGGTTGCCGCCGATTGCGAACACATAGCGTCCGAAGCGCAGCCGCGTCGCGATGAAGGTCATGACAGCACCGACGGCAAGCGCCATCAGCACCGGAATGGCAATGCCGTGCGGAATGAACAGACCACCATCCGGCCAGGTAATGCCATTGGCATCGGCATAGTTGCGGGCAATGTTGACCGGCCAGGGATAGCTGTTGACGACAGCTACGAAACCGACGACGACGACGCAGCCAAGTGCCACCAGGAAATATTCCGCCCAGACGGGCCGCAGCGGAAAACCGAAACGGCGACGCTGGTGGCGGGAATTCAGGATTGCCGCGACAATGGCGACGCAGGCGGCAATGGCTGCGATCCAGCTCCATGTCGCGCCGATCGAGCCGCTGGTGCCGCCACCCATCAGGCGGAAGGTGGAATCCATCGGCGCCACGGTGCGGCCGCTGGTGACGAACCATGTGCCACCGCGCCAGACCAGCAGACCGCCAAGCGTGACGATGAAGGACGGCACGTTCAGGAAGGCGATGATCGAGCCCTGCAGCATGCCGATCGCTCCGCCGACGAAAATGCCGACCAGAAGCGTGACGATCCATGTCGCCCAATGTTCAAAGCCGAGGAGCTGCGGCAGGATTTCCGCCTGCATGACACCCATGATCATGCCGGAAAAACCGAGGATCGACCCGACCGACAGATCGATGTTGCGGGTAACGATGACAAGCACCATGCCTGTCGCCATCACCGCGACAGAAGCGGTCTGGACGGAGAGGTTCCAGAGGTTTCTCGGCGTCAGGAACAGCCCGCCCGAAAGAATATGGAAACCGATCCAGATCAGAAGAAGCGCGCCGACCATGCCGAGCAGCCGGGTATCAAGCTCCGTGGCACTGATGAAACGCGAAATCGAGCCCGTCTTTTCCGTCTTGGGGGACGCTGTGGAATTGGATTGTGTCATGTCGGCCATGGACTGCCGGTCCTCCTTACATCTGAAAGGCGCCGCGCCACGTATCAGTGGCGCGGCGCCCAAACATCAACCTAGCGGTCTCAGTTGCAGGCCTTGACGGATCCGGCCTTTACACCCTGGCAGGCCGTTTCCTTCTTGATCCAGCCGGCGTCGATGACGACGTTCAGATTGTCCTTGGTAATGGCGATGGGCTTGAGGAAGACTGACTGCATCGTCACTTTTTTCGGACCGCCATCAAAAGCGGCAACGCCCTTGATTTCCGTCATCTTCTTGCCGCCCGCAAGTTCCAGCGCGATGCCGGCAGCTTCCTTGCCGAGTTCGCGGCTATCCTTCCAGACAGATACCGTCTGCGTGCCGAGCGCTACGCGGTTGAGCGCGGCGAAGTCCGCATCCTGACCGGATACAGGAACAGAACCTGCGAGGCCCTGCGCGGCAAGAGCGGCAATTGCGCCACCGGCCGTTCCGTCGTTCGAGGCGACGACCGCATCGACCTTGTTGTTATTCTTGGTCAGGAACTGCTCCATGTTCTTCTGGGCATTTTCCGGCTTCCAGCCATCGGTATAGGCTTCGCCGACATTCTTGATCTTGCCCGCGTCGACAGCGGCCTTCAGAACTTCCTGCTGTCCGGCAAAAAGAAAGTCCGCATTCGGATCGGAAGACGAACCCTTGATGAAGACGTAGTTGCCTTCCGGCTTGACCTTGAAGACTTCGGCGGCCTGAAGGCGACCGACTTCCTTGTTGTCGAAAGTGATGTAGAAGGCGTTCTTGTTTTCGATCAGGCGGTCGTAACCCACCACCGGAATACCTTCAGCGACGGCCTTTTCAACGGCCGGGCCAATTGCGTCGCTGTCCTGCGCAAGAATGATCAACGCATTGGCGCCCTGGGAAATCAGCGATTCCACGTCAGTCAGCTGTTTTGCGGCGGACGACTGCGCATCGGCGGAAATATACTTCGCACCGGCCTTGTCGAGAGCTGCCTTGATTGCCGCCTCATCCGTCTTCCAGCGCTCTTCCTGGAAATTGGACCAGGAAACGCCAACGACGAGATCAGCAGCAATGGCTGCGGTGTGCAGGGAAACGAGTACAGCTGTACCCGCCAAAAGCTTGGCAAACGAATTCATGATGTCCTCCCGGTAAGGGCGAAGCCTGCACCTCCATGCAGGGAAAACGCCCGGAAAAAGCTGTCGGGCTCTGTGATTTCACAATTTTCTCGACAGTCGAGAAAATTAATGTCAGAGATTCCCCATGCTGTCAACAACGGCTGCGGGCAGCATCCGGGTGCCTTGATCTTGCTCGTGGCGTGCGCCATCAGAGGGGATAAGCACGACAGGAAAAAAGCCGTTCAGGGAGCATACCCCAGCCCATGTCCGCCATTGCAAGCACGGAACTGGTGCGCCAGAAAAACAGCCTGTCGGTGATGGCAGCGCTGCGCCTTCATGGCAGCCTCTCCCATACGGACATGTCCTCCTTCACCGGGCTTGCCTCCGCCACCGTTTCCGCAATCACCATGGAACTCGAGCGGGCCGGCCTCATCCTGCGCAAAGAGCAGCTAGCCGCCGCCGGGCGCGGGCGGCCGCGCATCCTCTTTGGGCCTGATGGTGCTTTCTGCCACGTCGCCATCGTCATCATTTCGTCCGACAGCGTGCAATATTCGTTGGTCGACTATGCCGGCAAGCTGGTGGACCGCTTCACCGAGCAGAGGATCACGGCTGAAAAAGGGTCATTCGGCGGCTCGATCCTCTCCGGCCTTGCACGGCTTGCGGACCGTTCGCGCATCGACCGGCACGACATTCTTCAGGTGTCGATCAGCAGCAAGGGGCTTGTGGACGCGGCATCGGCGGTGCTCGTCTGGTCGCCGGTGCTCGGCACCGAAAAGATAGATTTCCAGCAGCTCATTTCTCAGGACGGCCGCATCCGCGTGACGCTGAACAACGAAACGCTGCTGGCCGCAAAAGCCATCTGGATGCAGGAGCAAGCAAAGGACGGCCCGAAACCGGAGGCACTTGTCACCCTGTCGCTCGGCCACAGCATTGGCCTCGGCATTGCCCGCGCCGCGGGTGGCGGGATAGAGGTTAGCGCCCCCAATTTCGGACATATGCTGCATCTGGCCGATGGCGCCCTTTGCCGCTGCGGCACCAGAGGCTGTATCGAGGCCTATTCAGGGTTTTATGCAATCCTGCGTTCGGCATTCGAGGCCCCGCCGCAGGCGGAACCGGCAAAATTCGTGCCGATTGCCGAAGTGGACAAGATCGCCGCTTCCGCCCGCGCCGGCGGGCGCATGGCGCGGCTTGCCTTCCGCACAGCCGGGCTTGCACTCGGCAACGGCCTTTCACGTCTGTTCAGCCTGCACGGCCATATGCCGGTCTTCATCACTGGCCCCGGCACACGCTATTTCGATCTTCTGGAAATCGGCCTTCACGATGGCCTTGCGCAATCGCAGTCGGTACGCTTCGGCGGAATGCCAAAAATCGGCATCGCGCCCAACGAACCGGAACTGGTGTTCGAAGGGCATATGGAACACGCTCTGTCCGCCGCCGACGACTATATATTGAGTGCTGATGGCCCTGAAAGAGCTGCAAGGAACTCGGGGAACTGACGGGACAACTCGTAGATGCTCAGGCCTGCTCCGTCACCGCTTCGCCCTTTTCCTTGACACCAGTCAGCGTGAAAACGAATTCATCCAGAGCGGCAGCCTCGTCCCTGCTCAACCGCAGGCCCTGTTTAGTGCGCCGCCAGAGAATATCCTCGGCTGCAAAGGCCCATTCGTGTTCCACCAGCCAGCGCACTTCGCATTCGTAAAGTGTGCCGCCGAAATGCCGGCCGAGGCCGGAAACATCGGTGGCGACACCGAGCAGTTCCGCAGCCTTCGTGCCGTAGTTTCTGATGAGCCGCTCGGCATGGTGACGGTCGAGGAATGGATGGCTGCGCTGAAGCGACAGTACCTGGGCATCATATTTCTCGACACCGAAGTCACCGCCCGGCAGATACGAGCCCGCCGTCCAGGGCTTGCCCTTTTCGCCGATGGCTGCGCCGATCTTTTCCAGAGCATGTTCCGCCAGCCGCCGGTAGGTGGTCAGCTTGCCGCCGAAGATATTGAGCAGCGGCGCTTCGCCCTCTGCCTCTTCAACCTTCAGCACATAGTCGCGTGTGGCTTCCTGCGCCTTTGAAGCGCCATCATCGAAAAGCGGGCGCACGCCGGAATAGGTCCAGACGATATCATCTGGCTTCACCGGTTCGCTGAAATATTCGCTGGCGGCATTACAGAGATAGGAAATCTCTTCCTCAGAGATGCGCACCTTGGCCGGATCGCCCTTGTAGTCGCGGTCCGTGGTGCCGATCAGCGTAAAATCTTGCTCATAGGGAATGGCGAAGATGATGCGGTTGTCCGGGTTCTGGAAGAAATAGGCGCGCGAATCGGAAAACTTCCTGCGCACGATGATGTGGCTGCCCTGCACGAGACGAACATTGTGCACATCGTTGCGGCCGAACACGCCGGACAGCACGTTATCCACCCATGGGCCAGCGGCATTCACCAGCATGCGCGCTCTGTGCGTGGCTGAACGACCGGTCTTTTCGTCCAGCGTCACGATAAGCCACAAGCCGCCTTCGCGCCGTGCGGATACGACCCGCGTGCGGTTCATGACCGTCGCACCGCGATCCGCCGCGTCACGCGCATTCAGAACCACGAAACGGGCATCGTCAACCCAGCCGTCGGAATATTCGAAAGCCTTGGCAAAGACCGGCTTCAGAGGTTTGCCTGCCGGGTCTTGCCGTAGATCGACCGTGCGCGTCGGCGGCAAAAGCTTGCGGCCGCCGAGGTTGTCATAAAGAAAGAGGCCAAGCCGGAGCATCCATGCCGGACGCACGCCGCCTTTCTGGAGCGGCAGGACGAAGCGCATGGGCCAGATGACGTGCGGGGCCATGGCCCACAGAATTTCACGCTCCATCAAGGCTTCGCGCACCAGACGAAACTCATAATGTTCGAGATAACGCAGGCCGCCATGGATGAGCTTGGTGGCTGCCGAAGACGTACCGGAGGCAAAATCGCCCTTTTCCGCAAGCGCCACGGAATAGCCCCTACCCACGGCATCGCGGGCAATGCCGCAACCATTCACGCCACCGCCGATGACAAAAAGATCGAATATGTTTTCGCCGGACATAGGGCCTCCCAAGACAGCGCCGGGGACCATTTCCCCCTACGTTGAAAGATTATCGTCATAAAAACGAAAACAAAACGAATGTCAAAAGAAAACAAACGAAACCCATGTTTTCAGCACAAGCGAACGGCAACTGCCGCCGGTGAATCACTTCGCCAGCGTGTTTTGGGATGTCGGTACGGGGTCTGTGTTTCAGACGTGTGTCGGAGTGACCTGCTCAAGCTCGTAAAGCACGCCGCCCATATCCTTTGGATGCAGGAAGAGAACGGGATTGCCATGCGCGCCGATCTTCGGCTCGCCATCACCTAAAATGCGGATGCCTTTTTGGACGAGATCGTCTCGCACGGCCAGAATATCCGGCACCTCAAAGCACAGATGATGCGTGCCGCCACCCGGATTTCTTTCGAGGAAGGCGGTAATCGGGGAGTTCTCTCCAAGCGGATGAAGAAGTTCGATCTTGGTATTGTCAGCCTGAACGAAAACCACTGTCACGCCGTGTTCGGGCAGGGATTGCGGCTCGGAAACTTGAGCGCCAAGCGCCCTGTATCGCGAAACCGCGGCATTAAGATCGGGCACGGCAAGGGCGACGTGGTTCAATCTTCCGAACATGGCCGTATTCCTCTCACGCGTTGCGCCGGATGCCTTCCAGCAGATCGAGAACCTTGTTGGCCGCATCCATGACATTGGTGCCGGGTCCGAAAATCGCCGAAACGCCGTGGTCCAGCAGGAACTGGTAATCCTGGCGTGGGATGACGCCGCCGACGACGACGATGATGTCCTGGGCACCCTTCTGTTTGAGCGCCTCCACAAGCTGCGGTGCGAGCGTCTTGTGGCCTGCGGCAAGCGACGACATGCCGACCACATGCACCTTGTTCTGAACCGCAAGATCGGCTGCCTCGGCAGGCGTCTGGAACAGCGGCCCGGCCAGCACATCGAAACCGATATCGCCAAAGGCCGATGCGATCACCTTCGCGCCGCGATCATGCCCGTCCTGCCCGAGCTTTGCGACCATGATGCGCGGTTTGACGCCGAGCCGTTCTGCCACGCCGGAAAGCCGCGTAGCGAGCGTGGCAAGCTCCGGCTCGTCCTTGTAGGCCTCGCCGTAAATATCCTCCACCACTTCCGGCACGGCAACGTAATCGCCGAAGACAGCACGCAGCGCATCGGAAATCTCGCCGACGGTGGCGCGGGCGCGGGCGGCGACGACTGCCGCCTCGAGAATATTACCCTTGCCGCTACGGGCAATTTCAGACAATGCCGCCAGCGCCTTCGAGACGTCCCCGCCGTCGCGGCGACGTTTGGTGTCCTCAAGGCGGCGGATTTGCGCAGCGCGTACGGCGGCGTTGTCGATATCGAGAACGTCGATATCCTCTTCGGTTTCCAGACGGTAGCGGTTGACGCCGACGATGACTTCCTCGCCCTTGTCCACGGCCGCCTGCCGACGCGTGGCCGCCTCCTCGATCAATCGCTTGGGCAGGCCTTCGGCCACCGCTTTGGTCATGCCACCAAGCGCCTCCACCTCCTCAATCAGCGCCCAGGCTTTTTGCGCCAGTTCATCCGTCAGGCTTTCGACGTAGTAGGAACCGGCCAGCGGATCGACGACCTTGGTGACGCCGGTTTCATGCTGGAGAATAAGCTGGGTGTTGCGGGCGATACGGGCGGAAAATTCTGTCGGCAGGGCAATGGCTTCATCAAAGGAATTGGTGTGCAGCGATTGTGTGCCGCCCAGCACGGCGGACATGGCCTCGAAAGCGGTGCGGACAATGTTATTGTAAGGGTCCTGTTCCTGAAGAGACACACCGGATGTCTGGCAATGGGTGCGCAGCATGAGCGACGACGCCTTTTGCGGCTTGAACTCTTCCATGATGCGCGACCAGAGGAAGCGGGCGGCACGCAGCTTTGCGGCCTCCATGAAGAAATTCATACCTATGGCAAAAAAGAACGACAGGCGGCCGGCGAAATCATCGACATTCAGTCCCTTGGCAAGGGCGGCCCGCACATATTCCCGCCCATCCGCCAGCGTGAAGGCAAGCTCCTGCACCAGCGTGGCACCTGCCTCCTGCATGTGATAGCCGGATATCGAAATGGAGTTGAATTTCGGCATCTCCTTCGCCGTATATTCAATGATATCAGCAATGATACGCATCGAAGGCTCGGGCGGGTAGATATAGGTGTTGCGGACCATGAACTCCTTGAGAATGTCGTTCTGGATGGTGCCGGAAAGTGCGGCACGCGAGACACCCTGCTCTTCCCCCGCAACGATGAAATTGGCGAGCACCGGAATGACGGCCCCGTTCATGGTCATGGAGACGGAGACCTTTTCGAGCGGTATACCATCGAACAGGATTTTCATGTCCTCGACGCTGTCGATCGCTACGCCCGCCTTACCGACATCGCCTTCAACGCGCGGGTGGTCGCTGTCATATCCGCGATGAGTGGCAAGATCGAAGGCGACCGAAACACCCTGTTGGCCGGCGGCAAGCGCCTTTCGATAAAAGGCGTTGGAAGCTTCGGCAGTCGAAAACCCGGCATATTGGCGGATCGTCCATGGCCGCCCGGCATACATGGTGGCGCGCGGGCCGCGCGTGAAGGGCGCAAAGCCCGGCAGACCATCGAGATGTGAAGCCTTTTTCAGGTCATCGGCCGTGTAAAGCGGTTTGACGTCAATGCCTTCGGGCGTATGCCAGACGAGTGCATCCGGTGAACGCTTCAGCTCCTTTTCGGCAAGCTGCAGCCAATCCCGCACCGTTTTTTCACCCGACATGCATATCTCCCCTTCTGCATTTCATTTTCAGTACTGTGACTGGTGATCGTGACCGAAATCCAGCCTACCCCGTAACCCGCTCCGCCCCTCATCCGTTCCTCAAAAACGGTATCAAGCCCTATTCAAATTCGAGGATGACCTCATCCACGGCGAGGCTATCGCCCGGCTTTGCCGACACTTTGGCAACCCGGCCGCGTTTTTCCGCACGCAGGATGTTTTCCATCTTCATTGCCTCCACCGTCGCCAGCGCCTGACCGGCTTCCACCTCGTCCCCCTCGCCAACCGAGATCCCGGTGATGACGCCCGGCATCGGGCAGAGCAACAGTTTCGACGTATCGGGCGGCAGCTTTTCCGGCATCAGCAGCGCCAGTTCCGCCACGCGCGGGCTGCGCACATGGGCGAGAACATCCATGCCTCGCCAGCGCAGACGCACCGCCGCACCGGCAAGATCGACCTTGGCGGCGATCACCTCGCCCGCCACCGTGAACAGGCCAAGGCTGCGGCCGGGAAGCCAGCCGGTAGCGACCGTCAGCGCAGCACCATCCTCAAAACGGATTGCCATGCCTTCAGCACCGGTTTCCACGCTCACGCTTCGACGGGATTGACCAAGCGAAACCACCCAGTCCTGACCGACAATGCGACGATGATTGCCAATGGTACCGGAAATTTCGACCGCACGGTTTTGAAGCCGCTGGTGGATAACGGTGGCGATGGCTGCGAGCTTGCGCGCGGAAGCCTCATCGGGCTCCACCCCGGAAAAGCCGTCCGGAAATTCCTCGGCGATAAAACCCGTCGTCAGACGGCCGGCCCGAAAACGCTCGTGCTGCATGACAGCCGAGAGGAACGGTAGATTGTGGCCGATGCCCTCTACTTCGAAACGATCCAGCGCCTGCCCCATGGCATCGATGGCGGTTTCACGATCCTTTGCCCAGCTACAAAGCTTGGCGATCATCGGATCGTAATACATCGAGATTTCACCGCCTTCGAAGACGCCGGTATCGTTGCGGATCACGGTGCCGTTTTCCTGCTCGCCCTCTTGCGGCGGGCGATACCGCGTCAACCGGCCGATGGAGGGCAAGAAATTACGATAGGGGTCTTCGGCATAAAGCCGGCTTTCGATTGCCCAGCCGTTCAACCTTATATCGGTCTGCCCGAAGGACAGCTTTTCGCCTGATGCCACGCGGATCATCTGCTCGACAAGATCAATGCCTGTGACGAGTTCCGTTACCGGATGTTCCACCTGCAGGCGCGTATTCATTTCCAGAAAGTAGAAATTGCGCTCACCATCGACGATGAATTCCACCGTTCCGGCCGAATGGTAACCGACTGCTCTCGACAGAGCCACGGCCTGCTCGCCCATGGCCTTGCGCGTTGCCTCATCAAGAAAGGGCGATGGCGCTTCCTCGATGACCTTCTGGTTGCGGCGCTGGATCGAGCACTCTCGCTCGCCAAGGTAAAGAATATTGCCGTGTTGATCGCCCAGCACCTGAATTTCGATATGGCGCGGCTGGGTGACGAATTTCTCGATGAAGATGCGGTCGTCCCCAAAGGAAGATTTCGCCTCGTTTTTTGAAGACTGGAAACCCTCGCGCGCCTCCGCATCGTTGAAGGCGATGCGCATGCCCTTTCCGCCGCCGCCGGCCGAAGCCTTGATCATCACGGGATAACCGATCTCGGAGGCGATCCTCACCGCCTCATCTGCATCCCCAATCAGCCCCATATGGCCGGGCACGGTGGAAACACCGGCTTCCGCCGCGAGCTTCTTGGAGGTGATCTTGTCGCCCATGGCTTGGATAGCGCCGACCGGCGGGCCGATGAAGATGACACCCGCCTTCTCCAGCGCCTCGGCAAAGGCAGCGTTCTCCGACAGGAAGCCATAGCCGGGATGCACCGCATCAGCCCCGGTGTTCTCGATCGCAGCAAGGATTTTATCGATGACGATATAGGACTGCGACGAGGGCGCCGGACCGATATGAACGGCCTCATCCGCCATCTTCACATGCAAAGCATTGGCATCAGCATCCGAATAGACGGCAACCGTCGCAATGCCCATCTTCTTCGCCGTCTTGATGACCCGGCAGGCGATCTCGCCGCGATTGGCGATGAGGATTTTCTTGATCACGCGATTATTCTCCCCTCTTCCCCTCACGACAAATGCCGTATGCCGTCCTCAAATCTCGAAAAAGTTCTCGAAGGATTCCGGGAAATTCTGCCGGGCGACGCGCTCGTCGATGACAAGCATCGCCTGGTAGGAAAGCGGATCGAAATTCTTTTCCGCCGGCAAGACCTCGCGGCCGAACAGCAGGCTGAGGCGGGCCGCGTCGAGATTACCGCGCTCGAACGGCTCGGGACCAAAATGGTGCCAGAGCGAGTGCAGGAAGGCCGCATCGATGCGGTGTTCCTTGGAATCGTCCCGCGCCCTTCGGGGTATCATCTTGATGGGCGTTACCCCTTTTGGATTGGCGCGGCGGATGGTGAACTGGATGCCCGTGCTCGGCATGCCGGAGGGAAATCCCTTGTGTTTGGTCATTTCGGGCAGGTTCGCCATCTTTTGTCCTTCCAGAAGCATTTCCATTAAAAGCGGGTCCGCTTTTACGTCCGGATATGCGTAAATTCAAATAATTAGAGCGCTTTCATGGTCCTATTAAAACCAGAAGCGCTCCAGTCTTTTCGTTATGCCTTGCCGATTTTGTCCTGCGTCTTCTGCTCGAAGTCGGAGGCATCGTGGCGTTCATGCAATTGTTCGGACGGATCGCCCGAAGTTTTGTTGACGATCACGCCGCGCTTGACCGCAGGTCGTTCGCCGATTTCAAGCGTCCAGCGCATAAGGTTCTTATAACCGGCCGCTTCAAGGAAAGCACCGGCATCGCCATAAGCCTGGCCGAGCGCGATCTTGCCATACCAGGGCCAGACGGCCATGTCGGCAATCGTATATTCCGAGCCCGCCAGATAACGGTTGTCGGCCAGATGACGGTCAAGCACGTCAAGCTGGCGTTTAACTTCCATGGCGTAACGGTCGATAGCATATTTGATCTTGATCGGGGCGTAGGCGTAGAAATGGCCGAAACCGCCGCCGAGGAAGGGGGCGGAACCCATCTGCCAGAACAGCCAGTTCAGCGCCTGCGTGCGGGCATTGCCCTCTTTCGGCAGGAAAGCGCCGAATTTTTCCGCGAGATAGACGAGGATCGAGCCGCTCTCGAAAACCCGGGTCGGCTCGGGCGTCGAATGATCCATCAGCGCCGGGATCTTGGAGTTCGGATTGACGCCGACAAAACCGGAGCCGAACTGGTCGCCTTCGCCGATCTTGATCAGCCAGGCATCATATTCGGCGCCCTTGTGGCCAGCGGCCAGCAATTCTTCCAGCATGATCGAGACCTTCTGGCCATTCGGCGTTGCCAGCGAATAAAGCTGCAACGGATGTTTGCCGACCGGCAATTCCTTGTCGTGGGTGGGACCGGCGATCGGGCGATTGATATTGGCGAACTGGCCGCCATTACCCTTGTCCCAGGTCCAGACCTTGGGCACTTCATATCCGGCGGGAAAATTATCTGCGGAGGAGTTCTCGGCCATAAAAATCAGTCCTTGTGCGTTTCGGGAGGGCACCGAAGGTCGGGCGCCTGAACATCATTATAGTAAGGTGGCCAAAGTATTTTTCCAGCCCCAGAGCAGGTCAGAGCGGAATGGTATCGTGCTTTTTCCAGCGGGTTTCGACGTTCTTGCCCCGCAGCGAGGCAAAGGCACGGGCGATGCGGCGGCGCGAGGAATGCGGCATGATGACCTCATCGATGAAACCACGCTCTGCCGCCACGAAGGGATTGGCGAAACGCTCCTCATATTCCCTTGTGCGCGCGGCGATCTTGTCCGGATCGGAAAGCTCCGAGCGATAGAGGATTTCCGCTGCCCCTTTTGCGCCCATGACAGCGATTTCCGCAGTCGGCCAGGCATAGTTCACATCAGCGCCGATATGTTTGGAAGCCATCACGTCATAAGCGCCGCCATAGGCCTTGCGGGTAATCAGCGTCACCATCGGAACCGTCGCCTCGGAATAGGCAAACAGCAGTTTCGCGCCGTGCTTGATGACGCCGCCATATTCCTGCGCCGTTCCGGGCAGGAAACCGGGCACATCCACCAGCGTCAGCAGGGGAATGTTGAAGGCATCGCAGAAGCGCACGAAGCGGGCGGCCTTGCGTGAGCTGTCAATATCCAGACACCCGGCCAGCACCATCGGCTGGTTTGCGACGACGCCTACCGTCTGGCCTTCCAGACGCATGAAACCGGTGATGATGTTTCTGGCAAACGCCTCCTGCAACTCGAAGAAATCGCCCTCGTCGGCGAGCGCATGGATCAGTTCCTTCATATCGTATGGCTTGTTGGAACTGTCGGGGATCAGCGTATCGAGGCGCGCTTCCAACCGTGCGGGATCGTCATGAAAAGGCCGGACTGGCGGTTTTTCCCGATTATTCAGCGGCAGGAAATCGAAAAGCAGGCGCACATGCTCAAGTGTCTCGATGTCGTTTTCATAGGCGCCATCGGCAACGGAGGATTTTTTGGTGTGTGTGGAGGCGCCGCCCAGCTCTTCCGCCGTGACGATCTCGTTGGTCACGGTCTTCACCACATCCGGCCCGGTTACGAACATGTAGGAGGTATCGCGCACCATGAAGATGAAGTCGGTCATGGCAGGCGAATAAACGGCACCACCGGCACACGGCCCCATGATGACAGAGATTTGAGGCACAACACCGGAGGCGATGACGTTGCGCTTGAAAACGTCGGCATAACCGCCGAGCGAAGCAACACCTTCCTGAATGCGCGCGCCGCCACTGTCGTTGAGGCCAATCACGGGCGCGCCGTTGCGCACGGCCATATCCATGATCTTGCAGATTTTCTGGGCATGGGTTTCCGACAGCGAACCGCCGAGCACGGTAAAATCCTGGCTGAAAACATAGACCTGCCGGCCGTTGATGGTGCCCCAGCCGGTAACAACGCCATCGCCCGCCACCTTCTGTTCGGCCATGCCGAAATCCACCGCCCGGTGGGTAACGTACATGTCGTACTCTTCGAAGGAACCTTCATCCAGCAACACATCGATGCGCTCTCGCGCCGTCAGCTTGCCCTTGGCATGCTGCGCCTCAATGCGCTTGACGCCGCCGCCGAGCCGCGCTTCGTCGCGGCGCGTCTTCAATTGCTCCAGAATGCTGGGCATGTTTCCTCCATGCGTTTCCTCAAAATCAATAGCTTAGAAAACATTCGCCTAGAAGCCTTGATCGTGCGCGTATGCGTGGCATAAATATTTGCAATATTTAATTTTGCAAAGTTGCAACATGGCTATGGAAAAGCTCTTCATCGGCCGCAAGGTCCGCGGCCTTCGCGAAAACGCCCGCGCCACGCAGGCGCAGTTTGCCGAACGGCTCGGCATTTCGGCGAGTTATCTGAACCAGATCGAAAACAATCAGCGACCCGTTTCCGCCAGCGTTCTGGTGACGCTGGTGGAAAAATTCCAGCTCGACGTAACGGAGCTGGCAACCGGCGAAAACGACCGGCTGGTTTCCGCTGTGCGCGAGGCCCTGAAAGACCCGCTGTTCCTGAATTACGAGCCCGGGCTGCAGGAGCTGAAGCTGATTGCGCAGAACGCACCGGGTTTTGCCCATGCGCTTTTGCGCGCCCACCAGGCCTACCGGCAAAATAGCGAGCAGCTGGTGCAGCTGGATGACAGGCTGGGGCGGGGAACCGCGCAGGTGGAAAGAACACCTTACGAAGAGGTCCGCGATTTCTTCCACTTCGTCGACAATTACGTTGCCGAGATCGATCTTCTGGCGGAAGAACTTGCATACGAACTGGAGATAGAGGGCGGCGAGACCTACGGCATTCTCGCGGCCCATCTACGCAGCCGCTTCGGTGTCCATATCACCAGAACGGAGGCGGCGGGCGGATTGATCCGGCATTTCGATCCGGCCGGCAAAACGCTGGCGCTCAGTTCCTACATGGCAGCACCGACCCGCTGTTTTCAGCTTGCGCTTCAGATCGCCCAGCTTCATGCGGGAGCAACCGTGGACAGAGTGCTGGCCGGCGCCGGTTTCCGTAGCGCCGAAGCCGCGGAAATCTGTCGCATCGGCCTTCACAACTATTTCGCCGCCGCGCTGATCCTGCCATATGGACGATTTCACCGGGCTGCGCAGGAATTGCGCCACGATCTGGAACTTCTGGCCGTGCGCTTCGGCGCGAGCCTTGAACAGGTGGCCCACAGGCTCAGCACTTTGCAACGCCCTGGTCAGAAAGGCGTGCCGATCTTTTTCGCCAAGATCGACCGGGCTGGCAACATCACCAAACGCCACAGCGCCACAAGGCTGCAATTTGCCCGTTTCGGCGCGGCCTGTCCGCTCTGGAACATTCATCAGGCCTTCGAAAGCTCCGACAGGATAGTACGCCAGCTGGCGGAAACACCTGACGGCGTGCGCTATCTTTCCATCGCCACACAGATCGAAAAAGCCGGCGCCGGTTTCAACACGGACAGGCCACGCTATGCCATCGCGCTCGGCTGCGAAATTTCCCATGCGCAGAATTTCGTCTATGCCGATACACTCGATCTCGCCAATACCGCCTCCTTCAAGCCCATCGGCGTTTCCTGCCGGGTATGCGAAAGGGTCGATTGCGTGCAGCGCGCCGTACCGCCGCTAAAACGCAAACTACATGTCGATCATCTCTCACGCGGAGCCCTGCCCTACCGGATCGCGGACTTCTAGCGCCGCGCGGCCATATCAGGGTAGCGGCACCATCGCGCGCCGCATGATATTTGCATAGTAGCCCCAGAACAGCCGGGCGGCGACGGAGCGCCAGGGCGTCCAGAGTTCCGCCCGCGCCGCCAGCCATTTCGCATCCGGCCGTGCCTCGAGCGAAAGCGCGTGGCCCACCGCAGCCCGCAGCGCCACATCACCAACCGGAAAAATATCGGGGTGGCCGCCGCAGAACATCAGATAGACTTCCGCCGTCCACGGACCAATGCCACGAAGCGCCACCAGCTCCGAAAGGGCCACATCTGCTTCCTTGCGACTGACGGCATCAAGATCGATGCGGCCATCCGCAACCGCGTGCGCCAACCCTTCCAGCGTTGTTGCCTTGGCCCGGGAAAGGCCGAAAGTGGCGTGCAATTCTTCCGGCACCGCCAGATAGTTTTCCGCCGTCACGGCCCCGCCCGTGCCGGCAAGGATACGCACCCATATGGCGTTCGCGCTGGCGCGCGACACCATCTGCGACACGACGATATGGGCAAGGCCCGCAAAGCCGGGCTCGTGAATACGCAACTCCAGCGGACCGGCTTTTTCGATAATAAGGCTAAGAGCCGGATCGAGGCGGGCAAGATGCGCCAGACCTTCGCTGATATCGTCGAGGTCCCTGATGATTTTCATGTCTGCACAGCCCATATTCACGTTGGCCCGGCACCGGGTGGCGAGGCGCTTCAAAACATGTCAGAAGAAACCATGCCTTCGCCCGTCCGTCAAAAACCGGTTTATCGTTTTGCGCCAAGCCCCAATGGCGCCCTGCATCTGGGCCATGCGCTTTCCGCTTTTCTGAACCACGACATGGCGCGGGAAAACGGGGGCCATTTTCTGCTGCGCATCGAAGATATCGACCAGATGCGCTGCACTCCGGAGCTGGAGCAGGCGATCTTTGATGATCTTGGCTGGCTGGGGCTGGACTGGGAAAAGCCGGTGCGGCGGCAATCGGAACATTTCGATGAATATCGCGCAGCACTGGACAGGCTGGTCGAAGCGGGCCTCGCCTATCCGGCCTTCTTGAGCCGCGGCGAGACGAAAGCCGTCGTCAGGGCCTTTGAGGCAGAGGGAAGGCTCTGGCCGCGCGATCCCGACGGCGCGCCGCTTTACCCCGCAATAGATCGGCAAAGGCCGCAGGCGGAACGGGCCAAACTTCTGGCATCAGGCATGCAACACGCCTGGCGGCTCGACATGGAAAAGGCGGTCCGCACCTTGCACAGCAAGCTGTTCTGGCGCGAGAGCGGCGACGGGCAGACCGGGGAAATCGAAGCTTTGCCGGCGCTGTGGGGCGATGTGGTGCTGTCGCGCTCCGACGCCCCCTCCAGCTATCATCTTTCCGTTGTGGTGGATGACGCGCTGCAAGGCATCACCCATGTGGTGCGCGGCATGGATCTGTTTAACGCAACCGCCATTCACCGGCTGCTGCAACAATTGCTGGACCTGCCCCCACCCGCCTATCACCACCACCGACTGATTTTGGGTGCTGATGGGCGCAAGCTCTCGAAAAGCGAAGGCAGCACCGGCCTTTCAGCGCTTCGGGCGGAAGGAAAAACGCCGTCAGATATCCGCCGGCTTGTCGGGCTCCTCTAGCACCTGCTCGCGGCGCGCACTGTTGCCGGAGATATTGCGGCGGATGATCTGCCGGACCTTGTATTTCATCAGAGCGGCATTCACTTCCGCGCCCAGCATGAAGATGACACCCACCATGTAAAGAAACACCAGAACCACCATCACCGAGGCCAGACCGGCATAGGTGGCGGCATAATTGGCGAAGGTGGAGAGGTAATAGGCAAAGATCGCCGCGCCGATGACCCAGAAGATCATTGTCAGCAGAATGCCGGGCCAGACATCCCAGATGCGGCGTTTGCCGGCCGGAAGCCACAGATGCGCCGCCACCAGCCCGACCGTCAGCACGACGATGGTGCCGTAAAGTCCGAGGCTGGAAACCGTGTTCAGCGCATCCGTCAGCCAGGGAAACCGCTGCTCGGCAAAGGACGTTGCGACCGGCACGGCAACAAGCACGATGCTGATGCCGGTAAAGACCACCACTGCGATCAACACATACAGCAGACTGAGAAGACGGGTGATGTACCACCAGCGCGTTTCCGTGACGCGATAGGCGCGGTTGAGCGAGATTCGGAGCGCCTCGACGCCGTTGGAGGCAAAATATGCGGCCGCCAGCACCGAAATCGTCAGCAGTCCGCCGCGCGGAATGGTCAGGACCTGCTGCACCTGCGCAGCAAGCGGACCTGCGATCGCTTCCGGCCAGGTGTCAAAAATCAGATGCACCGCCGTCTCGGAAAACTGGTCAGCCCCCAGAAAACCGGCCAAAGCCGTGCCGAAAATCAGGAACGGGAACAGCGCCAGCAGGATGGAAAGCGCCATGTGGCTCGCCATCGCCCAGCCGTCATCCTCGGCAAAATGAGAATAGGCATCGAAGGCAACCTTGCCTGCCAGGCGCACTGCGGCAACCATGTCGCCTCCATTCATCGGCATTTCATTTGTAACTTCGCCCCGAATATGGGAAGTCAGCTCTACTTTGTACAGCGCACAAGCCCGCCTTTCGGTTCCCGCAGGCATACAGATTTTGCGCAATACAATTTTCACAGGCCGGACCATCGGGCCAGCGCAACATTCGGCTTTCCGGAGCGGCATAGATGCCTGAAAAACCCGTCATCATAATTACCGGATGTTCCTCGGGCATCGGAGCCCATTGTGCCGGCGCGCTTCACCGCGACGGCTGGAGGGTGTTTGCCACCGTGCGTCGCATCGTCGATATGGCCGCGCTCGAAAATCAGGGCATAGAAACCCTGATCATGGACTATACCAAGCCCGAAACCATCGCGGCTCTCGTGGATACGGTTGCGGCCAGAACCGGAGGCCGCATCGATGCGCTGTTCAACAATGGCGCCTATGGCCAGCCGGGTGCTGTGGAGGATCTGCCGGTGGAAGCACTGCGGCAGCAATTCGAAACCAACGTCTTCGGCTGGCACGACCTGACGCGGCGGGTCATTCCCTTCATGCGCCAGCGCGGTTCAGGGCGCATCGTGCATTGCTCCTCCATTCTCGGCCTCGTTCCCTATCGTTATCGTGGTGCCTATACCGCATCGAAATTCGCGATCGAGGGCCTTGGCGTCACGCTGCGCATGGAACTTCAGGGCAGCGGCATCCATGTGAGCCTGATCGAACCGGGGCCGATCACGTCGAAATTCACCACGACGGCGCTTGCCCACGTCAGGGACAAGATCGATCTGGAAAACTCGGCCCATGCTGTGGAATACAAGCGTCAGCTGGCGCGGATGGATGGGTCCGGCCCGGTCAACCGCCACAAGCTTGGCCCCGATGCCGTTTATGCCGTGCTGAAACACGCCCTGACCGCCGCAAAGCCAAAACCGCATTATCCCGTCACCGTTCCCGCCAAACAGGGGCTGTTGCTGAAACGGCTCTTGCCTGCCGGACTGTTCTATCGTCTGCTGCGCAGATTCGATTGAGGAGGAGTACCCCCTAAATGTCCGGCTTCACCACTGTTCTGGCCCTTATCGTTATGGGCCTCGTTGTCATCGTGCTGATACGAGGCCTTTTCAACATGCTGAAGGGCCAAGACGCCAACCGCTCCAACAAGTTGATGCAGCTTCGCCTTCTGTTGCAGGCCATCGCCATCGTGCTCATCATGCTGACCCTTTGGCTCACCGGCGGTGGACGCTGACATGGTGAAGCTGAACAAGATCTACACCCGCACCGGCGACAAGGGCACGACGGCGCTGGTGTCCGGTCCCCGCCGCCTGAAGCACGATCTTCGCGTCGAGGCCTATGGCACGGTGGACGAAACGAATTCGGCGATCGGCGTGGCGCGGCTGCATACCGCCAACACTGATATTGCCAGCATGGAAAAGCTGGATTCCATGCTGTTCCGCATCCAGAACGACATGTTCGACCTCGGCGCGGATCTCGCGACCCCGGAAACCGACGAGCCGCCAGCCTACGAACCGCTGCGCATTATCGAGAGCCAGGTCACGCGGCTGGAAAACGAAATCGACGACCTCAACTCCGCAATTGAGCCGCTGACCTCCTTCGTGCTGCCGGGCGGCAATGCGGCGGCGGCCAATCTGCATCTGGCGCGCACGATCTGCCGACGCGCGGAACGGCTCATGGTGGAACTCTCGGTTGCTGAAAACGAGATCGTCAGCCCGGAAGCGCTGAAATATGTCAACCGCCTGTCCGACTTCCTGTTCGTTGCCGCCCGGTTTGCCAATGACATGGGCAAGGCTGACATATTGTGGGTTCCCGGCAAGAACCGCTAAAGCCTATCTCTCGCACAAACGAAGTGCATTCGATGTTCATACCGCTGCACGATGCGAATTCCCTCAAACATATCCGGCTGCAATATGTCACGATCGGCCTGATCGTGGTCAACGTGCTGGTATGGCTATTTACCGGCGTGCTTGCCAGTGACGTCCAGGCCAATGCCGCAGCGCTCGGCCTCGGTTTCATCCCGGCTGTGGTGTTCGACTACGCCTACCTGGAGCCCGCCTTGCAGGTGGTGCCGGATGACCTGACCGTCGTCACCTATGCGTTCCTGCATCTGGATTTCTGGCACATGGCAGGCAATATGCTGTTTCTGTGGGTCTTCGGCGACAACGTCGAGGACGCACTCGGCCACTTCCGTTTCCTTATCTTTTACATCGCCTGCGCCATAGCCGGCGCGCTGTTGCACGGCTTTGTCGCACCCATGTCGGAAGGGCCGCTTATCGGTGCATCAGGCGCTGTTTCCGGCGTCGTCGCGGCCTATTTTCTCCTGCATCCCAAGGTGCGCGTCTGGGTTCTGGTGTTCATGCGCATTCCGTTGCCCTTGCCTGCCTTCATTCCGCTGGCGCTATGGATCGGACAGCAATTTCTGATGCTGGCACTTGGCCTTGAGGAAAATGTTTCCTGGGGGGCACATGTGGGCGGCATATTGGCCGGGGCTGTGATGGTAATTTTCATGCGCCGGCCGGACGTTCCCCTGTTCGACCGCACGATTGTTCCGCCAAGGGCGGCGCAGTTCAAGAATCCGTCGCAAACGGCGGGGTTGTCGCAAATCGAACGGGGCTATGACGGGAGCAGATGAGCCGTTGACGAAGAGATAAATTATTTACGTTAACGTCAACGTAAGGTATGCCTTGCGTGCATGTGATAATGAACATTGCTCCGTTGTATTTGCGGGAAAAATGCTTATCCATGTCGCCAACCTGTTTTTGGAGGTCCGCGCGGTCTTGTCGCCTCGCGGACAGGAGTTTGAGGAAAACCGCCGATGAAGATCCTTGTCCCTGTCAAACGAGTTGTTGATTACAACGTCAAGATCCGCGTGAAGTCGGATGGTTCGGGCGTTGAACTCGCGAATGTGAAGATGTCGATGAACCCGTTCGACGAAATCTCGGTGGAAGAGGCTCTGCGGCTGAAAGAAGCCGGCAAGGCCGAAGAAGTCGTGGTCGTGTCGATCGGCCCTGCCAAGGCGGAAGAGACGCTGCGCACGGCGCTCGCCATGGGTGCCGACCGCGCCATCCTTATCGAGACCGACGAGACGGTCGAACCGCTAGCCGTCGCCAAGCTTTTGAAGGGCGTGGCGGAAGCCGAGCAGCCCGGCCTCGTCATCGTCGGCAAGCAGGCGATTGACGACGACAGTAACCAGACCGGTCAGATGCTGGCCGCCCTTCTCGGCTGGGGCCAGGGCACCTTCGCCTCCAAGGTCGTACCGTCTGATGGCAAGGTCGCTGTGACGCGTGAAGTCGATGGCGGCCTGCAGACGGTCGAACTGAAACTTCCCGCTGTCGTGACCACCGATCTTCGTCTGAACGAGCCGCGTTACGCCTCGCTGCCGAACATCATGAAGGCAAAGAAGAAGCCACTCGACAAGAAGACCCCGGCCGATTTCGGCGTCGATGTCACGCCGCGTCTGAAGGTGTTGAAGACCGAGGAGCCCGCAGGCCGCAAGGCCGGCATCAGGGTCGGCTCGGTGGCTGAGCTGGTCGAAAAGCTCAAAGCCGACGGCGTCCTCTAAGGTTTCGGAAAAGGGAGATTACAACATGGCCATTCTTCTTCTGGCAGAACACGACAACGCAACCCTTTCCGACCTGACGGCGAAGACGCTGACGGCGGCAACGCAGATTGGCGGCGACGTCCACGTGCTCGTTGCCGGCTCCGGTGCGAAGGGTGCCGCCGACGCGGCGGCGAAACTGTCCGGCGTTGCCAAGGTACTGCTTGCCGACGACGCATCCTATGCCAACGCGCTTGCCGAGCCGCTGGCGGCGCTGATCGTCTCGCTGAGCCCTTCCTATGATGTCATCATCGCACCGGCGACCGCTTCGGCCAAGAATGTCGCCCCACGCGTCGCAGCCCTTCTCGATGTGGCCCAGGTCTCGGAAATCATTGAGGTCGTCAGCCCGGATACTTTCAAACGTCCAATCTATGCCGGCAACGCCATCCAGACGGTGCAGGCAAGCGACGCCAAGAAGGTCATCACCGTGCGCCCCACCGCGTTTGCGGCAGCCGCTGAAGGCGGTTCGGCACCGGTGGAAACCATCGGCGCTGCCGAGAACCCCGGCGTTTCTGTCTTTGTGTCCGACGCGCTCGCCTCTTCCGATCGTCCGGAACTGACCTCTGCGAAGATCATCATCTCGGGCGGTCGCGCACTCGGCTCCTCGGAAAAGTTCCGCGAAGTGATCCTGCCGGTTGCCGACAAGCTCGGTGCAGCCGTCGGCGCATCGCGCGCAGCCGTCGATGCGGGTTATGCACCGAACGACTGGCAGGTCGGTCAGACCGGCAAGGTCGTGGCACCGCAGCTTTACATCGCTGCCGGCATTTCGGGCGCCATCCAGCATCTGGCCGGCATGAAGGACTCGAAGGTCATCGTAGCCATCAACAAGGACGAGGAAGCGCCGATCTTCCAGGTTGCCGATTACGGCCTCGTCGCAGACCTGTTCGAGGCTCTGCCGGAACTCCAGAAGGCTCTGTGATTTTAAGCCTTTAGCCAAAGGCGGCGCGTTTTTTGAACGCGCCGCCTTCTCTTTTTCGGCGATATGCGTAACATCGCCGCAAATGACGCAGATGAAATCCCATGAGGAGACCAGCATATGACCGCCCCCTTTAAAAACATCGGTATCATCGGAGCCGGTCAAATGGGTTGCGGCATCGCGCATGTTTCCGCCTTGGCCGGTTACAAGGTGCACATTTACGATCTTTCCAAGGACGGAATCGAAGCCGGCCTTGCCACGATCAACGGCAATCTTGCCCGTCAGGTCACCAACGGCAAGCTCTCCGACGACGCCCGCCAAGATGCACTCGCGCTCATCAGCGGTTCGACTGACGTCAACGATCTGGCGCCCATGGATCTGGTCATTGAGGCTGCTACCGAAAACGAGGAAATCAAACGCAAGATCTATGCGCAGATCTGCCCGGTACTGAAGCCCGAAGCGCTTTTGGCCACCAACACGTCTTCCCTCTCCATCACCCGCCTTGCGTCCGCGACCGATCGTCCCGAACAGTTCATGGGCATCCACTTCATGAACCCGGTGCCTGTGATGAAGCTGGTGGAGCTGGTGCGCGGTATCGCCACCAACGAAAAGACCTTCGATGCGGCGAAGGACTATGTGCGGACGCTGGAAAAGGCGATCACCGTCGCCGAGGATTTCCCGGCCTTCATCGTCAACCGCATCCTGCTGCCGATGATCAACGAGGCGATCTACACGCTCTATGAGGGCGTCGGTTCGGTGGAAGCAATCGACACCGCCATGCGGCTCGGCGCCAACCATCCGATGGGACCGTTGCAGCTTGCCGACTTCATCGGTCTCGACACCTGTTTGTCGATCATGCAGGTGCTGCATGACGGGCTGGCCGACAGCAAATACCGCCCCTGCCCGCTGCTGGTGAAATATGTCGAGGCCGGCTGGCTCGGCCGCAAATCTGGTCGCGGTTTTTACGATTACCGTGGCGAGACACCTGTTCCGACGCGCTAAGGCGCAAGAGATATTCCTCTGAAATCATTCGAGATGACGGGAGGTAAGTCCCTCCCGCACTGGACAATTATTTAGCCTTCACTGCCGATACCAACGCCTTGGCATCTTCGCTGTCCCAGGCTGCCGGACCGTTCATGGCGGCAATCAGGCAGCCTTTTTCGTCCAGCAGAAGAGTTGCGGGAAGGCCGAAAGCCAGCCCTTCCTTTTTCAGAACATTGAAGACGCCCATGGAGCTGTCGCGATAAAGTTTCAGCGCGTCGATCTTGTATTCGTCAATGAAGGCTTTCGGTTTTTCGTCCGCGCCGGTGTCGATATTGACCGCAACAACCTCAAAGCCATCGCTGCCCTTTTCCTTCTCGAGTGCGTTCAGCGCAGGCATTTCCTCCCGGCATGGCACGCACCAGGTGGCCCACAGATTGAGGAGAACCGCCTTGCCCTTGAGATCGGCAAGCGACATGTCCGACCCTTGCGGACCCTTGAAGGACAGCGGGATGACGCGCGGCGTATCCGTGGCCGACATGGCCGCCACCTGGCCCTTCAGGAGGGGTTTCAGCGAGGCGATGCGGTTTGCCGCACCTTCACATAAACCGGCCTCGGCAACCGCTGCCCCTTGAACCGGGCTCTCAGACCCAATATGCCTGAACCAGACCGCACCCGCGCCGAACACGACACCGGCAACGGCAGCAATTGCAACCAATCTGGCGGAAGGAAGCCTGAACGGCCTTTTTTCTGTCATCGAATACTCCAGGGCACGCAGAACATGGCTGACGGCACAGATCAGAAATCCTCCAACCAGATGTGGGGCGGACGTTTCGCTTCCGGGCCATCAGCCATCATGGAAGAGATAAATGCCTCCATCGGCTTCGACAAGAAGCTTTATGCCCAGGACATCCGCGGCTCTATAGCGCATGCCACCATGCTGGCGGAAAAAGGCATTATTTCGCAGGAAGATAAAGACAAGATCGTTCACGGCCTGAACACGATCCTGTCAGAAATCGAGGCTGGCAGCTTCGAATTCTCGCGCAAGCTCGAAGACATTCACATGAACATCGAGGCGCGACTTGCCACCCTCATCGGCACGGCGGCAGGGCGTCTACACACCGCCCGCTCGCGCAACGACCAGGTGGCGCTCGATTTCCGCCTCTGGGTCAAGGAAGAGCTGCAGAAGACGGAAGGCATGCTGACCGCGCTCATCGCCGCCTTCCTCGACCGCGCCGAGGAAAATGCCGATACGGTCATGCCCGGCTTCACCCATCTGCAGACGGCCCAGCCCGTCACCTTCGGCCATCATTGCATGGCCTATGTGGAAATGTTCGGCCGTGACCGCGCCCGCGTGCGTCACGCAATCGAACATCTGGATGAAAGCCCGATCGGTGCAGCAGCGCTGGCCGGCACCGGTTATCCTATCGACCGCCACATGACGGCAAAGGCGCTCGGCTTCCGCGAGCCGACCCGCAACTCCATCGACACCGTTTCCGACCGCGATTTCGCGCTGGAGTTCCTGTCGATCGCCTCGATCTGCGCCACGCATCTGTCGCGCCTCGCCGAAGAAATCGTCATCTGGTCGACGCCGCAATTCGGCTTTATCCGCCTGTCCGATGCCTTTTCCACCGGCTCGTCGATCATGCCGCAGAAGAAGAACCCCGACGCCGCCGAACTGGTGCGAGCCAAGACCGGCCGCATCAACGGCTCGCTGGTGGCGCTTTTGACTGTGATGAAGGGCCTGCCACTCGCCTATTCCAAGGACATGCAGGAAGACAAGGAACAGGTTTTCGATGCCGCCGAAAGCCTGGAACTGGCCATCGCCGCCATGACCGGCATGATCCGCGACCTTGAGGTGCGCAAGGACCGCATGCGTGCGGCCGCCGGTTCGGGCTATTCCACCGCCACCGATCTTGCTGACTGGCTGGTGCGCGAGGCAGGCCTGCCCTTCCGCGACGCCCACCATGTGACCGGAAATGCGGTGGCACTGGCGGAAAAGAAAGGCTGCGATCTGGCCGATCTTTCGCTGGAAGACCTGCAGGCGATCCATCCGGCCATTACAAGCGGCGTTTTCGACGTTCTTTCAGTCGAGGCATCGGTTGCCAGCCGCACCAGCTTCGGCGGAACGGCTCCTTCCGAGGTCAAGAAGCAGATCGCCTGGTGGCGTGGACGCAACTAACGCATCGGACCGATAAGTGTGAAGCGGTTTTCGGAAAATCCGATGCGCAGACAAATTAAAATGGGCGGCGGAAACGATTCCATTTTTCTCCGCCGCCCTCATAAATCTGCGTTACGCTGCGATCACAAGAAACAGGGTGCACAAGCGCCCTGTTTTTCGTTATCAGAGAAGCACATATTTCCTTTGGACAGGCTCATGCTTTCAAAAACCGCGCGCAATCTCATCGTTCCCATCAGCATGACGCTCGCCGTCAGTCTTGCTCTCAGTGCCTGCGGGCGAAAAGGCGATATCGATCCGCCGAGCACGCCGGTCGAAATGCGCAACAAGCGCAATGCCGACGGAACCGAGACGAAGCCGGCAACGGCGGAGCGGCCGTTCATCCTCGACAAGCTTCTCTGACGGGAAAAAGCCTGTGAACCATTTTGGCTATATCGACGGCGTGCTTCACGCCGAAAACGTGCCCGTGCCTGAGATCGCCAAGGCGGTCGGCACGCCGTTCTATGTCTATTCGACCGCGACGCTGGAGCGCCACTACAAGGTGTTCTCAGGCGCTTTCGCCGATGTGGACGCCATGGTCTGTTACGCCATGAAGGCCAATTCCAACCAGGCCGTTCTGAAGACGCTGGCAAAGCTCGGCGCGGGTATCGACGTGGTATCCGGCGGCGAATTGCGCCGCGCGCTTGGCGCCGGTGTACCGGCAAACCGCATCATGTTCTCCGGCGTCGGCAAGACGGTGGCGGAAATGGATTACGCGCTGGAAGTCGGCATCTACTGCTTCAACATCGAATCCGAGCCGGAGCTTGAGGTCCTCAACCTGCGCGCCGTCAAGGCCGGAAAAAGGGCGCATGTGTCCTTCCGCATCAATCCGGATGTGGATGCGCGCACTCATGCCAAGATTTCCACCGGCAAAAAAGAAAACAAGTTCGGCATTTCCTATGAGCGGGCGCGTGCGGTCTATGCCCACGCCGCCACCCTGCCCGGCATCGAAGTTACCGGCATCGACATGCATATCGGCAGCCAGATCACAGAATTGCAGCCCTTCGAGGATGCGTTCCGCTTGCTGCGCGAACTGGTGGAATCCCTGCGCGCGGACGGGCACACGATCAGTCACGTCGATATCGGCGGCGGTCTCGGCATTCCCTACCGCGAGGACAATAATCCGCCGCCGCTGCCGGATGCCTATGCGCAAATCGTCAAGAACGAGCTGAAGAGCCTCAACTGCAAGATCATCACCGAACCGGGACGCCTGATCGTCGGCAATGCCGGCATTCTGGTGACGGAAGTGATCTATGTGAAGGATGGCGGCGAAAAGAACTTCGTGATTGTCGATGGCGCGATGAACGACCTCATCCGCCCGACGCTTTACGAGGCCTATCACGGCATCCGCCCGGTCGTGCAGCCCGCGGTGGACGCCCCTCGCATCAAGGCCGATATCGTTGGCCCCGTCTGCGAAACGGGTGACTATCTGGCGCTGGACCGCGAGATGGCCGCACCGCAGCCGGGTGATCTGATTGCCGTCAGCTCCGCCGGTGCTTACGGCGCCGTGCAGGCAGGCACCTATAATTCGCGCCTGCTGGTGCCGGAAGTGCTGGTAAAGGGTGACAAGTTCCACGTCATCCGCCCGCGCGGAACCTATGAAGAGCTGATCGCTCTCGATTCAGTACCCGCCTGGCTCGATTGATCCGCCATACATCCGGCTTGGTCGATCACAATTGAGCGAAGCTGCCTAAAAAATGGGGGTGAGCATCCGCTTGCCCTCGTCTTCGCCACAAAGAATGTTATCCTTGCTTCTCATAATACAAGCAGCTCGCCGTTCCGGGAATGGCGTTTGACGTGGCCAGAACCGGGAGAACGGATTGATGACCACAGCCGGAGAGGACAGGACAGGCAGGAAGCGCCCAACCGGCGCATTCGCGCAGCGGCCGGATCTTGCCCGCCGGGTTGCGGCTAAACGCTTCTTCGCAAAAATCGTGTTGTTTTCGGAAAGAGTAGCACCGAAGACGCTGTGGCCGCTTTCCATCGCCGCCGCGTTTCTGGCGCTCGCATGGTTCGGCCTCTACCGGCAAATGCCTGACTTCGTACGGCTGGGCATCGTTTTCCTGCTGGTTTTTGGTTTCATCAGCACCATCCTGCCAATCGTCCGGCTGAAATGGCCGACAGACAACGACGCGTCCCGCCTTCTGGAAGAACGCAATGGTCTCGCTCACCAGCCAGTCGGTGTGCAGGAAGACGAACCGGCGTTGGACACCCCCATTTCCCGCGCCTTGTGGAAAGAACACCAGATCCGTATGGCGGAACGCATCGCCGCGCTGAATGCCGGCCTGCCGAAACCCGATATCGCCCGTTACGACCGCTCGGCACTACGCGCCATTCCCGCCCTTTTTCTGGTTGTCGCCTTCGGTTTTTCCTATTCCAATGGTGCAGGCACGATTGCAGATGCCTTCCGTAGCCGACCGGCAGCCGGTCCGCTCAATCCCGATATCCGTCTCGACGCCTGGGTCACGCCGCCCGCCTATACCGGCCGCGCTCCGATTTTTCTGACAGGGCGCGATGCGACGGGCCACGACGCGGTGTCCGTGCCGCAATCCTCCAAACTGACGATCCGCATGACCGGTGGCGATGGCGGCGAGGAAGTGACCTTCGAGCCTGAGACCGCCGGCGCCCTGCAGAAGCTTGCCCCCGAAGCGGCGCGCGCCGACAGCGCAAGTGGCGATGTGGCGGCACAGACAGAAAAACGCGCGCCGGATCAACCTGTCACGCCGCGCACCTTTGCAATGGATGTGACCGAAAGCGGCATGATCACCGCCAATGGCGAACAATGGGTGTTCAACGTCATTCCTGACCAGCCACCGAGTATCGGCTTCGACAACATGCCGCGCCGCGCCGTCAATGGTGCGCTGGAGGTGGGTTTCACCGCCAAGGACGACTATGGCATCAAGGAAGCCCACGCCATCATAGAGCCGCTTGGCGTTGCGGAGGGTGCAACAGCACTTTACCCGCCGCCGGAATTCAAGCTCGACCTGCCGCGGCAGAACAACCGCGAGATCAAGGGGCTGACCAGCCGCAACCTGACCGAACATCCCATGGCAGGTAAGCGCGTGCGCATCACGCTGGTGGCAACAGACGGTGCCGGCCAGACCGGCCGCAGCCCCGCGCATGAAATGGTGCTGCCGGGCCGCAATTTCTCTGAACCGCTGGCGGCTTCGGTTGCCGAACAGCGGCAGATATTCTCACTCGACACGCGCCAGATGCCAAAGGCGATCGCCTATAACGAGGCGGTTGGTCTGCGTCCGGAAGAAACCATTCCCAACACCACGCACTATCTCCTGCTGCAATCGGCGCAGACCCGCATGCGGCTCGCCTATAATGAGGAGATGCTGAAGAACACCGCCGATTATCTCTGGGAGATTGCGCTCGGCATCGAGGATGGTGATCTTTCGCAGGCGGAAAAACGCCTGCGTGATGCGCAGACAGCGCTTTCCGAGGCGCTTCAGCGCAATGCCTCCGATGAGGAAGTCGCCAAGCTGATGCAGGAACTGCGTGAGGCGATGCAGCAGTTCATGAGCGAGCTTGCACAGCGCATGCAGAATGCGCCGCAAGCCAACATGAACCAGCAGGCACAAAACGTCTTGCGGCAGCGCGATCTGGAAAACATGATGAACCAGATCGAAAACCTAGCGCGCTCCGGCAACCGTGACGCAGCACAGGAAATGCTCTCGCAGCTGCAACGCATGATGAACAACCTGCAGGCGGGACGGCCGCAACGTCAGGGCCAGCAGGGGCAGCAGCAAAGCAGCAAGATGCGCCAGCAGATCGACAAGCTGGGTGAAATTCTGCAACAGCAGCAGAAGCTGATGGACGAGACCTTCAAGCTCGATCAGGCGCTGCGTGACCGCATGCAGCGCGGCGACCCGCAGGATGGCGGCGAAGGTCAGGACCCGCAGACGGGTGAAAACGGTGAATCACCGCAACAGGGCCAGCAGGGCGAAAACGGCCAGCAAGGCGGGCAGCCGAGCGAGCAGATGACCGCCGAACAATTGCGCGAGGCGCTGAAAAATCTGAGGGCGCAGCAGGACGCGCTGGGCAAGCAGCTGGGCGAATTGCAGCAGGGCCTTCGTGATCTCGGCATGGAGCCGGGCGAAAACTTCGGCAAGGCGCAGCAGGAAATGGAAGGCGCCGGCGAAGCACTCGGCAAAAGCCAGGGCGAACAGGCGGTCGAAGGTCAGGGCAATGCGCTGAACGCGCTGCGACAGGGCGCGCAGGATATGATGGGCCAGATCATGCAGGCCATGCGCCAGCAGGGACAGCAGCCCGGACAGGGGCAGGAAGGCATGGCAGGCCAAGGCGGACAGAACGGCCGCGATCCACTCGGCCGTCCGCGCAGCACAACCGGCCCCGATTTCGGCGACCAGGTGAAGGTGCCTGATGAGATCGACGTGCAGCGCGCCCGCGAAATTCTCGAGGCTATCCGCGAAAAGCTCGGCAACAACCCGCCGGGTGAAATCGAGCGGCGTTATCTGGAGCGGTTGCTGGATATACGGTGAGGATGGAGGCCGCCATTCCTAGCGATCGGGCCTATTTAACCTCGCGCATTTTTGAGGAAAGGCCAGCTTATCAAACACTCAACGTCATCCTCGGCCTTGTCCCGAACATGACGGCGGAGAGAGTTGACAACTCCACAACAAAAAAGGCGGCCCAAAAGGCCGCCCTTTCTCAAATCTCTGTAGCCTTTATCGCTCAGGCCGCAAGCGCCCGCGCAACAGCTTTGCGGATATCAGGAAGCGCAAAAGGTTTTGAAACCACGTCCACGATCTTTTCTGCCAGATCATCAGCGCGTTCGCGCTGTTCGGCATAGCCCGTCATCAACAGGATGCGCATGGCCGGGAAGCGTTCGGCGGCGCGGTGCGCCAGCTCGATGCCATCCATGACCGGCATGCGGATATCCGAAAGAAGGAGATCGAAATTGGTTTCCTGAAGCTTCTCCAGCCCCTGCTCGCCGTCTGCCGCCTCGTGGGTCTCGTGACCGTCGAGACGCAGCGCACGGGCAACGAAAGCCCGCAATGCATCCTCATCTTCGGTAATCAGAATCTTCGCCATTAATCATTGCTCCTGGGCATCATTTCCAGCCGTGAGCAACATCGCAGGCTCCTCTTTTCAAGAGGTAAACACCCAGAGTTTCGCTGGGTGAATGGTTAATGAGGCGTCTCCGGCATGTCCCATCCCGGCACGGCAGAAATCGTCAGGCGTCGCCCGTGACGACGCCTACGAAGGGCAGTTCGCGGAAGGCGTAAGCCACATCCATGCCGTAACCGACAACGAAATAATCGGGACATTCGAAACCGACATAGTCGGCCTCCAGATCTTCCTTGCGCTTGACCTTCTTGTCGAGCAGCACGGCGATGGTGACGTGACGGGCGCCGCGTTCGTAAAGCAGTTCCTTGGCGAAACGCAGCGTGCGGCCGGATTCGAGAATATCGTCGATCAGAAGAACATCGCGGTCCTTTACGTCGCTGTCGATATCCTTGACGATCTTCACCCCTTGCGAAACGGTGCCGGCACCGTAGCTCGAAAGCGTGATGAATTCGACTTCGGGGGCAAGGCCGCTGTCATGCAGCGCGCGGATGAGATCGGCCGCGAAAATGAACGATCCCTTGAGCACGGCGATGACCAGCAAATCCTTGGTCGGGCCGCTCGCTATATGCTTGGCCATGTCGCGATTGCGCTCGGCAATCTGCTCGGCGGTGTAAAGCGGCTCAATGTTTTTTCCACGGACGACGGGCATTCTTTCTCCTGTGCTGCGCCTTGCCGATTTTACCTTTCAGTAAAAATACGAAGACCACGCGTTAGCACAGTCAACGTTCGGAAGCACCCGCTTCGACGAAGGAAAGCTTGATCTCAGGCGTTTTTCCACCGGGATGGCGCAACTTTGCCGAAAATCCGTGGCTGAAACCGGGCTGCATCTGCCTGACCGGCGGTTCGATGACCATGCTGGCGACCAGTTGCCCCTTGGCAACGAAGAGGTCGGCGCGAAGTGCCGGCACCTCTTCCAGAGCGGCACCGTTGTTCTCCACAATACCGTTGATGAGCAGGACATCCATGCCGCCAGCCTCCTGCGGCGTGATGGTGACATGGGAAATGGCAAGCGGGTTTGCGGCCGCAACGACCGGCTTTTCCGGCACGACCACCGACAGGCCGCCTGAGCAGATGAAAACAAAAATGACGAGCGCCGCAACCAGCGCCGAATAGGCATCCACAGACAGGCGCGACAATTTGCGGTCCACCCAGCCGATGAACGCGTAACCAAGAGCACTGGCGGTGACGGGCGGTTTTTCCATCTGCCGGCGCATCGCGCCGCGATTATCGTTTCCGGGCTGACGGACACGGTTTTCCTTGATGGTGACAAATTCCGCGTCTACCACATCGGGGCCGGTGTGGGTTGCCCGCGCCGTACGGCGCACTGGCGCTTCCGGCATCAGGAGGTCGAAATCGAATGCCGCTTGCCGGCGAGATGAACGGAACATAGCCATAGAATTCCTTGGGTGAGGTTTTCCGGCCCGCAAAACTGGGCATTGCAACGAATCCTGCCAAGTTTTAAATTTAATTGGTTAATGCTTCGCAAAAACGGCTCGCATAGGCCACCGGAACCGGGTTAAACGGCGCATCCGGGCCTCACGCGCCAGCGGTTTGCGAACCACCACGAAACGAAGAGACTGGAAGTCCGTTGATCCATTTCGAAAATGTCGGGTTGCGTTACGGCATGGGCCCCGAAATCCTGAGGGACATGACCTTCGACATTCCCAAGGGTTCGTTCCAGTTTCTGACCGGCCCTTCCGGTGCCGGCAAAACCACGTTCCTGCGCCTGCTACTGATGTCGCTGCAGCCCACACGCGGCAATATCCGGATGTTCAACCGCGATGTGTCGCGCATTCCGCGCAGCGAGTTACCCATGCTGCGCCGCCGCGTCGGCATCGTCTTTCAGGATTTCCGGCTGCTCGATCATCTGACGACCTATGAGAATGTCGCCCTGCCGCTGCGTGTGCGCGGCAAGGAAGAAAGCGCCTACCGCAACGACGTCATCGAGCTTCTGAAATGGGTCGGGCTTGGCGAACGCATCAATGTGCTTCCGGCCATCCTCTCCGGTGGGGAAAAGCAACGCGCCGCCATTGCCCGTGCATTGATGGACCAGCCGGAAATTTTGCTGGCCGACGAGCCGACCGGCAACGTCGACCCGCCGATGGCCAAGCGCCTTCTCAACCTCTTTCTGGAGCTCAACCGGCTGGGTACCGCTGTGGTCATCGCCACCCATGATTTCGGCCTGATGGACCAGATCGACGCACGCCGGATGATCCTCACCGAAGGGCGGCTCGACATCTATGAATGAGATCAACCGCAAACAGTTAAGACCAGAGGCGACCGCACCGAAGCGGCCGCCGATGCGTATCCGCCCGATGGCACCCATTCTGCCGCCTTCCAACATTCAGGGCAATGCGCTGATGGTGGTGATCGCCATCATGGCCTTTCTCGCCTGCCTGACGCTTGGTGCCGTTTCCATGGTGCGTGCCACCGCCGCCACCTGGCAGAGCCAGATTTCTCGCGAAATCACCATTCAGATCAAACCCGAGGACGGGCTGGACATGAATGCAGCGCTGACCAAGGCACGTACTCTGGCGCTCACCTTCGTCGGCACGCGGGATGGCACGATCCTCGATGACGCCGCCACCGCGCGTCTTCTGGAGCCGTGGCTCGGCAGTGGCCTCGATCTTTCCGAACTGCCGGTGCCGCGCCTCGTCGTGATTACCATCGACGAAAACCACCCGCCCGATTTTCAGGCCATGCGCGATATGCTGAAGGCTGAAATTCCACAGGCGTTTCTGGATGACCACCGTACATGGGTCGACAGGCTCGTCTCCATGGCCAGGACCACTGTCATGATCGGCGTCGGCGTTCTGATCCTCGTCTTCACCGCCATGGTGCTGACGGTGGTGTTTGCAACGCGCGGCGCGCTTTCCGGCAACCGGCACATCGTCGAGGTGCTGCATTTCGTCGGCGCCGAAAGCAGCTTCGTCGCGCGGGAATTCCAGAAGCACTTCCTGAAGATCAGCCTGAAAGGTGCGGCAGCGGGCAGCGCCCTTGCCGCGGCAGTTTTCCTTGTCGCCGGTTTCTGGCAATCGAGCACGGTTGCAACGCCGCAAAGCGATCAGGCAAGTGCGCTTTTCGGCTCCTTTTCCGTTGGCCTCAGTGGTTATATCGGCATCGCCACGACGATGATCATCATCGCGCTGCTCACCACCATCACCGCGCGTGTGACCGTCATCCGCACGATCGACGATATCGACCGCGTCCGCTCCGATCCGTCGAAAAGCGACGGTGTCGCATCGTGACGCCGTCTCCCGGATCTCGCGAGGAAACTGCACCCTTCACACGCCGGATGTAACTTGCGGACGGTGGACAAAAATGCCTGTTCCTTGCCTTAATCGGCGAGTATTCAGGAGGAATGTTTGTGAGTCGGACGGACCATGATCAGGAACAGACGACCACGCGACAGGCAAAAAAAGGCCTGTTGTCGCGGCGAAGTCGCCTGCGTCGTTTTATTCGCGGTCTCATCCTGCTTTGCGTCATTACTCTCGGGGCTTTTTCCGGCGGTTTTTTGTGGTTCGCAGATTCGGTCGCCTCCATGCGCCCGCCCGAAGGCGCCAAGGGCGACGCGATCATCGTTCTGACCGGCGGTTATCAGCGCATCGAACAGGCGGTCGGCCTGCTGCGGGACGGCGTTGGCAAGCGCCTTCTGATTTCCGGCGTCAACCCGGCCACCACCCGCACGCAAATCCGCAAGATGACGCAAGGCTCTTCGGACATGTTTTCCTGCTGCGTGGACATGGGCTACAAGGCCATAGACACCATCGGCAACGCCAATGAGGCGGCGAGCTGGATACGCGACCACGGTTATTCCTCCATCGTCGTCGTCACCAACAATTACCATATGCATCGCAGCCTGCATGAATTGCACAATGCCAGCCCGCAGACTCAATTCATCGCCTATCCCGTCATCAGCGCCGACCTTGCCCGCACCAACTGGTTCGCGGAGCCGGATGTGGTCCGGACCATGCTCTACGAATACATGAAATTCGTGATTGCAGCAGGACGCGACCTGACCGGGCTCGGCAAGGGCGACGGGTTGCGCAAGGCGGGCGCCGATCACCCCACGATCAAGGCGGAAACCTCTTCCCCGTGAATGGAAAGAACGGAGAGAACACGCTTGCTGCGGAGCCTTGTTTTCGTGTAGGCGTCTGGCATCGGCATCCGGCATCGAGGCGCGCCTGAGCTTCGGAACGGCTGCAACCCGGGAATTCTGTCGATGCTCAAGCTGCGCTCTTTTCTTTTCAATACGCTGTTTTATCTCAATCTGATTGTCCGCATGATCGTGCTCACGCCGATCTATTTCATCCTGCCGCGCAGAATAGCCTATGAAATCCCCAAGAACTGGGCGCGATCCAACCATTGGCTGATGAAGACCATTGTCGGCACCACCTTCGAGATCGAGGGGCTGGAAAACATTCCCGAAACCGGCTGTATCTTCGCCCCCAAACACCAGTCCTTCTGGGACACCTATGCGCTGCTGCCCAACCTTCCCGATCCGGTCTATATTCTGAAGCGCGAGCTTTTGTGGATCCCGCTGTTCGGCTGGTATGCGATGAAGCAGCGCATGATCCCGGTCAACCGCGCCGCGCGCGGCAAGGTGATGCTAAAGGTCATGGAGCGGGCGAGAGAGGAGATGGCGGCTGGCCGCGAACTCATAATCTATCCCGAAGGCACACGCCGGCCACCGGGCGCTGAGCCCGAATATCGTTATGGCATCGCACGTCTTTACCGCGACCTCAAAGTCCCCGTCATTCCGGTCGCCATGCATCCCGGCCTCTTCTGGCCACGCCGCTCGACAATGCGTTATCCCGGCCATTTCAAGGTGCGGATCTTGCCGGCCATCGAGCCGGGACTGGACCCGGACGTGTTTTTCAAGACATTGATCGAGGTGACGGAAAAGGCGAGCGACGAGTTGCTGCTGGAGACCGCGCGCAACAATCCGCACCTGCCGCTGCCACCGACCGCCGTGAAGCGTATCGCAGAACTTCAGGGGCAAGACACTCCCGCCGGCTAAACCGCGATCGTGCCGACACTGGCGGCAATGCTTTCCAGCAGCGTGTCGCGAATACCCATATCCTGCAGATGCTGCACGGTATTGAAGACGTAATCGGCATTCGGGCCGGACCGGCCCGATGCGGCAGCCACGATTGTAGCCGCTTCCGCGACACCCAGACCACCAATATACTGCTCGTGGGCGGGATCGGCCACATAGGTCACGGCACTGCCGCGCGTGCCATCGGCGAGCGCAATGGCAACGACGCGTTCCTTGTAGACATTCGTTACCAGCTCGCGCTCGCGCAGATAGGCCATGACCGAACCATGGTCCGCTCCGCGCACGCGAAAGGCAACGCCGAGGCAGGAGCCGCCGCGCTCCAGACCGAGAACAAGGCCGGGCTTCTCCTCAGTGCCGCGGTACACATTTGAACTGATGCAGAGGGAGCGTCGATAACCGTGCAGCCGCGCCTGCTGCCTTTCCTCAAAGGCAAAGCCCGGGTTCCACATCAACGAACCGTAGCCAAAGACCCAAAAATCGTCCATATCCCAAGCCAAATCGAATTTATCTGAAGTCTGTTCATCGGAGATCAATATGGCATCGTCAAGCCAATCCGGCACGGTCAAAAAATTCCTCTGGCTTGGTATCGCCGTCGTGCTGGTTATCGGACTTTACACGGCCGGGTGGTTTTATGCCGCCGACAAGCTGAAGCAGACAGTTCTGAACGTCATCTCGCCTTCGCAGGCCAGAAACGTCAGCGGCGAATGCGGCGACATTGCGTTCAAGGGTTATCCGTTCCGCATCGGCCTTTTCTGCTCCAAGGTAACGGTGGACGACAAGCAGAATGGCGTTTCAGCCTCGTTCGGAGAATTGCGTTCCGCAGCGCAAGTCTACAATCCCGGCCACATTGTCTGGGAACTGGATGCACCGGCTGAAATCCGTACCGCGCACGGCCTGACGGTTTCAGCCCTCTGGCAGAACATGCAGTCGAGCATCGTCACCAAGCTTAGGGGTATCGACCGTACCTCGCTTGTCATCGACGGCCTGAAGGCTCAGGCGGTTTCCACCGTTACCGGCCAGACGATCGATTTCGATGCCGCCAAGACGGAAATGCATCTGCGCCAGAACGGCGCCGATCTAGACGGCGCGATAACGTTGACCGACTCGTCAACCGTCATCAAGGATTGGCCGCAACTTCTGCCGCGCCTCAACGCCATCGCCGATGTCACCCTTGCCGGCAAGGCGGGTATGGTAGACGGCAGCGATACGGCCGGGCTTTACGGTGCGAGCGGCGAGCTTCGCCGGCTGGTCGCTGATATCGGCGAAGGCCGCACCATGCGTATCAGCGGCCCTTTCTCCTTCGATAATGAGGGCTATCTCTCCGGCCAGTTCAAGCTGGAGATCGAAAAGCTCGACGCCTGGTCGGACAATGCCAAGCAGGCGTTTCCGCAGCTGCAATCCACCATCGATACCGCCCGCAAAATGCTCCGCGCACTCGCCGGCGGCGGCGACAGGGCGTCCGTCGACCTCGTGGTGGATCGCGGCCGCGCCACCGTCAGCGGTTTCATTCCGCTGGGGAAGATCCCGCCGATTTAACAGAGAGCTTTTGTAAAAAACACCTCAGCGGCATCCTGAATTTTTGAAAGATGCAGGATGCCGGCTTCTTTGTATCCATTGCGACGATGCCACATCTGCGGTTCCCGCTCGTCCTGCTGGCTGGACGTCATCACCAGTGAGGCACCCTGCTCACGCATCAGAGTTTCCCAAAAAACTGTAAGCGTTGCGCCGACGCCATGTCCCCGAAACTCGGGAACGACGCGGATCATGTCCATGTAGGGGATCTTACCCCAGAACATCGAGAACCGCAGAAAACCGACTAGAATCGTATCTTCTTTCGCGACGAGATATTCGCGGCGTCCGACGCAACGCCGCAACCAATCCTCATCGATCCATTTGTCTTCCCGCAGCAGCCATTCGATATCGTCATCCGTCGCCGCCGATATCAATATCACTTCAGCGCCCTACTTCTTCTGATCCAGCGCGTGACGCCCAAAGTCAGGCGTATCGACGTCCTGACCGGCCTCGATGATGGAGCGGCGGATGGAGCGTGTGCGGGAAAACAGTTCGAACAACTTGTCGCCCTCCCCCCAGCGGATCGCCCTTTGCAGCGAAGCAAGGTCTTCCGAGAACCGTGCCAGCATTTCGAGGATGGCATCCTTGTTGTGCAGGCAGACATCGCGCCACATGGTGGGGTCCGAGGCGGCGAGACGCGTGAAATCTCGGAAGCCGGAAGCGGAATATTTGATGACTTCCGACTCGGTTACCGTCTCCAGATCGTCCGCCGTGCCGACGATGTTGTAGGCGATGATGTGCGGCAGATGCGAGACGATCGCCAGAACCTTGTCGTGGTGTTCGGCATCCATTTCATCCACACGCGAGCCGAGCGCCCGCCAGAAATCCTTGAGCCTTTCCAGCGCCTCCGCATCCGTGCCCGGCAGCGGCGTGAAGATGCACCAGCGCTCGCGGAAAAGACCGGAAAAACCGGCATCCGGGCCAGATTTTTCCGTACCCGCCAGCGGATGTCCAGGAATGAAATGCACATTGTCAGGCATATGCGGCGCCATCTGCGCGATGACAGAGGCCTTGGTAGAGCCGACATCGGTGACGATGGCGCCGGGCTTCAGATGCGGCGCGATCTGCTCGGCAACCGCCCCGGATGAACCGACCGGCACTGAAACGATCACAAGATCAGCATCCCTGACCGCCTGCGCGGCGGATGTCGTATACTCGCTTCCAAGCGCCAGTTCCTCTGCCCGCTTCAGCGTTTCCGCGCTGCGGGTGGAAATCGTGACATGCCGGGCAAGACCCAGTTCCTTGATGTCGCGCGCAATGGACGAGCCGATCAGGCCGATGCCAACAAGCGCGATGCGCTCAAACATGATCTCGCCCATTACGCCTGCCCCATGAACTCGGTGAGCGCGGCGATGACGCCAAGATTGGCTTCTTCCGAACCAACCGTCATACGCAAGGCATTGGGGAAACCGTAACCGCGCACGGCACGCAGGATATAACCGCGGCGGCTCAGGAACTCGTCCGCATCTGGTGCACGCTTGCCATCCTGGTCCGGGAAATGGATGAGGACAAAGTTGGTGACTGATGGCGTGACCTTGAGGCCGAGACTGGTGAAGACCGTCGTGAGTTTCTCCAGCCAGAGCGTGTTGTGAGAGATCGCCTTTTCCAGGAATGCCTGATCGCGGATGGCCGCGGCACCCGCTGCGATCGCCGGCGCGCTCATGTTGAACGGACCACGCACCCGGTTCAGCGCATCAATGATGGCGGCCGGACCATACATCCAGCCGACGCGCAGTGCGGCCAGACCGTAAACCTTGGAGAAGGTGCGCGTCATGACCACGTTGCGGTTCCCAGACACCAGCTCGAGACCGGCCTCGTAGTCGTTCTTGCGTACATATTCGGCATAAGCCGCATCAAGCACGAGCACGACATGTTTCGGCAGACCAGCCTGAAGGCGGCGGATTTCCGCGACCGGAACATAGGTGCCGGTGGGATTGCCGGGATTGGCGATGAAAACCATCTTCGTCCTTGGCGTGACGGCGGCGAGAATGGCGTCCACATCAACGGCGCAATCCTTTTCCTTCACCGTCACCGGCGTTGCGCCCGCACCCATGATCTGGATCTTGTAGACGAGGAAACCGTGTTCGGTGATGATCGCCTCATCGCCCGTACCCAGATAGACGTGGCAGAGCAGGCCAAGAAGCTCATCCGAGCCGTTACCGCACATGATATTCGCTATGTTGAGGCCATGCACGTCTGCAATCGCCTGACGCAGCGCAATCGCCTGTCCGTCGGGATAGATTTCCAGATGGCTGGCGGTGGCGGCGAATGCCTCGATCGCCTTCGGGCTTGGCCCGAGCGGCGTTTCGTTGGAGGAAAGCTTATAAACCTTCGCGACGCCATCCACATGTTCCTTGCCGGGAACATAAGCGGCGATATCCAGAATACCCGGACGCGGAAGAGGTTGGCTAAGCTCTGCACTCATTTGATCGACCTTCGGAAATGCGCCGGGGAGCCCGGCAAAAGCAATGCCGGAGGCATTAGACCGGAATGGCCCCTTTGTCGAGGGTCAGCGCGGCTTTCCGTGCTTTGCGGCGGTGCGGGTGGTGGGCACACCCTGAGGCGCCAGGACCGGCACGAAAACCCGGCGTGAGGCGCGCTGGGTAACGGGCAATCCCTGATAGAGACGTTTCTGTGCCTCAACCACGATAACGCCGGAAAACAGCGGCCAGAGCCTGCGGCCGGTAAGCTCAAGGTATCGGCGGAATTTCAGTACCGGGCGGCTGGTGGTGGGCGGAAAGAAAAGCGCTTCGGCGCTTGCCCCCGGCGTAAAATTGGTCTCGCGCAGAAGCGCCGTCAACTGCCCGCGCGAATAGGGCCGGCCCGAGCCGAAAGGTGTATGTTCCATGCGTGCCCAGACCCCACGCCTGTTCGGCACCACGATCACCAGACGCCCGCCGGGCGCGAGCACCCGCCAGAGTTCTTTCAGGGTTTCGCGCGGATTTTCGGCAAATTCCAGAGCATGCACCATCAACACCCGGTCTATCGACGAATCGGGTAGCGGCAGCTCCTCGTCAAACACCAGCGCCGTGGAGGAAAGCTCGCCTGCCGGCCAGTTCACCGCTCCCTGCCCCGCCGGCATGAAGGCAAAGGTGCGCTCCGTGTCATGACGGAACCGCTCCAGAAACGGCACGGCGTAACCGAGGCCGACCAGCCTTTCCTCCGGCAAAGGCGGCCAGAGCGTTGAAAGCGCCATGGTGATCGCCTGCTCGGCCGAGCGGCCTAGCGGGGAATGATAGAATTCGCGCAGATCGACGATATCGGTGTTCATGGGCGAGAATGTAGCATCAGGCGGTTGGACTTCAAGGCGTCTGCGCCTACATTGAAATTCAGGCGGACAAATGCGCCGGCTAAGGCCGGCAAATGGAGAGGACCACGATGAAACCTTTGGAAATAGACGTCTTTCTTTGCCGCAGTGATAATTTTGGCGTTCTGCTGCACGATCCAGAAAGCGGGGCGACTGCCGCGATCGATGCGCCGGAGGAAGGCCCCATCCTGCAGGCTCTTCATGGGCATGGCTGGAAGCTCACACATATCTTCACCACCCATCACCATCAGGACCATGTGGAAGCCAATCTGGCGCTGAAGGACAAATTCCAGTGCGAAATACATGGCCCACATGATGAGGCGATTGCGATCCCCGGTCTCGACCGTTCCCAGGCCGATGGCGACGAGTTCGAATTTGCCGGACGGCGCGTTCAGGTCATTGCCACACCCGGTCATACGGCGGGGCATATCTGCTACTACCTTCCCGATGACGGCCTGCTGTTTGCCGCCGATACGCTTTTCGCCATGGGTTGCGGTCGCCTGTTCGAACGTACGGCAACAGATATGTGGCACTCTTTCCAGAAGTTAATGGCGCTGCCGGATGACACGAAAGTCTATTTCGGCCACGAATATACACTTTCGAATGCCCGTTTCGCGCTCACCGTCGATCCTGATAACGCGGCTCTAATCGAGCGCGCCGAAAGCGTCGAAAAGGCGCGGCAGGCGAATGAATTCACCATTCCCACCACCATCGGGCTGGAAAAACAGACCAACCCTTATATGCGGGTGGCCGATGCCGGCATCCGCAGTCATCTTGGCCTTGAAGGCGCAACCGATGCCGAAGTCTTTGCCGAAATCCGCACACGCAAGGACAATTTCTGATGGGCGCCGATCTGTCTTCGGCAGCGATCATTCGCGAACTGGAACTGGAGCCGCACCCCGAGGGCGGCTTTTACCACCAGACATTTCGCGACAAGGCAGGTGGTGAGCGCGGCCATTCGACGGCGATCTATTATCTTCTGGAAAAGGGGACGCGCTCTCACTGGCATCGCGTCACCGATGCGGTGGAGGTCTGGCACTATTATGCCGGCGCTCCGATCACCCTGCATCTTTCCGAAGATGGCAGGGAGGTACAGACCTTTACCCTCGGCCCCGACATTCTGGAAGGCGAGCGCCCGCAGGTGATCGTACCTGCCAATTGCTGGCAATCGGCAGAAAGCCTCGGCGACTTCACCCTCGTCGGCTGCACCGTCTCGCCGGGTTTCGCCTTTTCAAGCTTCGTGATGGCCGAACCCGGCTGGTCGCCGGGTGATACCCCGTAACTGCATCAACCGCCGTATTTGGTGGCGGTGATGTAGACTTGGCCTACCCGCGTCGGAATGACGGCGTAGACCGGGGCATAGACATCCATATTGTCGGATTTGGCAAACCAGATCTCCATGGAAATGGATTTCAGGTATTCGATATCCTTGCGCCCCTGGCGATAACCCGACTTCGGCACGTAACGCGCCTTGCAGACCACGGCATCGCCGCTGAAGCCATTCGTCTTGAAGGGCTTGGTGCCGCTGGGGCTCAACACCAGATCCAGCCGCGATTCGCCGTCATAGATCGGCAGGCGCGACGGGCAGATGCGGCCGCCGGCGGGAATGATGAGGCCGGAGATTGGATCGAGGACGGAGCGTAGGTCGCCGTCCTTCACATTCACCCAATTGTCCGGCCGCGCCTTCGGCTCCGGTTTCACCGTCGTCGATGTGACGTTGCCGTTACGATAGACCACATCATAGGTCCGCACCCGCTTGCCGTCCTTGTAAACAAGCGAATATGTGTTCGCCTGCAGCCGATGGCCGCGTTTGGCACCCGAAATCGTCGTCTTGCCGGAAATATCCGCCAGAACGCTTGCAAGCCCTGCTGAGCTGAAGGAACCGGAAATCGAATAGTTCGGGCCGTTCATGCGAGTCGAAAAACTTGCCTTGGCAATTGGCAGAATACCGAGATTGATGCTGTATTCGCTTGTATGGCGGGCTTCGGCGGCGAGCGAGGGAGATACGCCTGCAAACGCCATTGTCACAGCCATGAAAATGCTTTTTCCTCTGGCAATCATTTGGATATCACCTTAAAAGAGGCGCGGAAGCGGCCTTATGGGGCGATCATATACGCCGACTTGTGGCAATAAAAAAGCGGATGCCGGTTGAAAACGCCGGAATTTCCTTTCATTTGCTCGCGAGCGGCTTGACTGTTAAGTCCCGTCTGACTATAGAACCGCAACTTTCCAATCATGGCCAGTTGGATTGCCACCACGGTTTTGCCGGTGGCGAGCCAGTGGTGAAACAGACAAACGAAATAGGTGTACCCATGTCCCGTGTATGCGAATTGACCGGCAAGGGCGTCCAGACGGGCAACAACGTCAGCCACGCCAACAACAAGACCAAGCGCCGGTTCCTTCCGAACCTCTGCCAGGTTACGTTGATCTCCGATGCTCTCGGCCAGCGTTTCCGCCTGCGTGTTTCCGCAGCAGCTCTGCGCTCCGTTGAACATCGTGGCGGCCTCGATGCCTTCCTTCTGAAGTCCGGCGAAAACGAACTGAGCATGCGCGCTCGTCTCCTGCGCCGCCAGATCGCAAAGAAGACGGCCGAAGCTGCTTAATTAGCGGTTTCGACATCACTGATATTCAGAAGGCTTGAATGGCTTTTGCCGCTCAAGCCTTTTGCTTGTTCTAATTCGGCTCCAACTGGTGGCATCACCCAGGATAAAAAAATGCCCTACCTGCGCTACACGCTCATTTACGTTCTGCTGATGACACTGGTGGTCGTCGCGTCCAATATTCTGGTGCAATACCCGCTTTCCGGATCGCTGTTCGGTGTCAATCTCGGCGATCTTTTGACCTGGGGTGCCTTTACCTATCCGGTCGCCTTCCTCGTCACAGACCTTACAAACCGCCAGTTCGGCCCGTCAGTCGCGCGCCGCGTCGTACTTGCCGGTTTTATTGTTGGCGTCACACTGTCCTTCTGGACCTCGATCCCGCGTATCGCCGTTGCCTCCGGCACCGCCTATCTGATTGGCCAGCTGCTCGATATTTCCGTCTTCAACCGCCTGCGCCGCCAGCGCTGGTGGCACGCACCTCTTGCCGGCTCCATGCTGGGTTCGGTGCTGGATACCGCGCTGTTCTTCTCCATCGCCTTTGCTGCGAGTTTCTCCTTCGTCGGTCCCAACGATGCCTTCGCCATTGAAAATGCCCCCGTGCTCGGCATCTTCGCTCTGGAGGCACCGCGCTGGATTTCCTGGGCGCTCGGCGACCTCTCGGTGAAGATCCTCGTCGGCCTCGTGATGCTCCTGCCCTACGGCGCACTGATGAACACGCTGAAGCCGATGCCAAAGGTCGCCAAATCGGGCTGACACCATTGTCATCCAGGTTTAAGGCTGGGGTGGGAGCGTGGATCGAATCGCGCTTGCAAACCAGCCGACTGCGTTGCAGTCTGCGGTCCGTGGCACAGCTCAGAGGCAGGCAGATATGCAGATCAATGACGTTATCGATATTGTGGAGGCCGCCAGCGCCACGCTTTCAGGCTCCACCTTCAACGACGTCAATCTGTCGGGTACGGTGTTCAACGACGTCAATCTCGCCGGAACCAGCTTCAACCAGATCAACTTTTCCGGCGCGTCATTTACTGACAGCAACATGTCCGGCTGGTCGATCGACGACGTTAATCTTTCCGGTCTGAAACTGAGCAACGCCAACCTGTCCGGCGCGCAGATAACAGGATGCCGAATGACAGGGATGAAGATCGACGGCATTCCCGTCGAGGAGCTGATGGCTGCCTACAAGGCGGCGCAGCAGGTGTGAACCTTCACTCCACCAGCTTGAACTCCAGCATCAGATTGCGCTGGAGAAATGAGTGATTGTCATCGGAAACGATGATGAGGCGTGTGGAACCATCAGGCCCCTTCACCACATCCATGCCTTCCATATTATCGATCTGGTAGACCATGCCTGCTTCCAGCAGGATTTCGCCATCCACCACCGCGCCTGGCCTGATATCGGCAGCCTTGATGCGGCGGATGCGCATCCCCACCCCTTCAGCGAAATTGAAGCGGCGCTCCAGAAGCAGCAGGTCGCCATTGGGCAGGAACGCGCCGTCCGTCACGTCGAATGAGGGGTGATGGGTGACCGCGAATGTGCCCTTCAACGGGCCTTCCAGTATGGCGGCGAGAAGATTGCCGTCGGCATCGATGCTTTTTTCAGCCACCACGACAAGGGCACCGGCAAGCGGCGAATCGGCCGGCGAGACCGCAAGGGCCTCCATGCCGCCATTGTGGCGCAGTTCGCTGTTGGGAATGAGATGAGGCAGGCGGCTGAGCGGCTTTGATGTCTCGAACCCCGGATCGGGATAGGCATCGATCCTGTGCCGCTGCTCGTAGCTGACGAATACCTTGCCATCCCGCAGCGCCAGACCTTCCGCATCCATTTCCATCTTGCGGGAAGGTTCACGGCCGCTGGCATCCAGCATGGCAGTGATACGCACGTCAACCAACCCGGACAGCGCGCCCGACGGGCCGCGTGCGATCTTGCCCGTGAGCCAGTGGCCGGTATCCAGCACGGCAACGAATTCCTGCCCGTTTGGGCGAAAGCGGATGGAGGATATGGCACCGAATAGTTTTTCCGGCGTGCTCATCACCATGCCGCCGATAAATTCCAGCTTGCCGAAACGCCTGGCGCTGGTGCCAACCTCGAAGCCTGACAACAGACGAACGCTGACCGGAACATCGATGGTCGACGCGCCGATCGGAACCGGAACAAGCGCTGCGACCGCAAGAACTGCAGCTACCGCCAGCGATTTAAAGGAAAGAAAAGCCCGGCCCCGCTTATCCCGCACGGCGAACCTTGCGGGACGAGCTGGCGGTATTGGTATCCTCGAAGAGAGCAGCAAGCTGTTCGGTCATCGCGCCAGCCAGTTCGTCCGCATCCACGATCGTCACGGCGCGACGGTAATAACGCGTCACATCATGGCCGATACCGATCGCCAGAAGCTCCACCGGCGAACGTGTCTCGATCTGTTCGATAACGGCGCGCAGGTGCCGCTCCAGATAATTGCCCGCATTGACCGACAGCGTCGAATCGTCCACCGGCGCACCGTCCGAAATCATCATCATGATCTTGCGCTGCTCGGGGCGGCCGATGAGGCGGTTATGCGCCCACATCAGCGCTTCGCCGTCAATGTTTTCCTTCAGCAGGCCTTCACGCATCATCAGGCCAAGATTGCGCCGCGCACGCCGCCAGGGTGCATCCGCCGACTTGTAGATGATATGGCGCAAATCATTGAGCCGACCCGGCGAACCGGGTTTGCCGCTGGCCAGCCATTGCTCGCGCGACTGACCGCCCTTCCACGCCTTGGTGGTGAAGCCGAGAATCTCCACCTTCACACCCGACCGTTCCAGCGTACGCGCAAGAATATCGGCGCAGGTGGCCGCAACCGTGATCGGGCGGCCACGCATCGAACCCGAATTGTCGATGACGAGCGAAACCACCGTGTCGCGGAACTTGGTGTCGCGCTCCTTCTTGAAGGAGAGCGGCTGCATGGGATCGATGATAAGCCGCACGAGGCGAGCCGGATCGAGATAACCCTCTTCCAGATCGAAATCCCACGAACGGTTCTGCTGCGCCATCAGGCGGCGTTGCAGCCGGTTCGCCAGACGTCCGACGGCGCCCTGAAGATGGGCGAGCTGTTTGTCGAGAAACGCGCGCAAGCGGTCAAGCTCCGCCTCGTCGCACAGTTCCTCGGCGTGGATTTCCTCGTCGAATTCCTGGGTGAAGATGCGATAGTCGACCTTCTCGTTGAAATCGTCGAAGGGGCTGTTGGGGCGGCGGGTCTCGCCGGGCGTCTCGGAATCCTCATCGAGATCGTCGGACATTTCCTCGTCCGACATCTCGGCGCCGTCCATCTCGCCTTCTTCCATCTCCTCCTGCGAGGCCTCGCTTTCATCAGCGGGCGTCGCATCGGAACCGGCTTCTTCCTCGACCTGTTCTTCTTCGGTCTCGTTAGTGCGCGGCTGCTCCTCGTCGGATTCTGCCTCCTGGCTTTCCGGCTCGTTATCGTCGTCGCCGAATTCCTCCGCCATCTGCATGGAGGTCAGCATCTTGCGCACCAGCCGCGAAAAAGCCTTCTGGTCGCCAATCACCTTGGAAAGGTCGCTCAGGTCGCCGGCGGCCTTGTCCTCGATGAAGTCGCGCCACAGGTCGAGAACCTTGCCGGCACTGGCCGGTGGCTTTTCGCCGGTCAGCTTCTCGCGCACCAAAAGGGCGACGGCTTCGGCAAGCGGTGCATCGTCCTTCGTGTTGATGCCCGAAAAATTCGCCTTGGCATATTTTTCCGTGTTCATGGCCTGAATGTTGGAGGCCATGCCCGGCATGCGCAGTGCACCGATGGATTCTACCCGCGCCTGCTCAACAGCGTCAAAGATCAACCGCGCCTCGGCACCCTGCGGCGACATCACCGCATGGGTGTCAGCGTCATGGCAGGCAAGGCGAAGCGCCATGGAATCGCCAAGGCCACGGGTGACGGCGATTTCCTGCGCGGTGGGTTTCTTGGAAATTTCCGGCAGGCGCATGCGCTCTCCGGCAAGGCCAGGCCGCTCATTGGCGAAAACGACCTCAACCTCTGCATCGCCGGCAACCGATCGCACACATCCGGCAATCGCCTGACGCAACGGTTCGGTATCGACCGCCGTACCCGGTTTTGCTCTGGAATTGTCGCCGCGCGCTGCCATTGTCTTTCCTGTCAGTTGTCGACGCTTCGGAGCCGCCAATCCAAGGATGCGCGGCCCGCCGGCGTCTTCAAGTCATCGGTGATATTCTCCGGACAAGCCGGGGAAGATCAGGCGCTGAGAACGATGTTCGCAGCACTTTCCTTCAGCTCGACGCCGAAAGCCCGCTGATATTGTTCGGCAACCAGCGTGCGCTCCAGTTCGTCGCACTTGTTGAGGAAGGTCACGCGGAACGCAAAGGCGAGATCGCCAAAGATTTCCGCATTTTCCGCCCAGGTAATGACGGTACGCGGGCTCATGACCGTGGAAAGGTCGCCATTGACGAAGGCCGAACGGGTAAGATCGGCCACACGCACCATCTTGGAGACGGTTTCGCGACCCTTCGGATTGTTGAGGCTCTTTACCTTTGCGGCAATGATGTTCACTTCCTGCTCATGCGGCAGGTAGTTCAGCGTGGTGACGATGGACCAGCGGTCCATCTGCGCCTGGTTGATCTGCTGCGTGCCGTGGTAAAGGCCCGTCGTGTCGCCGAGGCCGACCGTGTTGGCGGTCGCAAAAATGCGGAAGGCGGGGTGAGGACGGATAACGCGGCTCTGGTCGAGCAGCGTCAGGCGGCCCGAGGATTCCAGCACGCGCTGGATGACGAACATCACGTCCGGGCGACCGGCATCGTATTCGTCGAAGACCAGCGCGACATTGTGCTGGTAGGCCCAGGGCAAAATGCCGTCCTTGAATTCGGTGACCTGCTTGCCGTCTTTAAGAACGATGGCGTCCTTGCCGACGAGGTCGATACGGCTGACGTGGCTGTCAAGATTGACGCGCACGCAGGGCCAGTTCAGGCGGGCAGCTACCTGCTCAATATGGGTGGACTTGCCCGTGCCGTGAAAGCCGGAAACCATGACGCGTCGGTTGTGAGCAAAACCGGCAAGAATAGCGAGCGTCGTATCGCGGTCGAAAAGATAGTCGGGATCAAGGTCGGGCACATAGGCGTCGCCCTGCGAATAGGCGGGAACCCGCAGATCCGTATCAATGCCGAAAACCTCCCGCACGGACACCGTCGTGTCGGGCAGGTTGGAAATATCAAGGTCGATTTTGCTCATCACGTCTCCAAGGCGGGCGGCGGCCACCCGGCCACATCATCAATCAGGCGGTAAACACGAACGTTGGCTTAGCAGAAACCTGACTGCTTTAACAATTGATATGCTTGAACAACAGCCCGAAAACGTTCTTCCGAGCCGCGATCGCCACCATTAGCATCAGGATGGTGCTTTTTGACAAGCTCCTTATAGCGCCTTTTTATCTCTTCCTGCTTTGCACCCGCAGAAAGGCCGAGCGTATCGAAGGCTTTCGCCTCCAGCGTCTTCAACTTGCGGTCCTGCTGCAGGCGCTGGCCGCCGGCCTTTGCCCCGTTTGCAAAACCATTCGTGAAGCCAAAAGGATCGCGGATGCGGGCATTGGCCGCGCCCGCCGCGCCGGAACGCAGCGTGGAGTGCAGCGGGCTGTCGCGCGCAGTCTTGTTCACGCCAACCGTCCAGGTGGGACGATGGCCGGTGATCGCTTCCTTCTGGTAACGGGCGATCTCGGTGTCAGACAGGCCGGAGAAATAATTATAGCCCTTATTGTATTCCTTCACATGCTCGAAACAGAACAGGAAGAATTGCCCCTCGGCATTGCGGCCGACAGGTGCACGGTGAGCGCCCGGCTTGTCGCATCCGTCCCACTGGCAGGTCGGGGCCTGAACCTCAGGTTCCCTGTCCCTTTTTCTGCGTGTACGGATGCGGTCGAAATATTTCGAATCCAGTTTCATGATGCCCTGATTATGGGGTGCGAAAAGGCGCACAACAAGAATTGACAAAGCGGAATGTTGCAGGCTTTTAGGTAGCCCCTTTTAAAGACCAGCCAACAGGATTGGAGCCCATCGCATGTCCCTGCGAGAACGCATAGAAACAAAGCTTCGGCAGAGCTTTTCGCCGGAACGCCTGGTGGTGATCGATGAAAGCCAGATGCATGCCGGCCATCAGCCGGACATAACCGGCACCGGCGAGACGCATATGCGTGTTCAGATAGTGTCTGAAAGCTTCGCAGGCAAGTCACGCATTGAGCGCCACCGGGCGATCAATGCACTTTTGAAACCGGAACTCGACGCCGGGCTGCATGCCCTCGCCATCGAGGCGGCGGCGCCGGGGGAGCCGACGCGGTTCTAGGTAACGCGCGCCTTAAGCCTCAGCCGGGATGCTTTTCCGACAGGAAAGACTGCACCTCGGACGTCGCGACATCGTCGGCCACGAAGGACTGGCCGATGCCGTGAGTGAGGATGAAGGTGAGCTTGCCGCCCTTGACCTTCTTGTCCTGCGCAATTGCCGCCATCAGCATCTCGACCGGCGGCAGTTCACCTGGAATATCCTTCATTGACACTGGCAGACCAACCGCCTTGAGATGCGCTTTAACGCGCGCGGCATCATCAGGGCTTGCAAGGTTGAGGCGGGCGGAAAACTGGTGCGCCAGCACCATGCCGATGGCGACACCTTCGCCGTGCACCAGCCGCTTGCTGTCATAATTCGTTGCTGCCTCAAGCGCGTGGCCGAATGTGTGGCCGAGGTTCAGAAGGGCGCGTACGCCGTTTTCCTTCTCGTCGGCCACCACCACATCGGCCTTCGCCTGGCAGCTTGTGGCAATCGCCTGGATGCGGGCGGGACCGCCGGTGCGGATTTCATCCCAGTTCTTTTCCAGCCAGAAGAAGAAGTCCGGCTTGTCGATCAAGCCGTATTTCACCACCTCGGCGTAACCGGCGCGGAATTCGCGCTCGCTCAGCGTATCGAGCACCGCCGTATCGGCCAGCACCAGATCGGGCTGATGGAAAACGCCGACAAGGTTCTTGCCTTGGCGGGTATTGATGCCTGTCTTGCCGCCGACGGAGGAATCCACCTGCGACAGAAGCGAGGTCGGTATCTGCACGAAACGCACGCCGCGACGCACGATGCCCGCCGCAAAACCGGCGAGATCGCCGATAACACCGCCGCCAAGTGCAATCACCGCATCGTTGCGCTCCACCCGTGCGGAGAGAACGGCATCGCAAACAGTGACCAGATGTTCGAAGCTCTTGGTCTTCTCGCCTGCGGGCAAGGTCAGCGAAACGGCTTCGATGCCATCCGTCTGCAGGCCGTCCATCAGGCCTTCGAGGTAAAGCGGTGCAACATGCTCGTCAGTGATGATAGCGGCACGCCTGCCCTTCAGCCGCGACGAAATCTCGCCGCCCGCCCTGCCGATCAGGCCCGGTCCGATCAGAATGTCGTAAGCGCGCTCACCGAGCGGCACATGGACAAGACGTTCGTCGGTGTGGATTTCGGAAGGCGTCATGATGCTCAGTCTTTCTGTTCAAGGCCGGCGATGGCGGCCAGCACTTCGGTCACGATGATCTCCTTGCGGACATCGCGGGATTCGATGGTCAGATCCGCTTCCGCATAGATCGGATAACGTTTCTCCATCAGAGCCGCCAGCGTGGCCTTGGGGTTTTCGGTCTTGAGAAGCGGGCGATGATCGCGCTTGTTGACCCTTTCCCACAAAACCTCGATATCGGCCTTCAGCCACAGCGACACACTGCCGCGCGTGATGTGCCGGCGGGTATTGTCGTTGATGAAGGCGCCGCCGCCGGTAGAAATGACCTTGGGGCCACCACGCAGCAGCCGCTTGACGACCCGCGTTTCCAGCGCCCGGAACTCCTCCTCGCCATAGGTGGCGAAAAGTTCGGCTATCGTCATGCGGGAAACACGCTCGATTTCGACATCCGTGTCGATGAAGGAGACCTTGAGCTGCTGGGCGACCATGCGACCGATCGCGGACTTTCCAGCCCCCATCAGTCCGACAAAGACGACGTTGCGCCCGGCGAGCTTGGCCCGCGCTTGCTCCCCGAGTGTGACCGGGACAGATAAATTCTTTTCATTCATAAAATTGAAAGCCCGTTTGGCATGGATATCTGCAAATGTTTACGAAGCGTCAAGCCAAATTGCTGACTGAATTGCGTTGAATCACATTCATCGCCGCATGCGGCAGCAGCGGACTACCGCTTTTTGATCTTGTCGCCGCTTTCGCTGCACCGCATATACATTCAGACTGCCACCCTCACGGAGCCGCCATGCCAACCCTCTTCCGCTTCACGATGATACTGGCAACCATCGCGGGGCTGATCTATGGCGGCATGGTGCTGCTGGTCATGTTCGTCAAGCCCAATGATCGCGAGGTGACGGTGCGCATTCCTTCCGAGCGGCTGAACCCGCCGTCGGCGGAGCCGGCAAGGCGCACCCCATGAGTAGCAAAGAGATGAGCGGGCGGGACGGCGCGCGGCTCGAAAGTTTTCTGGAAATGATGAGCGCCGAAAGGGGTGCCGCCGCCAATACGCTCTCTTCTTACGAACGCGACCTTTCCGATCTGCGTGAATTTCTCGGTGGCCGAGGCCAGTCCTTGATGGAAGCCGCCATGGCAGACCTGTCGGCCTATCTGACCCATCTTTCCACTCAGGGCTTTGCAGCCACGTCGCAGGCAAGACGCCTGTCTTCCATGCGGCAATTCTACCGGTTCCTCTATTCTGAAGGACTTCGCGGCGACGACCCGACCGGTACCATCGATGCGCCCAAGAAGGGCCTCACCTTGCCCAAGACGATGAGCGTCGCGGACGTGACAAAACTTCTTGGCATCGCTGCTGAAGAGGCCGCCTTAACCGGCCCCGGCCAGCTTGCCCGCATCCGCATGCATCTCCTGCTCGAACTTCTCTACGCGACCGGCATGCGCGTCAGCGAACTCGTTTCGCTGCCGGTCAAGGTTTTGCGCCAGGAGGGACGCTTCCTGATGATCCGCGGCAAGGGCAACAAGGACCGCATGGTGTTGCTGTCTCGCGCGGCCATCGAGGCGATGGAAAAATACGACGCGGCCAGGAAGTCGCTCGTACCTGAGAAAAGCAGGACGCCCGCGTCCCCCAAAAAGGCTGACAGTCCGGAAAGTCCGTGGCTGTTTCCTTCAAACAGCAAGGAAGGGCATCTGCCGCGACAGGTTTTCGCCCGCGACCTGAAGGACATTGCCATTCGAGCGGGCCTCAATCCCTCGGCGGTGTCACCGCATGTCCTACGCCACGCCTTTGCCAGCCACCTTCTGCAGAACGGCGCCGACCTGCGCGCCGTGCAGGAACTGCTCGGCCATTCCGACATTTCCACGACACAAATCTATACACATGTGCTGGAAGAACGCCTGCAAGAGCTGGTACAAACACATCACCCCCTTGCCAAACAGGGCAAAAACCTTGATTAGAGCGACCGGAACCGCCGGATAATCCGGCTCAAACCTTGCGCAAAACGATCGGAAACGGATCTCATGCACAATTATCTCGACTTCGAAAAACCTATCTCGGACCTTGAAGGCAAGATCATCGAGCTGAAGAAGCTTGCCGATGAAGACGAGAGCATAGACACCTCGGAGGAGATCAATCGCCTGGAATCACGCGTCAATGACGCGATGCAGGATATCTATTCCAAGCTGAACGCCTGGCAGAAAACGCAGGTCGCGCGCCATCCGCAGCGCCCGCATTTCGTCGATTACGCCAAGGCGCTGTTCACGGATTTCACGCCGCTTGCAGGCGACCGCAAATTTTCCGAAGACGCTGCCATTCAGGCAGGCCTTGCCCGCTTTAATGGCCAGCCCGTCGCCATTATCGGCCAGGAAAAGGGCAATGACACCAAAAGCCGCCTGAAGCACAATTTCGGCAGCCCGCGCCCGGAAGGTTACCGCAAGGCGATCCGCGTGCTGGAACTGGCTGACCGCTTCTCGCTGCCGGTCGTGACCCTCATCGATACCGCTGGTGCCTATCCCGGCGTCGGCGCAGAAGAGCGCGGTCAGGCAGAAGCCATCGCCCGCTCGACGGAAATGTGCCTCAACGTCAAGGTGCCTATCGTCTCCGTCGTCATCGGCGAAGGCGGCTCGGGCGGCGCAATCGCGATCGCCACGGGCAACCGCGTCTACATGCTCGAACATGCGATCTATTCGGTGATTTCGCCGGAAGGTGCCGCTTCCATTCTCTGGCGCGATTCGACCCGTGCCAAGGAAGCCGCAACTAACATGAAAATCACCTCGGAAGATCTGAAGTCGCTTGGCGTCATCGACGGCATCATTCCCGAGCCGATGGGCGGCGCGCATCGTGATCCGGCGGCCGTGATTGGTGCCACCGGCGACATTATCGCCAAAGCGCTCGCCGATCTTTCGCAGCGCTCGGGCACGCAGCTGCGCGCCGAACGCCGCCAGAAATTCCTGGATATCGGCAGAAACCTTTAGAGCGTTTCCAGTAAAAGTGCGCAGCGGTTTACGTCCGGAAATGCGCAAAAAGAGGGAGTTAGATTTTTTTGGCGGATCGAAGAAAAGCCAAAACAATCTAGCTCCAGCCTTATTTTCCTTGAATCTCGCCCCAACTCGGCCATAGTCCGGTCACATCAACAAATGTATCGGCGGCCGCAGGGGCGGGTCCGATTTGAGTTAAGAAGATGTAAACGGTTAATACCGTATTTAAAATACACGCGGGACGGTGTAGAACTCCGTCGCCCGTGCCATCGTCTTTCGGATCAGATCATGCGTTTGACACAATTTGCACTTCTCGCCTGCACCGCGCTCATTCTCAGCGGCTGCAACGATACGCTCGAAACCGTCGAACGCGACGTCTCCCACGTTAAAAACAAGGTTGATTACCCGCTTTCTCCGTCCATTCTTGCCGAGATCGACAAGAAGAACATGGATCGCACCTCGCCGATCATGATCCGCATCTTCAAGGAAGAAGGCGCGTTGGAAATCTGGAAGGCCAAGCGCGACAACCGCTTCGACAAGATTGCCGAATACCAGATTTGCGCCTGGTCCGGCAAACTCGGCCCCAAGGTGAAAGAGGGCGACCGGCAGGCGCCGGAAGGTTTCTACAACCTGACGCCCGCGCACCTCAATCCCAACTCTAAATATTACCTCGCCATCAACACCGGCTTTCCGAACCGCTACGATGCCGCCAACGGCCGCAACGGCACCAACCTGATGATCCATGGCGCCTGCTCGTCCTCCGGCTGCTATTCGATGACGGACGCGCAGATCCTTGAAATCTACGGTTTCGCCCGCGACGCCTTCAAGGGTGGCCAGAAGACCGTTCAGCTGCAGGCCTTTCCCTTCCGCATGACCGCGGAAAACATGGCCCGCCACCGCCAGAGCGAACATCTCGATTTCTGGAAGATGCTGAAGGTCGGTTACGACAATTTCGAAGTCACGAAACGCCCGCCGGAAGTGAATGTCTGCGAGAAGAAATATGTCTTCAACCAGCAGACCGAAGGCGGCACGTTCAACGCATCTGCGCAATGCCCCGCCATGAGCACGCCGCCGGCACTGGTGAGCGCACTTTCTAGCTACGAAAAGACCTATGATCTCGCCTATGAAAAGGCGATGAAGAAATATGACGGCATGGCCTGGTACGACCCGAGCGAGGCGGAGCGCAAAGCGCTGGTTGCCGAAAAGCGCAAGGGCCGCGAACCCGCTTACGCTCCGACCGGCTCGGCGCTGAAGGCCGGCAAGCTGATGAAGGAAACGGAATATGCCGCGCTGATGGAGAAGAAGGCGCAGCAGGTGACCTCATCTTCGCCGGCGACCACCGCAACCGCGTCTTCTCTGCGGACCCCGCATCCTTCGGCGACCCAGCCCGCAGCTCCGCAATCGAACCCTGCCCCGGCGGCCCCGACAATGGTTGCCACTGCTACGCCTGCGGCTTCGGGGCCGGGTCAGAACGGAACTTCCGCCCAGGTCCCTGTGCCGGCCATGAACCCGCTCGCTTTTTCCGCAGCACCGCCAGCGGAAGCGCCGGAAAAGAAGCCGTTCTGGAAGTTCTGGGCCAAGGAATGACCGACACGGCTGACATAGTTTTCGACTTGAGGGGGCTTAAATGCCCCCTTCCGGTTTTAAGAAGCCGTAAAAAACTCGCTGGCCTGCAGGCGGGCGATGTTCTTGTTGTAGAGACGACCGACCCGCTGGCGGTTATCGATATTGCCCATATGTGCAACCAGGATGGGCATAGCCTGGTTGAAACTACGACGTTGACCAAAGGACACCGATTCAGGATCGTGAAGGGAGCGTAATTACCCTCGCTGCCGAGAATACTCCACTCGATCCCCCCTTGAGGGTGAGATACTCGACAAGGTAAAGGGTGCCCTGCCCGCGGGTTTCAACCACCGTTTTGCGACCTAAAACCTCAACCCCGAAACCGCCAGCGGATTGTCCGTCATCGCCTGCCTGTCCGGACGGTCGATGCCCGGCGTGCCGGTGAAAGCAGCAAACAGGTCCTGCACGAACGCCTCCGGCAAATCCTTGGTAATCAGCACCATGCGCGTGCGCTGGTCAGATGGGTCCGGCCATGCCGCGAGGCGCTCGGGTGTGTGGAAAATGTTCTGTACACCGTGCAGCACAAGGGGTCGGTCCGGATTGTCCGACAGCTTGACGACGGCCTTCATCCGCAACAACTTTTCCCCATGCGCCGAACGCAGCAAGTCCACGAACATGTCTATCGCCATCGGGGCTATCGGCTGGTCGTGAATGATCGAGAAGGAACGGATCGACGCGTCGTGCCGGTTCACATCGTGGTGGTGATGGTGGCCATCGTGGTCGCCATGATGGTGGTGGTCATGGTCATGATCGTGGTCGTGGTCGTGGTCGTGGTCGTGGTGATCGTGTTCCGCCTCTTCCCCCAGCCAGCGGCCGACATCGGCATTTTTGCTGCCGGGATCGTAAAGACCGTTATCCAGCAGTGCGGCAGCACTCCAGTCGGCCCGGTCACCATCCTCGATCGTCGCGCGCGGGTTTAGCGCCTGAAGGCGGGCCGTCAGCGTGGAAATTGTGGAAGCATCAGCAAGCGCGCGCTTCGTCATCACCAGCCGGTCGGCCACCGCCGCCTGCTTGACCGCTTCCTCGTGATTATCGAGTGTGGACAGGCCGTTCACGGCATCCACAACCGTAATGATGCCGTTCAGAACGAAATTCTGCGCAATCACTGGGTTGCCCATGACAGACTGCATGACGGGAGCAGGATCAGCAAGACCAGTGGTTTCGATCACGACCCGCTTCACCGGCTTCAGCTTGCCGGTCTGGATGCCGTCCATCAGTTCCGCCAGCGTATCCACCAGCTCTCCGCGAACGGTGCAGCAAAGGCAGCCTTCCGCCAGTTCGATGATGCCCTCGCCTGCACTTTCAACCAGCATATGGTCGATGCTGACATCGCCGAATTCATTGATGATGATCGCGGCGTCGCTCATATCGGGGTCTTTGAGAAGCCGGTTGAGCAGCGTCGATTTTCCGGCGCCGAGAAATCCGGTGATGATGGAAACCGGTATGCGATCGCGAGACATGTCTTGCCTGTATGTTGATGGCCGCTCCGGCAGATCGTTGGACGAGATTAGATCCGGAACCGCGCAATAATCACAAAAAATCGCCCGGGGCCTGAAGGCCACGAGCGACACTGTAATATCATAACAAACCGAAGCTGCGAATACACATTCCGCGCAGCGTTCAGGCTTCGCGCGCGCCCTCATCCATAAAGAGTGCGGTTAGGCGAAATCAGAATGTCGGACGCGGGATGGGAATCGGCACGTTGGCAACTTGTCCCTTGGCGCTCGCACCCTTGGCGGTGTTGACCGCCACCGTCTCACTGCCGGGAATGAGGCCCGCGAAAGAATATTCCGGCGGACGGGTCATTTCCGTAACGTAGGGCGAATGGATGACCATGCGGCCGGTCTCGTCGCGGCTTTCGCTGCGCACCTTGGCCGCCTTCGGATTGCAGATTTCGGCACTGACGTCGTTTACCTCGGCGGTATCGCCATAGGGTGCCAGCGAGGCGAGTGAAACGCCTTGGCCCGAGGGCGCCGTCAGTCCCATCTGCAGCAGATCAGCGGACTGGTCGGTTCGCCCGGCAAGGCTATCTGCCCCCAGCACCACAGTTATGACCGAACGGCCGTTGCGCACGGCGGAGGACACCTGGTTGAAACCGGATGCACAGATAAAGCCGGTCTTCATGCCATCTGCGCCATCAAAGCGGCCAACAAGCATATTGAAGTTGGCGTAGTCCTTCTTGCCGGTGGTGACACCTTCCAGCGAGAAATAATGGGCATATTCCGGAAATTCCCGCTTGATGATCAACGCCAGAAGCGCAAGGTCACGCGCCGTCGTATATTGGCCCTTGCCGGGCAGGCCGTTGGCGTTGATGTAACGGGTGGAGCTCATGCCCAGCCGCTGCGCCTGCGCATTCATCTGCGCCACGAAATTATCGCTGGTGCCGCCGATGGTTTCGGCAATCGCCACGGCGATATCATTGGCGGATTTGATGAGCAGCAGCTTCAGTGCGCTGTCCATCGTCAGCTTCTGGCCGGGCTTGAAATACATTTTCGAGGCCGGCTGGTCGGCGGCCTTCTTGCTCATCACCACTTCTGTCTGCGGGCTGAGCTTGCCGGCCTTCATCTGCGAAAAGGCGATATAGGCGGTCATCAGCTTGGTCAGCGAGGCCGGATACCACTTGCGGAACGCTTCCTGGTGGGAAATCACCTTGCCGGTTTTGACATCGACCACCATTTTCGGATTGGCATTCGCCACGGGTGCAGCGGCAACAAGGCCGGCGGTCATGATGGCAATGGCTGCGGAGAGCCGCCGGGCGGCGTTTGGCGATTTAAGATTCTGTGGCAAGGCTTATCCTCGAATTCCCGTCTTCAGTCAGGGAATGGCAATATTCACCATATATGTCCTAGCAATGGCAAAGTACATTGATTACGTCAATTATGCGGCGCACTATCCACCGCGGAGGATAGGCTTTTACGCCATGCCGCACCGATGAACCCAGGAATGAACGAATGCCGATTTTGAACAGAGCCGCCGAACTTCAGCAGGAAGTCAGCGAATGGCGGCGTCACCTGCATGAAAATCCCGAGATTTTGTATGATGTCGACAACACCGCAGCTTTCGTTGCGGACAAGCTGAAATCTTTCGGCGTTGACGAAATCGTGACCGGTCTTGGCCGCACGGGCGTGGTCGGCATCATCAGAGGCAATATTCCGGGCAATCGCACCATCGGCTTTAGGGCGGATATGGATGCTCTTCCCATCCTTGAGGAAACCGGCAAACCCTGGGCTTCCAAAACCGCAGGCGCCATGCATGCCTGCGGCCACGACGGCCACACCGCCATGCTGCTTGGCGCCGCCAAATATCTCGCGGAAACCCGCAATTTCACCGGGTCCATCGCGGTCATCTTCCAGCCCGCCGAAGAAGGCGGCGCGGGTGCGCTCGCCATGGTCGAGGACGGCCTGATGGAGCGGTTCGGCATCGATGAGGTCTACGGCATGCACAATATGCCGGGTATTCCGCTCGGCTCGTTCGCCATCCGCAAGGGCGGTATCATGGCGGCACCGGACAAGTTCTCGATCACTGTCAAAGGTCGTGGCGGCCATGCGGCCCAGCCGCACCGCACGATCGACCCGATCACGATCGGCGCACAGATCGTCGGCAATCTGCAGATGATCGCCTCGCGCAATGCCGATCCGATCCGATCCGTGGTCGTGTCCGTCACCCGCTTTCACGCCGGCTCCAGCCACAACATCATTCCCAACGACGCGCTGATTGCCGGCACGGTGCGTAGTCTGGACGAGACGGTGCGTGATCTCGCGCAGGATCGCATCAAGCAGATGGCGGAAGGCATAGCGCTTGCAAATGGAGCGGAAGCCGAGGTCGTCTATGAGCGTTATTGCCCGGTGACCTTCAACCATGCGGACGAGACCGACCACGCCATCCGCGTCGCCCGCGATGTAGCTGGTGAAAAGAACGTCGACCCCGATGTCGACCCTTCCATGGCGGGCGAGGATTTTTCATTCATGTTGAAGGAAAGGCCGGGTGCCTTCATCTTCATCGGCAACGGCGATTCGGCCGGCCTTCACAACCCTGGATACGATTTCAACGACGACGCCATCGCCTACGGCATTTCCTATTGGGTGAAACTTGCCGAGCAACGCCTGACGAACTGACTACCGGGACGCAAAGAAAGCAGAGGAACAGATCGACCGCGATAAAGAACGCGGTTGATCCGCCGGCAACGGCAGGTTAAAGAGCAATTCAGTGTCCACGTAGCTCAGCAGGATAGAGCACAGGATTCCTAAGACAAATTGGGGGTTGCGCCCGGAAACGACGCAATCGATCTGCTCAAAGTCGGGGAAAGCTTCGCTGGTCTTCCAGCATGCCAATCCCGAGCCAAGCTCCGGAGAAATCCGGTGAAGGTGTAGAGACTGGATGGGCAGCACCTAAAAGCCGAAAGGCTCATGGTGAAGGGACAGTCCAGACCACGAACGTCCTATCCAATGGAGATGGGCGGCGGCTAAAGCCGAAGTGGTATGAATCCTGGGGTCGGAGGTTCGAATCCTCTCGTGGACACCATTTTCCTGTAAATTCAGTTTAAAACAATAATATAAAAAAGAGCGGAATGTCGTGACCCGCTTCACTGCTCGCCATGCGGCTCTAGTCCTAGACAAACATAATAGCTGTCCCGTTTCGGTCAGCGTGCACACCGGTATTTTCGAACGACGACCGCATCGATTGGTCACGTTCGTTTTACCAATTAGCTCCGGTCTTTTGCGCGTTTGATCGCAAACACATCTCGTGCATCCACAAACAGCACCTATCTAAGATGCTCACACCCGATGAAGGAGACAGAATGATCAACGAATATGGCCCATACGTACAGATGGGAACGCTTGCAGAGCAGATGGCCACCCGATACCGGATGGACCCAAATCTCGCACTGGAACCGCACCTGTTGCACTATATGGAAGAAGTCGAGGTAAATATCGCCGCCGACAGCTTCGATCATGTTGGGTTCATGGACAAGATCCGCAGCCGGCTGGAAATGACACTGGAGAAGACCGTCGACCCTCGATGCCGAGAATTCCTGCATGCGGTTGTGGCCGCACTTCAGGAGCGTATCGATCGTCATTCACTCGACGTTGCGTGATCGCCGTTCCTCCTTCCACGTTGCATCAGGTCTCTGCAAATGAACTTCTATGACGCGGGCAGGAAGCTGCCTGCGACGCGGCGTTCAGCCGCGTGGTGCGCAAGCCGTCAAAAATTCACTCGATGAAAACGCGCACGCTCGAAGCGCGGCCATCGGCGTCGATCACGGTCAGCGTTGAAAACCCCTGCCCTTCCGGTCGCCATTCGCTGTTGCGGCGGAGCGAAGCATCCGGGAGAGGCCTGCCGTTGGCGAGCCAGCGGAAGGGCGCGCGGCCGCCTTGCAGCTTCAGCACTAGCGGCGAAATGCCTGACTGGCTGGAGAGCTCCACCCTAGCCCCTTCCGGTGGATAGACGATGCGCGGCGCGCTTTCGCGCCTCGAGGCCGAAAGCAGGCCGCTTGCGGTCAATGTGAAACGCCGCTGGTTGGCGGGAAGGTCGCTCACGGCCACCCGCGCGACGCCAGAAGGTGCAGCAGGCATTGGCGTGATCGCTACGCCGGATTTCTCGAAAGCCTCGAAGAGGATCGGGGCTGCCGTCGCATAACCGGCAATGCCCGGGACGGCGCCGTTATCGGCACGACCGACCCAGACGCCGATGACATGCCGCCCGTCATAACCTACTGACCAGGCATCACGGTAACCGTAGCTGGTGCCGGTCTTGTAGGCGATGCCGCGCTGCTTCATGCCGAGTGGCGGCAGCACACCGGACAGGATGTCGGAGACGTTCCAGATCGCAGCGTCGGAAAACAGCCGATCTCCGGCAAGCGGTTGCGGCGCGGAGCGTACACCGTCCCCCAGCCGCACAGGGTCGCCGCCGCCGGCAAGACCCGCATAAAGCTGCACCAGATCAACCAGCGAAATACCAGCACCTCCCAGCGCAATGGCAAGCCCCGGCGCCTCGGTGGTGGGAAGCACGAGCTTCACGCCCGCGCGTCGGAAACGCACCATCAGCGCAGACGGGCTGACAGCATCCAGAAGCTTTACGGCGGGCACATTGAGCGACAGTTGCAGTGCCTGCCTGATGCTGACATCACCCTGATAATGCATATCGAAATTACGCGGGCGGTAACCGGAAAAATCCGCCGGGCGATCCTCGATGATAGTTTCCTGCCCGATGAGACCATTTTCAAAGGCAAGGCCATAGATGAACGGCTTGAGGGTGGAGCCCGGCGAGCGCACGGCGCGGCTCATCTCCACGAAACCGCGCCTTGCAGTATCGAGATAATCCGCGGAACCAACTTCAGCCAGAATATCACCGGTCTGCGCGTCGGCCATGACGATGGCGACGGAGACCTTTTCTGTCAGCTTTTCCGCTGCATGGCGGGCAACGGCTTCCAGTTCCCGCTGGATCGGCAATCTGAGCGTCGAGTGCGCCTCGGTGGCATTGGGAAACTTCACGCGTGCGGCAGCCGCCATATGCGGTGCATAGGCCGGCAGATCACGCCGGTTGGCGGGAACGGCTGCAAGGGTCGCCCGCTCTGCTTCGCCTTCACCTACCACGCGTTCTACGGCAAGGCGCTGCAAAACCCTCTCCCGCGCCTGCCTTGCCGCATCCGGAAAGCGGTCCGGTCGGCGTTTCTCCGGCAATTGCGGCAGCGCAACCAGAAGAGCCGCCTCCGCCGTGTCGAGCCGGGCGGGCTCCTTGCCAAACCAGGCGATGCTTGCGGCACGAACACCCTCAAGATTGCCGCCATAAGGCGCGATATTCAGATAAAGATCGAGGATTTCCGCCTTGTCGAGCCGTCTTTCGATCTGGAGCGCGCGCAATCCCTGCAGAAACTTCGCCGAAAACGACCGGTCGGTGCGCGGTTCGATCAGCCGCGCCACCTGCATGGAAAGCGTCGAGGCGCCGGAGACGATCCGGCCGTTGCTTGCCAATTGCCAGGCGGAGCGCAGCAGCGCCCAAGGGTCAATGCCGTGATGGTCGTAAAAACGCTGGTCCTCATAAGCGATCAGCATGCGCAGGAACTGCGGATCGACTTCTGCAGCGCTGGTTTTCAGCCGCCAGCGGCCATCAGGTGTCGCAAATGCGCGCAGCAACCGCCCGTCTCTATCCAGCACCTCGAAGGACCGCTGCTGCGCAGCCTCCAGCGGTGGCGGATAGGCGTTGTCCAGCGCATCGAGACCGAAGGCCGCACCGCCTACAAGCAGAGCGGCCGACACGATGCCGACGATGATCGCCTTTTTTCGCCTCATGGGGTTGCCGAACGCACCTCCATGCGGCCCGTTGCCGTGCGGGCGGAAAATTGCGGCCGGTACATATCCTCGACAGAGGCCGCCGGATGATCATAAGTGCCCGGGGTGACGGCCCGGACCACATAGGCCAGCGTGATTTCCGAACTGTCGCCAGCCGTGCGATCGAAGGCCGCAACGAACCGGTCGTAGCGGAATTCGGTATGCGCAGCTTCGGTTTCCGGCAACCAGTCGAAATTCGAAAGGGCGGCAGAATTGACGAGGCTCGGATTGTCGATCTCAAAACCGGAAGGCAGAAGGTCAGTCACGAGAATGCGTGCTTGCCAGTCATTTTTAGGCGTGACATTCAGCACCGCCACATAACGCTCGTTCTGCACCACCTCGCTCGCGTTCACCTCCTCGCCATCCATGGAATAATAGGTACGGGTAATGGTGAAGCCCTCGCCACCGGCGGCAAGCGGTTGTGCCGGGGGCGCGACCGTGGTGACCACCGCCGTGACCGGATCAGCCGACGCGTTGGCGATCTTCAAGGGTGCCGCCAGCAATTCGTCGCCGGTCATCCGCTTGCCGAAACCGCCGGTCTGCAAATCGCCGTTCACATCAAGACGGATATCCTTGTCCTCACCTTTGACGGCGCGGGCGGCAAGCAGCATCCATGCCTGTTCCTGGGTGCTGGTATAGGGTTTCTTTTCCCATTCCTTCGCCACGGCACCTGCAAGTTGCGGCACGACGGCAGGAACCGGACGGCTTTCCGCCGCAAGCGCCAGCGTCGCTGCGCCATCACGCAGGGCGGAACCGTAATCCGCCCTTGCGAAGCTAACCTTGGTGGCACGGCTCGCCATATCGAGCGAGGCACCGAACACAGTCTTCGCGCGTGCCTGATCTCCATAAAGCGAAAGGGCTGCGGCAACCTGCGCCTTGGCAAGCGGTGTGGGGAAATCGGCAAGCGCCGTATCCGCATAATATCTGAGATCGTTGATCGCCGCCTTGCGGTTGCGCGCCAGAACGTAAAGCGAATAGGCGATCTCGTTGCCGCGATCCTTGACGTTGCTATCGTAGGAAAGACCGTTTTGCAGGTTGCTCAAAGCCTGCACCATCGCCTGCTCGGGAACATCGTAGCCCTGCTCGCGCGCACGGGTCAGGAAGTCGCTGATATAGGCATCCAGCCATAGATCTCCATAACCGGGAGACCAGAGGCCGAAACTGCCGGAACTCGACTGGAAGGACAGCACCCGGTAGATCGCCTCCTGCACGCGGCGGCGGGTATCCGGGTCCTCGGCAATGCCGCTATCCTTGGTCATTTCCGAGAGATAAAGCAGCGGCAAAGCGCGGCTCGTCGTCTGCTCGGCGCAGCCGTAAGGATATTTGTCGAGCATCATCACCAGCGCCGGAATATCGAAGGCTGGCGAGCGTGTGACGTTGACGGCGACGGACGAACCGAGAAGCATGCTATCGGCCAGAAGGTCGCCATTGATCGTCAGGCTGCTATTGGGCGCGATCTTGATTTCACGCCGCGTCGTGACCGGTAGAACGGCTGGACGCACGGGAACATTCAATACCTGCTCCAGCGAAAGACCGGCGGCATTGGAGACCTTGATGGTGATTGCGCCATTGCCCGGCTGTTCGCCTGTCAACGGCACGGTCAGCGACGACTTGCCGCCCTTTTGCAGTGCCAGGGTCTGCGACATCTCACCCTGATCGACCGTAAGTGCCGTGTTGCTGGTCACATCCAGCCGGTAGTCGCCGGCCTCACCATCGGTATTGGCGATATCGAGCCGCAATTGCGAGACATCGCCGGGCGCGAGGAATTTCGGTGCACTGGCAGTCACCACCACGGGGTCTCGAATGACGGCGTCGGAGACCGCATGTCCCACGCCCGTCTTCGTCCAGGCGACAGCCATGATGCGGGCCGTGCCGTTGAACTGAGGAATATCGAAGCTCACCGTCGCCTTGCCGTCTGCGTCAAGTTCGACAGGTCCCGAGAAGAAGGCCACGAGCTTTTCGGTGGGCGGGCTGCCCTGCAGTGCTGCGCCCCCGCCATCACCGCCCGTTCTAAGGCGGCCGGTGGCGCCAAGCGAACCGTCGATCAGGCGGCCATAGAGGTCGCGGATTTCCAGCCCCAGCCGTCGCTGACCGAAATACCATTCATCCGGCTTCGGCGGTTCATAGCGGGTGAGGTTCAATATGCCGACATCCACAGCCGCGACGATGACATAGGCCTTTTCGCCCACGCCCGCGCCGGCGACACTGATCGGAATTTCAAGCGGCTGACGCGGCAGCGTCTTCTGCGGCGCGCCTAGCGTTACCGCAAGCTTGCGCTCGGCGGGATCGACGGCAAGCCACTTGATGCCTATGGCGCGCATCGGCATGCGGCTTTCCTGCGCATCGCCCGGACGGAACAGCGTGGCCGTCACATACGCCCCCGCGCCCCATTCCTCGGTAACGGGAATGTCGATCTCGCCGCCATCCTCACCGATCTCAGCATTCTGCACGGAAATCAGCTTTTCCGAACCTGACGTGACCATCAGCTGACCGGCAAAACGCGACGATACCTTGAGTTTTGCGGTATCACCGATCTTGTAGTTTTGTTTGTCCAGCGCGATTTCCAGCGCATCCGGCGTCTCTGTCGAGCTTGCCTCGACGTAGAAACCAGCATCAAATTCGACGCTCGAAACCGGTGCGCCATTGCCGGCACCTTCCACTTCCAGCCTGTAGCGGCCCCAGGTGACAGGCACGGAAATCTCACCGCCATTGGCATCGACGGAAACCGTGCCGGTTTCGGTCTGTTTGGTATATTCCACCGGTTCGTACCGCCAGGAGTTACCCTGACGATACCATTGATAGTTTCGCTCTACCTTGATGAGCTTCCAGCTGAGGCCACTCATCGCCTGTTTCGCGCCATCAGCTGTCACGCCGATAATGTGGAAACGGCCAACGGAATTCTGGGCGAGATCACCCGAAAACTGCGGTTTGATGCCGATGACAGGTGCTTGCGCCTTCACCGGCAGCGTCAGAGATCGTTCGACGGCGCGGCCACCGGCCTCGCGCATCCGAACGGTGATGTTGGCGGAAAGCAGCTGCGTGGTGGAAGGCAAATCCGTCAGATCGACATTGAAGCTTGCCTTGCCTTCTTCGTCCAGCGCCGGAAGATCGGCAAGCGCGGTGCGATTTTCCTCTTCGCTTTCCTCATCCGCTAGACCGAAGAAATAACCCTCGAAGTCGGTACTCGTCCGGGTCGGCTTGACGGCGACCTCACCTTCCAGCGTCAGGCCAGCTGCGGGCGCGCCGTAGAGATAACGGCCATCGACGTCGATTGCCGTTTCCGCGCCCGGCTCGATCTGTTTCACCTTGCTGGAGAGATCAAATTCGGTGCGATCAGGCACGAAATCATCGACCAGAAAGCTCTTTTCGCTGATCGCAGCCGTTTTCGGATCGGTATGAATGCGCAGCGTCCAGGTGCCGCGCATGGCATTCGCCTGCAAGGGCAGATCGACCGCATGGCCACCGAGCGCCTTGCCGTCGCTCACGAAACGCCGGTCCTCGACGCCATCAGGGCGCGAGAAGATAAAGGTCAGCGGCAGATCCTCGATCGCCTTGCCGTCAACATCACGGGCCAGCGCTGCCGCGTGCACGGTCTCGCCGGCGCGGTAGATGCCGCGCTCTGTCCAGCTGAACACGTCGATGGCGCCGGGGGCCGCGCGCCCAGTCACGCCACGGTCGGAAAGATCGAAACCGGCGCGCGTCATGTCCAGAAAGACGTAGTCCTTGTCGCCGTTGCGCGCTGTGAGGATGGCGGGCGCCTGCGCCGCTGTGCCACGCATCAGGCCTGCCGAAAATACTGCCCTGCCGTCTGCATCCGTCTTTGCCGTGCCGAGCACTTCGTTGTTCTTGGCGAGCAATTGCAAGTCCACCCCGCCAAGCGGTGCGGCGCTGCCGAGCGAGCGCACGAATACGTTCAGGCCATCGGTGCCGGCATAGGTGGTGATGCCAGTATCGGAAACGAGGAACCACTGCGTGGCGCGCGAATCCCATGTCTCCGGTGCGGTGCCGGGCGGTACGGCGGTCAGCACATAGATGCCGGGCTTCCGCTCCGGCAAGGCTTCGTCCACCGGAAAGCTCGTCACTACGTCCTTGTTGAGGTCCGGCTGAATGTCTATCGAACCTTGCCAGACCAGCTCGCCGATCTCGTTTTCAATACGGTCGGCGTTGTAACCGTCCATCTGCGTCAAAAACTGCGAGTTTGCCAAGACCGACGTGATGTTACGGTCGCCAATACGGTAAAGCTTCAGATCGGCCTTTTCGGCATTGACCGAAACGATGGGAATGCCGCGCCGCGCCGTGCCCGGCAGCACGAAGTTCTCGCCGGTGAAGCGGACACTCGCTGCACGGTCACGCACGTAGATATCGAGATCGACCTGCTTCTCCAGTGGTTCTTCCACCGAGGACGGCAGGCCGGCGCGGAACGCAATCTTGTAACGCTGACCATGGGTCAGCCCCTCGACGCAAATCTCACTGCCCTTCGCCTCGATCGCCTTGGGTGCAGCACCATCCAATGTGACGAAAGAGGAATAATCGACACCGTTCTTCACCAGCGGTTCGGAAAACTGCACGCATGCGCGCGGGCTGACACTATCCGTATCAATCGTATTGTTGACGACGCGGAATCCCTGGCGCGTGCGCAGATCGGCATAGGCCGCCTTCGTCTGCGCATTATCGGAAAGTGTGAGGCTCTCCTTATAGGCATTAAGCGCCGCGCGATAATTCTGGGTCTTTTCGAAAGCCTGGGCCAGCCGGTTCAACGCCTCGGTGCGGGCACTGACCGTGCGGCTCAACTGATAGGCATTGATGGCAGCGGAAGCGGCCTGGCCGGCAATCGCGTAATTGTCGGTAACCTGCGCCGCCCTTTGCGAAAATTCGGCCCAGAGAGCACCGTCATCGGGCGAAATCGCAAGAGCCGCCTTGTAGGTTTCAATCGCGTCGGCTGCCGCCTGCTGCCTTGCCGTTTGCAGCAGGTTCTCCAGTCCCTGGCTCTCCTGCTCCGCGCTTGCCGCAAGGCCCGATTTCAGCCGGCGCGCTTCCTGCTGCAGGCTATCAGTCACGAAAGAAAGACGCTGCGGTGCACCGATATCGGCTTCAGCGACAACCTGCACGATCTTGCCGGCGACGGCACCGGGGAAGGCATTGAGCTGATTGAAATCCGATTTAAGGAAACACCATTGCACCTTGGGATTGTAGGTGAACGCCTTGCAGGCGGTATCTCCGACGCAAATCTCGCCGCACTGCTCAAGCGAGACATTCTGCTCGGTTCTGAGATCGAACCCGAAATAATCGCCATTTTTGGTGGTAACCACCTTGCGGGAAGGTTCCGCCGCCACAGCTGGAATAAGAGTAATGGCGGTTGAGACCGCAATCAACGAGATCCGGACGAGCGCGCGCAACGACATCAGTTTTCTCCCCGCAACAGACATGTCGGGCGGGACTCTGGTCAAATCCACGCACGGTTGTCAACGCATCATCGTCAATTTGCGACGTGACACTGTGGAGAGAGCGGCAGACAGGGCTAACGCTAGTCTTCTAATTTGCGCGCTTCGGAAATCAGCATGATCGGCACCCCGTCGCGGATCGGGTAGGCGAGCCCTGCGCTTTCGGACACCAGCTCGTTGCGGGCGCGATCGTAGGAAAGGCGTCCCTTCGTCAAGGGGCAAACCAGCAGCTCAAGCAGCTTGGGATCGGCATTGCTCATCCTGTCGTCCATGGCGGCGATCCTACTGCAGCACAGTACCGGCCTCGCCCGAGCCCTGGGCAAGAACGATCTCGGTGATGGCGATCAATGTTTCGGCCCGCGTCCTCAGGTCAGGCGCTTCCAGCAGCGCCTGCTTTTCGGCGGGACCAAAGGGAGACATCATGGAAAGCGAATTGACGAGGACACGATTGCCTGCGCGCTCCACGCTTTCCCAATCGGCTTCCAGCTGGTTCGCATCCAGAAACGCACGGAATACCCGCAGCAGATTTTCGCGGTCCACAGCGTCCTCATCATACTCACCGGAAAGATCGGCGATGAAGGGAGCGTGCCGGAAACTGCGATAGGGCTTGCCCACATCAACCTCTTCCAGCAGGCGGAAGCGGCAGATGCCAGTGAGCGAAATGACATAACGCCCATCCCCGGTTTCCGAAAAGGAAGTGATGCGACCGAGACATCCGACAGCGCTGAAAGCACCACCATCATTCCCCCCCTCAATGACGTGAAGGGCCGGCTGCACCATGCCAATGACCCGGTGGCCGGCCAGTGCCATATCGATCATGGCGAGGTATCTAGGCTCGAAGACATTGAGCGGCAGGTGGCCTTCCGGCAAAAGCAACGCGCCCGACAATGGAAATACCGGCACAGTTTCCGGCAAATCGTTGTTCTTCACATATCTCGCATTTCCGACATGCATGGGATCAAGCCCCCTGTTCACCGCTGCCCGGCCGGCGGATCAACCGCCATGGCCGGGATATGCCCGCATTACGAAAACAAGATCGACGAAAGCTTCCGGCGCCCGGCCACACTTGCCGGATCTTTGAAGCCCCAGGCCTCGAAAAACTCCAGAAGCTGGCGGCGCGCGCCGTCATCATCAAAGGTCCTGTCCTTGCGCATGACATAGAGCAGATGGTCCGCTGCCTCATCCCGCCGCCCTTGAGCGTTGAGGACCTTGGCAAGCTTCACACGAGCCTCGTAATTATCGGGATCGAGCGCGAGATCACGTTCCAGCGCCACCGGGTCACCAATCTTGCGGGCTTCTTCATATTGCGCGATCTTTTTCGAGACGAGCTGAATGCCAGCATCTGCGGCCTCTTCCGCCGGCAGGGACGAGAGGAGTTCGCTTGCCCGTTCATATTGTCCAACGGCAATCATGCATTCGGCAATACCAGCGATTGCGGCGGCGTTTTCGGGATCGGCCTGCATAACCGCGCCGAACAATTGTGCCGCGCCATTATGATCGCCATCCGCCAGAAGCTGCTTTGCCTCTGCCAGAACCGCTTCGATCTCAGCTTTCGGATCACCCGCATCAGGTCCGGCGATCTTGTCGATGAACTGCTTGATCTGGCTTTCCGGTACCGCGCCCATGAAGCCGTCCACCGGCCTGCCATCCAGGAAAGCGACGATGGCGGGAATGGACTGGATGCCGAGTTGGCCTGGAATAGACGGGTGATCGTCGATATTCAGTTTCACAAGCTTCACGCGGCCATTCGCCTCGTTTACTGCCTTTTCGAGAACCGGCGTAAGCTGCTTGCACGGGCCGCACCACGGTGCCCAGAAATCCACCAGAACCGGCTGGTGGCGCGATTCCTCGAGAACATCCTTGGAGAAGGCCGCCGTTGTGGTGTCCTTGATGTGACCGGAAGACGCGCCGTTCAGCTCCCCGCTATATTGCGCGTTGCCGGACATCTGCCCGCCATAGGAACTGCCGTAAGGATTGTTCGTGCCGCTCATGCCGGTCTCCCGTAATCTCTGTCGTATTGTCTTGGTTGAAGCAAAGATCGTATCTCACTCGCTGACTTTCAAGACAAGCGGCGTGTGGCCGGTCGCCTCCAGGAAGCGAATGAGGTCTTTGTTTCCTATCGTCGTCGTCTGGTCGTTGGAAAGCGGGTGACCGTTGATCAGCTCGTTTTCCAGAAGATCGCTGTCGAGTACGAAGGTGACCTGCCCACCGGTGTCGTTGATGGCGCCGAAAACCGTGACAGATCCCGGCACGACACCCAGATATTCAAGCATTTTTTCCGGCCTGCCGAAGGATACGCGGCTTGCCGCGCCAATCGTCTTGTGAACGCTTTTCAGATCGACGACCGCGTTCTCCTCAACGGTCAGAACGAAATATTGATCCTTCTTGTCCTTCACAAAAAGGTTCTTCGTGTGGCCGCCCGGGATTAGATCACGCAACGACTGGGATTCGGCAACGGTGTAGACCGGCTCATGCTGTTTTGTCTTATGCTCGATGCCGAGCCCGTCCAGAAACGCGAACAAGTCCGCTGCCGTCTTCGGAGAATTTTCCGCCATATCCTGCCGCCTGCCTTTGCCGATTCCGATATCCTCTCCGTCATGATTAAGGGGGCAACCGCGGCTTGGCAACGCGTGAAAAAGCGACGGCGCGAAAATTCCCAATCATTTCCGCCGCTTGTCGCATTTCTCAAAGAAATTTTCGCGTTTTTGTCATTTCCCTGTTGCATTCCAAAATCGATTGAGCGATATAGCGCCCGTCGCCGCATTGCGGTGGCCCACGGTTCAGCGTACTACCCCGGACCGATGGATTTGAGCGGGTGTAGCTCAGGGGTAGAGCACAACCTTGCCAAGGTTGGGGTCGAGGGTTCAAATCCCTTCGCCCGCTCCAAAATTTCCCAGGACACAGTTACTTGCGTTATTTCGATTGCTTATGAAGACGCCGCTCCCGGTCTGTCGGCTTGGCGTGCATGATTTTTATCGGGCGACGTGTAATCAGACGGAACTTATGGCGAGGATATCCGTTCTTGACGCGAGGCTCCTAACCTCAGTTCCCCTCTGAATTGCCCGCCGCGAGCGGGCATTTTTTTGTCGCCCCGTGAAAATACCATTTGGCACAGGGAACAGCTTCCGGGCGCATTGCGTTTTCCTGCGTTGGTCAACGCGAGGGGATAGCTCATGTCCATAAATCTCAGACGAACTTGTGTGGTTGCCGTATTTGCCGTCCTGTCCATCCCGGCCGCTTCTTTCGCTGCCGACATGATCACTTACGGAAGGGAAACGGCCCCGAAATACAAAGTGCACCATCACCCACGTGCCGTTGCAAATGTGTATGCTGCCGGCGCACCCTTACGCTGCAACGAGAATATCGTGTCTTACCGCTCCCCTTACGAGCGGCATACGGAAGTGGTTACTCTCTGCCATCCGCCGCTAAACTGGCAAACAGAGTCTTCTACCGCAACAATATGGTCGCCTTGATCTTGTCATAATTCATTTGATGTGCTTTTGTTCGCTCGCCCTTGTGGGAGGGGGTAAAGGTTGAGACCCGCTGGCTGTTTCGATACGGCAAGCGGGTTTCCCTTTTTTTGGCGTCCGGCCAGCCACAGGCAGTGCGAGGAATGCCGCAAATTCTCAACGCACGTCCAGAAGACGACGCAAACTTTGCTTTTCTCATTGAAGATGAATGGTAGCGGGAGAGGGACTTGAACCCCCGACACGCGGATTATGATTCCGCTGCTCTAACCACCTGAGCTACCCCGCCACAGGGAAAACGTGACAGCCATGTGACCGTCCGCTCCATCAGGATGAGCGGCTTATAAGGTGCCGCTCCCCAAAGTGTCAAGCGCATGACGCGCAAAAAATTCGCTTTCCACACGGCGGTGAAAACCGAATTGTTTCAGGCAGCAACCGGCTTTTCCAAAAGCGCCTTCAGCGAAGCCTCGGCGTCCACCGAGCGTTCCGAACGTTCGATGAAACCACCACCGTAAACGCGGGCATCAGCGCCCGGTGCAGAATAGAGCACGCAGGCCTGACCGGGAGCGACACCCGCCTCGCCGGTCATCAAATCCACGTAGATGCCGTTTTCATCGGCATGCAACATCGCTTCGGTTGGCGGGCGGGTGGAGCGCACCTTGGCGAAGCAGGCAAAGCCCTGCCCGGCCTCGTCCGCGAGCGCGCCATCGCCAAGCCAGTTCATGTCTCGCAGATAGACACGGCGGGTCTCCAGCGCCTCCCGCGGACCGACGATGACCCTGCGGCCACGCGCATCGAGATGCACGACGTACAGCGGCTCTCCAGTCGCGACACCAATACCCCTGCGCTGACCGATGGTATAATGCACGATACCGTCATGGCGGCCGAGTACGCGCCCGTCCAGATGGACGATATCGCCCGCCAACGCCGCATTTGGCTTCAGCTTGTTGATGATATCGGTATATTTGCCCTGCGGCACGAAACAGATATCCTGACTGTCGGCCTTCTTGGCGACGACGAGACCCATGTCTTCCGCCAGCGCGCGTGTTTCGGCCTTGGAGAGACCGCCGAGCGGAAACCGCAGATAGTCGATCTGCTCCTGCGTCGTTGCAAACAGGAACCAGCTCTGGTCACGATCACTATCGATCGGGCGATAGAGCGCGCGGCGTCCCGGTTGGCCGGCAACGGGATTGGGACGCGAGCGGATGTAGTGGCCTGTCGCCAGCGCATCTGCGCCGAGTTCCTGAGCAGTGGCGAGCAGATCGGCGAATTTTACCGTCTGGTTGCAGGCAACGCAGGGGATCGGTGTTTCACCCATCGCATAGGCTTCGGCAAAGGGATTGATGACGGTTTCGCGGAACCGCGCTTCATAATCCAGCACATAATGGGGAATGCCGAGCGTTTCGCAGACCCTGCGCGCATCGTCAATATCCTGTCCCGCACAGCAGGAGCCGGCGCGGTGCACAGCCGCACCGTGGTCGTAAAGCTGGAGAGTTATGCCGAGGACGTCATAGCCCTCGCGCTTGAGGATACCGGCCACAACCGAAGAATCGACGCCACCGGACATGGCGACAACGATCCGGGTGTCTTCCGGCCTCTTGTCAAAATCGAGCGTATTCACGTTTTTTCCCATCGTCAGTCATAACGGGGGTAAAGGCCCCGCCGCCTGTCGGTCATCCGCTGCGGGAAGCCTCAGTCGAAAAAGACTGTCCTGCCTCGCCACCATGCGGATTTAAGGGCTGCATATAGAAAGGAATGGCCGCGCACGCAAGTACGGGGCGGAAAACCGCCCCGTAAAGCAATCAGAGTGAGGTGGTGACCGGTTGTTAAGCGCCCGCCGTCTTCTGGCCGCTGCTGCCAATCCACTTGTCGCGCTCCCTCCACAGGGCCGGCAAAGCCAGCAAGCCTATTGCGGTAAGGGCGATCAGCGTCTTGCTGACCTGCGAAAGCTCGGCCGTACGGCCATCCAGATAATAGACGCCATAGACGATAGCCACGTGCCAGACATAGACCTGAAGCGAATGGCGGCCGAGCAGCTGCAGGAATTTCAGCGAGAGCACCCAGATCACGCCCTCCGCAATCGAGCGGACGATCGGGCGGTGATGCTTCGGACCGGCGATCACCAGCCAAGTGAGACCCACACCAACAGCAAGGAAATTGATGAGGTAGACCGGGCCGAAATCGGCACGGATCTCCATCGTGGAGAACTTGCCCATCACGAATTCCGGCATCAGGCCCCAGGCGGTTGCAATACGAAGCGGCATAAAAAACAGGCAGATGAGAAGTGCCGCCTTCGGAAGCCATGTTTGTTGCGGTGAGAAGATCGCCTTCCACGGAATGCGGTTCTGCGCCGTCATCGCGCCCAGCACCAGCGCCGAGTAGAACACCAGCTGCCAGCCGAGAAGATTGAAGCTGACGCGGATACCCTGCTCGTCGGCACCCTTGACGAGTTCATTGAGCGGCGTCGTCACGATCTGCTGAAGACCGAGCTGGCCGGCCATCCAGACCAGCAGCGAGCCTGCCATGACATAAGCCCATTTGCCGTCGAGGCAGAGTTTAACGAGGACGGGTGCGAACAGCATGTAAACAATGTACTGCGGCAGAATATCCATGAATGTCGGCTGGAAAAGGAATGTCGCAATCGCTGCCAGACGCAGCGGATCGTCGAACGACGTCATGCCCAGCCAGTTGTACCAGATATAGGGCGCATGCGGGATGACCATGCGGAAGAACAGCACGGCGATGACGAGACCCATCGCATAGCGATAGAGCTCCATCGCCCGGTTCCAGATCATCTGTTTGCCGGCATCATAGCCATATTTCATCATCTTGCGGGCATAGACCATGCCGATCAGCAGACCGGACAGAAAGACGAAGCCCTGCGCGTCTTCCACGAAGGCAAACTGGCGGTGATTGATTTCCACCAGCCAGAAACCGCCTGCAAACACCAGATGGTTGATCAGCATGAAGACGAGGAAGTAACCACGCATCCCGTCGATCAGGTCAAAGCGTTTCATCTCGATAGCTCTCCGTTCTCGCGGGCCGTGCATTGCCCGGCCACCCAGCCCGGCTTGCGGGAGGCGGGCCGGGAATTGGATTGTCAACGCTGTTTTGCGCCTGTGGTTCCCTTCCCAAAGCGGTTTAGAACCGGCGCGAAAAGTAACATTGACGTGTACGCATGCTGGTTAGGATGCGCGGACTGAACACCGGATGAATGAAAAACGGCAATTCCGTGGAGCAAAAGAGCTATGCGCCAGCGCCACACCTCGACGAAGAGGGCGCAAACCCCTGCATGGCAGGGAAAACGCGGACAACCACTCGCGGGACGATACAGATATCACCCGTTAGATTTATCAATCATTTTTTTGGAGAGTTGCGATCTGCCACCGCGATCACTGAATTATCGACGAAAGACAATGTCGAGGCATCACGCATCGCGGCACGCAGAAGCCCGGAGGTTGGTAAAACCTCCGGGCTATTTCATTCAGACAAGACTACGCGTCGTCTCAGGCAGCGGCCTGAATGGCGGCGACCTGCCAGTTGTCGTTACCGCCACGGCGCACGAAGGTCCACATTTCCACCGCTTCGGACGGATGCTGCTCGTCCCCTTCGATCACCTTGCCGGAGGTGCGGTCGCGCATAATGTCGATGGCAGAGTAGCGCATGGCTACCGTTGCATAGTCCTGGCCCTCTTCGTGCCAGGCTTCGGCAACGTCGCCCTGCAGCAGCGTTACGTCGCGCACGTCGTTTTTCACGCCGCTCGTCGCGTTGTCGCTCAGTTCCTCAGCAAGATAGGACATGGCTTCCGGCGTCGTCAGCTTGCGCAACGTGCCGTAATCTTCAGCCCCATAGGCAGCCTGAACATCCTGCAGCATTTTCTGGAAGACTTCGAGATCGCTCTGGGTAATGCCAATTTCGTCACCTTCGGACACTGCATTGGCATGTGCCACCGGCTTTGCGGTTGCGGCAGTGGCCGCGGCTGCGCCGCCTGCAGCACCTGCAAGCGCGCCGATCTTCGGAATCTTGAACGAGGATGCGGAAGGACCTGCCTGCGGGCCGCCGTTAAAGGAGGAGCCGGAATGATCCGTGCGCTGCGATCCGCCTGCGCCACCGAAAGCCGGCTGGCCCTGACGGCGCGATGCGAAGAAGCGCATGGCGAACATGACCAGAAGGCCAATCAGCGCCACCTGCAGCAACATACCGAAGAAACCGGCCATACCGCCGAAACCGCCGCCCATGAGCATGCCGAACAGGCCACCCATCAGCAGTCCGCCCATCAAGCCACCCATCATGCCGCCAAACAGGCCACGGCTCTGCTGCGGTGCCTGCGCACCGGGACGCGCCGGCTGTGCAGCACCGGGCGTCGCCTGGTTTTGCTGGGTGTTAGGAGTCATGCTGCGGTTGATCGGCGCGGTCTGGCCGGGGGCGGTGCTGGTCGACGGCGGCGCGGAAAACGTCCTTGTGCCGCGGCTACCGAAACCGCCGCTCGCACGGCGTGCTTCCGCCATATCGACGGCTACGAAAGATACCGCGATACCAAGCGCGGCGACTGCGAACAAACCTTTGAAGCGCCGAAAGGCAGCAAACATCACTATCTCCTGTTGGCCACCCTCCCATGAGCGGCATATCAGCACGCGATATAGCAACTCATGATCATCATTTTTAGTATGCCCGCCTTAAATTTTTCGTGATATGCAACCAAAGAGAGAAACACGCACACATTTCGGTGAAACCGGCGGTTCAGAAACAAAAAAACCGGCACAGGGTTTCCCCTGCACCGGCCCTTATTGTTCCCTTGGGAGGAACGATAGGTATCAGTCGATGTTGAATGTCAGCGGCCTGACCTGGCGGATTGCCGGGTTGGCGCGCAGCTTGTCCAGCACGTCTTCGGAAACCGGACCATCGACATAAAGAAGCGCGATGGCGTCGCCGCCTTCCTTTTCACGACCGAGCTGGAAGTTGGCAATGTTGACGCCAGCCTCACCAAGCGTGGTGCCCATGAAGCCGATCATGCCGGGAACGTCGGTGTTGGTGATGTAGATCATGTGCGATCCAACATCCGCATCCATGTTGATGTTCTTGATCTGGATGAAGCGCGGCTTGCCATCCGAGAACACCGTACCAGCAACCGAGCGGACTTGGTTTTCAGTCTTGACCGTCAACTTGATGTAACCGTCGTAAACGCCGGTCTTGTCACGCTTGACCTCGGACAGGATAACGCCCTTTTCCTTGATCATAACAGGCGCGGAAACCATGTTCACATCCGCAACCTGGCTGCGGATAAGGCCCGCCAGCAACGCGCTGGTCAGCGCCTTGGTGTTCATGTTGGCGGTTGCGCCATCATAAAGGATTTCGATTTCCTTGGTGGCGCTTTCCTGCACCTGACCGACGAAGGAGCCGAGAACATCCGCCAGACGGATGAAGGGCTTCAGGCGCGGTGCTTCTTCCGCCGTGATCGATGGCATGTTGATGGCGTTGGAGACGGCACCCTTGACCAGATAATCCGACATCTGCTCGGCAACCTGAAGTGCAACGTTTTCCTGTGCTTCCGTGGTCGAAGCGCCGAGATGCGGCGTGCAGACGACATTGGGAAGACCAAAAAGCGGGCTTTCGGTGGCGGGCTCGACTTCGAAAACGTCAAAGCCTGCACCGGCGACATGGCCGGACTTGATGGCGTCGGCAAGAGCCGCCTCATCCACCAGACCGCCACGGGCGCAATTGACGATACGTACGCCCTTCTTGGTCTTGGCAAGGTTTTCGGCATTGAGGATGCCGCGTGTCTTGTCGGTCATCGGCACATGCAGGGTGATGAAATCGGCCTGCGCCAACAGCTCGTCCAGCTCAACCTTCGTCACGCCCATTTCCTGCGCGCGCTCCGGCGACAGGAAGGGATCGTAGGCCAGAACGTGCATCTTCAGGCCAAGTGCGCGCGAGCAGACGATGGAGCCGATGTTGCCGGCACCGATGACACCGAGCGTCTTGCCGGTGATTTCGACACCCATGAATTTCGACTTTTCCCACTTACCCGCCTGCGTGGAGCTATCGGCAGCCGGAAGCTGACGCGCGACGGCGAACATCAGCGCAATCGCATGTTCGGCAGTGGTGATAGAGTTGCCGAACGGCGTGTTCATGACGATGATACCGCGGCGCGAAGCGGCCGGGATATCGACGTTATCGACGCCGATACCGGCGCGGCCGATGACCTTGAGATTGGTCGCCGCTTCGATCAGCTTTTCGGTCGCCTTCGTGGCGGAACGAATGGCAAGACCATCGTAATTGCCGATGATTTCAGCCAGCTTGTCCTTGTCCTTGCCGAGTTTCGGCTGGAAATCGACTTCGACGCCACGATCACGGAAAATCTGGACGGCGGTTTCCGACAGTTCGTCGGATACGAGTACGCGAGGTGCCATGGTTCAGGGGCTCCTTGAAAAACGGTGCAGTTTTAAAAGCGGGAAATCGGCGGCCCTGCATCAACGCAGGGCCGGTATCAAAATCAGGCGGCAGCCTTGGAAAGTGTTGCCTTCTGCGTCTGGTAGGCCCAGGCGAGCCAGGGCATGACGGCTTCCATATCGGCCGTCTCGATGGTTGCGCCGGCCCAGATGCGCAGACCGGACGGTGCGTCACGGTAAGCGCCGATATCGAGGGCGACATTTTCCTTTTCAAGCAGGGCAACGATGCCCTTGGCGAAATCTGCCTGCGCAGCAGCATCCAGCGCCTGTACGTCGGGATCGACGATCTTCAGGCAGACGGAGGTGTTGGAGCGGGTTTCCGGCTTGACGGCCAGGTTGGCGATCCAGTCGTTCTTCTCGATAAAGTCGTAGATAACCTTGGCATTGGCATCAGCACGGCCAATCAGCGCCTTCAGGCCACCAAGGTTCTTCGCCCACAGCAGCGCGTCGATATAATCCTCAACGCAGAGCATGGACGGGGTGTTGATGGTTTCGCCAGTGAAGATACCTTCGATGAGCTTGCCGCCGGAGACCATGCGGAAGATTTTCGGCAGCGGCCATGCCGGCGCGTAGCTCAGCAGACGCTCGACAGCGCGCGGCGAAAGGATGATGACGCCGTGGCCACCCTCGCCGCCCAGAACCTTCTGCCAAGAGAAGGTGACGACGTCGAGCTTTGCAAAGTCCATATCCTGCGCGAAGGCCGCCGAGGTGGCATCGCAGATCGTCAAACCCTTGCGGTCAGCAGGAATGAAATCGGCATTGGGAACGCGGACACCGGAGGTGGTGCCGTTCCAGGTGAAAACCACATCGCGGTCGAAATCGACTTCTGCCAGGTTCGGCAGCAGGCCGTAATCGGCCTCCAACTTGCGTACGTCCTTCAGCTTCAGCTGCTTGACGACATCGGTGACCCAGCCGGCACCGAAGCTTTCCCAGGCAAGCATATCGACGCCGCGTTCACCGAGCAGCGACCAAAGGGCCATTTCAACGGCGCCGGTGTCGGACGCGGGAACAATGCCGATGCGATAATCGGCAGGAACATTGAGAATTTCACGGGTGAGATCGATGGCCTGCTTCAGCTTGGCTTTGCCAGCCTTGGCGCGATGCGAGCGACCGAGCGGTGCATCGGAGAGAGCATCTAGCGACCAACCGGGACGCTTCGAGCAGGGACCAGAAGAAAAATGCGTATTGCCCGGACGGAGGTCCGGCTTCACTATATCTGTCATTTGACTACCCTTTCAGATAGGCGCCTCTCGTTAGGGAGAGGTGTCCTGACGCCGTTGCTATTCCTCTCACCGGCCTCCGTCAAGCGGAATATGTCGCTACGCATGAGAATTTTAGTCCATATGCGTCATGCGACGAATTGGATACCGCTGAAAACAAAAACCGCCCGCACCGGAGGAGGATGCGAGCGGCTTGAAGCTAACAGTCGGGCGTGACGTTTATTTATAAACGGCAGGCTGCAGCGGAATATCGGCAGGCGGCATGTATTGCGCGGTATCGCAGCCGTTAAAGACATAACGGCCACCGACGCGAACCTCATGCGAATACAGACCCTTGTCGCGGCCAGGACCGCCACCATTCGCAAAATCGAACATGTCGCCCTTGTTGATCTGGCGGAAGCGGTAACCGACATCTGCCTTCAGATTACAGGTAACATCGATCGATGCACCGGCCATCAGGGCATAGGCGAAGCGCCACTTGCCTCTGCCGCCATGTTCGGTGGTCGGGTCGCAGCCAAGGCCATTGGTGCTGCACGAGGTATTGCGCAGCTTATCCCATTTGACGTAGGAGCCGCCGATACCGCCGCCAACGTAAGGCGTGATGCGGCCATACGTACCAAGATCGACATAGGCGTTTGCCATCAGCGTGTATGCTCTAAGCGAGCTGAGATCCGCTGAAACGCAGGGACCGGGCACGGAACCACAGCCGCCGATGGTAGACCCGCGGAAATCCGATTTACCCATGTAATCGAAGGTTACGTCACTGCGGAAATAGTTGTTGAACTGATAACCGACACCGGCGCCGACGATGTAGCTATCCTTGACATTAGCCGTATCGAAATCGGCGAGATAACCACCCGGTCCACCCTGATAATAGTTGGCGCCGCGAAGCTTGTTGAAGGAATAACCGACGTCGCCGCGCAGATACCAACCACTTGCCTGCGTGATCTGCACTTCGGGTGCCTCGACATAGGCAGGCGCAGGTTCAGCTTGATAAAGATCGGCAGCGAAGGCGCTCGTGCCGGTCATCAGAACGGCCAGAATGCCGGCCAAAGCGTTTTTCATGACTTCCACTCCAGAAGAGGCACCTGCCGTTGCGGCAGCAAATGCCAGTGAACTGTTCAGTCACGGAGATTGGCGTAAAATGGTTAAGTCCCGATTAACCACGATCATTCACTATATTTATTAGGCAATACTCAAAGAAAAAGCCGACTCGAAAGCCGGCTTTTTCTTTTCACATTTGGTGGCGCAATTTATGCAGCCGAGCGGGCATTGGTGATGACGCCGACGAGATCGTTGACGATCTGCTCCACCTTCGCACTATCGTCGCCCTCCGCCATGACGCGGATCAAAGGCTCCGTACCGGAGGGGCGGATAACGAGGCGGCCATTATTGGCCAATGCGCTTTCCGCATCGGCGATCGCCTGCTGCACGATCGGATTTTCCAATGGCTTGCCGCCGGAAATACGGACGTTCTTCAAAAGCTGCGGCACCGGCTCGAACTTGCGGCAAACCTCGCTGACGGTAAGGCCCGAACGTTTGACCTTGGCGAGAACCTGCAAAGCTGCCACCAGCCCATCGCCGGTCGTGCCATAATCCGACAAGACGATGTGGCCGGACTGCTCACCGCCGACATTGAAATTGTGGTTGCGCATATGTTCGACAACATAACGGTCGCCCACCTTGGTGCGGGCAAGGGTGAGACCCTTGTCGCCAAGGAAACGCTCGAGACCGAGATTGGACATCACGGTTGCGACGATGCCGCCACCACGCAGGGTATTGTCGGAAGCCCAGCTGTCGGCAATCACCGCCATTAGCTGGTCGCCATCGACGATCTCGCCGCGTTCGTCGACGATGATGACACGGTCCGCATCGCCATCGAGCGCGATGCCGATATCGGCCCGCACCTCATGCACCTTTTTCTGCAGGGCTTCCGGGTGGGTGGAGCCGCATTCGAGATTGATATTGATGCCGTTCGGCTCGTTGCCGATGGTAACGACTTCGGCGCCCAGTTCCCAGAGTGCTGCGGGAGCCACCTTGTAGGCAGCGCCATTGGCACAGTCGATGGCAATCCTGAGCCCGCTCAGCGTCACATCACGCGGCAGGGTACGTTTGACGAATTCGATATAGCGGTAGATATCGCCATCCACGCGCTTGGCGCGTCCGATCTCGCTCGGCTTGGCGAGCTGGGCATAGAGATCCTTGTCGAGAAGATCTTCGATTTCCAGCTCAAGCTCGTCGGAAAGCTTGTATCCGTCGGGTCCGAAAAGCTTGATTCCATTATCGGAAAATGGGTTGTGCGACGCCGAGATCATTACGCCGATATCGGCCCGCAGCGAGCGGGTCAGCATGGCAACAGCGGGGGTTGGAATGGGCCCGAGCAGGAAGACATCAAGGCCGGCCGCGGTGAAACCTGCGACCAGCGCGTTTTCCAGCATGTAGCCCGAAAGCCGGGTATCCTTGCCGATCACGACACGATGGCGATGATGGCCCCGGCGGAAGATCGTTCCGACCGCAATGCCCACACGCATCGCCAGATCCGGCGTCATGGGGAAGACGTTCGATTGTCCGCGGATACCATCGGTTCCGAAATAACGGCGTGCCATTTGAACTCCAAATCTTTCGGGCATTCCGGCATAGCATAAAACTACCGGAAGCGTTTTTGGCTAAATGCCACAAACCACGATAAACAGCACGTAAATTACCGCAAAAATGGCTTATATCTTGTTACCAAACTGAAAAGGCCACCCGGAAAACCGGATGGCCTTTTTCAATAGTCGTCTTGGCCAGGCAATCAGTGCGGCTGCGGCTCCATGCCGCCTTCAGCCTCGCCGTCGCCCTTGGCTTCGCCGTCACCCTTGACTTCGCTTGGGCCGTCCTTCTTGGTGCCTGCTTTCGGAACAGCCGAGCCACGGCTGCCAGGAGAATCGTCACCCAGATCGCGTGCCGGCTTCTCGCCCCTCAGCAAAGCCTTAATCTCGTCGCCCGTGAGGGTTTCGTATTCCAGAAGACCCTCGGCAATAGCAACGAACCCGTCGTGATTGTCCGTCAGGATACGACGTGCCTCTGTATAGGCCTCGTCGATCAGACGGCGGACTTCGGTGTCGATCGTCTGAGCCGTTGCCTCGGAGACATTCTTGGACTGCGAGACGGAATGGCCAAGGAAGACCTCCTGCTGGTTTTCACCATAGGCGACCTGGCCGAGAGCGTCGGAGAAGCCCCATTGCGTTACCATGGCGCGGGCAAGCTTGGTGGCCTGCTCGATATCCGAAGATGCGCCGGAGGTGATGTTTTCCTTGCCGAAGGTCAACTCCTCGGCAACGCGGCCACCCATCATGATCACCAGACGCGACACCATCCATTTGTAACTCATGGAGTAGCGGTCACCTTCAGGCAACTGCATGACCATGCCGAGTGCACGGCCACGCGGAATAATTGTCGCCTTGTGCAGCGGATCAGCCAAGGCAACCTTCAGCGCGGTAATCGCATGCCCCGCCTCATGGTAAGCGGTCAGTTTCTTTTCCGCTTCGGTCATGGCGGAGGAGCGGCGTTCCGCACCCATCATGATCTTGTCCTTGGCGTCCTCGAACTCCTGCATGGTAACCACGCGCTTGTTACGGCGAGCAGCCATCAGGGCGGCTTCGTTGACGAGGTTCATCAAGTCAGCGCCCGAGAAACCGGGGGTGCCACGTGCCAGAACCTTGAGATCGACATTCGGAGCCAGCGGCACGTTGCGAACGTGAACCTTGAGGATGCGCTCACGGCCGACGATATCCGGGTTCGGCACGACGACCTGACGGTCGAAACGGCCAGGACGCAGAAGTGCGGGATCGAGAACGTCCGGACGGTTGGTGGCGGCGATGAGGATGATGCCTTCATTTGCCTCGAAGCCGTCCATCTCGACCAGCAGCTGGTTCAGCGTCTGTTCGCGTTCGTCATTGCCACCGCCGAGACCCGCACCGCGGTGACGACCGACAGCGTCGATTTCGTCGATGAAGATGATGCACGGCGCATTCTTCTTGGCCTGCTCGAACATGTCACGCACGCGGCTTGCGCCGACGCCGACGAACATTTCCACGAAGTCAGAACCGGAAATGGTGAAGAACGGCACATTAGCTTCACCCGCGACGGAGCGCGCCAGTAGCGTCTTACCAGTACCTGGAGGGCCGACCAGCAGCACGCCGCGCGGGATCTTGCCGCCGAGTCGCTGGAACTTCTGCGGATCGCGCAGGAATTCCACGATTTCCTCAAGGTCCTGCTTGGCTTCGTCCACACCTGCGACGTCGTCAAACGTCACGCGGCCGTGCGCTTCCGTCAAAAGCTTGGCCTTTGACTTGCCAAAGCCCATCGCGCCGCGCGAACCGCCCTGCATCTGCCGCATGAAGAACAGCCAGACGCCGAGGATGAGGAACATCGGCAAAAGCGTGCCGAGATAGCTCAAAAAACCGGAAGAACCGTCGCTCTCGGGACGCGCGACGATGGTGACGTTCTTGCTCTGCAAGCGCTCCATCAAGCTGTCGTCGATTACTGGGGAATAGGTCTGAAAGGCCGTGCCGTTTTCGGTATAGGTTCCGAGAACCCGGTTACCGGTGACGGTCACGTCGCGAACTCGCCCGGAATCCACATCGCGGAGAAACTGGGAATACGGAATTTCCCGCGAACCCGTTTGCGTCGGCGAAGTCTGGAACATGCTGAACAAAGCGATCAGCAAGAGGGCAATCACGGCCCACAAGGCGAAATTTCTGAAATTTGGGTTCATCGAACTCCCCGAACTCACACGGACATGTTTGCTGCCCGCTATTACTCGACCCTAACATAAGGACGACATCTGCCGTTGCCAAGGCAAAGGGCGTTATCTGATGCGTTTTGGTGTAAAAACTATTCCAAGGCAATTCACGAAAAAGAGGCCGGATTTAAACCGGCGGCTGTGGATAGGCCGCACGGCCGAATAAAACCGCGATGGCATTCGCCAACTCAAGGTCGAAGCGCGGCAGAAAAAGATCGAAGGGGGCAAGCCTCGGCACGATACTCATGGCGCCTTCCGGAGAGGCTCGAGGGGGAACCAACGTGGCAATTTGCGGCAGGATCGCCATCGCCTGTTTTGCAATCCCTGGCGGCACCGCTGGAAAAAGCGCTGCCGCATCCGCAATGCCACCCGTCCTGCCCGCCGCAATATTGACCGGAAAAGCCGATGTGTTTTTCACAAGGAAACGATCGTCCCAGAGGCCCTGCCCACCAGCCTCGACTTGCAGTTCCGGCATATTCCGGTGCTCGCGGAAAAGATAAAGCCCGTCCTTTCGGCGATCGAGAAGAACGCGGCCAACCGTTATCCGCCCGTTCTCACCGGTTTTTAGAAACTGCAACACCCGATCCATGCTGCTGGCCGCCGGGAAATAGGCCCTTCCACCGAGATTAGCGATGAGCACCGCTAGCCCGTGCCGAAATTCGGGAAGATCGGGCATCAGGCCTTCAACCGACAATCTGGCGAGCGTGGCGTCAAAGACTTCTACGTTTTGTTGGAGGAAAAAGGCGGTTTTCTCGGAATATGCCTGTCGTTTGACGGCGGCCTGCGCATCAAACGGCGGCGGAGAGTCGGAAAGCGACTGCCGCACACGAACCCGCTCGTAGCGCGCGTTGTCATTACTCGGGTCGTCAAACCAGCCACGCGAGCGAGATGATACGAAATCGCGGATTTCCTGTCTTTCACAGGTCAGGAACGGCCGCATGATCCAGTGGCGTCCACCGTATAATACAGCATCCGCCATGCCGGCGAGGCCGAGATTTTCGCTGCTCCCGCTTCTGGCGGCACGCATCGCCACGGTTTCCCGCTGGTCGCCAAGAGTATGCCCCGTCACGACGAGATCAGCGCCAATGTCGCTCGCAACATCGGCGATCAGAGTATATCGGGCAAGACGAGAGGCTTCGGAAATGCCGGAAGCGGGTTTGGGGTCATCCCATCGGCGCACGGTATGCGGGATGCCGAGTTCCGCGCAGAGCAAGGAGACCTTGTGAGCCTCATCAGCGGATTCCGCCCTTAGGGCATGGTCAACCGTGACGGCGGAAAGCCGCACCCGGTCGGGGTCTGCCTCCGCCTTCGCCTCATGCAGTGCCAGCAACAGACCGGTGGAATCGCTACCGCCGGAGATTGCGATGAGAATATGGACGGGTTTGCGAAGATTTTCGACGAAAGACCTAGCCGCAGCGAGCGGCGCAACCGTCTTTTCGTTCAAAATGCGGACATCAACCGGCATGGAAAGACCGCCGCCATGGCAGGAGCAAGATCAGCAGCTCAGCCGCTTCTGTTCGCTGGCAACCTTGTTCAGCACAGTCTTTGAAGCACTGGGATAACGCTTCGGCACTTCGCGCAGCGTGGCGCAGGCGGTCTCGGTGTTGTCCAGAGCTGCAAGCGACATGCCGAGCTTCATCAGCATTTCCGGTGCTTTCGGAGACTTGCCATAGGTCTGATGGCCGTTCAGGAAAGTCTTTGCGGCCTCGTTGAACTTGCCCTGCGAATATTGTGCCTCGCCCAGCCAGAAGCTGGCATCGGCGGCCTTGGTGCCCTTCGGGTAACCCTGGAGATATTGCTGGAACCCCTGCTCCGCCAGCTTGTAATCGCCGGAAAGAACATGGCCGTAAGCAGCCTGATAAATATCGCCCTCGCTGGTGAGTGCTGCGGTGTTGACCGGATCGGTCTTGCGCGAACCGTTGCCGGTGGTAACGCCCGGAAGACTACCGGAAGAATTATTGGCACCCTGGTTCAATGAGCCACCGATCGGCATGCCCTTGGAATCAAGCTCGATGGAGCCAAGCGTCGTCTCTCCCGGTGCACTCGTCGGCGCGTTCGCGGAAGCGGACGGCGAAACGGAAGCGCCACCCTGAGGTGGCGTTTCGATGATCGTTGCAACGTCGTCGCTCGGCGGAGCGGCCGGAGTGGCCTCCGCCTTCTTTTTCGGCGCGGTGGTACTCGCGCCTTTGCCGCCTTCCAGTTCCTGGAAACGGAATTCATTGTCTTCCTGCGCCTTGCGGATCGTTTCCTGCATCTGCAAAAGCTGGAAGCTCATTTCTTCGATACGGCCGTTGAGCTGCCGGATCTGTTCTTCAAGCTGCTGAACCTTATAGGCTTCATTGGCCTGAACCCGCACAATTGGGACCTGCTGAGAGTTGATCGTGCCGAAGCTACCCCCCGCACCGAACAGCGGACCCGAAACGGCTGTGCCGCTCAAGCCGGTGCAGGCTGCAAGCCCCAGCATTCCCGCCACGACAAGTTTCTTCATCTCATTTGCCCTGCCTTAAATGATTTGCACCGGAATGGCGCAAGCCGGATTTTTTCCATATCAACCGAAAAAGCAACTTAACTTCGGCCAAACTATGAAAAAAACGAAAGGCGGCCCATAGACCGCCTTCCATTCGAGATCACAAAAGCGTCAGGCGATTACATGCCTGCGCCACCGAGAACCGTCACAGCGCGGCGGTTCTGCGACCAGCAGGAAATGTCATCGCAAACGGCGACCGGCTTTTCCTTGCCGTAGGAGATCGTCTTCATGCGGCTCGCCGGAACGCCCTGGGACGCCAGGAAGTCACGGGTTGCAGCGGCACGACGGGCGCCGAGCGCCAGGTTGTATTCACGCGTACCGCGCTCGTCGGCATGGCCTTCGACGGTGATGGCGTATTTCGGGTAACGGGCAAGCCACTGTGCCTGGCGCTGAAGCGTCTGCTGCGCGTCTGCACGGATGGACGTCGAGTCCGTATCAAAGAAGATGCGGTCGCCAACATTAACCGTGAAGTCCTGCTGGGAGCCGGGCGTCGCAGAACCCGCACCGCCGAGACCGAGCTCACCGGCGCTATTCGGCATGTTCTTCTTGTTCGCGCAGCCTGCGAGAGCAAGAGCGAGCGTCATGGCGATAACAGCCGGATTACGGGCCAGTTTCTGCATCGGGCTGAGTGCCGAAGTGTGTGTACGGCTCATCGCCGGTCTCTCCTTGGGATTGCAATAACGTTGCCAGACACTAACGGATCGAGGTTAATAGCCGACAAACGCTTATGGTTAACAGAAAGGAAACGTCCCACTTTTTTGCTCCCTCACAACACTTTGCGGCAAGAAAGAGGCAGTTTCCCGTACGGCATATGTAAAAACATGACGGCGCCGGTTGGGCCGGCGCCGTCATGGCAGTCAATATCAGTCCAGAAGCGGCGACCAGGCCGGGTCTGAAGCGAAGGTGGGAGTCTTGATCAGCTGTTCGTTGTAGCCGGTCAAGTCGATCGAATAGAGCTGCGGACCGCCAGCACCAGCGTTCTGGCGGAAGAACATCAGCACACGGCCGTTCGGCGCCCATGTTGGGCCTTCATTATGAAAGCCGCTGGTCAGAATGCGCTCACCCGAACCGTCGGTTTTCATCACGCCAATCGAGAACTTGCCGCCCGATTGTTTTGTGAAGGCGATCAGATCGCCGCGTGGCGACCAGACCGGCGTGGAATACGACCCGTCGCCGAACGAAATACGCTGCTGTCCTGAACCATCGGCATTCATTACGTAAATTTGCTGACGGCCGCCACGGTCGCTTTCAAAGGCAACACGTTGCCCATCCGGGGAGAATGACGGTGCAGTATCGATCGCGGACGTGTTCGTCAGGCGCGTCGTGGTTCGTGAGCGCAGGTCCATGGTGTAGATATTGGCGTTACCATCCTGCTGAAGGCTCATGATGACCTTCTGGCCATCCGGCGAGAAGCGCGGCGAGAATGTCATGCCGGGGAAATTACCGACCACTTCGCGCTGTCCGGTTTCCAGCTGCAGCAGGTAAACGCGCGGCTGCTGGCCTTCAAACGACATGTAGGTGACTTCCTGACGGTTCGGCGAAAAACGCGGCGTCAGGACGATGTCGTTCGAATTGGTGAGGTTACGGACGTTGAAACCGTCCTGGTCCATGATCGACAGCTGACGCTTGCGGGCTGTCTTCGGGCCGCTTTCGGAGACGAAAACGACGCGGGTATCGAAGTAACCCTTTTCACCGGTGACGCGCTCATAAATGGCGTCCGCGATGATGTGGGCGACACGGCGCCAGTTTTCCGGCTGCGTGAAGAACTGCTGCCCGGTCATCTGCTGGCCTGCGAAAGTATCCCAAAGGCGGAACTCCGCACGCAGACGGCCATCGCTTTCACGCGTCACGCGGCCCGTTACGAGTGCCTGCGCGTTGATAACCTTCCAGTCCTCAAAACGCGGCTGCTGATCCGGGTTGGCGATTTTTTCGATGAAGGCACTCTTGTTGACTGGCGCAAACAGGCCGGAACGCTGCAGATCGGCAGCAATTACGGCCGATACCTGCGCGCCGATGCCGTCACCCGAGATGAAGTCGGTGATGGCGATGGGCAAGGGTTCGACGTTACCCTTGTTGATGTTGATTTCCACCCGCGCAAAAGCCGGTGCGGAGAAAACCGACATAAGGGCCGCGACAGCGAGCACCAGCCGGATCGGCGAAAATATCTTCATGTTGCCAGGCCTTTCAGCATTCATAGCAATTCACTGGGATCGAAATTCACTACGACTTCGTTCCATGCATCATATTTGTCGGCAGGAAGGTTCGTGAACGGAGCAGAACGCATGATGGCACGATACGCACCACCGGAAAGGGCGCGACGCGTTCCCTCGGAACCACCCGTTGCTTCGATCTCGGGCCGGCCGATGATGGATCCATCACGGTCAAGCTTCATGGTGACCCGAACGCGAACGTCCGAGGCATCCGCCATGCCGGGAATGATCTGCCAGTTTTTCTGGATTGCGCCACGCAGCGCATCCATTTCCGTCTGGCTGAGCGTCGAACCGCCCGTGGTCTTTTTGCCGCCAAGCGATGCCTGCTGGGTGGAGCGCTTTGCACCACCACCGGAGGGCGCCTGCTTGTTCAAAAGCGCGGCAACATCGTCAGCGTTAAAATCGCTTTCCTTCGACGAAGCGGATTTTGCCGTTTCCTGCTTTTTCTCACCCGGCTTCTTGTCGGAAGGCTTGTCCGTGGACTTTGCCTGATCGGGCTTGGTCTCTGCAGGCTTCTCAGCGGTCTTCTGCTCGGCAGGTTTGGTCTCAGCCTGTTTCGGCACTTCCGGCTTCGGCGGCTCCGGGCGGGAATTCGGGCGCGGCACATTCGGCGGCACGGGAATTTCGGCCGGTTCCTGTTGCACCGGGGGCGGCTCTTCCGCTTTCGTTTCCTGCGGCGGCGGCTCCGTCTTCGGTTGCGGCGCGATCTCGGGCTTGGTCTGCGGCAAGGCGGCCATTTCCTGCGGCTTCGGAGCCGAGGTCTCTTCCTTGACGATTTCCTTCACCTCATTCGCCTTGGTGTCGACAACCGGCTGCGGCTTTTCCTGCTTTGGCGGAGCGGCCGCACTGATATTGTCGTTCGGCTTTGTAGTAGGCGTCGGCGGCGCTTCTATATCGGCCACGTTGTTGCCGACATTCTGAGCGTTCGGAACGATATCCGGACGTGTAGTCGGAACCGGGGCCGACTTTTCCGCCTTCGGCGCGTTCTTGTCGCCTTGCTGGATCTGGCTCAATTCCTCGATTGGCACCAGCTCCACAGGCAGTGCCTCAGCCTGCGACACGTCAAGAGGCTCCGGCGAGCCCAGGGAAACGAGGGCGAAAGCCAGAAGCGATACGTGCACGATCGCGGATGTGGTAAGGCTGCCCTTCATCGCTGACGTCAATTATCCTGTTTCTGCTGGGTCACAAGGCCGATATTCTTGAAGCCCGCTGCCTGGATACGCGCCATCACGTCGGCGACGACGCCGTAGGCGGCAACGGAATCCGCGCGCACGAAGATGCGTTCGTTATAACCTGTCGTGGCGATTGCCTGCAGCTTGTCGGCCACCTCGGCCGCCTGGATTTCCGTTTCCTGCAAATGGATCTGGCCATTGGCATTGACGGAAATCGTGATCGGCTGCGTATCCGAATTCAGCGCGTTGGCAGATGTCTGCGGCAGGTCGATCGGAACGCCGACCGTCATCATCGGTGCGGCCACCATGAAAATGATGAGAAGCACAAGCATGACGTCAACCAGTGGCGTCACGTTGATTTCGCTGATCGCGCCGCCCCTGCGACGTCCGCCGCGCCCACGGCGTCCACCGGAACCGCCGCTGCTGCCACCTGCTGACATACCCATAACATCTACTCCATTTTGCCTTGCGGCAAATTACTGCGCGGCGCGCTTATTGGGCTGCCTGCCGCGTCTGAAGTTTTTCATCGATCTGGCGCGACAAGATCGCGGAGAACTCGTCGGCGAAACCTTCCATACGAGCGGAAAGCTTGTGCGCGTCAGCCGTGAACTTGTTGTAGGCGATAACCGCCGGAATAGCCGCGACAAGACCGATGGCCGTTGCCAGAAGCGCTTCGGCGATACCCGGCGCCACGACCGCAAGGTTGGTGGACTTCGAACCGGCAATCGCCTGGAACGAGGTCATGATACCAACGACCGTACCGAAGAGGCCGATGAACGGACCGGCAGAACCGATCGTCGCCAACGAACCGAGGCGGGCCTCGTATTGTTCGCCTTCACGAGCAATCGTCACGTCCATTGCCCGGTCGATACGCATTTGCAGACCGATGGGTGAACGGGCGCCGCGTTCAAATGATTTCTTCCACTCCCGCATGGCGGAAACGAAAATTGCCGCGAGACCAACATTCTGGCGTTCTGCCAGAGTGCGGTAAAGCTCTTCGAGCGACTGGCCAGACCAGAAGACCTGTTCGAACTGGTCGAACTGGCGCTTTGCCTTGCCGAAGCTTACGTATTTGTCGAAGACGATCGCCCACGTCCAGACCGAGGCGGCGATAAGTCCAATCATCACGAACTTCACGATGAGGCCCGCCTGCATAAACAGCGCCCAGAGACTTACATCGTGCGTCGCCGCTGCCAAACCTGCCTGTTCCATAAATATCCAATCCCCGAATCCAAACGCCCGGTACGGGACCGGGCGATTCAAACGCGTGTTAACGCTCGAAGCTATGCAGCAACAGCCGCAAACCCCTTTGCCATACCCCGATACTTGCCAGTAAGCCTTACTTGCCAATAAATTTGGTGAAAGGAAGGCGTGCGCCGCACAAATGCCAGTTGCTAAAGTAAGACACCATTATGGTTAAAGGAGTGTTACAACCGCGCCACGTCTGATGGATTTACTGGACCAGCCCCGAACTTACTTCAGGAATTTTTCGGCCACCGTCTCCGGAAGGCGCCTTGGCCGGCCATTGGCATTGATGACGGCGATGATGACCTTGGCGGCAACAAGGAGCGTTTCGCCGCGCCGGATTTCCTGATTGAGCACCATTTTTGCGCCCCCGGCCTTTTCGGTAAGGGTGGTGATCGTCAACACATCATCCATCCGGGCCGGGCTCTTGAAATCGATCTCCATACGATGGACGACGAAAACGAGACCCTCCTCGTCGGCGGTCAGGAGTGCGCTTTGCTCGCAGCCGAGGCAACGCAGGTAGTCGGTTCGACCGCGCTCGAGAAAATGCAGATAGCGCGCGTGATAAACGAGGCCGGAAAAATCCGTGTCCTCATAATAGACCCGCTGGGTCAGGCGGTGCCCATGTTCGATGAGTTCGCCGGAAAGCGAAACCACAAGCTCGCTCATGATATCTCCTTGGAAAGTTCGGCCGCACCTGAACGACCTTCGCGGACGATAAGATGCTCGTGGCGCTGAGGCAGCATCTCGATGCGCTCAGCAATGAAACGGGGTCTGAGATCGTGTTCCAGCAGCGCGGAAGGCTGCGCGGGCAGCCAGCGGAACTCCACCTCGACGCCATCCAGCACGCGATGCACTATATCGCTTTCATGGAACGGCAAAGGCTGGCGCAGCGAAACCAGATAATAAAATGCCAGTTCATGCGCGGCATAATCATCATAGGCGAAAAAATTCTCCGCCGACCAGAGAAGACGCTCGACGGCGCAATCCCGGTCAAGCTCCTCGCCGATCTCGCGGATGATGGTCTGCTCGGAGCTTTCACCGATTTCCGCCCGCCCGCCCGGAAGGGCCCAATAGCTATCCTTGGCGCCACGCTGGACGAGAAGATAGTTGTCTTGGAAAATCAACGCCGCCACACGCATGCTGAACAGCTGCGGCTTGCGGTCCAGCCGGATCATATGGCGCTCAGGGGCAGAAGTCATTTGGCGTCCAGGTCGCCGTCATACCAGACAAGGTGTCTTGTGGTCTCAGGCAGGTGTTCTATTTCATCCGCGATGAAATAGGGCGGAATATCGAGTTCGGTCAATGCATCACGGGTCGCAGCGACCCAGCGAAACTCGAGCTCGTTATCGCCATCCTGAACGCGGTGAATGATATCCGTCGGGTGAAAGGCAAGGGTCTCCGGCAAATCCATCAGGTAATAGAAACCGAGTTCGTGCCACTCCTTACCCTCATAATGGAAAAAATTCTCGACCGCCCATAAAAGCCGCCCGACCTTCGCCTCGACGCCAAGTTCCTCGACCATTTCGCGCGCCAGCGTTTCTTCGGAACGCTCGCCCATTTCGGCGCGGCCACCCGGAAAGGTCCAGAATTTCTCATGGGACGCGCGGTGCACCAACACGTGGCCATCCCGAAACGCCAGCCCCGCAACGCGCATCTGGAAAATGCGTTTCGGCTTGAATTTCATGCGGATACGGGTGTCCTGCACCGTGGTGTCTTGCGTCATTATCTGAACCTGCTGGCTGGAAACATCAAATCGGTTTCCGTCCACCCTAACGCATCCATCTCGGCTTTTCTCGCCTTTGCGTCGTCTCCCACAATGAATTCATCCAGTTGTGGCGGCTTGATCATAGTGCCGGACAACATGGCATGCACCTGCCCGCGATGATGCGTCTGATGCTGGAAGAGATGGGACAACACATCATCGCAGCGATCCTGCTGGATGCGTGTTCCACGATGAATATTGACGATGGCAGCGAGGCCGTCCTCATCCAGCATGTCGACAAAATCGATCAGTTCTTCGTCCAGTTTCGCTTGGGCAGCATGCAGCTCCGCCATGGTGGCGAAAGGCTCTTCCTCTTCAAAAGCGGCAAGGCCGAGCGCCCCGCCCTTAATCGCGTCGATATAAAACAGGTCAACGGTGTAGATGTGGTTCAGGGTCGCCCGAAGGGTTGGAAAGAAGCTGACGCGAGCGGCCACGAATTCCTCCTGCAACAGCTGAAGACAAGCCTGATGCAGCCTTAAATTAGCCAGCCGGTTGTTGCGCGCGAGTTTGCGGAAAACCCGCATCGGATCGTATGCCATCGACGTCCCTTCTCATGGCGCCTGATAACGGCGCTTTTCAATCGACGTGTTCAAGCTCGGACTTGCTCTTCAGAACCTTCGCCCCATCTTCCTGCTCGATAAGATAAGCGGGTTCGTCCTTGCTGGCCTTGCGCTTTATCGTGGAACCGGAAATCGTTTTTTCGACATCATCAGTAAACGTCTCGACGATTTTTCCTTCGCCGGTTCCGTTGCCCCATTTCCAGCGAACCTTCGTACCCTTGCGATATCCAGACATCATCATTTCCTGACCAAAGAAAATCAAATGCGAAAGCGCCGGGCTTGTTCCCTCAATCCTCTTCCAGCGTCAGCCGGAATTGCGCCGCCTCGAGATCTTTAGGCGGCTGCATGCCCAGATGTTTCCAGGCAGTGCCGGTCAGAACGCGGCCGCGCGGCGTGCGCTGGATGAAACCCTGCTGGATCATGTAGGGTTCTATGATGTCTTCGATCGCATCACGCGGCTCCGACAAGCCAGCGGCGATGGTCTCGATACCAACAGGGCCGCCGCCGAAATTGACCGCGATCATGGTCAGATAGCGCATGTCCAGCTGATCGAGACCCATTTTGTCGACAAGCAACCGCGTCAGCGCTTCGTCGGCAATCTCACGGGTGACGGCTTCCGCCCGTGCCACCTCAGCGAAATCGCGAACCCGGCGCAAGAGCCGTCCGGCGATGCGCGGCGTGCCGCGTGCACGCCTTGCTATCTCGCGTGCGCCATCGTCGGTCATGTTCAGACCCATCAGCCGCGCGCCGCGCCGAACGATCAGCTCCAGCTCATCGACAGTGTAGAAGGCCAGACGGACAGGAATGCCGAAGCGGTCGCGCAGCGGCGTTGTCAACAAACCAAGACGCGTGGTCGCGGCAACGAGGGTGAACTTGGAAAGATCGATCTTCACCGAGCGGGCCGCAGGCCCCTCACCGATGATGAGGTCGAGCTGGAAATCCTCCATTGCCGGATAGAGAATTTCCTCGACTGCCGGGTTGAGACGATGGATTTCATCGATGAAGAGCACATCGCGCTCCTCGAGATTGGTCAAAAGTGCGGCAAGGTCGCCAGCCTTGGCGATCACTGGTCCGGAGGTGGACTTGAAGTTGACGCCAAGCTCCTTTGCCATGATCTGCGCCAGCGTGGTTTTGCCGAGACCGGGAGGCCCGACGAACAACACATGGTCCAGCGCCTCGCCACGGTTCTTTGCCGCCTCGATAAACACCTTGAGATTGGCGCGAGCCTCGGCCTGGCCGGTAAAATCGTCCAGCGACTGCGGGCGCATTGTGGTGTCGATATCTTCACCGCGCTTGTCCGCCGAAATCAGTCTGTCCGCATCGCTCATAGAGGGCATTCCATTGTTCTAAACCAATTCAAGAGATGGTCTTCGCCGCTATATCACGACTGTCGCACGAAGGCGCTTCACGAAATTCAGCATCGCACCCGGCTTCGTTCGCTTGCTGCGCGCAGCTTAGCGTGAAAGTTCGCGCAGGCCGAGCCGGATGAGTTTGGCACTGTCGCCGCCCTCCCCGCCGTTCTTCAGCGCGGCCGCAACGGCATTTGCGGCCTGATCGCGTGAATAGCCGAGATTGGTGAGCGCCGACACGGCATCCGCCACCGGCGCGGAGGCCACACCCTCGCCAAGTTCCTGCTTGAGTCCGATGGAAGCCGAAGCTTCTCCTGCAAAGGCAGGCGCCTTGTTGCGAAGCTCGGTAACGAGGCGCACCGCCACCTTCGGCCCTACGCCCGGCGCACGTGAAATCATCACCTTGTCCTGCAGCGCTATCGCATTGGCGAGTTCAGAAGGCGACAGGGTAGACAAGACGGCCAGCGCCACTTTCGAACCGACCCCCTGCACGCTCTGCAGCAGATTGAACCATTCCCGCTCAAGTGCCGACAAAAAGCCGAACAGCCTCAACTGGTCTTCGCGCACATAGGTTTCGATGAAGAGGACGACCGCTTCACCAGCGGAACCTATTTTTGAGAGTGTGCGCGCCGAGCAATAGGCGACGTAACAAACGCCGTGCACATCCACCAGCACGTAATCCGTGCCGATTTCCTCGATGGTGCCTTTAAGTTTTCCGATCATGATGCCGCCCGCTGCAATGAGACTTCAATATTCAACCGGCTGCCAATAGCCGCGCCATCCTGTCGCCGCCGCGATTATGGGCGTGGCAGATTGCGATCGCCAAGGCGTCCGCCGCATCGTTACCCTTGAATTCTGCTTTCGGCATCAGGATTTTCAGCATCATGTGGATTTGCTGCTTTTCGCCGTGCCCAACACCTATGACGGCTTTTTTGACCGCGTTCGGCGCATACTCGAAAACAGGCAACCCTGCCCGCGCCGGAACCAGCATGGCAATGCCGCGCGCCTGACCGAGCTTCAGCGTGGCGACAGCATCCTTGTTTACGAACGTCTGCTCCACCGCCGCCTCATCGGGTTGATAGCTGTGAACAGTATCCGCCAGCCCATCATGCAGCTGGCACAGGCGGGAGGCGAGATCCATATCACCATCCGATGTCACCGTGCCGGAAGCGACAAACCGAAGGCTGTTGCCGAAGGTTTCGATGACACCCCATCCGGTGCGCCGCAACCCGGGGTCGATACCGATGATTCGAATCGTCTTTTGCATAAGCCACCCTATCTTTTCGGCTGCGACCCTGCCAGCGATAAGTGAACAAAACGACAACATTGATCAAATTTGCAGTGCAGCATTTACCTCTGCTTAAACCGCGTACCGCATTGTTCCCGCACAAAATCAAAAAAGGGGAGCTGCGGACATGATGATCCGCAGCGCAATATTTTCGCCATATCAGCCATCCGGTGGCGCCATCAATGCATGGTGCGGGAAGTGATACGGCATTGAGGGCTGCATCGGCCATGCTGAACCGTTTTCATTCCATATCCACCAAAGTGCTCGTGATTTTCCTTGCGCTGATGACGATCTCGACCGGGGCTCTCACGCTTCTCGGCTATCAAAGCAGCAGCGGCGTTCTCGAGGAACAGGCGTCGAAATCCATGGAGAGCATTCTCGTCTTCAGGGGCGATATGCTGCAGGAACGCCTTGAGCAGCTTGAAACGCAGGCGGATTCCATCGCCAAGATCGAATCCCTGCAAATGGCGGTAGTTTCCATGCGCAGCGGCTGGGGCACCGTGCAGAAGAGTTCCGGCGACGCAAAGGCGGAACTGCAACGCGTCTTCGTCAAGGAGAACCCCTACGGAGAGAAAGAAAAGCTCATCAAGCCCGAAAATCCGAGCGGCTTTTATTATTCCACCCATGAAAAAACCCAGACGGATATCGGCGGCTACCTCAAGGGAACCCCATTCAGCGATGTTCTATTCATCGATCCGGCCGGCACGGTTTATTACTCCTATCTGAAAGGACCGGCTTTCGGGGAAACCGTCACGGGTGGCGCCTGGGCGGATAGCGGCCTTGGGGCTGCTTTTGCGCGCGGAGCCACCAACGCAGGAAAAGCCGTGAACGACGTGGCGCAGACGAGTTTCTCCGGTCTGCGCATCGACGCCGCGACTAAAGAGGCCGGCATCTATTTCGGTATTCCGGTAGTCAAATTCGGTGCGTTCAAGGGCATCGTTCTCTTCCGCGTCAAACAAGAGGTCTTCAGCCAGATCCTCGCGAAAGGCATCTCCGCCGGCAGCTCCGAACAATCCGCGATCGTTTCCGCCGATGGCAAGGTTCTGGGCGTGGATGGCAACGGTCTCGTCAGCCTTAATCCGGCAATCTATGCCTTCCATGCACAAGCACTTAATACGTCCGGCATGACGATTGCCAAGATCAACCGTCCGGACGGCGAAGCCAATGCCTATGCCCGCGCCTTCTCGTTTGCCGGTGAAAAATACCTCGCGGTGGAAAGCATGTTGCGCAGCGAGTTGAACGCCGGTTCCATTTCGATTGCCGGCACGTTAGCCGTCATCGGCCTTTGCGTTCTGGCAGCCATGTGCGCGGCAACCGCCTTTTTTGCACGGCGCCTGTTCGCACCGCTGGAGAAGCTGGCCGGGCTGACTGGCGAAGTGGCGGCAGGCCGTCTCGATGCCGAGATCGGCAATCAGGACCGCAAGGACGAGATCGGCCGCATGGCGCGCGCGCTTGGCAGTTTCCGTGAAAAACTCATTTTGCAGCGGGAAATGGAAGCGACCACGTCCCGCACGCGCGAGGAAGCCGAAACGGCACGCCGCGCACATCTTGCGGAACGAGAGGCCGAGGCCGGCACGCTGCAAATGGTCGTGCGTTCTCTTGACGAAGGGCTGGATCGACTGGCAAGCGGCAATCTCGCCTATCGCATTGAGACTGTCTTCCCAGACGATCTTGAAAGTCTGCGCCACAACTTCAATACGGCGCTTGCAAGGCTCAGCGAGACCATGCAGGCCATCGGCGGCAATTCCGCCGCCGTTCGCGGCGGCTCGGAGGAAATGCGGGTAGGTGCAGACCAGCTCGCTGAGCGCACTGAACGGCAGGCCGCCTCCATTACCGAGACGGCAAGCGCCATCAAGGCAATCACCGAAGCCGTCCGCGACCAGATCGAACGCGCCGAACAGGCAACACGGATCGCCCGCGACGCCAGTACGCAGGCCACTGCGTCCAGCCACGTCATGGAGCAGACCATCGCCGCCATGGAAGCGATCCAGACCTCGTCGCGCCAGATCAACCAGATCATCGGCGTTATCGATGAAATCGCCTTCCAGACCAACCTTCTCGCCCTGAACGCAGGTGTGGAAGCCGCGCGTGCGGGCGAGGCCGGCAAAGGTTTTGCCGTTGTGGCGCAGGAGGTGCGCGAGCTGGCACAACGCTCGGCCGCCGCCGCAAAAGAAATCACCAGCCTGCTGAAGCGCTCCACCGACGAGGTTTCCACTGGCGTGGCACTGGTCGAAAAGGCGGGCGCCTCGCTAACCGGCATCGGCAAGCACGTGCAGACCATCAGTTCCCGCATCGAAGAAATCATGGAATCCACCCGCGAGGAGGCGCATACGCTTGCGGAAATCAACAGCACCGTCACCAGTCTCGACACCATGACCCAGCAAAACGCCGCCATGGTGGAGGAGACGACGGCGGCCATTCACAATCTCGCTTCCGAGGCGGGAGAGATGGACGGCAGGCTCGGACAATTCGTGCTCGCTTCCGACCGGCAACCTCCAGAACATCGCGAAACCCGGCAATTCCGTCGAGCGGGCTAAAAAAATGAAAAGGGGCCTCTTTCGAGGCCCCAATTTTTTTGAACCATCCTTCAATTCTGCGCGACTTCTATGGTAAATCGGGACACGCGCCTTACATCCGCATCAAAGACAGAATTTGTGTAGGAGCGTTGGATGATCCCCTTTTCCATTCTCGACCTTTCGCCAATCGGCGAAGGCGAGAGCGTCAGCCAGGCGCTTGAAAATTCTCGCCGCATGGCGATCAAGGCTGAAGACCACGGTTACAACCGCATCTGGCTTGCGGAACACCATGGCATGCCTGGTATTGCGAGCGCAGCCACATCGCTCGTCATCGCCCATGTTGGTGCCGCCACGAAACATATTCGCGTCGGCTCAGGCGGCATCATGCTGCCTAACCACTCCCCGCTCGTCATTGCCGAACAATTCGGCACGCTGGCGGCGCTGTTGCCTGGCCGGGTCGATCTCGGGCTTGGCCGCGCGCCGGGAACGGATATGCGGACGGCAAGGGCGCTGCGCCGCAATCTTGATGCCGGTGCGGAGAACTTCCCGCACGACATCATCGAGCTCCAGCAATACCTTGGCCAGCCCCAGCAGGATCAGGCGATCCTTGCCGTGCCCGGCATGAATTCGCACGTGCCGCTCTGGTTGCTTGGCTCAAGCACCTATAGCGCGCATCTGGCAGCGGCACTCGGCCTGCCCTATTCCTTTGCGTCGCATTTTGCGCCTGACATGCTGATGGAGGCGATCCATATCTATCGCGAGCGCTTCCAGCCCTCTGCGACGCTGGACAAGCCCTATGTGATGGTTGGAGTGATGGGAGTCGGCGCCGATACCGACGAGGAGGCGCAATATCTCTTCACCTCGTCACAGCAGCAATTCGTCAACCTGCGCCGCAATGTACGCGTGCCGTTCCCCAAGCCGGTTCACAGCATGGACGACCACTGGAACGAGATGGAGCGTTTTTCGGTGGAACATACCTTGCGTTTCGCCGCGGTCGGCTCGCCTGAAACAATCGGACGCCACCTCGACGGCTTCCTCGCCGAAACGCAGGCCGACGAACTGATCGTCTCGATGCCGATCCACAATATCGAAAAACGGCTGCGATCCGTGGAGATCTTCGCCGATGTGCGGACCTCCATCAGGAAGGCCGCCTAAACAAAAAGCCCCGGAGCGATGACGCTGCCGGGGCTTTTTTTTAAATCTGAACCGTCAGGCGGAAAGCTTGGCGAGAATTTCTTCCGAAACTTCGAAGTTGGAATAGACGCTCTGCACGTCGTCATCGTCTTCGAGATTGTCGATGAGCTTCATCAGCGACTGCGCCTTTTCCTCATCCACCGGCACCGTGTTCTGCGGCTTCCAGATGGCCTTGACGCTTTCAGCTTCGCCGAGCACGCCTTCCAGCGCCTTGGAAACCTCGTTCATCGCCTCGAAACCGCAGATGATGGTGTGACCGTCCTCAGAAGATTCGACATCGTCGGCACCAGCTTCGATAGCCGCTTCCATGACCTTGTCGGCATCGCCGACTTCGGCCTTGTAAGTGATCTCACCGACGCGGTCGAAGGAGAAGGAAACCGATCCGGTTTCGCCGAGTGCGCCACCAGCCTTGGTGAAGATGGAGCGGACGTTGGAGGCGGTGCGGTTGCGGTTGTCGGTCAAGGCCTCGACGACGACGGCGACGCCACCCGGGCCGTAACCCTCGTAACGGACCTCATCGTAGTTTTCGCTGTCTGCACCGGAAGCTTTCTTGATCGCGCGCTCGATATTGTCCTTCGGCATGGACTGGGCCTTGGCGTTCTGAATTGCCAGGCGCAGGCGCGCGTTCATGTTCGGGTCGGGCATGCCCGCCTTTGCCGCAACGGTGATTTCACGCGCAAGCTTGGAAAACATTTTGGACCGAACGGAGTCCTGCTTGCCCTTGCGGTGCATGATGTTCTTGAACTGTGAATGACCAGCCATGGAAAACCTGATTGTCTTAATTTGGAGATTGCGGGCCTTATAAGTGCGATATGCCCGCCGTTCAAGCCCGCAAGCGCTTTCTCTTGGCCGCAAGAATATAAGGAACTGATTTATCCGCTTTTCGTTTTGACAATGAAAGCGGAAGAGCGGGACATTTTTCACCCTCCCGGTCGCCGCAGCAAACCCAACGGAGGAAACACATGGTCAGCCTGACTGAAGCAAGAGAAAACCCTGCCCGCCAGCTCTGGGATGAGGTCAATTCGGTCCATGCCGGCATGCTTGGCCTCGAGGGCCTGCACAATCATATGCAGCCGATGGCACCGCACGCCGACCCCAAGACCAACACGATCTGGTTTTTCTCCAAGAAAGACACCGATCTCGTCAAAACGCTGAAGCCGGGTTCGCGGGCGCATTTTTGTGTCGTCGGCAAGGACCATGATTATCACGCCTGCCTCTCGGGTGTGCTCGAGGCGCGCGACGACAGGACAAAGATCGAAGAATACTGGAACTCCGTAACCGCAGCCTGGTACGAGCACGGTAAGAGCGATCCGCAACTGACGATGCTGGCGCTGCATGTTGACGACGCGGAAATCTGGGCCTCGACTGACAGCACGCTAAAATTCGGCTGGGAAATCGCCAAGGCCAATATGTCCGACGATAAAATGCCTGATGTCGGCGTTCGCCAGCACCTCGCCTTCGCCTGAGATACGACTCCCCCGACTTTCCTGGCCGGTCGCTTTACTACATGCCTTTTGGCACCAGTATCTGCGGCTGGCGGGGAAGGTTCCTCATTGAGACCCGGATGATCGCATCTTTTGCGTAGGCGATCTGGAAGCTTTCCCCAAACATCGTCAGAAACTGCTCCAACGGCGGCCCGGTGCGGTGCATGGGCAAGATCAGTGCGGAGCGCAGGCGCTTGACCACGCGGCTCATGCTGTCGGCCCCCATCGTCAAACCACCATCCACTGGAACCATCAGCACATCCAGACGACCGATTTCGGCATAATGCTTGTCCGTCAGTTCGTGATGCAGATGGCCGAGATGGCCGATACACAGCCCCGCAACCTCGAAGATGAAAATGGAATTGCCGTTTTCCTGAAAGGATTCGTAATCGCCCCAGCGGTTGCGAATGTCAGTCGCGACGTTGCGGATATAGACATCACCGACCAGAAGCTTGTGCTCGGCCTTTTCTCCGGGCGTATCGCTCCAACCGTGCAGCACATGCTGAATGGCCGGATCCGGACTAAGAGTGAAATGCGTCATATGCGCCCGGTTCATCGTCACCACTGTCGGCGTGACCGGTGGGCGATAGACGCCATTATAATCTGTGGCGATCGTCACGCCGCCAGGACTTTCGATGAGATAGGTGGAATGGCCGATGAAGCTGATCTTCACCTCTTCCTTAGCCGTGGCCTGCGCCAGCTGGGCACCTGCCGGTTTGAAGCTGGCGAACATGACGCCGGGAATGTTGCGGGCGATTGCCTGGCACTGGCTGACGGGAGGGCGGCTTCCAGCCTGGGAAAAGGCCGCTCCCGCGCACGCAACCAGTCCGGCCATTGCAAGCATTAGCACGCGCAGCATCATGCCACTCCCTCGAACTTGCGAAGAAAGGAAGATGAGGCAGGTTTTGCAGGGCGTCCAGCGCCAACAGCGGCGGAACGCTCACGATCTCGTCATTGTGAACGGGTGATGAGCGCTAGAAGCCGAAAGCTCACGCCCAGAAGGACGGGAGGGTTTCGGAGAGCCTCGGGCCAATTCGCAGCGGTGCGATCTTTTCCGCAAGGCCGGTCCGGTCGGAAATCTCGACGCCGACGCCGCAGATCGTCGCAGGTCCACTGGCGGCTTCGAAACGGCCCTTCGGCATTTTGGAAATGAAGCGGTTGATCGGCTCTTCCTTTTCCATGCCAAGCGAGCTGTCGTAGTCACCGCACATGCCGGCATCCGACATATAGGCCGTGCCACCGTTCAAGATCTGGGCGTCAGCAGTCGGAACATGGGTGTGGGTGCCGACAACAAAGCTTGCGCGTCCATCAACGAAATGACCGAAACACTGTTTTTCGCTCGTCGCTTCCGCGTGGAAATCGAAGATGATGGCGTCGGCCTGCTCCTTCAGCGGGCAGGCAGCGAGAATGTTCTCCGCCGATTTGAAGGGATCGTCCAGTTCCGGATGCATGAAGACCCGGCCCATGATGTTGGCGACAAGCACACGCGCGCCGTTGCGGGCGTAAAAAATGCCCGAGCCCTTGCCCGGCGTACCATCGGGATAATTGGCTGGCCGCAGGAACTGGTCATGGCGCTCGCAGAAGGAAACGGCTTCCTTCTGGTCCCAGACATGGTTGCCGGTCGTCACCACATCCGCACCGGCATTGATGGTTTCGAGATAGATATCCTCGGTGATGCCGAAACCACCGGCGGCGTTTTCGCCATTAACGATGACGAAATCGAGCTTCAGATCGGAAACAAGCCCGGGCAACTTGTCCCAGACAGCCGTGCGTCCGGTCTTGCCAACCATATCTCCGAGAAAAAGAAGCCTCATTCACCCGCCCCGATCTTGCGCATGTTCCTAAATTCCGTCCCCTCTAACGGGTAATCCATCTTTTAAAAAGTGCTAAAGCGCCTTTTTCCTACCGGTCATCAACGGCTAAGCCGAAAACCAGCGCAGGCCACTCTCCGTCAGAACCGCCTGAAGCGGCACGTCATGCGGCTCCGCCGGCACGGATGGCACTTCCTGACAATCAAATGCGACGCCGATGAGAACGGGTGCTCGGCCTTTGCCGTGCAATCTCGCAATCGCGCGATCATAATGACCCGCGCCATAACCGATACGCTGACCCTGCCCGTCAAAGACGGAAAGCGGGACGAGCAGAATATCCGGATCGAGAACTTCTGCGTCCTCTGCCGGACCGGTCGTGCCGAAGCCCGTCTTCACCAGCGGTGCATCCGCATCAAAGGCGCGGAAAACGATGGTCTCCCGGTTCAGCACAACGGGAAGGGCGAGGCGCCCGCCTCTTGTCCGCAGTGCCTCCATCAACGGCCGAATATCGGCCTCTGAACGGATGGGCATGAAACCGGAAATAACGGCACCTGGCGAGAACGGAATGGCAGATGCACCATATGCCGTCATCGCCTCGCTTTTTTGCTGACGCTCGGCTTGTGGCAACGCATCACGCGCGGCAAGCCTTTCGCCGCGCAGCCTTGCTTTTTCGGCGATGTCGCCGGACATCAGGCAGCCCGGCTCACGAGCACCTTGTCGATACGGTGTCCATCAAGGTCTATGACCTCAAAACGCCAGCCGTTGCGGGTGATGTGTTCGCCCAGTTCCGGCAGGCGACGGAACTCGTCAAGCACCAGACCGGCAACGGTCTCGAACTCGGCGTCTTCGTCGATCTGGAAGCCCATGCGGTAAGCGAACTCATCGGCGGGCATCCAGCCAGCAACGAGGAACGAACCGTCCTCGCGCTCGACGATCGCGGGCTCCTCGTCATTGTCTTCCTGGAAGGCACCTGTGATTGCTTCCAGAACGTCGCCAGAGCTGACGATACCTTCGAAATGGCCGTATTCGTCATAGACCAGCACCATATGCACGGTGGAACGGCGCAATGACTGGATGACATCGACAGCGCTCGTCAGATCCGAGACGACGGGAACTTCGCGCAGAAGCTCGCGCACATTCAGCTCCTTGCCGGATGCCAGCGCATCGAAAGCGTCCTTGGCGAAAAGCACGCCCAGAATTTCATCGGAGGCGCCGTTGCGCACGGGCAGGCGGGAACGCTGCGTTTCCCGAAGCTGAACACGGATTTCTTCCGCACTGTCTTCAATATCGACGACTTCCACGTCGCGTCGCGGCGTCATCAGGCCACGGGCATTACGGTCGGCAAGGCGCATGACGCTGGTGATCATCGCCGATTCCTCGGTTTCGATGACGCCGGCGCTATGAGCTTCCGCCAGAACCGTGCGGATTTCGTCATCTGTGACCGATGCATTGGACGTGCCGCTATGGCCGAGAAGCGCAAGGATGGCCTTGCCGGATTTGTCGAGAAACCAGACCAGCGGCGCGCCGACCTTGGAGAGCATCACCATGGTGGGTGCAACACGGGCAGCGATCTTTTCCGGATCGCGCAGCGCAATCTGCTTCGGCACCAATTCGCCGACGATCAGCGACAGGTAGGTGATGGCGACGACAACGGAGCCCACGCCCAACGCATCGGCAACCCGATCGGGGACGCCCTGCACCGACAGCCATGCCGTGAACCGGGCGCCGAGGGTGGCGCCGGAAAACGCACCGGAGAGAACGCCGACCAGCGTGATGCCGATCTGCACCGTGGAAAGAAAGCGTCCGGGATTTTCGGAAAGACCGAGCGCCATCGTGGCGCCCTTGCTGCCGTGCGCGGCAAGCACCTTGAGCCTCGCCGGTCTGGAGGAGACAACGGCAAGCTCGGACATGGCAAGCACACCGTTAAATACGGTGAGCAGGACCACGATCATAATTTCAGTAAACAAGTTTAGCTCTTTGGGCTGTTGAACGGCACGTCGCGGTTTTGGCCGCAGCGCCCTCTTTCAAAAAAAAGGGCATGACAGACATACCAATTGAGATAATAGGGAATTGTTCCGCCATTGCAATGACAGCAGCATAAAAAAGCCGTCTCCGGCAGCAATGAAAAATAACTGTCGACACTATATGAGTCAGAAGAAGAATCGGGGAGTGACCCGAAACTTCAAGTGCGATCCACGGCGACCGATGGAGATTTACGATCCTGGGTGCCTACAAATGTAGGTGGGCGCCATGTGTCCAGCCCCACGGGACTGGCCAGGGACAGCTCCCTTTGGATCGAGTATGGCCCCAGGGATTGTGGTTCCTGTCGGGAAGCGCAGAACGCCTCTTAGATATAGGACGTATCCAACCAAACCACCAGAGGGCCACGAACGAATTTTGTTGCTGGAAAGCTTTGCCGGCGATCAATGCGCCGCAGGCTTTGGCCGCGCCAGGAGTTTTTCGGTAATACCGTTCAGACGGTCGGCCAGATCGCTGATGGCAACGGCAACCATCTCGTCCGATCTTGCCTTGTGTTCGGCGATACCGTCGCGGTTGCGAGAAAGGGACGCTATTTCCCCCTCCAGCTTTTCGATCTTGCGGTTGAGCTCGGAAAGTTCGTCCATCACCATGATGCCCGACATGACGGTCAATCGCAGATCACCGATTTCGCCGAACTGGCTCTTTAGATGCCCCACATAACGGTCAAAACGGGTAGCGAGATCGGTCAGGTGCTCTTCCTGCCCTGCCTCGCAAGCCATGCGGTAGGCCTTGCCGTCGATCATAACAGTAACTTGCGCCATGAAACCGCTCCCTATCGATCCAGCACCGCGCGAATCGTCTCCATCGCCGTCACCAGACGGCGGGAAACCTCGCGGTTGACTTCTTCGAGACGATTGGCGCGAAACTCGGCCTGGTCCAGCTCGTGCGCGAGCCTTGCGCGATCGACATGGACCCGCTTGACCTCGTTATCGATTTCGCCCGTCTCCCTTTGCCGTTCGATACGCATATCGATGGCATTTTCGAGATTTGTGATGGCAGCGCTCAGCTCCGTCACCGCAGATTGTACGGTCTTCTCAGCCGACATCGTTTTTTCCAACTCGCAAGTAACCGGCCGAATCGTCCGGTTTCAGGCCTTTTCAACATCCAAGAGGTTATTACCCGATTTATCATCACGTCAATCAAACCAGTGCATTGAGGCGTTTTGCTCTGTGGATGAACGAGGAAACGGCGACACATATCGCACGATTTTTCTCGAGACACCCGTTTTGCTAAACGATTTTTATCCTTGAGAGAACCGCAATTGCCCGTGGATTTATTGACTTGCCTGCCTCACCTGCTATGGATCAACCCGCTTTTTGGATAGTTGCGTAAAACTATCTCCCTTCACCCGGAAACAGACGGAAAAGCCATGATTTCTCGCGACAAACACGACCGGATGGCCAATGCAATCCGCTTTCTTGCCATGGATGCAGTAGAGAAGGCCAACTCCGGCCATCCCGGCCTGCCGATGGGCGCAGCTGATGTCGCCACTGTTCTTTTCACCCGCTTTTTGAAGTTCGATCCCAAGAGCTCGTTGTGGCCGGATCGTGACCGCTTCGTGCTGTCTGCGGGCCATGGTTCGATGTTGCTTTACTCGCTGCTCTATTTGACGGGCTACGAGGACATGACTATCGACGAGATCAAGCGTTTCCGTCAGTTCGGCTCCAAGACCGCCGGCCATCCCGAATATGGCCACGCGACCGGCATCGAAACGACGACCGGCCCGCTCGGCCAGGGCATCGCCAACGCCGTTGGCATGGCAATCGCCGAACGCAAGCTGGAAGAAGAATTCGGCTCCGATCTGCAGAACCACTTCACATATGTGCTGTGTGGTGACGGCTGCCTCATGGAAGGCATCAGCCATGAAGCCATCGCGCTTGCCGGCCACCTGAAGCTCAACAAGCTCGTTCTGTTCTGGGATGACAACAACATCACCATCGACGGTGAAGTTGGCCTTTCCGACAGCACCGACCAGATCGCCCGCTTCCAGGCTGTTCACTGGAACACCATACGCGTCGACGGCCATGATCCGGATGCGATTGCCGCCGCGATCGAAGCTGCACATAAATCCGACCGCCCGACCTTCATCGCCTGCAAGACCGTGATCGGTTTCGGCGCACCCAACAAGCAGGGTACCCACAAGGTTCACGGCAACCCGCTGGGCGCCGAAGAAATCGCCGCCGCCCGCAAGAGCCTCAACTGGGAAGCCGAAGCTTTCGTCATTCCGGAAGACGTGCTGGATGCATGGCGTCTCGCCGGCCTGCGCTCGACCAAGACCCGTCAGGACTGGGAAGCCCGTCTCGAAGCCACTGAAGCCGGCAAGAAGGCCGAATTCAAGCGCCGCTTCGCCGGCGATCTGCCCGGCAACTTCGACAGCGCGATCGATGCCTTCAAGAAGAAGATCATCGAGAACAACCCGACCGTTGCGACCCGCAAGGCCTCGGAAGACTCGCTTGAAGTCATCAACGGCATCCTGCCGGAAATGATCGGCGGCTCGGCCGACCTGACGCCGTCCAACAACACCAAGACCAGCCAGATGAAGTCCATCACGCCGACGGACTTCTCCGGCCGGTACCTGCATTACGGCATCCGCGAACACGGCATGGCAGCAGCGATGAACGGTATCGCACTGCATGGCGGTCTCATTCCCTATGCCGGCGGCTTCCTGATCTTCTCGGACTATTGCCGTCCGTCGATCCGTCTGGCTGCCCTGATGGGCATCCGCGTCGTCCACGTTCTGACGCATGATTCCATCGGCGTCGGCGAAGACGGCCCGACCCACCAGCCGGTGGAGCAGATCGCCGCGCTGCGCGCCATCCCGAACCTGCTCGTCTTCCGCCCGGCGGATGAAACCGAGACGGCGGAATGCTGGCAGCTGGCGCTTGAGCAGAAGCATCGTCCTTCGGCACTGGCGCTCACCCGCCAGAACCTTGCGCCTTCGCGCAAGGAATACGAAGAAAAGAACCTTTCCGCTTACGGCGCCTACGAACTCGTATCCGCAAGCGATGCCAAGGTTTCGATCTTTGCATCCGGCTCGGAAGTGGAAGTAGCGCTCAAGGCTGCAGCGACGCTGAAGGACAAGGGCGTTTCCGCCCGCGTCGTTTCCGTTCCCTGCTTCGAGCTCTTCAAGGAACAGCCGGAAACCTACCGCAACGCCATCATCGGCAAGGCTCCGGTCAAAATTGCGGTGGAAGCCGCCATCCGCCAGGGCTGGGATTACTTCATCGGCTCCGACGGCGCTTTCGTCGGCATGCATTCCTTTGGTGCGTCCGCGCCGGCGAAGGATCTCTTCAAGCACTTCGGCATCACGGCGGAAGCTGTCGTCGCCGCAGTCGAGGCAAAACTTGCATGAGGGCTTCCCAAGCCCTCACATTCCGCAAAGACCAAGCACATATCTTGTTCGGGAGACTATAAATGACTGTAAAAGTTGCCATTAACGGCTTTGGCCGCATCGGCCGCAATGTTCTGCGTGCCATCGTCGAATCCGGCCGCACCGATATCGAAGTCGTTGCCATCAACGACCTCGGCCCGGTTGAAACCAACGCCCACCTGCTGCGCTACGATTCGATCCACGGCAAGTTCCCGGCAGATGTGAAGGTCGAAGGCGACACGATCATCGTTGGCGGCGGCAAGCCGATCAAGGTTACGGCCGTTCGCGATCCGGCAACGCTGCCGCACAAGGAACTGGGTGTCGACATCGCGCTCGAGTGCACCGGCATCTTCACCGCCCGCGACAAGGCCGCTGCCCACCTGACGGCAGGCGCCAAGCGCGTCATCGTTTCCGCTCCTGCTGACGGCGCTGACCTCACGGTTGTCTTCGGCGTCAACGACGATCAGCTGACGAAAGACCATCTGGTCATTTCCAACGCGTCCTGCACCACCAACTGCCTCGTGCCAGTTGTGAAGGTTCTCGATGACGTCGTTGGCATCGATCACGGCTTCATGACAACGATCCACTCCTACACGGGCGACCAGCCGACGCTGGACACCATGCACAAGGATCTGTACCGCGCCCGCGCCGCAGCCCTTTCCATGATCCCGACCTCGACGGGTGCAGCCAAGGCCGTTGGCCTCGTTCTGCCGCACCTCAAGGGCAAGCTGGACGGTACGTCGATCCGCGTTCCGACCCCGAACGTTTCGGTCGTCGATTTCAAGTTCATCGCCAAGCGCGACACGACGGTTGAGGAAGTCAACGAAGCAATCAAGTCCGCTTCCAACGGCAAGCTGAAGGGCATTCTCGGCTACACCGAAGAGCCTTTGGTCTCCCGCGACTTCAACCACGACAGCCACTCCTCGATCTTCGCGATCGATCAGACCAAGGTCATGGAAGGCAAGTTCGTGCGCGTTCTTTCCTGGTACGACAACGAGTGGGGCTTCTCCAACCGCATGTCGGATACGGCCGTCGCATTTGCGAAGACCATCTGAACAAGCACCACGGTTCGCGAATTACGAAAAACCGGCAGGCGCAATCCTGCCGGTTTTTCTTTGCCAAAAAATTGCCGGCGGGACGAGGGACCCGCCGGTATCGCTCCTGAAGCAAGGCGGGGCGTTTCGGATCGAAAACCATCGCCCGGCAAGAGGCGCATGAGACCAAACCGACCAAGTCTGATGAACTGCACAACCCGTTATTTCTTGTTGTTGATGATAATCTGATCCGAACTGCTACCGCTCCAGATCGTATCGAAAGTCTGTTGCCTCAAATCGCTTTGCTGCATGGAAAGCTTCATCATGCAGTCAGCGAAATCACGCGAACCTTCAGGGTAACCAAACACCCGGCAACGCTCGCGTTGGGCGGCCATGTTTTCAGCCGTCTGTTCCGTGCTAGAACAGCCCGAAACAATTGGGCCGACCGCCAGCAAGGCAATAAATATAGTAATGGATTTCCGTTTCATCCGATCGCTCCGGTCATGGTGAAAGCAACTCGGACGCGACAACTAACGTAGCTGCATTGTCTCTATGTTACGTCGAAACGCCGGCATGCGAATTGTTTGCGCGAAACATCCACAGCGCTACACGCCATGAACGTTTCGTCCGGGCGCCGAAAAAAATCCCATTTCCTGCCTTCGTCTGGTCCACTTTGAAACGGACAAGAAGAACAGGGACAACGGTCGTGCGCAATGCACTTCGGCCCTGCCGTATCATTCGATACACCCCGCCTTGCGTCGCCTTTCATCGCCACCCACAACAGCGCTGACAGACCGCAACCCGTGGCGCATTGACTGCAAACGTGCAGGGCATTGATTGCGACGGCCAGCGCGGTTTGAAAGAGGCGGTGGACGTGGAATCATTTTATCTTCTGTTGCTGGTGGCAACTGTTCTGGTGCTCGTCGCAGCGTTCTCAAGCCTCATCGCCTTCCGGTTCGGCGCACCGCTCCTGCTGCTCTTCCTGATGATTGGCCTTGCGGCAGGCGTGGATGGCCTCGGTATCCAGTTCACCAACAATCCGCTCGCCTATATGCTCGGCTCGCTCGTTCTCGCCGTCATCCTTTTCGATTCCGGTTTCGGTACGTCGATACAATCCTTCCGGCTTTCGGCAGCGCCCGCCGTCGCCCTCGCCACCGTCGGCGTCATCCTCACATCCGTGTTTTTCGCAGGCGCTGCCGCCCTGCTGCTCGGACTGTCGTGGCTGGAAGGCCTGCTGCTCGGCGCCATCGTCGCTTCTACTGATGCGGCAGCCGTATTCTTTCTATTGCGCATCGGCGGCATTCATATCCGCGATCAGGTCCGCTCAACGCTTGAGGTCGAATCCGGCACCAATGATCCCATGGCGATTTTCCTCACCGTCGCGCTGGTCGAGATCATCGCCAAGGGACAGGGACTGGCCGGCATCGACACTGGCTTCCTGCTGCTGTTCGTCGAGGAAATGGGTCTCGGTGTTATCTTCGGCCTGCTCGGCGGCGTCATGATCGCAACAGTCGTCAACCGTTTCGCTGCCGACCGCGGGCTGGCGCCGATCTTCGTGCTGGCTCTTGCCCTGCTGGTCTTCTCGTTCACCGGCGCTATTGGCGGCAGTGGATTTCTTGCGGTTTATGTGGCGGGCATCGTTGCCGGCAACCGCCGGATTTTTGCCAAGGAGACCATCCGCCGTTTCCATGAAGGGCTGACCTGGCTTGCCCAGATCATCATGTTCCTGATGCTCGGCCTTCTGGCAACGCCATCGCAATTTCCAGCGATTGCCATTCCGGCCGTGCTGCTTGCGCTTTTCCTGATCTTTGTCGCCCGCCCGCTTGCGGTGTGGCTCAGCCTCATGCCCTTCAACTATACCCAGCAGGAAACCTCCTTCGTGGCATGGGTGGGCCTTCGTGGAGCGGTTTCCATCCTGCTTGCCATCATGCCCATTCTTGGCGGGCTGGACGATGCGCAAATCTATTTCAATGCCGCCTTCATCATCGTGCTCGTGTCGCTTCTGCTGCAAGGCTGGACGATCAAGCCGGTGGCAACACGGCTCGGGCTGATCGTGCCGCCGCGCATGGGTGATGTCGACAAACTGGAAGTGGACCTTCCCGGCACTGCCAATCACGAACTGATTTCATACCGCGTGGCCAAAGGCAGCGCCATCATGCAGGGCGAGCGTATTCCCCGCTGGGCAATGCCCTCGCTCGTCGTGCGCGACGGCAAATCCATTCGCTACCAATATGCCGGGCGCCTGCGCGAAAATGATCTCGTCTATCTTTTTATCGCGCCCGGTTATACGCGGCTGATCGACCGGCTGTTTGCAAGCGCCCTGCCGGTTGCGGATGACGACGCCGATTTCTTCGGAATCTTTGCAATCTCTCCCGCGCGTCCGGCCACGGAGCTTGACGCCGCCTACGGCCCCGGCCTTATTTCGGCCAACGAGCATGCCATGAGCATCGCGGAACTGATCGAGGCGCGCCTTTCCGGCAAGGCAGATTATGCCGACCGGGTGCGCCTTGGTTCTATTGTTCTCATCGTTCGGGCGTTGGACGAACATGAGGCGATTACCGGGATCGGAATTTCGCTTGAGCCGGTCGAACCGGCTATCGGCCTGCCGATCTTTATCAGCTTTTCGGAAATTCTCCGCCGCGTGCGCGCTTATCTGGCCCAGCGGCGCCAGTCGGGCTCCACCACTGCCGGCAAGGGCATTTCCGCGCCTTCAGACGAGGCAAGAGAAAATGAGGCCTGACCGGCTTGCGTCGGCAATCAGGCATAGTATGGTCCGTCCCGAACTCGCAACGAAATCAGGATCGACCTATGCCCGCCTTCAAGACCATCGATGACCTTAACGATATTGCCGGAAAGCGCGTCCTTGTCCGTGTTGATCTCAACGTGCCGGTTGCGGATGGCAAAGTGACGGACAGCACCCGTATCGAGCGGGTTGCACCGACCATTCTGGAGCTTTCCGAAAAAGGCGCAAAAGTCATTCTGCTCGCCCATTTCGGTCGCCCCAAGGGTGAACCGGTCGCCGACATGTCGCTCTCCCAGATCGTGCCTGCGGTCGAGGAAGTGCTGGATCACGCCGTTTTCTTCGCATCCGATTGCATCGGTGCGCCGGCAGCCGACGCAGTCGCGAAAATGAATGATGGCGATATCCTGCTTCTGGAAAACACCCGCTTTCACAAGGGCGAAGAGAAGAATGACACCGCCTTCGTCGAGGCTCTGGCAGCCAATGGCGATATCTATGTGAACGACGCCTTCTCTGCCGCGCACCGTGCGCACGCCTCCACCGAGGGCTTGGCGCGTCATCTGCCCGCCTATGCCGGTCGCACCATGCAGGCCGAGCTTGAGGCGCTGGAAAAAGGCCTTGGCCAGCCTGTTCGCCCGGTCGTCGCCATCGTCGGCGGCGCCAAGGTTTCAAGCAAGATCGATCTCCTGATGAACCTCGTCAAGAAGGTCGATGCCCTCGTCATCGGCGGTGGCATGGCCAATACCTTCCTTGCCGCGCGTGGCGCACAAGTCGGTAAGTCCCTCTGCGAGCACGACCTTGCCGAAACCGCAAAACAGATCATGATCGAGGCGGCGACATCCGGCTGTGCGATCGTACTGCCGGAAGACGGCGTGGTTGCCCGCGAATTCAAGGCCGGTGCGGCAAATGAAATCGTCGATATCAACGCCATTCCCGCTGACGCCATGGTTCTCGATGTCGGCCCAAAATCGGTCGAAAGCATCAAAGCCTGGATTTCGCGCGCGGAAACGCTGGTCTGGAACGGCCCGCTTGGCGCCTTCGAAATCGAGCCCTTCGATGCGGCAACCGTTGCTGCCGCAAAACATGCCGCCGAATGCACGAAGGCCGGCAAGCTCGTCTCCGTCGCCGGTGGCGGCGATACCGTCGCGGCACTCAACCATGCCGGAGTCTCGGACGATTTCACCTATATCTCGACGGCAGGCGGTGCCTTCCTCGAATGGATGGAAGGCAAGGAATTGCCGGGCGTTGCCATCCTGACCGCCGCCAAGTAGACTTCCCACACTTGCCTGACACGAGGCCGGACAAGCGATGCTTGGCCGGCCTTGTTTTTTGGTAAGTGCGCATGGGAGGAAAGTTTCAAACGATTGAAATGATTTCAATCGTTTCAATGAGTTAGCATGCCATTTCCCTGCCCTGGAACTTCTGTTATCGGGAATTTATTGTGCCTTGGGAGAATAGCAAATGACCGAACGTCTCGAAGACATCGCAATCAAAATGGTTGCAGACGGCAAGGGCCTGCTCGCCGCCGACGAATCCACAGGAACGATCAAGAAGCGTTTCGACAGCATCAACCTGGAATCAACCGAGACCGCCCGCCGCGATTATCGCGAAATGCTGTTCCGCTCCGACGACGCCATGAAGAAGTGCATCTCCGGCGTCATCCTTTACGAAGAAACCTTGTTCCAGAAGGCCGCCGACGGTACGCCATTCGTGGACATCATCAAGGCCGCCGGCAGCCTGCCGGGCATCAAGGTGGATATCGGCGCCAAGCCGATGGCTTTCCACCCGAGTGAATTCATCACCGAAGGCCTTGACGGCCTGTATGAGCGCCTGCGCAAGTACCATGAAGCCGGCGCGCGTTTCGCCAAGTGGCGCGGCGTCATCACCATCGGTGATCAGCGTCCGAGCTGGGGTTCGATCAAGGCAAACTCCCAGTCGCTCGCCCGTTACGCCGCCCTCTGCCAGCAGGCAGACATCGTGCCGATCGTGGAACCGGAAGTGCTGATGGACGGCGAACCCGGTACGCACGATATCGATCGCTGTGCGGAAGTCACGCAATGGGTTCTCCAGACCGTGTTCGCGGATCTGTTCGACGCCCGCGTCAACCTTGAAGGCATGATCCTCAAGCCGAACATGATCATCGACGGCAAGAATGCCCGCAAGGCTTCCGTTGATGAAGTGGCGGAAAAGACCGTGAAGGTTCTGAAGGCGACCGTGCCTTCTGCCGTTCCCGGCATCGCTTTCCTTTCCGGCGGCCAGTCCTCCGAAGAGGCGACGGCGCATCTCTCCGCCATGAATGCCGGTTACGACCTGCCCTGGTCGCTGACCTATTCGTACGGCCGCGCCCTTCAGGACACCGCACTCAAGGCTTGGGGCGGCAAACAGGCAAATGTCGCGGCCGGCCAGCGTGCTTTCACACACCGCGCGATGATGAACACCCTGGCTGCCAAGGGCAACTGGAAGCAGGAACTCGAAAAGGCTGCCTGAGGCATTGCCCCAGGCATTTATAAAAAATTGAAGCCGCCCCTTGGGCGGCTTTTTCTTTATGGGCGCAAAAGCAGCGTCGCCGACCAGATGACGAAGGCGGCAACCGCTATCTTCCAGCAATCGCCTCTTTTCTTGAGGCCGGGCAGGCCCAAGGGGCGGATGATCTGCACAATCATCGCCAGCAGTAAAAAAAGGCCGATCGCCTTTGTCATTTATTGAGCCTTTTCTTTATTTCTGCATCGTCACAGGCTGGACATTTTTACCGTTCACCAGAAGAGTGCAACTCATTCGGGTAACCCCCGTCTTATGGCCTGCCGACCATACGTTCGAACGCATGAGAGTGTCTTCATGAGCAGAAATCTTCTACCCGTATTCGCTCTTTTATCCAGCACTCTGTTTCTTTTTCTCGGTAACGGCCTTCAGGGTCTCGTGCTACCCATGCGCGGTTCGGCGGAAGGCTATTCCAATGAAATTCTGGGCTTTCTCGGCACCTCCTGGGCGGCAGGCTTCGTCATTGGGTGTTTTGTGGCGCCCGCCATCGTGCGCCGTGCGGGGCATGTGCGGGCATTTGCCTCCTTCGTGGCGCTTGTCTGCCTGACCGTGCTGATGACCGGCCTCGTTATCGATGATGTCTGGTGGATTACGCTCCGCGCGCTTACAGGCTTCTGCACCGCCGGCACTTCCATGATCATCGAGAGCTGGCTGAACGAGCGCGCGACCAATGAGAGCCGCGGCATGATCTTTTCGCTCTATATCGCCATAACGCTGCTTGGCGTCGTGGCTGGGCAGATGATCGTGCCGATGGGCGATATCAGCAATAGCTCGCTGTTCATGATCTGCGGCATCATCTATTGCATCGCCATTCTGCCGGCCACGCTTTCTAAGGCTGCCAGTCCCCAGCCCTTGCAAAAGGTGAAGCTGGACTTACCCGCCCTCTATCGGAATTCGCCGGTCTCCTTCGTCGGTATCCTGATGATCGGCATCGCCAATGGTGCTTACGGTACGCTTGGCGCCGTTTTCGGCGCGCGGGCGGGCCTTGATCCGACCATGATCGCCATCATGGTTTCCGTCACGATTTTCGTCGGCGCACTCGCCCAGTTTCCTGCAGGCCGCCTTTCGGACCGGATTGACCGCCGTTATGTGCTTGCCGGACTGGCGGGGCTTGGCGCGGTTGCGGGCCTGGCCGTGGCGGCCGTGCAGCCGCATGATGTCTATGTGCTCATTCCGATGATCGCCATTTACGGCGCCGCCGCCAACGCGCTTTATCCCATCGCCGTGGCGCATGCCAACGACTTTGCGGCATCGGAAGACTTCGTCAAGGTTTCCGGTGGACTGCTACTGCTTTATGGCATCGGCACCATCATCGGCCCGACGCTCGGCGGCGCGGTCATGACCTATTCCGGCCCCTATGCGCTGTTCCTGGTGACAGCCGTCGCCCATGTGCTGATCACGGCCTATGCCATCATCAGAAGCCGTCAGCGCGCCACGCTTTCGAACGCCGAAAAGGACAATTTCTCGACGATGATGCCGACAACGCCCTCACCGCTCGTGACACCGGAAAGCATTGCGCTTGACCCGCGCGCGCCGCAATATCCCGAGGACGATGGCGACCATGTTGAAAAAGGAGCAGGCATATGAGCCTCTTGGACGATGACCGTCCGCAAAAACCGGTAGCGCATGAGATCGGCAGCGATCTCAGCCTTCTTTCGGTGGACGAGCTGAGCAACCGCATCGACATTCTTCAAACCGAAATCACCCGACTTGAAGAGGAGAGGAAAAGGAAGTCTGCCGGCCGGCTTGCGGCGGAGAACCTCTTCCGGTCCTGACAGGCGGCCTTCAGCAAAACCTCCGGCCAAGTCTTAACTCGATAAGCTGCTGCCACAAAGGCAAACGAGATTAACGATTTTGATGCAGTCTTTCGTTTACCATTAACCAAAAATTAAGCTTTCTGAGAGATTACTATACATGTCCAGTTCTTCTGGGCCTCAGGCATCTTCTCCATACGGCGAATTGGTCTGATTTTTCTCCCTGTTTTACCTTGAGAGCCGCTTTCGCGGCTCTTTTTTTACCGATCACCGGATTTCGTAAAACTGTGGGTATTAACCCTTCTTTAATAATTGCCTTGCGCATTTCAGGTAAAGATACCATCCTGAAAACACTAAAGGCCGGAACAAAATATTACCGGTCGTCGTTGCCTGACAGTGTGGTGCGTGAGCAGGGATTTAAAGAAAATGTCGGAACAGGTTTTAAATACCATTAGCTTTGCGGGTCGCGCGGCTGCTTCCAACCAGTTCAAGACCCTCTATACCGAAGGCATGACCTTGGTTGAGGAAACGGCGAGCTATCTTGATGGAGCCGGTCGTACCGCTTCAAAGGTTCTGCCGCGCATGGCGTCTGTCCTTTACGCGGCAGAATCGATGCGCCTCACCACCCGCCTGATGCAGATGGCGTCCTGGCTGCTTCTGCAGCGCGCCGTCAACAATGGCGAGATGACACGCGATCAGGTTCTCAGCGAAAAAAGCAAGGTGCGGCTCGACAGCTTCAACGTCGATCGCAACGCTCCAGGCTGGAACGACCTGCCTGAGTGCTTCCGTGACCTCATCGAGCGGTCGCTCCGCCTCCAGAACCGCGTTGCCCTGCTCGACCGTGAAATTTACCGCCCGTCCGAAGCCACCAAGGTACCGGACAACGAAAACAGCGTGCAGGCGCAGCTTAACCTTCTGCGCACGGCTTTCTCGATCAACTGAGAAAAGACGACCTTATACGGACAATTCGAAAAGCAGGCTCATGGGCCTGCTTTTTTGTTTTGGCCTACAATGGGCTCGTTTCACCGGATCGACAGACAATAAAAAAGCCCGGTAAAACCGGGCTTTTTTAAATGATCCGTCCACAAGTGGATTAGAGGCCGAGGCCGCCGAAACGCTTGTTGAACTTGGAAACGCGACCGCCGCGGTCCATAAGCTGCTGGTTGCCGCCCGTCCATGCCGGATGGGACTTGGGGTCGATTTCAAGGTTCATGACTGCGCCTTCCGAACCCCAGGTCGAGCGGGTTTCGTATTCGGTGCCATCGGTCATGACGACCTTGATCGTGTGATAAGCGGGATGGATATCAGCCTTCATGACAATCTTCCTGGTTAAGTGACGTGCGGTCCATTTGCCGCAATTGCGTCAACTGAGCCATTTCAATAAATGAAGCCATAGTCCTGATGGGCTATGGCTTCCCAATTCGATGCGGAGCCTATACATGAAGGTCGCCCAGATAACAAGAGCCTGCTATCCCCTTGTGAAAGGAGATAGCCGCAGGGACTAGAATTTTACCGCGCGCCGGAAATTCACCCGCAAAAGGCCGAAAAACGGCACGGAACGAGGAGTGTAGCGGACGTGGCAGACATTGAAGAGCAGAAAGCGGCTAAACAGAGAAACCTGAAGCCGCTGCTTGGCCTGTTTCCCTATCTCAGGCGGTATCGCGGCCTGATGGCAGCGGCCCTGTTTGCGCTTGTGCTTTCTTCCGCCACGACACTCGCCTTGCCGCTTGCCGTTCGCCGTATCATCGATCACGGTTTCCAGACGCCGGACGGTGGCATGATCAACAGCTATTTCGCCGTGCTTCTGGCCATTGCCGTCCTTCTCGCTCTCGCCAGCGCCATGCGCTATTATTATGTCATGACCATCGGCGAAAGGGTCGTTGCCGATCTGCGCCGGGATGTCTTTGCTCATCTCACCACGCTGTCGCAGCAGTTTTTCGATGCCAACCGCTCGGGAGAGCTGACCTCGCGGTTGACCGCGGATACCGTACAGATTCGCTCGGCCTTCGGCTCCTCAGCTTCCGTTGCGCTACGTAACATCATCATGTGTTGCGGCGCGGTGGCGATGATGATCTATACCAGCCCCGGCCTTTCCGGCCTTGCGCTCCTGGCCATCCCGTTCATCGTTTTTCCTTTGATTGCTTTCGGGCGCTCGGTTCGTGCCCGCTCCCGCAATACGCAAGACACATTGGCCAATTCCGCCGCCTATGCCTCGGAAACTATCGGGGCGAGCCGCACCGTGCAGTCCTTTAACGCCGAGGCGCTTGCGAATGCCCGCTACGGCGCCTCCGTAGAAGCAGCCTATCAGGGTGCGCGCGCAGCGATAGGCGCCCGCTCCATCCTCACCGCCGTCGCCATCGCGCTCGTTTTCGGCAGTGTCGTCGGCATTCTCTGGTATGGCGCGCAAAGCGTTTTGTCCGGCGGCATGACGGCGGGTACGCTTGGCCAGTTCGTGCTTTATTCGGTCATCGCGGCAAGCGGCCTAGGCCAGCTCTCCGAAGTCTGGGGTGAACTGGCACAGGCGGGCGGCGCGGCTGAACGGCTTTCCGAACTGCTGAACGAGCGCTCGCCCGTTGCCGAGCCGTCAGCACCCGTTTCGATGGTTCAGCCGCCGCGCGGCGAAGCGGCATTCGAGAATGTCAGTTTCATTTATCCACTCGCAACCGGTGGCCCGATCATCTCCGGCCTCTCCTTCAAGGTCAATGCCGGCGAAACCGTCGCCATCGTCGGCCCTTCCGGGGCGGGAAAAAGCACGGTCTTTTCGCTGCTGATGCGATTCTACGATCCGCAGGAGGGCCGCATCACCATCGATGGCGTTGATATCCGCGATGTTAGCCTTGCCGATCTGCGCGCGCGACTGTCTATTGTTCCACAGGATGTGGCGATCTTTGCCTCCTCCATCCACGATAACATCGCATTCGGTCGGCCGGCTGCGACACGCGAAGAAGTGCGCACGGCCGCTATCGCCGCTCAGGCAGACAGCTTCATCGCCCGGCTGAACGATGGTTATGACACGCAGGTGGGCGAGCGCGGCGTAACGCTTTCCGGCGGTCAACGCCAGCGCATCGCCATTGCCCGCGCCATCCTGCGTAACGCCCCTATCCTGCTTCTTGACGAAGCGACCTCCGCACTGGATGCCGAAAGCGAAACGCTGGTGCAAAAGGCGCTCGATGAGCTGATGAACACCCGCACCACCATCGTCATTGCCCATCGCCTCGCCACTGTGCTGAAGGCCGACCGCATTCTGGTGATGGATGAGGGCCGTATCATCGAGGAAGGCACGCACCAGAGCCTTATCCGCCAGAACGGCCTTTATGCGAGACTTGCCCGGCTGCAATTCCAGACAGGGCCGGACGAACTGCGCGCTCAAGCGTGAGCCGTGTGGGCTTAAGCCATCACGCTACCCCCCGCGACACGGCCCGAAAACAGGCAACCGCCGAGGAATGTGCCCTCCAGCGCATTATATCCGTGCATGCCGCCTCCGCCGAAGCCTGCCACCTCTCCGGCAGCATAAAGGCCCGGAACAGGGTTGCCGGCCGCGTCCAGCACCCTCGCCTCTAGGTCCGTATGCAAACCGCCAAGCGTCTTGCGCGTCAACACATGCAGGCGCACTGCAATCAGCGGCCCTTTTGTCGGGTCTAGCAACCGATGTGGTTTTGCAGTGCGCATCAACCGATCACCAAGATAACGCCGCGCTCCGTGGATCGCCGTAACCTGCGTATCCTTGCTGAAACCGTTTTCGATCTCCCGGTCTCGGGCCTCTATCTGATAGCGGATGTGGTCAATATTCAGCCGATTGTCCCCGTTTATGGTATTCATCGCCGCCACGAGTTCTTCCAGCGTATCACGGACGGCGAAATCCTCGCCACGTTCCATGAAAGCCCGCACCGGCCCCGGTGGCTCCTTGCCCAACCGTCTGAGCAGTAGCCGCACATCCTTGCCCGTCAGATCCGGATTTTGCTCCGAACCAGAAAGCGCAAATTCCTTCTTGATGATTGCCTTGGTCAGAATGAACCAGCTGTGACCGCTGCCGCGTTCGCCCAGCATCTTAAGCGTGCCGAGCGTATCGAAGCCCGGCATCGCGGGTGCAGCGAGCCGGTTTCCATCCGCATCGCACCAGAAAGACGAGGGGCCGGGCAAAATACGAATGCCATGGTCCGGCCAGATCGGATCGTGATTTTTCACGCCCTCGGTATAATGCCACATACGGTCGCGATTGATGACCGTTCCGCCCGCTGCTTCCGTAATAGCGATCATACGGCCATCCACATGCGCAGGCACGCCACAGACCATGGTCGCGGGGGGCTTGCCCAGCCGCTCCAACGGCCAGTTGCGCCGCACCAGTTCCTGATTGCCGCCGATGCCACCGGAACTGACGATGACCGCCGAGGCCGAAAGGACAAAATCACCCTGCTCTTCCCGGCTGCTTGGTTGCCCGCGCAACACCGGATCCCTGGCAAGAACAACACCGGAAATGCCCGTCACCCTGCCGTCAGTGATATCCAGATGATCGACGCGGTGGCGGAACCGAAAGGTGAGCCGACCGCTTGCCGTCATGGTCTTTGCCTTTTCAACGAAAGGCGCCAGCACACCGGGGCCAGTGCCCCAGGTGACATGGAAACACGGAACGGAATTGCCGTGGCCATGAGCAAGGGAACCGCCACGCTCGGCCCAGCCGACCACGGGAAACCAGCGCATGCCCAGCCGATGCAGCCATTGACGTTTCTCCCCCGCGGCGAAATTGAGATAAGCCTCCGCCCAGCGGCGCGGCCAATGATCTTCTGGGCGGTCAAAACCGGCGGAGCCGAACCAGTCCTGCCTTGCAAGATCGAGATTGTCGCGCACCCGCATTCTGCGCTGTTCGGGACTATCAACAAAAAACAGACCACCCAGCGACCAGAAGGCCTGCCCGCCAAGGTTCTGCTCCCCCTCCTGATCCACAAGGCAAACACTGAAACCGCGCTCAACAGCCTCTGTCGCTGCGACCAGACCGGCAAGCCCCGCGCCAACAACGATCACATCATATCGCTCCATCAGCTCCTCCCAGATGCGACAGAATTACGTTTACGCGAACGTAAATTCACTTGCAGCTCAAGGCAACCGCTATGATACGGCTTAAGGTGTCAGCGTTCGGTGAGCTTCAGTTCGATACGGCGGTTCTGCTGGCGTGCTTCCGGCGTGTCGCCTTCGGCAATCGGCTGATATTCACCGAAACCGGCAGCGACCAGCCGGTTGGCCGGAACACCCTTGGAGATCAGGAACTTCACCACGGAGGTTGCGCGTGCCGAGGAAAGTTCCCAATTGTCACGGAAGCGACCGGACCCGGAAAGCTGGACATTGTCCGTGTGGCCATCCACGCGCAGAACCCAGTTGATCTCGGTGGGGATTTCCTTGGCAAGATCGATCAGCGCGGCCGCCAGCTTCTCCATCTCCGCCTGCCCTTGCGGATTGAGGTCGTTACCACCGGATGGAAAGAGCACTTCGGACTGGAAGACAAAGCGGTCGCCGACGATGCGAATGTTTTCGCGATCCGAGAGGATTTCACGCAGACGCCCAAAAAAATCAGAACGATAGCGGTTGAGTTCCTGAACCCGCTGCGCCAGCGCAACATTGAGACGGCGGCCGAGATCGGCGATCTTGACTTGTGATGAGGTATCCTTGGCTTCCGACGCCTGCAGGGCGGCTTCCACCGATGCGATCTGCGCCCTGAGCGCCGCAATCTGCTGGTTGAGCAATTCGATCTGTGCGGAGGCGCGGGAATTGGCCTGTCTTTGGTCATCCAGCTCGCCGGTCAGGCTGCCAATCCGGGCATTGGCGCTTGCATTGTTGCCCGATCCCGCATCGAGAAGCGACTGCAGGCGTGAGCGCTCGCTTTCAGATGCGGCAAGGGTTGATTGCAGGCTCGCCAGCGCGTCCTCGATATCCTGCTTGCTGCCCTTTTCCATGGCCAGAAGTTCGGTCAATTCGGCAATCTGGCTGTTGAGGCGGGTCAACACCTCGTCCTTGCCACTAATTTCCCGCGACAGAACAAATTGCGCCAGCACGAAGACCGTCAGCAGGAACATGATGGCCATGAGCAGCGTCGACAGCGCATCGACGAAACCCGGCCAATAATCCACACCCCTGTCGCGGCGGCGGTTGCGCGCAAGCGCCATGGCTACTCGCTCCCGTTATCGTGCCGGGTGCGTCCGGAGGATTTTGTCTCGCCGTCGATACGTGTCGACAACCGGTCGAGCGTGCGGCGAAGCGATTTCGATTCCTCCTGCTGCGCCTCGATCCAGTCACGCAACATCTGCTGCTCGCTGCGCATGTTCTTGACCAGACCTTGAATGCCTTCAGCAAGACTCGTCATGGCGGCGAGCGAGCGCTCAGTGCTGACCATTGCGCCGGGTTCAGCGTTGAATTCCTTTGGCCCATCCGCCGACGTATCCGTCACCGACGACAGCCAGTTTTCGAGCTGGGTGTAAAAACGGTTCTGGGCACGGCCGGCCTGAAGATCGAGGAAACCGAGGATCAGCGAGCCTGAAAGGCCGAGGAGCGACGAGGAAAACGCCGTTCCCATGCCGGAAAGCGGCGCGGTGAGACCGGACTTGAGCGAGCTTAGAATATCGTTGCTGGTGCCGGCGCTGGGATCGAGCGACTGAATGACATTGCTGATGGCGCCGATGGTGCCGATCAGACCCCAGAAGGTGCCGAGCAGGCCGAGAAACACCAGAAGGCCGACAAGATAACGTGAAGTATCGCGCGATTCATCAAGGCGTGTCGCGATGGAATCGAGAATTGTCCGCTGCGTAACTGCAGAAAGCCGGACTTCGCCACGCTTGCCGATCAACGTGCTCATGGGGGCCAGCAGTTTTGGAGCGCGGCCGACTTTCTCGGCGCTGCCGGCGGCCCGGAATGCGTTAAACCAGCGGACTTCCGAACGCAGGCTCATGGTCTGGGTGAATACCAGAATGATGCCGATGACGAGAACGCCGAGAATGAAGCCGTTCAAGCCCGGATTCGTCATGAAGGCCGTGTGCGCCTGCCGGTAAAGAATGGCCGCCAGAAAGCCGACGAGGATCAGAAACAGAACCATCGTCCACAGAAACGGTGTGGGGCTGGACAGCTTGTGGCTGTATTGCCGTGTGGTCACCGGCTTCTCCACGCCGAGATCGAGCAACTCCGAATCCGCCATAACGTTCGCATTCCCTTCGGTCACGTATCAACCGGACGCTATTTGAAAATTGCGACGATTTGAAGCGAAAAGCCTGTCTTTCGTCACAGGCATTTCACGAAAGCCGGCTTGACCGAAGACCGAAAAAACAAAAACGCCCGGCGATAGTTCGCCGGGCGCCTAAAACCTGGATTAAACGGCAGGTTTTCTGCCGAAATCGATCAACGACCCGGAATCGGACGGTTGGCAACTTCCACAAGTGCCTTGTGGATATATTCGTTTCCGGCAGCAACACTGCCGCTGCCGAAGATATCCGCGCCGCCCTTGGCGTCGGAGGTGAACCCGCCAGCTTCGCGAATCAGCACCAGACCGGCCGCCATATCCCACGGCGAAAGCTCTGCTTCCCAGAAACCGTCGAGGCGACCTGCTGCAACATAGGCAAGGTCGAGTGCTGCAGCACCCATGCGGCGGATGCCGGCTGCTTCACCCATGACATGGCGAAGTTCGACAAGGAATTTGCCGTGATTGCCGCGACCGAGATGCGGCACACCGCAGCCGATGACGCAATCCGTCAAGGCCTTCCGCGCGGCAACGCGGATACGACGATCGTTAAGGAACGCGCCGCCGCCACGCTCGGCGGTGTAGAGTTCGTCGGTCGCGGGATTGAAAATCACGCCGGCTACGACTTCTCCGTTACGCTCGAGCGCGATGGAAACGGCGAAATGCGGAATGCCGTGCAGGAAGTTGGTCGTGCCATCCAGCGGGTCGACGATCCAGCGATGCGCACCATCACTGCCCTTTTCCTCGCCGCCTTCCTCACCCAGAAAATCGTAGGTGGGGCGGGCTTTCATCAGCTCGTCGCGCACGATCTTTTCAGCCTTGAGGTCCGCCTGCGATACGAAATCGCTCGGTCCCTTGACCGAAACCTGAAGGTTCTGCACTTCACCGAAGTCACGCGACAAAGACTTACCCGCCTTGAGGGCGGCCTGAACCATCACATTGAGAAGGGCTGAACGTGCCATCGAATTTGTTTCCTGGAAAGCTTGCGAACCACCCGCAAGCTAGCCGGGCAGGAACGTCATTATTTTCTTGAATTGAAAGTTTGCGGTTCAAGACCACAAAACGCGCGGAAATTCAAGGCAAAAAGCCTGCACATGCACGCTGGCGCCGAACAACCGGCCTTGCATCACATCGGACGGAAACGATTTGCCGCCTCGATAGCCTTTTTCTGCTGCTCGTCGGTGATCCCGAGATAAAAATCCTCGAGAGACGGATCCTTCAGCCCGGCGCGGCGGGAAAGCACGTACCATTTGGCCGCCTCCACCGGATCGGGCCGTGTGCCGAGCGCCTGAATGTAAAGATGCGCCACCTTGTTCTGCGCCACGACATTGCCGCGCTGCGCAGCACCGTAAAGCCAGCGGAAGCCTTCATCCAGATTTCGCTCGCCGCCAAAACCGTTGACCAGCCAGATGCCGAGATCGACCTGCGCGGTATCGTAGCCTGCCTTTGCGGCCCGCGTCAGCCAATCGCGCGCCTTGGCCTTCTTTTCGGCCGGCACATCCTTGACCGAGTGGTAGATCTGCGACACCGCATATTGCGCGTCGGCAATGCCCTGCTCGGCGGACTTTTCATAATACGGCATGGCCATCAGCAATCCCTTTACGCCGGGATTTTCCGAAACCAGTATCTGCCCCCAGTTGAACTGAGCCGAAGCATTGCCGGCTTCCGCCGCACGGTGCATGTAATCGTCGGCCTTCGCCTTGTCGCGGGTAACGAACTTGCCCTCCATCAAAATGAGGGCGAATTTGAACATCGCGACGGGATCGCCACCCTGTGCCGCCTGCTGGTACCAGAAGGCCGCGGTCTTTTCGTCGCGGGCGATGCCGAGACCACGCGACATCATTTCCGCCACCAGCGTCTGGGCGGCCGCATCGCCGTTCTGCGCACGGTTGAGCGCCTTGTCGAGCGCCTGGACATATTCGCCGCGCTGGAAATGCCCATAGGCCTCATCCACCCGGCCCTTGAACTCCTTTTCAGGCGGCAAGGCCGGCAGGTCCGCGCCCATGCGCTGATAGACGTTGACGCCCTGCGACGGTTGCAAGTCCTTCTGCTCTTCGGACTGCACCCTGCCCTGACGGGAAGGCTGCGCCTCATCCTCCAACTGGCGGGAAAGCGCGTTGCTTTCGCTTTGCGGTCCGGATTGGGCAAAAGCAACGCCCGCCGGCGCGCCTAAAGACAGCGCCAGCAGCGAAATAGAAAGGCAGACGTGAACCGAGCGCATCAACATCGCCTGTATCAACCGTCAAACCGTGGCGCTTTTTCGTCAAGCAACGCGTTGATTTCAGAAACGGCCTGGGCAGCACCCGAGGCATTGTCAAAAACGCCGCTGCGCATCGCCACGAATTCCACGCCGGCTTCGGCCACGGCAACCACCGACGAGATATCGGTGCCGCCCATGACGATGGATGGAATCTCGATCATCGATGCCCACCATTCGCCGAGTGCCAGATTTTTGGGATGCGCTTCCGGCTTGATGTCGCCTTCGAGCTTTCCAAAAAACACGTAGTCCGGATTGGACTCACCCATCTCCAGAGCCTTATGCCGATCATCGGCATTGCCACCGCCAACGATCAGCTTCGGCGCGAAATTTTCTACGGCCTCCGCAAGCGCCTCGGCATTGCCCGCCACATGCAGGCCATCCGCCTTCACCCGGCTCGCAACGCGGCTGTCGCCCGCGATAAGGGCAGCGGCACCAGCCTCCTGCACCATCGGCACGATCAATTCGGCGCGTTTCTGGAAAGTGGCGTCATCCAGATCATATTGCGGAATGATGACCGAAGCCACATCGCCGCCTCGCAGTGCTTCTTGCAATTCTGTCGCCTGCTTTTGCGCGTCGTCCAATTGCGGGACGATCAGAACAAGGCGGCAACGGTTATCAACTTTGGTCATCGGTTCGTCCATTTCAGGCAGAAGACACTTTCGGCGTTATCTGCACTCGTTTTGATATGATAAATCCGATAGACCGGACCGGCGAAAGGATCAACCTTCATCCATGCTGACCGATTTTCATTTTTTCCTCGTCGCCATCCCCGCAGTCGTGCTTGTCGGCCTTTCCAAGGGCGGGTTGGGCGGTGCGCTGGCACTGATGGGCGTGCCGCTGATGGCGCTTGCCATCCCGCCCGTGCAGGCGGCGGCAATCTTCCTGCCGATCCTGATTGTGATGGATCTTGTGGCGCTATGGGCCTGGCGGCACCACAACCACCGGCAAACGCTCCTCATCATGCTTCCGGGCGCGATCGCCGGCATTACTCTCGGCTGGGCGACCTCAAGCCTCATCTCGGCAGACGCCATGCGCCTCGTCGTCGCCTCGGTGACGATCCTGTTCGTACTGCGTTATTTCCAGGAGAGCTTCAAAAGCCGCAAAGGGCAGGAGATTCCGGCCAGACCGCAGCGTCCGGTGGCTGCAACGCTCTGGTCCAGCCTGTCCGGTTATGCGAGTTTCGTGGCCCATGCGGGTGGCCCACCCTTCCAGATCTATGTTCTGCCGCTGAAGCTCGATCCCAAGACCTATACCGGCATGAGCGTGCGTTTCTTCGCGATCATGAATGCAATCAAGCTCATTCCCTATTTCGCGCTGGGAGCGCTTGATGCAACCAACCTCAAGACATCGGCGAGCCTGTTGCCGGTGGCAATGCTGGCGACGCTTGCCGGCGCAAGGGTGGTGAAATATCTGAAACCATCAGTGTTCTACCCGCTGATGTATACCATGGCGCTGATCGCGGCGCTGAAACTGCTGTGGGACGGGCTGCCTTTCTAGACCCAAGGCGGCCACTAAAAAGCCCTGGCAGCACGCACGTACCGCCAGGGCCGAAAAAGAATCCGTCAGTCCTTCATCGAAGGCTGGGGAATGGCATCAATCAATGCCTTGTGGAGGCGCGAAGCCTCTGTAGTTCATCCTTCAGGCGCAGTTTACGGCGTTTGAGATCGGCGATCTCTCTATCGTCAGAGGACGGGGAAGCAAGAATACTTTCGAGCTCCTCCTCCAGAGCACCGTGTTTCTTTTCGAGCGATGCAATATGAGCCTGAATGGTCATGCGGCACGTCCTTCCATTTTTAAGCCTACCTCCAGCTCTCCATCGCTGGAGTTTCAGGTTTGCGACGACAATGTGACATGGATCGTTGGTCTTGTCGAAGGCGAAATGAAGGCAATAAGTGGGCAATTTGGTCGCAAGGGATAACTTCCCGTTACCGCGATTTGATGATAGAGGCTCGAGAACCGATGACATACGCGCCGGAGGCTCTCCGGCTGGCATAAAATGGGGATGACAAGATGCCCGATCAGGACCAGGCGGACATCAGGCTTACGCTGGCGCGGCTGCGCCAGGAGCATGAGGATTATGACGCTGCGATCAACGCGATGATCCAGACCAACTGCGATGCGCTGAGAATACAACGCATGAAAAAGAAAAAGCTGGCCGTCAAGGACAAGATGACCCAGATCGAAGATCAGGTCATTCCCGATATCATTGCCTAGAGTGGCTTCCGTGCTTCCTGCCGGATGCACGAGAGACGCTCTAATCTATTGAATTTACGCATCGTGCCTTGCAGAAATCAAAATCGATTTTTGCGCCTATGCTGTAAGCCGGAGAAGCGAAGTGACAGCAGAGACACCCCCCGTCGCCATCATCATGGGCAGCCAGTCCGACTGGGAGACCATGAAGAATGCCGCCGATACGCTGGATGCGCTGGACGTGGAATACGAAGCCCGCATCATTTCCGCCCACCGCACGCCTGATCGCCTTTATGATTTTGCCAATGGCGCGAAAGACGAAGGCTTCAAGGTCATCATCGCGGGTGCCGGCGGCGCCGCCCATCTGCCGGGCATGACCGCCGCCATGACCCCGCTGCCGGTTTTCGGCGTCCCGGTACAATCCAAGACGATGTCCGGGCAGGACAGCCTCTATTCCATCGTCCAGATGCCCGCTGGCATTCCCGTCGGAACGCTTGCCATCGGCAAGGCCGGCGCTATCAATGCCGCACTTCTGGCAGCTGCGGTTCTGGCGCTGGGCGACGAGGACCTGGCAGACCGGCTCGATGCATGGCGCGCGCGCCAGTCAGCGGCCGTTGCCGAATATCCCATGGACAGCGCCCAGTGACAGCCTCTAACATGACGATGAATACGAACAATCTCACCATCGGCATCATCGGCGGCGGGCAGCTTGGCCGCATGCTGGCAATGGCCGCCGCACGCCTCAACCACCGCACCATCGTTCTCGAACCGCAAGCCGATTGTCCGGCGGCGCAGGTCTGCAACAGCCAGATCGTCGCGGAATACGGTGACGAGACGGCGCTTGCGGAACTCGCTCGCCTTTGCGATGTCGTGACCTACGAATTCGAGAACGTACCCGTCACCGCAGCCGAGACGCTGAGCGCTTCTGTTCCCGTTTATCCCCCGCCGCAGGCTCTCAGCGCCTCGCAGGATAGGCTGACGGAGAAACGCTTCCTCAACGGTTGCGGCATTCCGACCGCCGATTTCCGCGCCGTGGATAATCAGGAAGAACTGGAGGCGGCATTGGCCGCTTTTGGTGGCAAGGGTGTGCTGAAAACCCGCCGCATGGGCTATGACGGCAAGGGCCAGAGGCTTTTCAAGGGTGGTGAGGACATCGCAGGCGCATTCGCAACACTCGGTGGCGTGCCGCTCATCCTCGAAAGCTTCGTCGCTTTCGAGCGGGAAATCTCGATCATTGCCGCCCGTTTCAGGGATGGCACCGTTACCTGCTACGATCCGGCCGAAAACATTCATCTGAACGGCATTCTGCATACATCCACGGTGCCGGCAGCACTCTCCGATGCGGCGAAGGCGGTTGCCGTGCAATCGGCGGAAAAGCTTCTGGCTGCGCTCGACTATGTCGGCGTGATCGGCATCGAGTTTTTCGTCCTGACCGATGGTTCGCTCGTTGCCAATGAAATGGCGCCGCGCGTGCACAATACCGGCCACTGGACGGAAGCGGCCTGCGTGGTCTCGCAATTCGAACAGCATATACGAGCCGTCTCCGGTCTTGTCCCCGGCAGCACGGCCCGCCATTCGGATTGCGTCATGACGAACCTCATCGGCGATGACATCAACGATGTGCCAGCATGGCTTTCGAAAAAAGACTGTCTCGTGCATCTTTACGGCAAGACACAAGCACGGCCTGGCCGCAAGATGGGCCATGTGACCGAGCTTTTGCACACAGGAAAAGCCTCAGTCTTTTAAGGCAAAGACGTCTGGAAGTGTTGACAGGCAGGGGTCAAACGGGTATTTGCCTGCCAACCGAAAAGAGCGCGCCCCGTTGCGCGCTTTTGATTGTTTGAATAAGCACGGTAAAAGCCGTGCAAAACTGCGGACCAGTAAAATGAAAATCAAGAATTCGCTTAAAGCGCTTAAGGCCCGTCATCGCGATAACCGCCTGGTTCGCCGCAAGGGCCGCGTCTACATCATCAACAAGCAGAACCCGCGCTTCAAGGCTCGTCAGGGCTGATTGAGTGCCACTGCGGTTCGCGATCACATCGCGGATCACTTTGTTGACAGTGCAGAACTTTGCATTTGATATTGGGCGCAGTCGGGTTAAGCTTTAACCCATGCGCCCAAATCGTTTTTGCACGGCTATCATCGTCGCTCAGGGTTTCCTGCTTTCGGGCCTCCTGCTTTCAGGAATGGCGTCCCTTGGTCATGCGGCAGATGGTCAGCCTCCCGCAGCCCTGGAGGCTGCGCCTTCACCTGCAAAGACAGTTGACAGTCTTTTCGCATCGCTGAAAAAAGAGCGGAATGCGGTCAAGGCGCGCAGCATTGCCAACCAGATCGCTTCCGAATGGAACGATTCCGGCAGCGCGACAATCAATCTCCTGATGCAATGGGCAGGCGAAGCCGCAGACGAGAAGCGCAACGCCGCCGCTTACGATTTTCTCGACCAGGCTATTTTACTCGATCCGGACTACGTGCAGGCGCCCTATCGCCGCGCCATGGTGCATTTTGCGGATGGCGACACCCGAAAGGCGATGGCGGATATCAATCTGACGCTGGAGAAGGAGCCGCGCTATTTTCCGGCATTGGCGAGCCTTGCAAACATCCTCGAAGCCTCAGGCCGTGACGATCTGGCGCTGAAAGCCTGGGAACGCTATCTCGCGCTCTATCCCGCGGACAAGGACGCCCGCAAAGAGGCCGCTGACCTTTCTGAAAAGCTGGCTGGCACTCGCAGCTGAATATCGCAGACGATCCAAACAAAAATCGCCGCAAAAGCGGCGATTTTTCATTGTGGGACCGTCAACCGATCATTCCATGCCAAGCGCAGCCATATAGGTCTGAAGAATGGTTTCTTCCTCGATACGCTCGTTGGCGTCCTTCTTGCGCAGGCGGATGATGGTGCGGATCGCCTTGGTATCGTAGCCACGACCCTTCGCCTCACCCATGACATCCTTGATGTCTCCCTGAATGGCGGCCTTTTCCTCTTCGAGACGCTCGACGCGCTCGATGAATTGACGCAGTTCGGCGGCGGCGACGGTTTCGGTGGTGCTCGTTTCGTCCATCATATCATCCTTCATTGGTAGCAGCTCGGGTGAGCCTTGTTCATTAAATCCAGGCGAAGCCTTCGCCGGTCGCCGCCAGCCGGGCAGCAAAAATTCCGGCCTGTGACCTGCCCACTGACGGGCCTCACGTCAAGTCGTTTCCGTCGATCGGGGGTTATTCCGTTGGCTTGTTCTGCTCAAAGGCAGCTTTCTGGGCGTCGCTCGCCTCCGCCTGATATTTTTCCTTCCACTCCTCATAGGGCATTCCGTAGACGATTTCCCGGGATTGCTCCTTGGTGAGTGCAACGCCGGCCTCGTTAGCGGCATCCCCATACCAGTTGGAAAGGCAATTGCGGCAAAAGCCCGCGAGATTCATCAGGTCGATGTTCTGCACATCGTGACGCTCGCGAAGATGCTCGACGAGACGGCGAAATGCGGCGGCCTCGAATTCAATCTGCTGTTTGTCATTCGGTGTCGTCATGGGGCAGCTCCAGGCTCAGTAGGGGCCGGTGCGAGAGGTGAACAGCTCATATTCATGCAAAATGGGATCGTCGTTCATTGCGGCGAAAATGGGAGCGAGCCGGTCCGACCATTCGGCAATCCCTTCCTCATCCGCGATCAAATCCTGCCGAACTTCAAGAAGCGCATGCGGTATGCCCTTCATCATGCAATGGCGATACATGGTATCGCCCTTCAGCGCCCCGTCATAGGGTTCGTTGTCACCAACGAGAATGTCGCCGGTCGCGCGCAGATGCGCCAGAAGCGGATCGACCGCACGATTATCCGTGTCCCACAGAACCGCCGCATGCCAGGGACGCGGTGTTTCTTTCCAGAACGGCGTGTACGAATGCAGCGACAGAACAAGCGGCGCTTCCCCCGACGACTGCGCTACACCGGTGAGCACGCGATCGACGGCATTGTGATAGGGACGATGAAAAAACTCGATCCGTCTTTGCCATTCATCATCCGAAATCGGGTGGTTGCCGGGGATGATCGCCCCGTCCGAAATCTTCATGATAAGGGTCGGATCGTCCTCGCCGCGATTGGGGTCGATCAGGAGGCGCGAAAATCGTCCAAGCACGGCCGGCACGCCGAGGCGGGCCGCAAGAGAGCGCGTCAGCCCTTCAATGCCAATATCAAATGCGATGTGACGATGAAAAGCGGTTTGCGGAAGGCCAAGTTTGCCGTAGTGTGCCGGCAGGAGGTTCATGGCATGGTCCGCCAGAAGAACCATGCCTTTGTCATAATCGCCTTCTATGATTTCATAGGGTATGAAGTCGTTCATCGATAATTTTCTGGGGCAGGATTGAGGAGAAAAGCTTGATGGCATGGCTTGAGGCCGGGCGCAAGTTTCGGCGACAGAACAGCCATCTACCTTATCGCACTCACGATCCCACGAACAATATAATCGATTAAACTCGCGTTGACTTTCTTTGGCGGCCACGCCAAGAAGTGTGTTCATTATAACCATGGAATCCGGATGGAAGCCGTGACTCAGTCATCTCTCGCTCTTCCTCGCCACTTTCGGCATCTTGCCCGTCTTTTCTCCGCAGCGGCATTGTTTCTGACCCCGTTTGTCTTCGTGGAGGCCGCGCATGCGGATTTCCGCGTCTGCAACAGCACGCAAAACCTCGTGGGGGTCGCAATCGGCTACCGGGCGCAGGACGGCTGGGTCAGTGAAGGTTGGTGGCAGGTCCCCTCCTCTACCTGCGCAACGCTGATAGAGGGTGAGTTGCAGTCGCGTTATTATTATCTTTATGCCGAGGACGCCGCTCACGGCGGCCGCTGGACCGGTGACGTCAACATGTGCGTGGCGGAAAACGAGTTCAAAATCGCCGGCGTAGACGATTGTTATGCCCGCAGCTTCCAGAGAATGGGTTTCAAGGAATATGACACGGGCAGACAGGGCAGCTGGATGGTCCAGCTTTCCGATACGCCAGGCACACAGGGAAATCAAAACTGATGAAGCGTAACCGCAAAGTCAAAATTCTTGCAACTCTCGGCCCCGCCTCTTCCGACGAGGCAATGATCGAAAAGCTGCATCTGGCCGGCGCCGATCTCTTCCGCATCAACATGAGCCATGCGAGCCACGACGTGATGCGGACGCTGATTGAGCGTATTCGCTCCGTCGAAAGCCGTAACGGCCGTCCCATCGGCATTCTGGCCGACTTGCAGGGTCCCAAGCTGCGCGTCGGTAAATTTGCCGAGACCAAGGTTGATCTCGTTCCCGGCCAGACGTTTACGCTGGACAATAACGATACGCCCGGCGACAACACCCGCGTTTTCCTGCCGCATCCTGAAATTCTCGAAGCGGTCAAGCCTGGCCACCGCCTGCTGATCGATGACGGCAAGCTGCATCTGCGCGCTGAGAAGAGCGACGGCAAGAGCATCGTCACCACTGTTGTTTCGGGCACCCGGATTTCCGACCGCAAGGGCATTAGCCTGCCCGACACCCTGCTCGGCGTCGGCGTTCTGACCGACAAGGACCGCGTCGACCTCGACGCCGTTCTTGCAACCAACGAAGTGGACTGGGTTGCCCTTTCCTTCGTTCAGCGCCCGGAAGACCTGGCCGAAGTGCGCAAGATTTCGCGCGGTCGCGTTGGCCTGATGTCCAAGATCGAGAAGCCGCAGGCTATTGAGCGCATCGAAGAAATCATCGAGCTTTCCGACGCATTGATGGTCGCACGCGGCGATCTCGGCGTGGAAATGCCGCTGGAAGCAGTTCCGGGCATCCAGAAACAGCTGACCCGCGCCTGCCGTCGTGCCGGCAAGCCGGTTGTCGTTGCCACACAGATGCTGGAATCGATGATCACAGCTCCGGTTCCGACCCGTGCGGAAGTTTCGGACGTTGCGACTGCCGTATTCGAAGGCGCCGACGCCATCATGCTCTCGGCCGAGTCCGCTTCCGGCGATTATCCGATCGAAGCCGTATCGACCATGGCATCCATCGCCAGCACGGTGGAACAGGACCCCTATTATTCCAACATCATCTACGCGCAGCGCCCACAGCCGGAAGCGACGGGTGCAGACGCCATTTCGCTTGCTGCCCGCCAGATTGCCGAAACGTTGAAGCTCGCCGCGATCGTCACCTACACCTCGTCCGGCACAACGGGTCTGCGCGCCGCGCGCGAGCGGCCACAGGTTCCGATCATTGCGCTTTCGCCGATCATCCAGACCGCACGCCGCCTGTCGGTCGTCTGGGGCCTGCATTGCGTGGTTACCGGTGACGCCAGCGATCTGGACGATATGGTGAACCGCGCTTGTCGCATCGTCGTGTCCGAAGGTTTCGGCAAGCCGGGCGACCGCATCATCATCTCCGCCGGCGTGCCGCTCGGCACCCCGGGCGCGACCAACATGGTGCGCATCGCCTATATCGGTTCGGACGGCCAGAGCGGCGTCTGATATCGCGATATCAAGCATAATAAAAAACCCGCCGTCACCGGCGGGTTTTTTGTTGGCCTTTCGGCCGCATTGCAGAAAGCGGGGCTCAGTGCATCTTCACCGGCGTGCTGAAACGGCTGGACTCGATCGCCGCTGCACCGGGCTTGAAGCTAGCCGATGTGGCGGAAGCCGACATGTCGTGGCTGAGCATACGGTTGGCGACGACGCGCGGCGCCTTCACCGAACGGCCGGTCGAGCCCTTGTTCTGGTTGAGCGCCCAGTCAGAGATCAGATCCTGCGTCAGACGACCACCGCCGACCATGGCCTGATGGGAAACGGCGGCATCCTGCCTGCTCGGGCGTGAGCCCTTGGTCGGTAAGCCGGCCGTCAGCCCACCATTGATGGAAGGTTTCAGATCAAAGGCGTCACCGAAACCTGCCTCTGGCTCAGCCTTAGCCGTTTCGGCGGGCGCGACTGTAACCTTGTGGTTGACGGCAGCCGGGAACGGCGCGGCTGTCGGCACGGTAGCGGAATTGATCTGCGAACGGGCGGCCTGACCGCTCTGTTCCAGAGCAGCAACCACAGTCGGCGAAAGCGTATCTTTCCGCTCTTCGGCGAGATCTTCGTCGCCTTCCGGATCAGCATTGGCCTGTGCCAGCAGGGCTTCCGCCACAGCCGGACGATTGGCCGGCACCGGAATAGACGCAAGTTCGCCCGTCGCTGCGGGTGTCGCACCATCTGCGGATGCGGTCAGGATCGATCCTTCAGCGTCGCCACGCATGCCACGCGGCCCAAGAAGCGTCGGCACAGGCACGGATACCTCAGCCAGATCGGCAAACTGCTGACGCTCGGCCGGAGCAGAGGTTGGCGTCGGTGTTGTCGCAGCCTGGAGTGCATCCTGCGCCGCATTACGGGCTGGAGAATAAAGCGCGGTGGCAAGGCCCGTATTGGCCGGAGGCTGGTTGCCGAAAGCTGGACGTGCAATGGGCAGCGGCGCAGTGCTCACACCGGGAAGCGGTTGGGCGGAAGCAACGGCGATCGTCGGTTCTGGCTCAGGTGCAGCAGGCGGTGGCGTTGCAGGGCGAGCGACAGCCGGACGTTCTGCGGGCTGCGGCGTAGCGATGCTATCGGGATCTTCATCCTCGTCGCCTCCGCCAAAGAGCGCCTGCAACAGTGTCTTGCGCTTGCCGCCACCACCGGAGGACGCAGGGCCGGCACCGGCGCTGGAAGCAACCTGAATGGAAGAGGAATTGACGCGCTTCTTGTAGTCAGCCAAGGCCTGTTCATAACCGGGAAGCGGATTGCCATCGGAAGGAACGTGCAGCGTATTGCCCTTGGGGAAGATACGCACGAGTTCCTGACGGCTCATGCGCGGCCAGGCACGAACGCCGCCGACATCCATGTGCACGAAGGGAGAACCCGAGGTCGGGTAGAAACCTACGCCGCCAATCTGCATCTGCATGCCGATTTCGCGCAGTGTGGAAAGCTTCACGCCCGGAATGTAGAAATCCATTGCCTTGCCGAGCATATGCTGGCTTTTTTCCGCCACGCCCTTGGTGCGCGTGCGCAGGAGGCCGTTAGTCTCAGGCGAACGGAAGGCCGACACAACGTTGATGTAATCGGTCGCGCCACTGCGGCGGTAGACTTCCCAGACAAGATCGAAAAGACGCGGATCCATCCGCGTCGGCTGGTTACGACGCCAGTCACGCAAAAAGCGGTTCAGCTCCTGCAGACCCTTCTGGTCGTATTTTCCGTTGCGCTTGAAGGTTATGACCGCCTTCTCGCGTGTATGGATATAATACAGTTTGAGACTGCGCGTTTCGGCGAAAGCTTCCGTCGCCGAGACACCTGCGAATGGCATTGCGGCGAGCATCAAGCAGGCAAAGGTGACAGCGCGTGCCGACAGCTTCGTGCATATATCCTTGATCAAGCCGCGCGCGATCTTGGTCGACAGCGCGATATTTCGATGCAGATATGGCAATTCGATCCCCGCCTGGAAGACAATTTCTGTCACATTGCCTCAAATGAACGTCAAATACGGTGACACGATGGCAAAATTGCCACACAGATGCAACCTTCCTCTATATAGTGAATCAGCCACTAACAAGAGGTTTATAGACGGTAAGCGGATATCCTTGCTCAGAAGTTAACGAATCTTGCTATCTGCCGTCGAATAGGCGGTTTGTGCAATCAGGCCGCATCCCGCAACGGATCGTCCGGATCAATGCCATAATCCTTCAGCTTGCGATAAAGCGTCGAGCGGCCGATACCAAGTTTCCTTGCGACCTGACTCATCTGCCCGCGATAAAAACGAAGGGCAAAACGGATAAGCTCCTCTTCGATCTCGGCCAGCTTCCTGATATTGCCTGAGTCGTCCATGCTGGAGATCAGGTTTCCTCCCCGGTATATCGTGGTGGAAATATCTGACGCCTCATCCAGAATGGCGTGACTTTCGGCGGCCGGCGGCGGCGGAGAATAGGCGGCGAGTTTCAGCGACGATCCAGACGGCGACCGGATCGACTCACCCGCATCGTCCCCACCTGCGAATTCTGGCAATTGCAGCGCGATTTGCGGAAAATCGGAATCCGCCAGTTCCTCGCCCTGCGACAGCACGACGGCGCGGAAGACCGCATTTTCAAGCTGGCGGATATTGCCCGGCCAGTCATAGGCCGTTAGCAGTGCCAGCGCGCTAGCATCGAGGCCGACGGGATTTGGCAATTTCTGTTCCACCGAAAAACGCTCCGCGAACACCCGTGCTAGATGGGGAATATCCTCCTTGCGCCGGCGCAACGCCGGAATGGTGATAGGAAAGACGTTGAGGCGATAATACAGGTCCTCGCGGAAGCGGCCTTCCTTCACCTCTTCGATGAGATTCTTGTTGGTGGCGGAAATCAGGCGGACATTCACCTTCTGCACACGCGCGGAACCGACAGTTTCGATTTCGCCCTGCTGAACTGCCCGCAGTAGCTTTACCTGCACGTCGAGCGGCAGATCACCGATTTCATCGAGGAACAGCGTTCCGCCATCCGCTTCCATGAACTTGCCAACGTGTTTTTCCGTGGCACCGGTAAAAGCGCCCTTCTCGTGACCGAAAAGAATACTCTCCACCAGATTGTGCGGGATAGCGCCGCAATTGACGGTGATGAATGGTTTGTTCGCCCTGTCGCCAGCCGACTGGATTGCACGGGCGACCATTTCCTTGCCGACGCCGGATTCGCCTTCCAGCACCACGGGAATGCTGGACTGGGCGGCGCGCTGCGCCAGTTCTATCACCCTCAGCATGGCCGGGCTTGCGGAAACGATATCAGTAAAATTCACGGCATTGCTCCGTCCGCGCCTGCCCGTGCGGGCCTTTGCCTCTCTCCTGTCGAGCTTGAGGGCATTGGAGATGGCGGCGCCGATCCGTTCCGGCGAGACCGGCTTGACGACGAAATCGAAGGCGCCGGCGCGCATGGCCTGCACGACGGTATCGATGCCGCCCTGCCCCGTCTGGACGATGACCGGGACGTCGGTGCCGAGTTCGCCAACGGCTTTCAGGAAGGCGAGGCCATCCATTTCCGGCATCATCAGGTCGAGGACGACAACATTGATCTCGCCGCTATATTGCTTGAGCAGCTCCAGCCCCGCCCTGCCGTTTTCTGCAAGCAAGGCCAGATGCCCATAACGTTCCACCGCATTTTTGAGCAGGCGGCGCTGGACGGGATCATCGTCTATCACGAGAACATGCGCGGTCATTTTTGGCTCCGGTTTCCGGTTTATGGACCTGCGTCATGCGGTCCCTTGTGGCGCACTCTGGCACGGGAGATTTGAACATCCAGTTTTGAGATTTGCTTGCATTTTATCCATTGCTGCGGGAAACAAAGGCCCCATATGCTGCGCAGGCATAACGACAAGGACGCGTTCGATGACCCTCAATCGCCCAACACCGCACCCCGTATTTTCGCTTGCCGAAACCTCCGGCCCTGCCCTTGGCGACCTGCCCGGCTGGAAACTCTCGGATCTCTATCCCTCGGGCGATTCGCCGGAATACAAGGGCGACATTGAGAAGGCGGCGGCGCTGGCGGCGGCTTTCGAGGATAAATGGAAGGGCAAGCTTGAAGACGCTGCAAAGGCGACGGGCGCCAACGGCATCGGCGCTGCTCTCAAGGAATATGAAGCGTTGGACGATCTTATCGGCCGCATCGGTTCCTTTGCGGGGCTGACGTATTTTTCAGATACCTCCAACCCGGCAAACGGCAAGCTTTACGGCGACGCCCAGGCGAAACTGACGGATATTTCCGCCCATCTGCTGTTCTTTACGCTTGAACTGAACCGCATCGACGACGCCGTAATGGATGCCTGCATGGCAAACGATGCCTTAGCTGGGCACTACAGGCCGTGGCTGGTGGATTTGCGTAAGGACAAGCCGCACCAGCTCGATGACCAGCTCGAACAGCTATTCCTCGAAAAATCGATGACGAGTGCCAGCGCGTTCAACCGCCTGTTCGATGAGACGATGGCCGACCTGCGCTTCGACATAGACGGCGCAAGCCTTTCGCTGGAAGTAACGCTCAATATGCTTCAGGAGCCGGAGCCGGAAACTCGCAAGAAGGCAGCGCAGGCGCTCAGCACCACCTTCACCAATAATCTGCGGGTCTTCACCCTCATCACCAACACACTGGCCAAGGACAAGGATATTTCCGACCGCTGGCGCAAGTTCGAAGACATCGCCGACAGCCGCCATCTGGCAAACCGTGTGGAGCGCGAGGTCGTAGACGCTCTGGCTGCCGCCGTGAAAAACGCCTATCCGCGCCTTTCGCATCGTTATTACGCCATGAAGGCGAAATGGCTCGGCATGGAACAGATGAACTACTGGGACCGCAACGCGCCGCTTCCCGATACATCGAATACGATAATTCCCTGGGATGAGGCGAAGGACACCGTGCTGTCCGCCTATGGTGATTTTGCGCCGGAGATGGCCGATATTGCCCGCCGGTTCTTCGATGAGCAATGGATCGACGCCCCCGCCCGGCCCGGCAAGGCGCCGGGCGCCTTCGCGCATCCGACCGTGCCTTCGGCCCATCCTTATGTCCTCGTCAACTATCTCGGCAAACCGCGCGACGTGATGACGCTTGCCCATGAGCTTGGCCACGGCGTGCACCAGGTGCTGGCCGGCGACCAAGGCGCGCTGATGTGCGCGACGCCGCTGACGCTTGCCGAAACTGCCTCCGTTTTCGGAGAAATGCTGACCTTCCGCAAATTGCTTGACGACACGAAGGACGTCAGGGAACGCAAGGCCATGCTCGCCCGCAAGGTCGAGGACATGATCAACACGGTCGTGCGACAGATCGCGTTTTATGAATTCGAACGCAAGCTGCACACCGCCCGCAAGCAGGGTGAGTTGACCTCCGAACAGATCGGTGAATTGTGGCTTTCCATTCAGGCCGAGAGCCTCGGCCCGGCGATCAAGATTTCCGAAGGGTATGAGACCTGGTGGACCTACATCCCCCATTTCATCCACTCTCCCTTCTATGTTTATGCCTATGCCTTCGGTGATTGCCTGGTGAACTCGCTGTATGCCGTTTACCAGAAGGCCGAGACCGGCTTTCAGGAGAAATATTTCGAGCTTTTGAAAGCAGGCGGCACCAAGCACCATTCGGAACTTCTGAAACCATTCGGCCTCGATGCGACAGACCCTTCCTTCTGGGACAAGGGTCTTGCCATGATCGAAGGGCTGATCGACGAACTGGAAGCGCTTGACAGCAAACAGGCCTGATTGCCTCCGAAAAATACCGATGACAGGCGACGAGCAAAGGCAATGAAACGCAAACCCGCCGATCTGACCTTGAGAGAAACGCTGCGCTGGGAGCCGCAATCGGGTTTTCAGCGCATTGACCAGCATATGCGCCGGTTATTGCGCTCAGCCGATGCGCTCGGTTTCCGAGCACCGGTCAACGCGGTTCAGGTACTGGAGAAGAAGGTGGGCGGCGAAAGTCCGCTCTGCGTGAAGCTGGTCATGAACTACAAGGGTGAGCTCGATATCGAAACGGCCGAGTTTCGGCCGTTGCAGGAGGGAACCGTCTGGCGGATCCGCATCGCGACGCAAACCAGGCTTGATTCCACCGACACCTTCTATCGCCACAAATCATCGCGCCGGGAACCCTATGATGCCGCCCGCGCCGAATTTTCAGCCGGGGATGCAGACGAGGTTCTGCTGCTCAACGAGCGCGGCGAGTTGTGCGAGGGATCATCGACCAGCATCTTCGTCGAAATGCCGGACGGGCAATTGCTGACGCCGCCGCTCGACAGCGGTATTCTGCCGGGCGTTCTGCGTGCCGATCTCATCCGCCAGCGCAAGGCACGCGGGCAGGCATTGAAGCCGGAGGATATTGCCGGTCGACGGCTGTTCGTGGGAAATTCGCTGCATGGGCTGATTGCGGCGGAGCTGGTCTAAACCGTCACCGCCAAAAGCCGGTCGCGGCCCTTTTCCTTGGCAGCGTAAAGCGCCTGATCGGCGCGCATGAAAACATCGTCGGCACTTTCTGCCATCCGATAGGTCGTCATTCCAGCGGAACAGCTATAGGAAAAATCCGGAAACTCGGCCAGAGGTCTGGAAAGACGCACCTTTTGCAGTAGCCGCTCGACGATCTCCCGGCTCTCAACAACCGAACTGCGCGGCAGGATGAGCATGAATTCCTCACCGCCGATCCTGCCAAAACAATCCACCCGCCGGACGACGGAATGGGCGATCCCGACAAAATCGCGCAGCACCGCATCGCCGCATTTGTGGCCGAAACGATCATTGATGTGCTTGAAAAAGTCGATGTCGAGCGTGCAAAGGCAAAAGGGTGCTTCAAGCCCCTTGCCGACCCGCTCCACCTGTAGCGCGAGTTTGGCGAAAACAAAACGCCGGTTCGCCGTTCCCGTCAATTCGTCGGTCTGCGAGGCGCGCACCGCCAGATCCCGGTCCTGCCGCAGGGTTCTGTAGCCCTGGCGCAATTCGGTGACATCGCTTGCGACACACAGCATCCAGCCATCCTGCTGCACCGTCTCCGTCATCCAGAACCAGCGGCCGTCATACATGTCCATCTCGAAGGCACGATACGGCAGCTTGCCGCGCCGGGACTGCGCCGACAAAAGCCAGCCCTCGAAATCGCTGTTTCTGACGACCACGCCGGTTCGCAGACGGTGGTTCAAGCGCATGATTTCCGCCCAGGTCGAAAAATCATCGTCGGCAAGCTGAAAGCTCTGCCGAAACGACGGGTTGGCATGCCGCAACCGGTCTTCGGAATCGTAAAGTGCAATAAGAACGGGGGTGGCGCTCTGAAGCGCTGCGACACGCTCGATAAGACTATTCAACAGGCAACACTCCTGTGATGACGAAAAGCCCCCTTTTCGTCATCTTGCAAAAGCCCCCAAGCCCTAGGGCATATACACGAAAAGAAGAACTTGATTATAAACGTAGTCTCTAAAATGCGAAGGGGAAGAATGCGGTCGGAAGGTCTCGACTTCAATCTCGCCGGATCGCAACCGCGCAGAACGGGATCACCACACACCAACCCGTCACAACTTTCGCATCCCGGGCTTGCGCCACCGTCATATGTCCGTCATGCACCTGCCCTTTATTGTGGCACGCTTTTATGATCTAGCTTACTTATTGGCTTAAAAAGGAAAAATGACGAATGACGGACGCAAACCATCCGATTTACGGCGATATTGACGGCCCCATCATCATGATCGGCTTCGGCTCCATCGGGCGCGGCACTCTTCCGTTGATCGAACGTCATTTCAACTTCGACAAGACCAGGCTCGTCGTCATCGACCCGCGCGAGGATATCGCAGCGTATCTGGCCGAGAGAAACATTCGCCATATCCGTACGCATCTGACCAAAGAAAACTACAAGGAGGTGCTCAAGCCACTCCTTAAAGGGGTTCAGGGTCAGGGCTTCTGCGTCAATCTTTCGGTCGATGCCGCATCCGTCGATCTGATGAGGCTCTGCCGCAAACATGGCATGCTCTACATCGACACCGTAGTGGAGCCGTGGCCCGGCTTTTACTTCGATGCAGACGCCGACAATGCCTCCCGTACCAATTATTCGCTGCGCGAGACCATGCTGAAAGAAAAGGCTCGGAAACCGGGCGGCACAACGGCCGTTTCCACCTGCGGCGCAAATCCCGGCATGGTGTCCTGGTTCGTAAAACAGGCGCTGGTCAATCTCGCCAAGGATAGCGGTCTCGACATCGAAGAGCCGCGACCGCATGACCAGCAGGCATGGGCAAAGCTCATGCAGCAGCTCGGCGTCAAGGGCGTGCATGTGGCAGAGCGCGATACGCAGCGGGCAAAAAATCCCAAGCCATTCGGCGCATTCTGGAACACCTGGTCCGTCGAGGGTTTTATCGCCGAAGGTTTTCAGCCCGCCGAACTCGGCTGGGGAACGCATGAAAACTGGATGCCAAAAAACGCGAAAAAACAAAAAAAGGGCAGCAAGGCAGCGATCTATCTCGATCAGCCCGGCGCCAATACGCGGGTACGGACATGGTGTCCCGGACAAGGGCCGCAATATGGATTTCTGGTCACCCACAACGAGGCGATCTCGATTTCCGACTATTTCACCGTCCGCAATGACGATGGCGATCTGATCTACCGGCCCACCTGTCACTATGCCTACCACCCCTGCAACGACGCCGTCCTTTCCCTGCACGAACTTTTCGGTAATGGCGGCACGCCGCAGCCGATCCAGCATGTGCTTGGCGAAGACGAGCTTGTCGATGGTGCCGACGAGCTGGGTGTTCTTCTCTACGGCCATGACAAAAATGCCTATTGGTATGGCTCGCGGCTAACCTTGCAGGAGGCACGGGCGCTCGCCCCCAGCCAGAACGCGACCGGATTGCAGGTCAGCTCCGCGGTACTGGCCGGAATGGTCTGGGCGCTGGAAAATCCGCAAGCCGGCATCGTCGAGGCGGATGAAATGGATTATCGCCGTTGCCTTGAGGTGCAGCGTCCCTATCTTGGACCGGTCGAAGGACATTACACGGACTGGACGCCGCTCGACGGTCGCCCGGGACTGTTTCCAGACAATATCGACACCTCGGATCCCTGGCAGTTCCGCAACATCCTCGTGCGCTGAGGGCATGGCGTCTCATATTTGTCACGCAGGTGTTTTCATGACGGATGTCAGGAACCCGGGAGAGCAAACAACGTTGCCTTGAAATAAATAACGCTTCACGGCATGGTCGAAACATCAGGGTTTCATCGAATCGCAGGAGAACAGGCTCATGAACTTCAAGACAAGCGCTGCTTTGCTTTGTGCCGCAATCGCGGTGTCTTCATGCGTTGCGCCGGGTCCCTCCCAGCAGACGTCGATGGCACCCTCGCTTGCCCGCGGCCCGGCCGTGGATGGCCGCTGGATCGACCGCAACGGCATCGTATCGACATTCCAGAACGGTGCTTTCTCCACCCGTTCGACCGATACCAACACGCTTCTCGCATCCGGCACCTATGTTACGATTTCGCCGACGCTCTATGAGATCAACATGACGTCATTGGTGCGCAACACGCAATCGCGCGTCAACTGCGCGCTCGTCTCCCCGTCGCAACTGAATTGCACGACAGACAGCAACAGCCAGTTCTCGCTAACGCGTCAGGGCTGATAACACAGACTTTTCAATGGCATGAGCTTTTAAAACGCACGCCTCAAGCGTGCGTTTTGCTTTATTGCGCCACTGTCACAATTTCCGCTTGCGGCAGCTGCCGCTAAATGGAAACATCGCGCTTTGAAAGACTGACATACTTTCAGACTAGAGAATGAGCACGGCCTGATGATGATCGACCGGCCAAGGCTTCCGCTTTGAACAGGAGAGAGGGACCATGAAGAAAATTTTGAGACTGAGTATGCTGAGCGTTTCCGCGATAACGCTTTCAGCCGGAGCGGCTCTGGCCGACTACGAACTCAACATTCTTCACATTAACGATTTTCACTCCCGTATCGAATCGATCAATAAATTCGACTCGACCTGCTCAGCGGAAGAGGAAGGCAAAAACGAATGCTTTGGCGGCGCCGCGCGCCTCTTGACCGCAATCAACCAGACAAGGGACGCGCTCAAGGCTCAAGGCAAGAACGTTCTCCTGCTCAATGCCGGCGACAATTTTCAAGGCTCGCTGTTCTACACCACCTACAAGGGTACCGTTGAAGCCGAAGTGCTGAACGCCATGAAGTTCGACGCCATGACCGTCGGCAACCATGAATTCGACGATAGCGAAGACGGGCTTGCGGGCTTCCTCGACAAGGTTCAGTTTCCGGTCGTGACCGCCAATGTGGTTGCCAGCGCCGCCTCGAAAATCGGCGATCGCGTCAAGCCGTCCATCGTCCTTGAAGTCGGCGGCCAGAAAATCGGTATTGTCGGCGCTGTCGCCAACGACACGGCGGAACTTGCGACCCCCGGCCCCAACATCACCATTGCGGAAGATGTCGCGAAAATCAGCGAACAGGTGCAGAAGCTGAAAGGCGAGGGTGTCAACAAGATCATTGCCCTGACCCATGTCGGATATCCGCGCGACCTCGAATTCATCGCGAAAATCCCGGATGTGGACGTCGTTGTCGGCGGCCACTCGCATACGTTGCTCTCCAACACCGATCAGAAGGCCGAAGGGCCTTATCCGACACTCGTCGACAATCCCGGCGGCTACAAGGTTCCGGTCGTTCAGGCAGGGCAATACAGCAAATACCTGGGTGACCTGCGCGTCGTCTTCGATGACAGCGGCGTGGTCAAGGAAAGCAAGGGCGATCCGATCCTGATCGATTCATCCTTCAAACCCGACGAAGCAACGCTCAAGCGTATCGATGAACTGAAAGCACCAATCGAGGCGTTGAAATCGAAGGTCGTCGGCACTTCGGAAGGCCCGATCGAAGGTGACCGCAAGGTTTGCCGCGTCAAAGAATGCTCTATGGGTAATCTGGTAGCGGATGCGACCCTGGCCCGCGTCAAGGATCAGGGCGTCACCATCGCTTTCGCAAATAGCGGTGGCCTGCGCTCCTCCATCGATAGCGGCGATGTCTCGATGGGCGAAGTCCTGACGGTTCTGCCGTTCCAGAACACGGTCGCGACTTTCCAGCTGAAGGGCGAGGATATTCGCGCTGCCCTCGAAAACGGCGTCAGCCAGATCGACGATGGCGCAGGTCGTTTCATGCAGGTTTCAGGCATGAAATATTCCTTCGACCGCTCCAAGCCGGCCGGCAGCCGTGTTACTGCGGTCGAGGTCAAGGAGGGCGACGCTTTCGTGCCTCTCGACCCGGCAAAGACCTACACTGTTGCGGCGAATAATTACGTTCGCACCGGCGGCGATGGCTTCAAGGTATTCGCGACCAAGGCGATCAACGCCTATGACTTCGGCCCCAACCTCGAAGAGGCTGTAGCTGCATATATTACGGCCAACAGCCCCTATAAGCCCTTCACGGACGGCCGCATCACTGAAGTGACGCCTGCCGGTTATGTAGCTCCGGCAAAGCCCGCTGCACCAGCGCCTGCCGCAACAGCACCGGCGGCAACTGCAACCGCTCCGGCCGCCACACCGGCCCCGGCTCCCACAGCACCTGCCGCGACCGCACCTGCCACCACCACGCCGGCAGCGGCCGCGGCTGCCGCCAGCAAATATGTTGTCGCAAAGGGCGATTCGCTCTGGAAGATCGCGGCGGAGAAGTATGGCGACGGTGCCCTTTGGACCAGGATTGCCAAGGCAAACACGCTGAAGCATCCGAACCATATCGAGATCGGCGAGGAACTGGAGGTTCCGGCTCAATAAGCCGCGAACACATACAGACAGGGCAATTTGCCGCAGATGGGAAGCCGGCCTCGCACCATGAGGCCGGCTTCTTATTTTCCCTTTAAAAACAGATCATTACAGGCTGCGTTTTATCAAAAGACAATGCGTTCGTTACCGCACCTCGGAAATCACCTCCGCAGGTGGTTCAATCCTTACAAATTTCGTCTAGAACACGTGAACAAATTGACGGCACGAGCATATAGCTTGAGCATTTCCGGCAAAACCGCGTCACGGTTTGCGTCCGGCCATGTATAAAAACAAAAAATGGAGCGTTTCCGCCCTTTATCCCAAACGGAAACGTTCTCACGCAACCAGTACGAGTTCAGGGTGTCATTCATGACGACAGAATTATCCGCACTTCCCGTAGACCATCCCCGCGTAAGATTTGGCAAGGTCGGCGTTCTGCTTGTCAATCTTGGCACGCCGGATGGTACGGACTATTGGCCGATGCGCCGTTATCTGGCGGAATTTCTGAGCGACAAACGCGTCATCGAATGGTCGCGCCTCTACTGGTATCCGATCCTGTACGGCATCGTCCTCAACAAGCGCCCGCAGAAGGTCGGCAAGGCCTATGAGGCAATCTGGAACCGCGATCGCAACGAAAGCTATCTGCGCACCTATACCCGCAGCCAGGGCGAACTAATGGCACAGGCGCTGAAGGATTTGCCCAATGTCGTCGTTGACTGGGCCATGCGCTACGGCCAGCCTTCCATCGCCTCGAAAATCGACGCGCTGAAGGAGCAGGGATGCGAGAAAATCCTGCTATTCCCGCTCTATCCGCAATATGCCGCATCGACCACGGCGACGGTGAACGACAAGGCTTTCGAACATCTGATGAAGCTGCGCTGGCAGCCCGCCATCCGCACCGTTCCGCCCTATCATGACGATCCTGCCTATATCGAGGGGCTTGCCGCCTCCGTGAAAAACCATCTGGCAACGCTGGACTGGGAACCGGAGATGCTGATCACCTCCTTCCACGGCATTCCGCAATCCTACTTCAGGAAGGGCGATCCCTATTATTGCCACTGCCAGAAGACCGCCCGTCTGCTGAAGGAAGCGCTGGGACGGACCGAGAAGAACTTCATGATCACCTTCCAGTCGCGTTTTGGGCCAGAAGAATGGCTGCAGCCCTATACCGACAAGACCATGGAAAAGCTGGCATCCGAGGGCATCAAGCGCATCGCCGTCATGAACCCCGGTTTCGTATCGGATTGTCTTGAAACGCTGGAGGAAATTGCCGGTGAGGCCGGAGAAATCTTCCTGCACAATGGCGGCGAGAAATTCACCCACATCCCGTGTCTCAACGACAGCGTAGAGGGTATGACAGTTCTCGAAAAGGTTGTACGACAAGAGTTGCAAGGTTGGGTGTAATCTTGCCATAACGATGCGGGTGTAAGATCCCAAAAGGTTGTGGTGCTGGAGGAAGAAGTGATGATTGCATTGGGCGGTTTCGATATCGTCGTCATAGCGGCGGTTGTTTTGGTCATTCTGGTGCTCTTTGCCGGCATCAAGACCGTACCGCAGGGACATCGCTACACGGTTGAACGGTTCGGGCGCTACACCCGCACACTCGAGCCGGGCCTCAACCTCATCGTGCCGTTCTTCGAAAGCATCGGTTCGAAGATGAATGTGATGGAGCAGGTTCTGCATATACCGACACAGGAAGTTATCACCCGCGATAATGCCAGTGTCTCGGCTGATGCCGTCACTTTCTATCAGGTCCTCAATGCCGCACAGGCCGCTTACCAGATTACCAATCTGGAAATGGCGATTGAAAACCTCACCATGACCAACATCCGCTCGGTAATGGGCTCGATGGATCTCGATGAGTTATTGTCGAACCGTGATGCCATCAACGATCGCCTGCTGCGCGTGGTGGACGAGGCGGTGGGACCATGGGGTATCAAGGTCACGCGCATCGAGATAAAAGATATCGCGCCGCCGAAAGATCTCGTCGATTCCATGGCTAGGCAGATGAAGGCGGAGCGTGAAAAACGCGCGCAGGTGCTGGAGGCCGAGGGCGCCCGCAATGCTCAGATTCTGCGCGCAGAGGGCGCAAAACAATCTGCCATTCTCGAGGCGGAAGGCCAGCGCGAAGCGGCGTTCCGCGATGCCGAGGCCCGCGAGCGTCTGGCCGAGGCCGAAGCCAACGCCACCCGCATGGTGTCGGAAGCCATCGCTGCCGGCAATGTCCACGCGATCAATTACTTCGTTGCCCAGAAATATACCGAAGCGCTCTCCAGTATCGGTACCGCCAAAAACTCGAAAATCGTGTTGATGCCGATGGAGGCGTCTGCGTTGATCGGCTCGCTCGGCGGCATAGGGGCAATCGCCCGTGACGTTTTCGGCGACAAGGGCGATGCACCAACGGCGCCTGCCGTCCCCGCATCTTCCCGCTCGGTGCCGCCGTCGCGGCCTTCGGCCCAGGCCATCAACGTGACAATTCCCGGTAATCCCTTCGGCTCTTCATCGGGGAAGTGACGATGCTGCAACGGCTTGCCACGGAACTGGGACCATGGAGCTGGTGGATTGCCGGCTTCATTCTGCTGGCTGCCGAGCTGGTCGCTCCGGGCGTGTTTCTGATCTGGATTGGCATTGCCGCGCTGGTGATCGGCGCGCTCTCCCTGCTGTTCTGGGATGCCGCATTCTGGGCGTGGCAATTGCAACTGGTGCTGTTTGCCGCCCTCTCCATCGCCTTCGCCCTGCTTGGCAGGAAATATTTCGGCAAAAACCGTGAGGCAAGCGACGAACCCTTCCTCAATCAGCGGGAAGCCAGCCTTGTTGGCCGCACAGCGACCCTGCAGGAGCCGGTTGTCGAAGGGCGCGGCCGCATAAGGCTGGACGATACCTGGTGGTCCGTTAACGGTGAGGACATGCCAGCAGGAACACGTGTCAGGATCGCAGCTGCGCGTGGCCGCACCCTGACAATAGAGCCGCTCGACCGCTCATAGCGATCAGGCCACACCGATTCTCAACAGATCGTGGAAATGCACCAGCCCTATCGGCCGGTTATCGTCATCAACGACGATCAGCGCACCGATGTGGAATTTTTCCAGCGTCGCGAGAGCGCTGGTCGCCAGCACCGATTTTTTGACCGTTTTCGGAGTACGGGTCATGATGTCGTCCACCGTCAATTCAGCGAGGTTGCGCGACAGGTTGCGCGCCATATCGCCCTCGGTGACGATGCCACACAGACGGCCATCCTCGTCCAGAATACCGACGCAGCCGAAATGCTTGCGGGAAAGAACACTGACTGCTTCCGGCATGGAAGTTCCCTTGCCGACTAGCGGCACCCGGTCGCCGGTATGCATGATATCGCTGACCAGCGTAAGGCCCGCGCCCAGTTTGCCGCCGGGGTGAAACACCTTGAAATCACCGGCAGTGAAATTGCGTGCTTCCAGAAGCGCAACGGCAAGGGCATCGCCAAGTGCCAGCTGCATCAATGTGGAGGTGGTAGGCGCAAGACCGAGCGGGCAGGCTTCCTGTTCATTGGGAACCAGAAGCACGATATCGGCTGCCTTCGCCAGCGATGCACTCTCCGAACAGGTAAGTGCAATCAGCGGGATGGAGAAACGGCGCGAATAGTTGATGATGCTACGCAGCTCTGAACTTTCACCGCCTTTGGAGATCGCCAGCACCACATCATCGCCGCCGATCATGCCCAGATCGCCGTGGTTGGCCTCTGCCGCATGCACGAAAAATGCAGGCGTTCCGGTGGAGGCGAAGGTGGCCGCGAGCTTGGCGCCTATGTGGCCGCTTTTACCAACACCGGTGATGATGAGGCGGCCATTAGACTGGCCGATCGTCTCGATCGCCTTGCAGAAAGGTTCGGAAAGCCCGTTTTTGAGGGCCTCTTCAAGAGCGGCAAGGCCAGCCCTCTCCATCGAAATCGTCCGCACGGCGGATTCAATCGCATTGTCTTCAACCAGTTTGACGGCTCTCGTAATCATGGCCGACTGTTACTATTTCAACCGGAATAAGTCCACTCTACAGCCGAAAATCGCCGCTCTTTAGTGGCGCAGGTTCGGCGGAGAAATCTCCTCCATCGTTCCCATCCGCTTGAAAGGGATGTTCTCTTCATCGACCAGATATCGCCCTACTGTCCTTATCCACGAGATAGAGCCGTCATCACGGCGCACGGCATATTCCTGATGGTAAAAGCTGGCGGCCTTGAGCGTCGTGAGCGCAGTTTCGATCACATGATTGCGATGGCCGATATCCACTTTTTCGAGCATCTGAAAAATGCTGATGCCCTGCATCGCCTGCCGCAAAGGAATGCCCAAGAGTTCAGCGCAGACTTCGTCTAGATAGAATCGGTCATTGGTAATATCCCAGCAATAAAAACCGACCTGCTTGACGTTCAAAACGGGATTCATGAAACGACGCTGTGACACAAAATAAAAATCAATTGGATTGCTAAAATAAAACGGATGAGTTCCACCCAATCATAGGGCGATTCCGTATCAAAATGAAACGTTTAAATCTGATCATATTCGAAATATTGGGCATCTCGGCAAATTTTCTTCAGTCGCGGTGCCGAAGCGGCCAGATCGAACGAGGAAGCCCCCCAGCTTTGCCACAGCCACAGATGTGGTGAAATCGGGGAGGTCTTTATCAACTGTTAACCATAAAAATCCTATTGTTAAAGCGATATTAAAACTTGCGTCGCGTGTCTGGTCTCTTGGTCGTCCACTTCATCTGTCTGCCGCTCATTCGGCTTCAGGAAATGCTGAGACGAACTTTCGATCCGACATGGGCCAAATGCGCCGGGTGAAGAGGAATGATTGTGAAGGGCACCGCCACACGTCTGCCGACGTCGCGGAAAGCAGCAACCCTGCTGCTGCTTGCCTGTACGCTTCTCTACACCCCGGGAACTGTTTTCGCGCAAACAGCGGCCACGCGGCTGCCGGTCGCAGTTCCATCCGGCGATTCAACGCCGGCCGAGAACCCGACAACGACAACTGAAAACGAGGCAAGCACGGTGCGAGCAGCACCGCCACAGCAACTATGGCGCCCCTCGAATAATCCGGGCGACCCGATTTCCGAACAGCGGGAAGAAGCGGGCCAGCCTTATGCCGACGCGGAAAACCCATATGAGCCAACGGTAGACGGCGGTGAAAACCCGCAAAGAGCCACCGAACCCGGACAAACCCCCGGTATCCGGCTCGGTACATTCCTGCTGCGGCCTTCGATCAGCCAGACGATCAATACGGAAAAGCAGACGAACACCGGCGGCCCTTCCAGACGTAACTACCTAACGACAGGTATTCGCGGCACACTAACCAGCGACTGGTCCCGCCATGCGCTGACTGTAACAGGCGATGGAGCCTGGGAGAAAAATTTCGGCAGCAAGAATGGTGAAGAGCCGAGGGCGCGGATAGAAGCCGATCTGCGCCTCGATCTCGGCGAAGAAACGACGGCTAATCTCAAGGCGGGTTACGAATTCAGTCGTGAAGGCACTACGGACCCCAACGCTTTGACTGGCGCTGCCGTGCAGGGCGGAGAACACCGTTTCACGACCGGCGCATCGATCCAACGGGATTTCGGCAAGCTGCGCGGGCTAGCGGCGCTCGATCTGTCGCGTACGGTCTACACGGATGCAAAGGGCATAAACGGCCAGCCGATCAGTCTTAGCGATCGCGACCAGAACGGCGCGAACCTGCGCGGCCGTATCGGCTACGAATTGTCACCGGCCCTGATCCCGTTCCTCGAATTGAACGCGGGAACGACCAAATATGACAGGCGCCTGGACAATACCGGTTACGCACGGTCCTCGAATTCCTACGGCGCCAAAATTGGAGCCGAGGTCGATCTTGGCGAGAAGACCCGCGGCGAGGCCGCCATCGGCTATCTACGTAAACAATATGACGACGACCGCATCGCTTCCATCGGCGCGCTGACACTGGACGGCGAACTGAACTGGTCGCCGCAGCGCGGCACCAACGTCAATCTTGGCCTGCGCACGACGATAGAGGATTTCGCCGGCGGACCACAGGGCGGCTGGATTTCCTATCGGCTGGATGCCGGGCTGACCCATGAATTGCGCAGCAATCTGGTCGCGCGGCTGACCGGGCAGATCGTGCACCGGACATTTCCCTCCTCCGATATCGAGGATGCCGTGGAATACACCGCAGGCGCTGGCTTGACCTGGGGGCTGAACCGCTATCTCGATCTGACGGCGGACGTTAGTTATCAGTGGACGCCAATTTATGACAGCAACGAACTGCGCGTCGGCGCGGGGCTTGTCCTGAAACGATAACGTTGCCCCAAACAGAAATCCCGGCGCGAAGGCCGGGATCCCGTTGTCCAGTTGGTAAATTACTTCAGTCCGTCGATAAGAGCCTTGATCGGCTCCTCGATTGCGGGGCGGATGTCAGCGCGTTCGAGCGCGAAAGCAACGTTGGCAAGAATGAAACCGTCCTTGGCGCCGCAATCGAACGTCTGCCCGCGGAAATGATAGCCAGCGAATTCCTGGGACTTGGCAAGCGTCAACATGCCGTCCGTCAGCTGGATTTCGTTGCCGGCGCCCCGTTCCTGATTTTCCAGAATGTCGAAAATCTCAGGCTGAAGGATGTAGCGACCGTTGATGTAGAAATTCGAAGGTGCCGTACCCTTGGCAGGCTTCTCGACCATTTCAGTGATCTTGAAACCCTCGCCCACGGCGTTACCCACGCCGACGATGCCGTATTTATGCGTCTGATCGGGAGCGCATTCCTGCACCGCGATGACGTTGCCGGCGGTCTGGTCATAAAGTTCGACCATGCCCTTGAGGCAGCTTTTCTGTGAATGCATGATCATATCAGGCAGCAGCACGGCGAAAGGTTCGTCGCCGACGATATCACGCGCACACCAGACCGCATGGCCAAGACCAAGCGGCACCTGCTGACGCGTGAAGCTTGCCGTGCCCGCCTTGGGCAGAAGGCCGGCCAGCAATGTAAGCTCGGCATTCTTGTTGCGCTCGCGCAGCATTTGTTCGAGTTCAAATTGAATATCAAAATAATCTTCAATCACCGCCTTGCCGCGGCCGGTGACAAATACAAAATGCTCGATGCCCGCTTCCGCCGCCTCGTCGACGACGTATTGAATGACCGGCTTGTCAACGACAGTGAGCATTTCTTTCGGAACCGCCTTGGTTGCGGGCAGGAAACGCGTACCCAGACCTGCGACCGGAAATACGGCCTTCCGAATTTTCTTATGTTCTACCACATATCCCTCCTGAGAGATAAAACTTGATCACAATCCCCGCACAGTGTTGTTATTTCAAAAATAACAACGTTTTGTAAAGGGTGACGCTACCATCTATTAATGGTAAAGAATTTGTTGACATTCTTTTGTTATGCATGACGACGCCCGATGCGTTTTCGCAATCGAAATGATATTCGAGAGAACGAAAGACTGACGATGACAAAGATGATCCTTTCAAATGTCCGCAAATTCGGCTGCATGATGGTTGCAGGTCTGGCGATCTCGCTGGCCCCCGTCTCGGCCCGGGCCGATGCTGGGTTCAAGCAGTGGATCAACCAGTTCTACGCAACAGCCGCGAAAGAAGGCATTAGCAAGGCGACCTACCAGAAAGCCTTTGCTGGTGTCAGCGAGCCGGATCCGGATGCGCTGCGCAAGGCGACCTTCCAGCCGGAATTCACCACCCAGATCTGGGATTATCTCGATTCCCGCGTCAACCCCTATACGGTGCGCATCGGCCGCGAGATGAAGATGAAGCACGCGACGACGCTCAACTGGATCGAGCGCAACTTCAACGTCGACAAACATATCATTCTCGCCATCTGGTCGATGGAATCGAATTACGGCGCGGTTCTCGAAAAGCCGGAGCGCCTGCACAATATTCCGCAGGCACTGGCCACGCTCGCCTATTCCGACCCCAAACGCGCCAAGTTCGCGCGCACGCAATTGATCGCCGCACTCAAAATCCTGCAGGCAGGCGATGTCACGCCCAAGCAGCTGACGGGTTCCTGGGCGGGGGCAATGGGCCATACCCAGTTCATTCCGACCAGCTACCTGCTCTATGCTGTCGATGCGGACGGCAACGGTAAGCGCGACATCTGGCACTCGGTTCCGGACGCGCTGGCGACGGCCGCCAATCTACTCGCCAAGAATGGCTGGGAACCCGGCCGGACCTGGGGTTACGAAACAGCCGTGCCGCGTGGCGGCGCCCGTTATGAGGGGCAGACGAAGTCCATTGCGGAATGGACCAAGCTTGGCTTTGCCCGCCCGAACGGCAAGAATTTCACCCGCGGCTCCGATCGCGCCATGCTGAAACTGCAGGGTGGGGCAAATGGTCCAGGTTTCCTGATGATGAAAAACTTCTTCACCATCAAGAAATACAACGCATCCGACAGCTATGCGCTGGCCGTTGGCCTGCTTGCTGACGAGATCGCCGGTTATGGCGGCATGCAGCAGAAATGGCCGCGTCCAGACGGCACGCTGGATATTCGTGAAAAATTCGAACTCCAGACCCGCATGAAAGAACTTGGCTATTACGATGGCGAAGTCGATGGCAATTTCGGCTCCGGCTCGAAGGCGGCGATCAGCGCCATCCAGTCGCGCATGGGCCTCGAAACCGACGGTCAGCCGTCGCAGCGATTGCTGAGAGCACTGCGGAATTGATAATATGCCGGTGAATTCGGCGGCGGTCTTCAACGCCGCCGAAGTATCCGGAAGGATCGATGTCATGAGTAGGAAACCTGCGGCGAAAAGCACAAGTACGGGCTGGCGCATCTGCGCCACCATTCTTTGTGCTGTCTTGTGCACGCCGCTTGTCCCTTCGCAAACCTTCGCCCAGGAACAGCGACGCACCCTGTTCGAAATGCTGTTTGGCCGGCCCGTGGGCCGGGAGGACACGCCAGGCCGCGAATACCAGCCCCGCAGTCGCCGGGATTTCCCGGCTGCCCCGCGTGAAAAATCAGTCACCCGCCCGCAACCCGCAAGAAAAGCGCCTTCGGTGGTTCAGATGCGAACCATAAAACCGGAGCCGACCGCCAAGCTTGAAAATGCCAGGCGTGTTCTGGTCGTCGGTGATTTTCTGGCCGGTGGCATGGGGGAAGAATTGGTCAATGCCTTCGCCAGCTCTCCGGGAATTTCGGTCGATGTGCGCGCGAATGGTTCTTCGGGCCTCGTACGCACGGACTATTACGACTGGTTCGCCAATCTGCCGCAGTTCATAACCGAAACAAATCCCGCCACGATCGTCATCATGATGGGATCGAACGATCGCCAGCAGATGCAGATCGGCGATACCAGGGAAAAATTTGGCACCGATGTCTGGTTCAAGGAATATGAGCGGCGGATCGATGAACTTCTGACCCTTGCCGGCCGCCCGAAGGTGCCGCTGCTGTGGGTTGGCCTGCCGGCCTTCCAGTCAACCTCACTCTCGGCCGATCTCGTCGGCTTCAACCGGCTTTATCGCAGCCATATCGAAAAATACGGCGGCGAATTCGTCGATGTCTGGGACGGCTTTGTCGACGAGGCCGGTAAATTTGTCATCACCGGCTACGACATGAACGGGCAGCAGGCCCGTCTGCGTGAGGCAGATGGCGTCGGCATGACGCAGGCCGGCAAACGCAAGCTTGCTTTTTACGTCGAGAAATTCGTGCGCAGGCACCTCGACAGCGCCGGACCGGACCTCGTGAAACTGGACGGCAGCAATTTGCCTGCACTCACCTCCCTGCCCGCGCTTGGCATCGACGCGGGACAGGTGCGCACCCAGCCGATCAGCCTGACCGATCCGAACCTCGATGGCGGTGACAAGCTGCTTGGCGATGTCCCTTCGACGGCCGTATCGACACGTGTCTCGGTGGTGGAATCGCCACGCGAACGGCTGACCAAGCGGGGTGAGATGGCCGATGCACCGGCGGGTCGTATCGATGACTACCGGATTGTCCCGGATACTGCTCAGGCCAGACAGTAGCCACTTCTCCGCCGTCGCTACGGCTCGAACCGGCGTAATGTTGAGGCAACCCGGCAATGGCAGGATAAATTCAGCTTTGCAGCAAATGCGGGGTCGGCCAATTGCCCTCCCCTGCCCGCGTCTTACTGCACGGTGATATTTATCCGATGCCCCCGCGCCCCTTCCTCTCCGGGAAGGCGCACGCCAGACACTGCCGAGAACAATTCATGCGCCTGCTGCTTGTTGAAGACGAACGCGAAATGGCAGCAGCCCTTTCCGCCGCCCTGCACCGGTTCGATATCATCGTGGACAATGTCGGCACGCTCGATCTTGCCCGGCATGCGATCATGGACGGTGTTCACGATCTTGTCGTACTCGACCGGCAATTGCCCGATGGCGATGGCATCCAGCTTATAGAAGATCTGCGTCTGCTGCCCGTCACACCGCCCGTCATCGTGCTGACCGCGCAAGGCACGCTTGCGGATCGGGTGAACGGCCTGAACCTTGGTGCGGACGATTATCTAGCCAAGCCCTTCGCTGTCGAGGAACTCCTTGCTCGCATCCGCGCCCTGATGCGCCGGCCGGCCGGCAGCGTGACGATGACGGCGAAACTGGGCAAGCTGGAATTTTGCTTCGAAACCCGTGAAGTCCGCATCAAGGGAGAGTTTATTGCCCTGACCAGACGCGAATTGCTGATCCTTGAGGCCCTGTTGCGTCGGCAGGGCAGAACGGTGCTGCGATCGGTACTGGAAGAGGCGGTTTATAATTTCGACGATGAAATCCAGTCGAATGCGCTTGATTCCCATATCTCCCGTCTGCGCCGCAAATTGCAGGCAGCGGATGCGGGTCTGGAGGTTCACGGTATTCGCGGCGTCGGTTATCTGCTGAGGGCGGCCTCATGAAATCGGCCGGAAGGAAATCGCTCAAGCGACGCCTGACCATTCAATTGCTGCTTTTCCAGATCGGCAGCCTTTTCATCGTCACTGCCGCCTTCGTCGCTTACCTGTCCAGCGGCGCCTCGGGCAGCGCCCTTCTCAGCCCGGCAGCGGCCCAGATTACAGCCAATGCCATCATGCGTGACAAGGATGGCCGGCTGATGCTTGACGAAACAAATGAATTTGTCGAGCTGCGCGACAGCATGCCCGGTTTCTGGTTCGTTGCGGTCAGCGAGAAAGGTGAGATCGTGCAGGGTGGGCCGGTGCCTGAGGCCTTTAGCAACATGGATCAACAGCTTAGCGACGTCAAAGTGTCGGACGTACGCGATGCGGCATTGTCCTACTCCTATCTTGCTGTCTTGCGAATCGCCGTCGTGCGTCGTGCATCGGGACCGGCGGGCGAATTCGTTATGGTCGGCAAGGGCGGAGCCTTCAGTATGGCATTCCCCGTCCTACTGTTCTCCAACATACTGATCATGCCGATCCTCCTTATCATGTCCATTGTGACAATCGTGACCATTCCATGGATCATCCGTCGGGAATTTTTCGCACTTTCCGCTATTGCGCGAACGGCGGAAAGCATCGACATCGACAAGCGCGGATATCGATTGCCGGATGGCGATATTCCATGGGAGGTGCAGCCGCTCGTGCATGCCGTCAACGGCGCGCTGAAACGTCTGGACGATGGTTACGAGCGGCACAAGCGGTTCATTCTCGACGCCGCCCATGAATTGCGGACCCCTGTCGCCATTCTCCAGACCCGTGTCGAAACGTTGCTGGACGGACCGGACCGGAGCCGGATATTAGCCGATGCCAGCCGCATCGCCGTGCTTGCCGAACAGTTGCTCGATCTGCAACGACTTGGCGGGCAAAAGGCGCCGCTTATTCCACTAGATCTTGTTGGCCTCTGCCGGTCTGTCGTCGCTGATATGGCGCCGCTTGCAATCTCTCAAGGCTACGAACTTTCGTTCGAGCCGGACGAAGAGCCGATCCTCGCCCTTGCCGATGACGCCTCGCTGCAACGCGCCCTGATGAACGTCGTGCAAAACGCCATCGAACATGGCGGTAATCGCGGAACGATCACCATAAAAGTGGGGGCCAACCGCGTGATCGACATATCCGACGAAGGCAACGGAATTCCCGAAGAGGACCGGGAAGCCGTGTTTGACGCATTTCACCGGTTGATACCGAAGGATCGCGGTACCGGGCTCGGTCTCAATCTCGTGCAGGAAATCGTCCGCTACCATGGAGGGGAGATCACCATCAGTGATTCCCCATCCGGCGGCGCCTCCTTCCGTATCAGCCTTCCCTATTGCTGACACGAACCCCGTCTTCGGAAGCACGTAATGTCATTGCAATTCTCAGGCGCGATATGTTGCCGTCCCCCTGAATGCGACACCTCCATCGCGTTTCGGTTCTCCAGTCAAACGAAAGGCCTGTTGTGAAATACAACAGGCCTTTTTGTTTTCGTTACGACGGCTTGCGCCGCGTCAACCCGCTCAGCGCGGAAGGACGGTTGCGCCCATCAGCTCTTCGTCAATAGCACGTGCCGCCTGCCGGCCTTCGCGGATTGCCCAGACCACCAGCGACTGGCCACGGCGAACGTCGCCTGCCGCCCACAGCTTGTCGACCGAGGTCTTGTAGTCCGTTTCGTTGGCGATCACATTGGTGGAGCCGCGACGATCGGTGTTGAGCGAGAGCTTGCCATCCATTTCCTTCAGCACGCTATCGGTGAAAGGACCGGAAAAACCGATGGCGATGAAGGCAAGATCAGCCTTGATGATGAATTCCGTACCGGCAATGGGCTTGCGCCGGTCGTCCACCTGACAGCACTTCACACCCGTCAAAACGCCGTCTTCACCAACGAATTCAAGCGTGGCAACCTGGAACTCGCGAACGGCACCTTCTGCCTGCGAAGAAGAGGTGCGCATTTTCGTTGCCCAGAAGGGCCATACGGCGAGCTTGTCTTCCTTTTCCGGCGGCATCGGGCGGATATCGAGCTGTGTGACTTTAACCGCACCCTGACGGAACGCCGTGCCGACGCAGTCAGACGCCGTATCGCCACCGCCGACGACGACGACATGCTTGCCGCCGGCGAGGATCGGATCGGCCGGCCAGCCGATGCTGTCGATGTTTTCGCGGCCAACGCGGCGGTTCTGCTGCACGAGATAGGGCATGGCGTCGTAAACGCCATTGAAATCGGCGCCACCGATGCCGGCCGGGCGCGGGGTTTCCGAACCGCCGCAATAAAGAACCGCATCGTGATCAGCCAGAAGCGCTTCGACCGTTACATCCACGCCGACGTTGACGCCGCAATGGAAGCTAACACCTTCACCCTTGATCTGCTCGACACGGCGGTCGATGAAGTTCTTCTCCATCTTGAAATCCGGAATACCGTAACGCAGCAAACCGCCGGGCTTTGATTCACGCTCGTAAACGTGGACCTCATGACCGGCGCGGCCAAGCTGCTGCGCTGCCGCCATGCCGGAAGGACCGGAACCGATGATGGCGACCTTCTTGCCGGTGTGGATCGTCGCCGGCTTCGGCACGATAAAGCCCAGCTCGTAGGCCTTGTCGGCAATCGCCTGCTCGACGGTCTTGATGGCGACCGGCGCATCCTCGAGGTTCAGCGTGCAGGCTTCCTCGCAGGGTGCCGGACAGACGCGGCCGGTGAATTCCGGGAAGTTGTTGGTGGAATGGAGGTTGCGGATCGCCTCTTCCCAATTGTTGTTATAAACCAGATCGTTCCAGTCGGGGATCTGGTTGTGCACGGGACAGCCCGTCGGGCCGTGACAGTAGGGAATGCCGCAGTCCATGCAGCGCGCCGCCTGCTTCTGTACCTCGGCATCCGACATCGGAATGGTGAATTCGCGGAAATGGCGGATACGGTCCGATGCGGGCTGATACTTGCCCACCTGCCGGTCGATCTCAAGAAAACCTGTAACCTTGCCCACGTTTATGTCCTCACATCAAAGCGGAGCGCCTGTTGGGCCCCAGTACCAGTAAGCGAAACCGAAAGCCGCCCCCAATACGATGAATTCAAATCCGGTCTCGCCGCTTGTCCAATAGATCACCAAGGGAACGGCGACCGCGATCATCAGCGAGACCAGTTGGTGTAGTATCCTCACGCGGCGGATTATTCCGCCGCGACGCCCATGCGCATGCGCTCCATTTCCTCAAGCGCACGACGGTATTCGACCGGCATGACCTTGCGGAATTTCGGACGGAACTCGCTCCAGCGGTCGAGTATATCCTTGGCGCGTGCAGAATTGGTGTAGTGGAAGTGATTGGAAATCAGCTGGTAGAGCCGCTCCTCGTCGTGACGCGTCATATCCTCGGAGACGTCAACGCGTCCCTTGTGCATGAGGTCGCCACCGTGATGGTGCAGCTTCTCGAGCATGTCGTCCTCTTCCGGAACCGGCTCCAGCTCGACCATGGCCATGTTGCAGCGGGTGGCGAAATCGCCCTTCTCGTCGAGAACGTAAGCCACGCCACCGGACATGCCGGCCGCGAAGTTGCGGCCCGTCTCGCCGAGCACCACGACAATACCGCCCGTCATATATTCGCAACCGTGGTCGCCGACACCTTCGACAACCGCGACCGCGCCGGAGTTGCGCACTGCAAAGCGCTCACCCGCAACACCACGGAAATAGCACTCGCCGGTGATGGCGCCGTAAAGAACGGTGTTGCCGACAATGATCGAGTTTTCCGCGACGATACGGGTGTTTTCCGGCGGGCGCACGATGATGCGGCCACCCGAAAGACCCTTGCCGACATAGTCGTTGCCGTCACCCACCAGATCAAAGGTGATGCCGCGAGCGAGAAACGCGCCGAAGGACTGACCGGCCGTGCCGCGCAGCGTCACGTGGATCGTATCGTCCTTCAGACCCTTATGGCCCCAGCGCTTGGCAAGCGCGCCTGACAGCATGGCACCGGCGGAACGGTCGACGTTCTTGATCGGGACTTCGAAAACGACAGGCTCGCGGTTTTCCAGCGACGGTAGCGACTTCTCGATCAGCTTGCGGTCGAGAATATCATCGATCGGGTGCTTCTGACGCTCGGTCCAGAAGGTTGCCTCCTTGGGAGCCTCTACCTTGTGGAAGATGCGGCTGAAATCCAGACCCTTGGCCTTCCAGTGCGCCAGCATCTCATCCTTTTCGAGGAGTTCGGAAGCGCCGATGATCTCGTCCAGCTTGGTAACGCCAAGCGAGGCGAGGATTTCGCGCACTTCTTCAGCCACGAAGAAGAAGTAGTTGATGACGTGTTCCGGCGTGCCCTTGAAGCGCTTGCGCAGAACCGGGTCCTGCGTTGCGACGCCGACGGGGCAGGTGTTCAGATGGCACTTGCGCATCATGATGCAGCCCGCAGCAATCAGCGGCGCGGTGGCAAAGCCGAATTCATCCGCACCAAGCAGCGCGCCGATGATGACGTCGCGGCCGGTCTTCAGACCACCATCCACCTGCAGCGCGATGCGCGAACGAAGGCCGTTCAGCACCAGCGTCTGCTGCGTTTCGGCAAGGCCGATTTCCCAGGGCGAACCGGCATGCTTCAGCGACGTCAGCGGTGAAGCACCGGTGCCGCCATCGAAACCGGCGATGGTGATATGGTCGGCGCGCGCCTTGGCGACACCCGCCGCAACCGTGCCAACGCCCACTTCCGACACGAGCTTCACAGAAACATCTGCTTCCGGGTTGACGTTCTTCAGGTCGTAGATCAGCTGCGCCAGATCTTCGATGGAGTAGATATCGTGGTGTGGCGGCGGCGAAATGAGGCCGACGCCCGGCGTGGAGTGACGGGTCTTTGCAACCGTCGCATCCACCTTGTGGCCGGGCAGCTGGCCGCCTTCGCCGGGCTTGGCACCCTGCGCGACCTTGATCTGCAACATGTCGGCATTGACGAGATATTCCGTCGTCACACCAAAGCGGCCGGATGCGATCTGCTTGATGGCGGAACGCTCGGGGTTCGGCTTGCCGTTCAGAAGCGGCATGTAACGGTCGGATTCTTCGCCGCCTTCGCCGGTGTTGGACTTGCCGCCGATGCGGTTCATCGCAATCGCAAGCGTCGTATGTGCCTCGCGGCTGATCGAGCCGAAGGACATGGCGCCCGTCGAGAACCGCTTGACGATATCGACCGCCGGTTCGACGTCGTCGATGGAAACCGGCTTGCGGCCGAGCGCTTCCGCCGATTTGACCTTGAACAGGCCGCGAATGGTGTTCATGCGCAGCGCCGTCTCATTCACCATGGCGGCAAATTCACGGTAGCGCTCCTGGCTGTTGCCGCGCACGGCGTGTTGCAGCGAGGCGACGGCATCCGGCGTCCAGGCGTGGCTTTCGCCGCGCATGCGATAGGCATATTCGCCGCCGATATCGAGCGTGTTGGCAAGGATCGGATCCTTGCCGAAAGCCGCCGTGTGGCGCGTTACGGTTTCTTCGGCGATCTCGGTCAGACCCACGCCCTCGATGGAGGTGGCGGTACCGAAGAAATACTTCTCGACGAATTCCGACGACAGGCCGATGGCGTCGAAAATCTGCGCGCCGCAATAGGACTGGTAGGTGGAAATGCCCATCTTGGACATGACCTTGAGGATGCCCTTACCCACCGCCTTGATGTAGCGATAGACGACTTCGTCGTCCGACACTTCCTTCGGGAAGGCGCCGTGCTTGTGCATGTCGAGCAGCGTGTCGAAGGCGAGGTATGGGTTGATCGCCTCCGCGCCATAGCCAGCGAGCAGACAGAAATGATGGATTTCGCGCGGTTCGCCGGTTTCAACGACGAGGCCGACCGAGGTGCGCAGACCCTTGCGGATCAGGTGGTGATGCACGGCAGCCGTCGCCAGCAGCGCAGGGATCGCAATCCGGTCCGGGCCAAGCTGGCGGTCGGACAGAACGATGATGTTGTAACCACCGCGAACAGCGGATTCAGCTCGCTCGCACAGGCGGTCGAGCATGTCAGGCATGCCTTCGGCGCCGCGCTCCACATCATAGGTAAAGTCGAGCGTCTTGGTATCGAAACGGTCTTCGGTGTGGCCGATGGAGCGGATCTTTTCCAGATCGCCATTGGTGAGGATCGGCTGGCGCACTTCCAGACGCTTGGCACGGGCCGCGCCCTCGTGATCGAGAAGGTTCGGGCGTGGGCCAATGAACGAAACGAGGCTCATCACCAATTCTTCGCGGATCGGATCGATCGGCGGGTTGGTGACCTGCGCGAAGTTCTGCTTGAAATAGGTGTAAAGCAGCTTGGACTTGTCCGACATCGCCGAAATCGGCGTATCGGTACCCATCGAGCCGATGGCTTCCTGGCCCGTTGTTGCCATCGGCGACATCAGGAGCTTGGTATCTTCGCTGGTGTAACCGAAGGCCTGCTGGCGATCGAGCAACGACACGTCACGCCGCAGCGCCCGTGGCTCCACCGGCTTCAGATCCTCAAGAATGAGCTGGGTGCGGTCTAGCCAGGTGCGATAGGGGTGCTTGGCAGCAAGCTCGTGCTTCACGTCCTCGTCGGAAATGATCGAGCCCTTTTCCATGTCGATCAGCAGCATCTTGCCGGGCTGCAAACGCCACTTCTTGATGATGCGTTCTTCCGGAACCGGCAGCGTGCCGGCTTCCGACGCCATGATGACGCGGTCGTCGTCGGTGACGAGATAGCGCGCCGGGCGCAAACCGTTACGGTCGAGGGTTGCGCCAATCTGCTTGCCATCGGTGAAGGCAACGGCGGCCGGGCCGTCCCACGGCTCCATAAGCGCGGCATGATATTCGTAGAAAGCCTTGCGTTCAGCCGACATGGACAAGTTGCCCGACCAGGCTTCCGGGATCAGCATCATCACGGCATGGGCCATGGAGTAACCGCCGCGCACGAGGAATTCGAGCGCGTTGTCGAAGCAGGCGGTGTCCGACTGGCCTTCATAGGAAATCGGCCAGAGCTTGGAGATATCGTCACCGAACAGCGCCGACGAAACAGACGCCTGACGCGCCGCCATCCAGTTCACGTTGCCGCGCAGCGTGTTGATCTCGCCGTTATGGGCGACCATGCGATAGGGATGCGCGAGCTTCCAGGACGGGAAGGTGTTGGTGGAGAAACGCTGGTGCACCAGCGCAACCGCGGATTCGAAACGCGGGTCCGCCAGATCCTTGTAATAGGCCCCAACCTGATAGGCGAGGAACATGCCCTTGTAGACGATGGTGGAGGAGGACAGCGAGACGGGATAGAAATCCTGCGTTTCCTTGCCGCCGCCCTCGTCGTAGATGCGGTTGGAGAGAACCTTGCGGATCAGGAACAGCTTGCGCTCGAAGTCATGATTGGTCGCCGCATCGCGGCCGGCGCCGATGAAAACCTGAACATGGTGCGGTTCGGTGCCAGCGATATCGGGTGCCTTGGAAAGGGAAGAATTGTCGACTGGCACGTCGCGGAAGCCGAGGAACTGCTGTCCCTCCTCGCCGATCACGTCGACAATGACCTTCTTGTAGTGATCGATACGGGACGGATCGCGCGGCATGAAGATGTGGCCAACGGCATATTCGCCAGCTTTCGGCAGCGTCACACCCTGGCTCGCCATTTCCTCGCGGAAAAAGCGGTCGGGGATTTGCACGAGAATGCCCGCACCATCGCCCATCAGCGGATCAGCGCCGACAGCACCGCGATGCGTCAGGTTTTCAAGAATGAACAGGCCGTCCTTGACGATCTGGTGCGACTTCTGACCCTTCATATGGGCAACAAAGCCGACGCCGCAGGCATCGTGCTCATTGCGCGGATCGTAAAGACCCTGCTTTTCCGGCAGGCCGCCCGCGAAACGCCCCTTCGCAGAAACGGGTGCGGCCGCAGCCGCGGTGGGACAGTCTGTGGTCAGGGTTGCGGCGACGTTGTCTGCCTGCAGCTTGTTTGTCATTTTCGTCCCTCCTGCAAAATTACTTGCATGGTTTCATGCGAAGATCCGGCTCGACACGAATTTCGCTTTCCGAAAAATCCGCATTCAATCCGGCTCGACCAAATTTAGGACAGCAAAGCTGTCTCAATTCGAGAGAATTTTGGCAGAAACCCGCGGGTTTAGCAAGGGTGCGAATCCAATTAGTCGCAGTGCCGATTTGCAGCGAAGTTTCGATACTGACCCATTGCGCGAAACTTTCTTGTCACAAAACGCTTCGGGCCGTTGCTTTCATTGCCGGATTTGCCAACCGCGAGGTTAGGTCCTAGAACTTTGCGGATCATCGTCAACGCATTCCCAACACCAGCACAACAGCCATCGGAAAGCTTTCAGAGATGTTTTTTGCCTCAGACAACTGGGCCGGCGCCCACCCTGCCATCAACGAGCGCCTTTCGCGGGAATCCACCCGATTTGCGGCTGCCTATGGCACCAGCGCCCTCGACCTTTCCATAGAAAAGCGCTTCAATGAAATATTCGAACGCGAAGTGGCGGTGTTTTTCGTCGCCACAGGTACGGCGGCCAATTCTCTTTCGCTGGCAAGCATTGCCCGCCCCGGCGGCCTGACCTTCTGTCATTCCGAAGCCCATGTGATCGAGGATGAATGTGGAGCGCCGGATTTCTTCTCCGGCATGCGCATGGTTGCCGTCGAGGGACCGAACGGCAAAATGCTGCCGGAAAATCTGATCGAGCGCATTTCGCGCTATCCGCAGGACGCCGTTCATCACGGACGCGCCGCAGCGGTTACGATGACACAGGCAACCGAGGCCGGTACTGTCTATACGCTCGATGAAATCGACGCGATTGCCAAAATCGCCAAGGAGAACGGCCTGCCGCTGCATATGGACGGCGCGCGCTTTGCCAATGCGCTTGCCGCACTCGGCACCACGCCCGCCGAAATGACCTGGAAACGCGGCGTTGATGTGCTCTCTTTCGGTGGCACGAAAAACGGCTGCTGGTGCGCGGAAGCGATCGTGTTTTTCGACCCCGCGCTCGCCAAAGACTTCGCCTTCCTGCGCAAGCGCACCGCCCAGCTTTTTTCGAAGTCGCGCTTCATCGCCGCACAATTCGAAGCCTATCTGCAGGACGATCTCTGGTTGGGTCTCGCAAGCCACGCCAATGCCATGGCCAATCGGCTGCGGGCCGGCTTCGCCTCGCTTAACAGTGCCCGTCTGGCATGGCCAACCACTGCAAACGAGGTTTTCGCCATTCTGCCGAAAGCCGCCGCTGAAGCGGCAACGGAGAAAGGCGCGAAGTTCTACGACTGGCTGGTGCCCCGCGATATGCCGGAAAAGGTCGGAAAGGACGAGGTGCTGATCCGCATGGTCACCAGCTTCGCAACGACCGAGGCTGATGTCGACGAATTCCTGTCGATCTGCGCCGCCGTCTGACAAAACATTCGGGGGCGCCGTTTCTTAACGGCGCCCTCAAACCTCCTGCAGCCGGTAGCCGACACCAGTTTCCGTAAGGATATAGCGCGGCTGATCCGGAATTTTTTCGATCTTCTGGCGAAGCTGGCGTACGTAAACGCGCAAATATTGCACGTCGGTCAACTCGTCCCACACATGCTCCAGCAGGAAACGGTGCGTCAGCACCTTGCCCGCATGCTGGACCAGGACCCGCAGAATATCATATTCCTTGGGCGAGAGTTTCACCTCCCGGTCCTCCACCTTGACGATGCGTCTGACGAGATCGACCGAAAGATCGCCGGTATGAAACACCGGTCTCTCACCCTGGCTCTGAAGGCGATGGCGCAGGGCGACACGAATGCGGGCAACAAGCTCGTTCATGCCGAAAGGCTTGGTGATGTAATCGTCGGCACCCAGCTCCAGTGCCTTGACGATACCCGCCTCATCAGTGCGGCTGGAAAGAATGATGACGGGTAGGGAAAGTCCCTCGCCCCGCCATTTCTCCAGAAGCTCGTGTCCCGACATATCCGGAAGACCGAGATCAAGGACCACGAGATCGGGCTTGTCCTCGTTCATCAACTCCATCGCGACGCGGGCATTCATCGCCTCGCTGACCGCATAGTCCTGCGTCGAGAGACCGACCCGCAAAAGTTTGCGGATCGGCGGTTCATCGTCGACGATCAGAATGCGAACGGCGGAATTGGTCATTGCCGATCTCCTTCAGCCCTAGTCATGGTTCAGCACCGGCACTTCGGCGGGAACGGGCAGGCTTATGGTAAATTGCGCGCCCGTGCGACCTGATCTGTTTTCAGCGCGAATAGATCCACCCATGGCCTCGATAAACCCCTTGCAGATGGATAACCCGAGGCCGGTCCCGGCCTGCACATGGTCCGCCTTGCGCACACGGTAGAAACTGTCGAACACCCGCTCGGTATCATCAGGGGGAATACCCGGCCCCTCGTCGGCAACGCACAGGAAGACATGTCTGCCCTGCCGCCACCCGCGAATCTGGATTACGGTTTGTTCGGGCGCGTATTTGGCGGCATTGTCGATCAGATTGAACAGAACCTGCTCAAAAAGCACCGGATCGACCTTCAGCATCGGCAGATCGGAGGGAATGTCCAGAACGATCTCGTGCCTGACAACGATTTTCGCCGCGCGTGAAAGCGCTGTTCCGACCATATCGCCAACAAAATGCAATCCGTAATTCGGCTCCATCGCGCCCGAACCGATCCTCGTCATATCGAGCAGGTTGGAAATGAAGCGGTTCAGCCTTTCGGATTCCTCGACGATGGTTAGAAGCAGTTCGGTGCGCGCCTCGAGCGGAATGTCGTCGGCGAAATCCTTCAGCGTTCCGGCGGAACCCAGAATGGCGGCGAGCGGCGTTTTCAGGTCGTGGGAGATGGAGGTCAAAAGCGCGGTGCGCAGCCGGTCGGTTTCCGCCGCAAGCCTTGCCCGATCGACATCCGAAACCAGCTGGATGCGCTCGATGGCAAGTGCCGCCTGATCCGCCAGCGCATCGAAAAGCCGCTGCTGCTCAGGTGTGAAAAGCGGGCCAAGCCGGTCGTCGTCCAGCCCCACCACCCCGACGGCGCCGCTGCCGGTGCGCAGCGGCAAATAAAGGCGTTTGGCACCCGGGAGCGTATCGGCGCCCCGGCCTGCAGCCTTGTTGTGTTCCCAGGCCCAGTGTGCGGCCGCAATGTCCGCATCCACGAGCGTGTCATCGGGCGGATAGCCCGCCTTGACGGTGATCGAATTGTTTTCGGGCAGAAGCAGGACGACCCTGACTTTCAGCATCGATGCCATCTGGAACGCGGTTGCCCACAATACGTCATCCAGCGTGCCGGTAACCGCGAGTTTTTTGGAAAAAAGGTACAAATCTTCCGTGGTTCGCGCACGCATCCGTGCAGCTGCGGCCTGCCGCTGCACCGCCGCAGTCAGATTTGAGGCGACAAGCGCCACACCGAGATAGAACAGCAGCGCCACGACGCTTTCGGGATCGCGGACAGTCAGGGTATAACGCGGTTCAAGAAAGAAAAAATTGAACGCAAAGGCACCAAGCAGGGAAGCATAAAGGCCAGGCCCCAGCCCTCCGCGCACGGCTGCCGCAAAAACCGCCATCAGGAACACCAGCGCCAGATTTTGAACATCAAGGGCTTGGTCAAGCACGATGCCGGCCACGATTGCCAGTCCGACAAACAGGGTGCTGTTGAGATAGGGCAGTATCGAAAACCGCGATTGAGCCGTTGCCGGCTTCACGGTCTGGACCGGCTTCTCCGCGTTTTTGTCGCCGGAAATGACATGCACGCTGATATCGCCGGCATGGTCTATCAAATCATGCGTCAGCGAACGCTGCAGAATTCTCTGCCACCACGACCTTCTGGGACGGCCGATGATGATGTGGGTGAAGTTATTGGCGTTGGCATAGGATATGATTTCGTGCGTCAGGTCGAGCGCCGGCAGGGTTACGGTCTCGCCGCCCAACTGCTGCGCGAGCCGCATGGTGCCGGCCAGCCGATCCTTCTCTGCCTCCGACAATTGCTGAGAGCGAGGCGTGTCCAGATGCAGTGCCGTCCACGGCGCGCGCAGGCGATCGGCCTGCCTTCGGGCATAACGCACCAGACCGGGGCCGTTGCCGCCGTGGTCCAGACAGACCAGAACACGGTCTCCCGCAGCCCACGGCCCGGAGATGGCGTGCGACTGCATGTGGTTGAGCAATTGCTCGTCCACCCGCTGCGCTGTGCGCCGTAGCGCAAGCTCGCGCAGGGCCGTCAGATTGCCGCGCGAAAAATAGTTCTCGATGGCGCGCCGCGCGGTGCGGGGCATATAGACCTTGCCGTCCTGCAGGCGCTTGATCAGATCATCGGGGGTGATATCGATGATCTCAACATCGTCAGCCCGGTCGATGATGCTGTCCGGCACCGTTTCGCGCACGCGGATACGGGTGATCTGCGCCACCACATCGTTCAGGCTTTCCACATGCTGAATGTTCAATGTCGTATAGACATCGATGCCCTGCGCGAGAATTTCCTGAACATCCATATAGCGCTTGGGATGCCGGCTGCCGGCCGCATTGGTGTGGGCCAGCTCATCGACCAGAACCAGCGCCGGTCGACGGGCGAGAATGGCGTCGAGATCCATCTCGTTCAGCGACTGGCCGCGATAATCAATGTTCCGGCGCGCAATGATCTCGAAACCCTGCACAAGTGTTTCGGTTTCCTTGCGGCCATGCGTTTCCACGACACCGATAATGGTATCGACACCATCTGCGAGTTTTGCCCGGCCGGACATCAGCATTTCATAGGTCTTGCCGACACCGGGAGCTGCGCCCAGAAAAATCTTCAGCCGCCCTCGCGCCTCGCGCCGGGCGTTTTCAAGCAGCGCATCCGGCGATGGTCTGCTCGGCATATCACGATTATCGTCAGGCATTTAACCCACCAGTGGATAAGCTATGGCTTCCAAAGAAGCCATAGCCATTTCAGTTCATGAGCCGGCTGCGTCAAGAGCCATGTTGAGAGCCAGCACATTTACAACGGGCTCGCCCATGAAGCCCAATTCAGGCGCCTCCACATGGGCGTCGACGACGGCGCGCAGTGACGCTTCGTTCATGCCCCTTGCCTTGGCGACACGCGAGACCTGAAAATAGGCGGCCTCAGGCGACACATGCGGGTCGAGACCGCTGCCCGATGCCGTCACCAGATCAATGGGAACCTCGGCTGCCGAATTTTCGGCTTTAGCAGCCTCGTAGTCCTGCTTCACCCGGTCGATAAGCTTTGCGCTCGTCGGTCCCAGGTTGGAGCCGGAAGACGACGCGGCATTGTAGCCGTCGCCGGCAGCCGACGGCCTGCCGTGGAAATATTTCTCGCCGGTGAAGGCCTGCCCTATCAATTGCGACCCGACAACAGTCCCATTCTTCTCGATCAGACTGCCATTTGCCTGGAAGGGAAAGATAGCCTGTGCGAGGCCCGCCATTCCAAGAGGATAGGCAAGGCCGGTGATTGCGGTGGTGGCAAGGATCAGCACCAGTGCGGGACGTAGCTGTTTCAACATTTCCATACTCCTCAGGCGAGACCAAGCGCCGTAATGGCGAGGTCAATGGCCTTGATGCCGATGAAGGGCACGATGATGCCGCCCAGACCATAGATGACGAGATTGCGCGACAGCAGCGCCCCGGCACCGATCGGGCGGTATTTGACGCCCTTCAGCGAGAGCGGGATGAGCGCGATGATGATGAGCGCGTTGAAGATGATGGCAGACAAGATCGCACTTTGCGGTGTCGAAAGACCCATTACATTCAGCACGCCAAGCTGCGGATAGAAGGCCAGGAACATTGCCGGGATGATGGCGAAATATTTGGCGATGTCGTTGGCGATGGAGAATGTGGTGAGCGCGCCGCGCGTCATCAGCAATTGCTTGCCGATTTCGACGATTTCGATGAGCTTGGTCGGATCGCTGTCGAGATCGACCATGTTGCCAGCCTCGCGCGCTGCGACCGTGCCGGTGTTCATGGCGACACCCACATCGGCCTGCGCCAGTGCGGGCGCATCGTTCGTGCCGTCACCGCACATGGCGACGAGCTTGCCCTTGGCCTGTTCCTCGCGGATAAGCTCCAGCTTGTTTTCCGGGGTCGCCTGGGCGAGGAAATCGTCCACCCCTGCTTCCGCCGCGATGGCAGCGGCCGTCATGGGATTGTCGCCGGTGATCATCACCGTGCGGATGCCCATGCGGCGAAGTTCGGCGAAACGCTCGCGAATGCCGCCCTTGACGATATCCTTCAGCTGCACGACGCCGAGCAGCTTTCCGTCGCGCACGACGGCAAGCGGTGTGCCGCCTGTCTTGGCTATCTCTTCCGCGATCGTGCGGATGTCACGCGTTACATCCGTTTCTGTTTTAACGGCAAGCGCCGTATTGCCTTGCTGCGTAACACCGCCATCGACATAGGAAAGAACGGCATCGACAGCCCCCTTGCGAATGGAAGAGCCTTCAAAATCCACACCGCTCATGCGGGTCTGGGCGGTGAAGGGCACGAAAGTGGCGTGCAGTTTCTGCATGTCGCGGGCACGGATGCCGTATTTTTCCTTGGCGAGAACGACGATGGAACGGCCTTCCGGCGTTTCGTCGGCAAGCGATGCAAGCTGCGCCGCATCGGCCAGTTCCTGTTCGGAAACACCGGTGACGGGGCGGAATTCGGTTGCCTGGCGGTTGCCGAGCGTTATCGTGCCGGTCTTGTCGAGCAGCAGCGTGTCGACGTCGCCGGCGGCTTCCACCGCGCGGCCGGACATGGCAAGCACGTTGAAACGCACCAGCCTGTCCATGCCGGCAATGCCGATCGCCGACAAGAGAGCGCCGATGGTCGTCGGGATGAGCGTCACAAACAGCGCCACCAGCACGATGATCGGGATGGAGCCACCGGCATAGGCCGCAAAGCTCGGAATGGTCGCGGTGGCCAGAACGAAGATGAGCGTCATGCCCGCAAGCAGAATGTTGAGCGCGATTTCGTTCGGCGTCTTCTGGCGCTCGGCGCCTTCAACGAGCGAAATCATCCGGTCGAGGAAGGTGGAGCCGGCAGCAGCGGTGATGCGAACCCTTATCCAGTCCGACAGCACCTGCGTACCACCGGTGACAGCCGAGCGATCGCCGCCGGATTCGCGGATAACAGGGGCGGATTCGCCCGTTATTGCCGCTTCATTGACTGAGGCAACACCTTCGATGACTTCACCGTCGGACGGAATGATGTCGCCAGCCTCGACGAGAACGACATCGTTCACCTTGAGGCCAGCGCCGGCTACCATCGTATATTGGCTACGATCATCACCGGTCAGAAGTTTCGCCTGGGTTTCCGTGCGGGTTTTCCGCAGCGAATCCGCCTGCGCCTTGCCGCGCCCTTCGGCTACGGCCTCGGCGAAATTGGCGAAGAGAACGGTGAACCAAAGCCATAGATTGATCTGGAAGGAAAAGCCGAGATTTGCATTGCCGATGATGAGATCGCGAACGAACAGCACGGTAGTCAGCACCGATACCGTTGCCACGACAAACATGACCGGATTGCGCGCAAGCGTGCGCGGATTGAGCTTTTTGAATGCGTCGGCAATTGCCGGAACGAGAATGCGAGAATCAAGGATGCTCGCTTGTTTGGACTGGCTCATGAAGAGACTCCAGCGTTTGAAACAGGGCGACCGATGAGGGTCGATCAGCCCGTGAGAACTTCGAGAGCGCAGACGGCGGCGAACAGAGCCGCCATCATTGCAAGAATGAGATTGGATGCGCACCAGCCGCCCGGGCCGGCGCTCCCGTGAACAGGAGCGCCAGTGCGGACAGGAAGGGTGCGGTTACGTCGGGGAGTATCCTTCGTCATGGCACCACCTCAAAATACCTGGCCGGTGGCCATGACCAGATGTTCCACGACCGGACCAAGCGCCAGGGCCGGCAGGAAGGTGAGGCCACCGACGACCACGATCGTGCCGACGAGCAGACCGACGAAGAGCGGGCCGTCCGTGGGGAAGGTGCCGGCTGATGCCGGAACGGTCTTTTTGGTAACCAGCGAGCCGGCAATCGCCAACGCCGGGATGATCACCAGAAAACGTCCCATCAACATGCCAAAACCAAGCGTGATGTTGTACCAGGTCGTGTTGCCCGTGAGGCCGCCGAAGGCAGAGCCGTTATTGGCAGCAGCCGAGGTATAGGCATAAAGAATCTCGGAGAACCCGTGCGGTCCGGCTGTGCCGACCGACGCGACCGCCGAGGGCAGGATGGTGGCGGTGGCTGTGAAAACCAGCATGGCGAGCGGCAGGCAGAGAATGGCCAGAACCGCCATCTTCATCTCCTTGGCCTCTATCTTCTTGCCGAGATACTCCGGCGTGCGCCCGACCATCAGCCCCGCCACGAAAATGGCGATGATGATGAAGAGAAGAATGCCATAGAAACCCGCGCCAACGCCGCCGACGATTACCTCACCCAGTTGCATGTTGATGAGCGGAATGAGACCACCGAGCGCCGTGAAGCTGCCATGCATGGCGTTGACCGCACCGCAGGAGGCAGCGGTGGTGATGACCGCAAAGAGCGACGAGAGTGCCACGCCGAAGCGAGCTTCCTTGCCTTCCATGTTGCTTCCGGCAAGGCCGAAGCTGTGCATAAGCGGATTTCCGGCCGCTTCCGCCCAATAGGTCACTGCAACACCGGCGATGAACAGAACACCCATGGCAGCAAGGATTGCCCAGCCCTGACGGGTGTTGCCGACCATACGGCCGAAGACGTTGGTGAAGGCAGCACCGATCGCGAAGATCGACACCATCTGGATCATGTTGGAGATGGCATCAGGGTTTTCGAACGGATGCGCGGAATTGGCATTGAAGAAACCGCCGCCATTGGTGCCGAGCATCTTGATCGCCAGCTGCGACGCTACCGGGCCGACTGCGATCGTCTGCCGCGCGCCTTCAAGCGTCTGGGCACCGACATAAGCGCCAAGCGTCTGCGGCACGCCGAGCCATACGTAAACCAGGGTCAGCACGATACAGGCAGGCAGCAGGATGTAGAGCGTCGAGCGCACCATATCCACCCAGAAATTGCCGATGGCCTTGCCGGAAGCGCGCGCGAAGGCGCGGATTAGCCCGATTGCAATCGCCATGCCCGTCGCGGCAGAAACAAAGTTCTGCACGGTGAAACCAGCCATCTGGGTCAGATAGGACATGGTGCTTTCGCCACCATAATTCTGCCAGTTGGTATTGGTGACGAAGCTGACTGCCGTGTTGAAAGACAGTTCCGGCCCGACTGCTGCCATTCCTTCCGGATTATATGGCAACATACCCTGAAAGCGCATCAGGGCGTAGAGCAGGGCAAAACCGAAGAGATTGAAGAGGAGCATGGAAAACGCATAGGTCGTCCAGTGCTGTTCTTCGCGCTCGCTTGTCCCGGCAAGGGCATAAAGGCCGCGCTCGACGGGTGCGAGAACCGGCGAAAGCAGGGTGCGTTCGCCATTGAAGACTCGCGCCATATAGAAGCCGAGAGGCTTCACCAGCGCGACAACGATCCCGCAGAAAAGCAGGATCTGAAACCATCCATTGAGGGTCATGGTATTGAACTTTCAATAGCCGCCGCTTCCCGATCAGAAGCGTTCGGGGCGAATGAGAGCATAGGTGAGGTAGGCGGCGATAAAGACGGTGACGGCACCGCTCAAAACATAATCGAATAACATCTCGACCTCCGCCTAAAGCCGGTCGCAGGCGCGCGTATAGGCAAAGCAAAGCGCGAAAAACACCGTGGCTGCACCGATCAGAATAACGTCCATCATCGATGGGACTCCTTTTTTAACCGAGGAGCCGGACAGGAAGAAAAGCGCCGTCATGTGGGACGTCGCTTTTCATTCTTTCTGGCTGGGAAGAAACACCATCCCTTCCCGCACAGAAGAATGCACCCGAACCGCATAAAGGTTCGAGACGGCGGCAGATGGAATAAAATAGGAATCTCATAGGAATTTCGATGCCCGCCAATGCGGGCATTGCAGCCGATGCTTAAGAGAGCGAGCCGTCTTTGAACGCGGAAACGATCTTTTCCGCCGGGCTGTTGGCGGCAATCAGCGCCGCAAGCAGTATACGCGCCTGTCCGGGGCGCAGCGTTGACGAATGGATGGCACCGGCCGCGACCAGATCGTGACCACCGCCGCCACCGCCGTAACTCGCCACCAGCAGTCCTTCCGGGACCCTGCTGGAGACGACGACGGGAACGCCTCGCTCGGCACAGCGCTTCACCGCCACAGCGATGCCCGGATTGGCGTTGCCGGAGCCAAGTGCGGCAAGCACGATCCCATCCGCACCGGCCTGCAGGCTCGCCTCGATATGGGCGGCATCACAACCGGGATAAATGGCAACGATATCAACCCGCAGATCGGCGAGGGGCACAGCAAGCTCCAGCGCTGCGGCATGGGCCGCCGGCCGCGCAGAGCGGAACGCATCCGCCGCATCCGCGCTCAGCTTGTACAGCCCCCATGCCGGCAGACATCTGCCACCGAAGGATAAAAGCACGCCGCGTTCGGCATTCGTCTGATCAAGCGCCGTTTCTATGGCCGCGGCCAGATTGGACGGCCCGTCCGCATTCGGATGGTCGGCTGTAAACTGTGCGCCGGTGAAGACAACCGGCTTGGTGATGGCATACTGCAAATGCACGAGCAGCGAGGATTCTTCCATCGCATCGGTTCCATGCAGAACGACGACACCGGTGACAGCGGGATCATTGAGCTCCACGCCTACCGCATCGCTGATGCGCTGCATGTCGGCCAATGTCAGGCTGGAGGAATCCTTCGCCATCAGATCGACCGGCTTCAGCCTCGCGTTAATTTGCGGAACCAGTGCAAGCAAGTCTTCACCCGAAAGGCTTGGTGTGCTGGCGCCATCGGCGCCGCGCCTGCTGGCGATGGTACCACCGGTGGCGATGACCGCCACCAGTGGAGCTTCACCATGCCCGCTCAATGCGACGCTCCCGCGCCTGCACGTTCGCCGGCCAGACGGTGGATACGGTCGCGCAGCATATACCAGCCGATGACCAGCGCCGGGATGATGACCAGCAGCGAAGCGATGGTCCACGAGCCGACAGGGTAATCAAAAGCCATCAGCACCAGCACGCCGAACAGGAAGACGAGCGTGAGAATGCCAGTGTAAGGCGCACCGAACATGCGGAAATCCGGGCGAGCCAGTTCGCCGCGCCTGGAAAGCTGCCACAGTTTGAGCTGGCAGAGCACGATGACGGCCCATGCGCAGATGATGCCGAGCGCCGACAGGTTGAGTGCAATTTCGAAGGCCGCAGCTGGCACGACGGCGTTCAGCGCCACACCGAGAACGGTGACGGCGGCGGTCACCGCAATACCGCCATAGGGCACGCCAGCCTTGTTCATCTTTGCCAGCGCTGCCGGCGCCGATCCAGAGACCGCCATCGAATGAAGAATACGGCCGGTAGAATAAAGGCCAGCATTGAGCGAAGACAGCACGGCGGTTAGCACCACAAGGTTCATGATCACATCCGCACCCTGAACACCGATGGAACCGAAGAAGGTAACGAAGGGGCTCTCGCCAGCCTTATAGGCGGTATAAGGCAGAAGCAGCGTGAACAGCAATACCGAGCCGACATAAAACACCACGAGGCGCAGCACCACGGCGCGGATGGCACGGGGCATGACCTTGCGCGGGTCTTCGGTTTCCCCTGCCGCCGTGCCGATCAGTTCGATCGAGGCGTAAGCGAACACTACCCCCTGAATGATGACGAAGGCAGGAAGAATGCCGTTCGGGAAGAAGCCGCCATTGTCGGTGATAATGCTGAAGCCTGTCACATGCCCTTCGATGGGCGTGCCAAAGATGACGAAATAGACACCAACGACGAGGAAGATCGCAAGCGCCAGCACCTTGATCAGGCTGAACCAGAACTCAAGCTCGCCAAAAACCTTCACCGACAGCATGTTCATCGCCAGCACAACCAGAAGTGCCGTCAGCGCAAACACCCATTGGTCGATGCCCGCCAGCCAGGGGACGTAGTGCTTGAAGAAGTTCATATAGAGCGCAACGGCGGTCACATCGGCCACCGAGGTCATTGCCCAGTTCAACCAATACATCCAGCCGGCAAAGAAAGCCATCTTCTCGCCATAGAACTCGCGGGCATAGGACACGAAAGAGCCGGAACTCGGGCGATGCATGATAAGTTCGCCAAGTGCACGCAGCACCAGAAACGCAAAGAAGCCGCAAAGCGCATAAACGAACACCAGCGCCGGACCGGCCTGCGCCAGCCGTCCACCGGCGCCCAGGAACAGCCCGGTGCCAATTGCGCCACCAATCGCGATCATCTGGATCTGACGCGGTTTAAGTGCCTTGTGGTATCCGAGGTCTTCTTCCGTGAAGACCTCGCGTTCGGCAGGTGCCGTTTTTACAGATTTCATTGATATTTCTCCTCCCAATGAATTTGCTTTGCAGTCGGCGATACGCCGGAAATCAAAATTGGAACTGGCATGCTCGGCGCTGGATACAGCGCCAGCAAGCTCATGCATCGCTGTAAAGCTGCATGACAGATTTTTGCCCTCATAATTGCAGAGAATGCCGTTCGTCAAGGGGATCGAAGCATTATTGACCTTCGTACGGCGAAGGATTAAGGTCGAAAAATCTGTAAGACAGCTTTACAGATTTAGGTAACGCTTTGAGCTATTGGAGGAAAAAGTGGGCGTGACGCGCATGGAGCATGATTTGCTCGGAACGAAGGAAATTCCGGCAAATGTTTATTGGGGCGTGCACACGGCGCGCGCGGTGGAGAACTTTCAGATCACCGGCGTAACGATCGGCCACAACCCCTATCTCGTCAGGGGACTGGCCTATGTGAAGGAGGCCGCCGCCCTCGCCAATCACGAGCTTGGCTTGCTTGACCGGGAGCGAATGGAAGCAATCGTCAGAGCCTGCCGCGAAATTCGTGAGGGTGCGCTTCACGAGCAGTTCGTCGTGGATGAAATTCAGGGCGGTGCTGGCACTTCCACCAACATGAACGCCAACGAGGTCATCGCCAACCGGGCACTTGAACTGCTCGGCCACGCGAAAGGCGATTATGCCCACCTTCACCCAAACGACCACGTCAATCTCAGCCAGTCAACCAACGATGCTTATCCGACGGCGGTCAATGTAGGAATGATCGAAGCGATCGACGATCTCGCGGCTTCGATGGGTGTGTTGAAAGACGCGTTCGATCGCAAGGCACAGGAGTTTTCCGGCTTCATCAAGCTGGGACGGACGCAATTGCAGGATGCCGTGCCGATGACGCTCGGTCAGGAGTTCCGCACTTTCGTGGTGATGCTGGGTGAGGATCAGGCCCGCCTCATCGAATCCGCAGCCCTGCTGCACGAGATCAATCTCGGCGCCACCGCCATCGGCACCGGGCTCAATGCACCGCGCGGTTATGCGGCGCTTGCCTGCCAGCATCTGGCGCGGTTGACCGGACGCCCGCTGGTGACGGCCGCCGACTTGATCGAAGCGACGCAGGACCCCGGCGCATTTGTGCATCTGTCCGGCGTGTTGAAACGTGTCGCCGTCAAACTGTCGAAAACCTGCAACGACCTTCGCCTGCTCTCTTCCGGCCCACGCGCCGGCATCGGCGAAATCACCCTGCCCTCCGTTCAGGCAGGGTCCAGCATCATGCCGGGCAAGATCAATCCGGTCATTCCCGAAATGGTCAATCAGGTGGCTTATGCGGTAATCGGCAACGACATCACCATCACAATGGCCGCCGAAGCCGGGCAGCTTCAGCTGAACGCCTTCGAGCCGATCATGGTGCGTGCCCTTTCCCAGAGCATCAGCCAGCTAAGCGCCGCTTGCCGGACTTTGGCGGCACGTTGTGTCGATGGCATCGTCGCCAATCCCGCCATCATGGCACAGCGTGTGGAGGAATCGATCGGTCTCGCAACCGCGCTTAACCCGCTGATCGGATACTATGCAGCAACTGACGTCGCAAAGGAGGCGCTGGCCAGCGGCCGCACCGTGCCGCAGGTGGTGCTGGAGCGCGGCTATCTGACGGAGGCGCAACTTCAGCAGGCACTGAGCCCCCGCCACCTCGCCAACCTACCCGCGCTTACGGGTGTGGAACCCGATCTTCTCCAATAATGGTCGTTACCACCTGCTTCACCTGACCCAGGTGAAGCTCCATCGCTTCTCGCGCATCGGGGGCTGAACCCCGCCGGATCGCCTCGACGATCCGGCGGTGCTCCAAATTCGATGCAACGCGCCGGCCAGCCATCAGGTTGACCATCTCGGACTGTTGGGAAAGAGCCTCGCGCGCATCGGCCACAACCTTGGCAAACAGTGCATTGGACGAGGCTTCCGCAATGGCGCAATGAAACTGCCCGTCCAGCAGCACCCACGGATGCGGCCTTTCCTCAGCCTCCATCCTGTCGCAGAGTTCGAGCAGAGTCTCTAGTTGGGCATCCGTGCGCCGCAGCGCCGCCCAACCGGCCGCCGGCACCTCAATGAAGGGGCGTGCCTCGATCAGATCACGGGCGGAATATGCTCCGTAACTCAATTCAGCAGGCGGTATGGCGGTCATCACATAGGTGCCGCTACCCGTGCGCGTCTGCGTCAACCCCAGAGTCTGGAGAGATCGCAACGCCTCGCGCACGATCGGCCGGCTGACACCGTATCTTTCCGCCAGATGGGCTTCGGAGGGCAGCCGGGTTCCGACCACGAGCTGACCAGAGGTGATGGCCGAACGGATATCTTCGAACACCACTTCTGCGGCATTCTTGCGATTGATCGGCTTTGCGTCCGCAAGCCAATCCGACAACCCGCCCATCCTTGAACCCTCCGGCACCCTTGGTCTGTCAACGACGCAGAAGTAAACGCTTATCTATTGAAGGACAGCGCCGCTCCCGCAGCTAAGCCGATCTTCCTAACACTATCTGCGCCGAAGGAACAACGATGGCGGGCACATTTGCAGAATTTAAGCGGGACAGTGGCTTTGCCGGCGCCACACCCTCGCGATCACGAGGGTGTGGCTGTCTCACAGGAAATTACGTCTTGATTTCCTGAACTTCCTGTTTGTCATCTTCGCGCGGAATGCGGAACCACGCGACATATAGTGCCGGAAGGAATAGCAGCGTGAGCGCCGTGCCAACCACGATCCCGCCCATCATGGCATAGGCCATCGGACCCCAGAATATCTCCCGAGATATGGGGATGAGAGCAAGTGTTGCCGCCGCAGCCGTCAGCATGATCGGTCGCATGCGATGCTCGGTCGCCTCGATGACGGCGTGCCAGGCAGAGACCCCCTCGCTTCTGAGATGTTCGATCTGAACGACGAGAATGACCGAGTTTCGGATCAGAATACCGATCAGTGCCAATATGCCGAGAATGGCGACGAAACCCATCGGCGCGTTGGAGAGCAGCAGCGCTGCCACCACGCCGATCAGCGCCGTCGGGGCAACGGCAAAGACAAGAAACAGCCGGCTGAAGCTCTGCAACTGAACCATAAGGATCGTTGCCATCGCAAACAGCATCAGAGGCACCACGGCTACGATTGGCGCCTGCGAATCCGCGCTTGATTCCACCGAGCCACCTATTTCCACCTTGTACCCCACGGGGAGCGACTTTTCGAAAGTCTCGAGTTTCGGCTTCAACTGCTCCACGATCGTCGCCGGCTGCGTCGGGCCGATGATGGCGGCCTTGACGGTGACTGTCGGAATTCTGTCGCGACGCCAGATGGTCGGCTGTTCCAGCTCGTAGCGGAAATTGGCGATTGCCGACAGCGGCACGGCCTTGCCGTTCGTGGCTGGCAATTGCAGGTTCTGCAATGTTTCGATGGAGCCGCGCTCCGCCAGCTGCGCACGCGCCACCACATTGACGAGGTAGATATCATCTCTGACCTGCGTCACGGTGGAACCCTCGACAATGCTGTTCATGGCATTGGCGATGTCTTCCGAAGAGACACCGAGCTGGCGGGCCTTGTCCTGCAAAACGTCGACCTTGACCACCCGCGTCGGCTCATTCCAGTCCATGACCATGTTGGACAGCAGCCGATGCTCGCCGACGATGCCCGCCAGCTGCTGGCCGAGTTCGCGGACATGCTGGATATCCGGGCCGCTCAAGCGATATTGCACCGGCTTTCCGACCGGAGGGCCGATGTCGAGCAATTTCACGAAGGCGTCGGTGCCGGTAAACGTCCGGTTCAGATAGTCCTGCAACTCAGCGCGCACCTTGTCGCGCACATCAAGCCCCTTGGTGACGATGATCGTCTGGCCGAAGGTGACATCAGGCGTCTGCACGTCAAAGGAGAGGATGAAACGTGGTGCGCCTTCACCGACATAGGTCGTCCAGTGGTCGATGTCAGGGTTTTTCGCCAGCGCTTCCTGCTCGAACTGTGCCATCTGCCGGTTGGTTTCGGCAATCGAACTGTTTTGTGGCAGGTTCCAGTCTACGATCAGTTCCACACGGTCGGAAGCCGGGAAGAACTGCTGCTGCACGAGGCTCATGCCGCCAACGGAAAGGGCAAACAACGCAACCGTGAGGATGATCGTTACCCAGCGAAAGCGCAGCGCCCGGGCTAAAAGCCAGGAAAAGCCAGAGGCAAAACGGCCCTTCTTCTCATGGTGCGATTTCATCGTCTTGGGCAACATCGCCACGCCAAGCAGTGGCGTGAACACAACCGCGACAATCCACGACACGATCAGCGAAACGGCGATCACCACGAACAGGGTGAATGTGAACTCACCCGCCGCGCTGTTGTTGAGGCCGACGGGAATGAAGCCGGCAACGGTGACCAGCGTACCGGTCAGCATCGGGAAGGCGGTCGAAGTATAAACATAGGTCGCCGCTTTTCTGAGATCGTCGCCGACCTCGAGGCGTGCGACCATCATCTCGACAGCAATCATAGCATCGTCGACGAGAAGCCCGAGCGCGATGATAAGCGCGCCGAGAGAGATGCGTTGCAGCGAAATGCCGGTATATTCCATGTAGACGAAGGTGATCGCCAGCACGAGCGGAATGGAGACCGCAACCACCATGCCCGCCCGCAATCCGAGGCTGATGAAGCTGATGACGAGAACGATTGCAATTGCCTCGAACAGCGCCGAAGTGAAGCCGGAGACGGCCTCATCGACCACGGCCGGCTGATCGGACACGCGGTGCACATCGACGCCAACAGGCAGGTCCGCCACGATACGCTTCATCTGTGCATCCAGCTCCTCGCCGAAATGCACGAGGTTCGCACCGGTTTTCATGCCTATGGCAAGACCGATGGCCGGTTGCCCGTTAAAGCGGAACAGCGAAGACGGGGGATCGACATAACCGCGCCGGATCGTCGCCACTTCCGTCAGCGGGAAGAACCGGTTGTTGACGCGCAGATTGATGGCGCGAAGGCTGTCTTCCGAGGTGAACTGGCCGCTGACACGCAGCGCAACACGTTCCGGCCCGGCATTGACGAAGCCGGACTGGGTGACAGCATTCTGGGCTTGCAGCGTCTTGATGATTGATTGCTGATCGATGCCCAGCGCTGCGATCTGCCGCGTGGAAAACTCCAGATAGATCGCCTCGTCTTGCGCGCCGATGACATCAACCTTGCCGATATTATCGACAGTTAGAACCTTGGCACGCGCGTCCTCCACCAGATCGCGCAATTGCCGCTGGCTGAGACCGTCGCTGGTGAAGGCGTAGATATTGCCATAAACATCGCCGAAACGGTCGTTGAAGAACGGGCCGACAACGCCCGAGGGGAACTCACCCTTGATGTCGCCGATCATGTTACGCACGCGCACCCAGGTGGGTTCGACATTCTTGGCTTTGGTTTCCGGCACGAGTTCCACGAAAATCGTCGTCTTGCCAGCCACTGTCTGGCTGCGCAGATAGTCGAGATTGTCGAGTTCCTCGAGCTTCTTCTCGATCCTGTCGGTCACCTGTCTGGCCACTTCCTCCGCGGAAGCGCCGGGCCATTGCGCGCTGATCACCATTGTCTTGATGGTGAAATTCGGATCTTCCTCACGTCCGAGGTTGAGATAGGAGAAAACACCGGCAAGAACGAAGACGAGCATGAAGTACCAGACGAGCGAACGGTGCTCGAGCGCCCAGTCGGAAAGATTGAATTTCTTCACTGATGGACCTCCTGATCGATCCTGATGGCTTGACCATCCTTAAGCTTGTGAACGCCGGCACTGGCGACACGTTCGCCGGGCTTGACGCCGCCGGTGATGCGCACACTGCCGCCTTCAGCGGGCTCGCCCTCTATTGTGACCGGGCGCGAGGTGACCGTTGCCGTATCGGTATTGACGATCCAGACACTCCAACCGTCTTCGGTTTTCAGCAGGGCCGACGAGGGGAGCATGATCTGCGATTCGGAGGCGGCAATTGCCGAGGCCGTGACGACCGAGCCGAGCCGGAATGTCGGCGGCGCATCCTGAAGGCTGATTTTCGTGCGGCGCGTGCGTGTCGCGGTTTCGGCTTCTGGGGCAATCTCACGCACCACGCCGGTGGTGCGGATCTTTGGGTCCAGTTGCAAGGCGATATCGAAGGTCGATCCGATATCAAGTCGCTGCGCCGCAAATTGCGGAACATCGACCACAACATCCCGCACTTCCGGGCGGGCAATGGTCACGACCGTCTGTCCGGCAGAGACGACCTGGCCAATCTCACCGGATGTCGCAGTCACCACGCCGTCAAATTCCGCGTGTAGCTGCGTATAGCCCAGTTGCTCCTCGGCCTTATCAAGATTTGCACGGGCTTTGGCGACGGCGGCATTGGCCGTTCGCGTGGCCTGCTCGGCCTCTTCAAGTGCTGCTTCCGTGCCGCTGCGGGCCTCGGCCAGCACGCGCTGACGCTGCTCGGTCGTCACCGCATTGGCCAGTTGCGCTTCGGCGTTTGACAGATCGGATTGGGCGCTCTTTACCGAAAGTTCCAGCGCGAGCGGATCGATCGAGGCCACCACATCGCCTTTCTTGACCAGATCGGCCACATCGACATTGCGGGCAATGATCCGGCCGAGAACACGAAAGCCGAGATCGGTCTGAATTCTCGATTCCACCGTGCCGGTCAGCCGCAGCGCATCGGCGCGCGTCTCCCCTACGACAACGGAGAGCACCGGGCGTGGCGCCTCAGCGGGCGCTTCCTGCTTTTCCTGGCAGGACGAGACCGCAATCGCCGGAAGCAGCAAAAACAAGCTTCTGTTTATCCTGAACATTATTGTGCCTGCCCCTTTTCATAGGCGACCTTTTCACCGGTGCGGAGAAATTTGGTCCCGCTGGTCACGACGAGATCGCCGGGAAGAAGTCCGTCCGCCACGACGAATTGACCCGTCTCATAGTCGGAGACCTCAACCCGGCGCATGGCGATTTCCGAGGACTGCGCATCGACCACCCAGACGGCGGGAAGGCCGTTCTGCGATGCCATCGCCGACCAGGGAAGCTCAATCGCCTCCACCTGCTTGAAGCGGAAATGACCCGATACCGGTGCTCCGAGCGGCATGGTCATATCGCCGTTCAGGCCAACCTTGACCCGGATCGTCCCATTGTCGGGGTCGATCGTCGGGGAAATCTCCCGCACCGGTCCCTCGACAGCGCGGGCGGGATCCGACAGGAGGCTGACATTGACGAGATTGTCGATATCGCGCTCGAGGAACAGGGATTCGTAGACATCAAATACCGCATCGCGCGGCCCGTCATGCGCCAGCGTGAAAACGAGCTGAGCGGCCTGCGCCACCTGGCCGACTTCGACATTGCGCGCGGTGATCACACCATCCGCATCGGCCCTGAGTTCGGTGTAGGAAAGCGCATCGCGCGCCGTATCCAGCTGGGCCTGCGCCGATCTGACGGCGCCTTGTGTGGTGAGCAGGGTTTCCTGCGCCTTGTCGACCGCGGAGCGCGAAGTCACCTGCGTCTTGAAAAGACTTTGCTGGCGATCGAATGCCAACTGCGCCTGCGTCATCTGCGCTTCGGCAGATTGCAGGTTGGCCACCGCAACGTCGATATCCGCCTTCTGCTCTTCCGGGTCGATGCGAGCAAGCAATTGCCCGGCCTTTACCGGCGTACCCACATCCACCAGCCGCTCGGTGATCTTGCCGCTCACCCGAAAGGAAAGGTCCGTCTGGACCCGTGCCCTTACTTCGCCGGTGATGACGCTGCCGCGGCCGACGGGCTTTTTCGCTGCCGCAACCACATCGACGACACGCAACGGCTTTTCAGCAGGCGGCTCTTCGTTGCTGCAGGACGACAGGGCGAAAATGCCGCCGACCGCCACTGCTAAAAGAATGCTTTTCATGGTGACCTCTTGATCTTCGCCTCACCCTATAATATTTGACTGACTGAATAGTCAATGAAATTCTTGTGTCGCCGATCGGGAACCGTGTGGACGTCAAACTCGGCTCCCCGAATGATCATTCCGACTTGCCCGGCGCGTCGTCGCGGACGCATTGCGGGATGTGCTGACATATTGAACCACGCACCACGTCTTGTAAAAATCGATTCCGGTTTTTACGCCGGTGCTATAGGCAAACCACCTGTCATTTCCGCCGATTGCGACGGGTAAAAAGGCAAGTGCCGAAAGAATACGTAGGGATCCGGGGTTATGGCAAAAGCAAAACTGACACGCGCAGAACAGAAGATACAACGTCCGTTGGAAATTCTCGACGCCGCATTCGAGGAATTCACCAAGAGAGGATTTACGGCCACGCGGGTGGAGGACATTGCCGAGCGGGTGGGAGTGACGAAAGGCACGGTCTACGTCTATTTCGAAACCAAGGAGGCTCTTTTCGAGGCGATGATCAGGCATGCCTCGGCACCTTTTCAGGAGGCATTCAAGGCTTATGCACGCACGTCGGATGATCCCGTCGAGGAGCTTCGGATGCTTCTTGAATTCCTGTTCGACGCCCTCGTCGACAATAGAAAGATGCGGGAACTGTTTCGCTTCATCGTTGCGGAAGGAGCAAAATTCCCCGATCTCATCGACCAGCACCATGACGTGGTGATGGCGCCGGTATTCGAGCGGATCAATACGATCCTCGAAGAGGGCGTGGCGAAAAAAAGGTTTAGAGCCAACCCCACCGAACTGGCCAAGGTCGTCATGTCACCCATAGTCGGAACATTGGTTTTCCGGTTGATTTTCGACGATCGGCGCAGTCTGGACAAGCAGGTCGTTCTGAAGATTCATCTCGAACTGATCATGCGCGGGCTGCTGGCATAAGCGACATTCTCCTACCAGACCCGGCTTTGACAAGGAGAATTAGTTTTCGATGACCCCTGATGCTGCGATCTGATACATCGCAAGAAACCTTACATGTCGGGCGCGATACAGCCACAATGCTGCGGTATGGGTCTGTTGCCTCGAGCATATTGCTCGTATTTGAACGAGTAATTGCCATCCTGTTGCCGAGACCCGCTCACCACTCCAACTTTTCAGCGATTTTAGTTGCCGAGTCGAGCTGTGCTCCTGCGCGAGAATGCCAGTGCCGATTAAATTCTAGTACCCTTCAATCAATTTGAGGTCACCCTGCCCCTCTGTGCAAACAGCGCAGGTACAGTTAGACAGAACAGGTTCCAGCCGCGCAGAGTTGTGCGAGATCCTCGCCGAGCAGATCGACTTAATTAACCGTTTCAGATTTCAGGAGCGAGCTTACAGCTCGAACATTTATGAACAAAACAGTGAATGCCCGCGCCGAGCAGAGCACGGAACCGCCGCGGCAACGCGTGTTGGCTCGAGATCGGGCTATTCCAGAAAACGACCGCCAGCGCGGTGGACACTTTTTTCGAAATGCAGGCGACCAGAAGGATTGCTATCAACCATGACCGCGACGTTAACAGCCCAATTACCTGGCGGCGCGAGTGAAAAGGCCCTGCTTAAAATACTTTCGAATTATCGCAAACCCCGGACGGGCCGCAGCCTGTACGAACTTGCCGTGACGCTTGTTCCCTTTGTATTCCTTTGGGCAGCAGCGTCGGTATCGATTCATTTTGGTTACTGGCTTGGCCTGCTTCTGGTGATCCCCGCAGCCGGATTCCTGTTGAGGCTCTTCATACTGCAACACGATTGCGGACACGGCTCTTTTTTCGGGCGCCGTCGCTGGGATGACTGGACGGGTCGCGCAATCGGTATCCTGACGCTGACGCCCTACGACTATTGGCGCCGCGCGCATGCGGAACACCATGCGTCAGCTGGCAATCTCGATGAGCGAGGGGTTGGCGACATTACAACTCTGACCGTGACCGAATATCGTGCGCTCTCCCCGCGCGGAAAACTCGGTTATCGCTTGTACAGGCATCCGCTGGTGATGTTCGGCATCGGTCCTGCTTTCCTGTTTCTGTTCAAACAAAGGCTACCGTTTGGCATGATGCGGTCTGGAGCGTTGCCCTGGATTTCGACAATGGCAACAAATGCCGGTGTGGCCGTATTGGCCATTCTTCTTATCTGGGCGATAGGGCTCGTGCCTTTTCTGTTGGTTCATCTGCCAATAGTGCTGCTTGCCGGGTCAGCAGGTGTCTGGCTGTTTTATGTCCAGCACCAGTTTGAAGAAACCCACTGGTCCAAGCCTCCGGCATGGACTTTTCCCCATGCGGCGATGCATGGCGCCTCGTATTACGATCTGCCGGGTCCGCTGCGTTGGATCACCGGCAATATCGGCATGCACCATGTCCACCATTTGTCGAGCAAGGTACCTTTTTACAGGTTGCCAGAGATTCTGCACGACTACCCGGAGCTTGCGAAACTTGGTCGCATCAGCCTTCGCGACAGCCTGGGCTGCGTAAAGCTCATTCTGTGGGACGAATCCACAAAACGGCTGATTTCGCTACGTGAGGCAGAAAAGCAACCGCGATAGATGAGAGCTGGAGCGACGCAATACCCATTGAGCCGGTGCGTGAGATATCATTCCGCTAAATGCAGAACCGACCCCAACGAGACGTGGCCAACAGTGTAGGTTTGCATTGTTTCAGTAACGGCCGGCACTGTCGGCCAGAGGTTGAACTGTAGCAGCAGCCATTTTGTTGGATCGAATGCGGCTATGGCCGCGAGCGCGCCGGCCCTGATTGCTGAACGCGCGTCCGCGGTCGCGGTATCGCGCAGCTTGGCCAGATCACAATGGGGCGCTATGGACCGGACCTCCCGTGTGGCATATCGCGAGGCTGTAAGATCAGGTACGTGGTCGGCGTGCCAGACCAGCCACGTCTGCACCGACGGCCAGCCGAAGTCCCGTGTCAGAACCGCAAAACCTGGACCGGACAGGAAGCTGTCTATCCCTTCTGGCTCGTCCCAGAGATAGACGGCGCGTAGAGATTTTCAGCACTGGTGAAGCCGGCATCCTGCTTTCTCGCCGAAAGATAGGCCTTGAAACGCAGGCGTGGAAAGCCATCGAGCAGCGGCCCCTTCTCCCTTATGCGCCGGTCTATGATCGCCATGTCGTAGCCGGCAGGCAGCGTGAAGCTGTATTGCATGGCGATCATGACGTGCTCTCCTCTTTTTTGACAGGTTCCATCCAGTGGACGGCAGTTCCACTCCTGACCGGCTGAACGCTGAGATAGCTGAAGGGACAGGACGGCTCGGCGCCATGCCAATGGGCTTCGCCGGGCGCAAACCACACCGCATCTCCGGCACGGACTTCACGCGGATCGTCACCCTTGCGTTGGACGAGACCGATGCCATCCAGCACGAAGAGAAGCTGGCCGCGCGGATGACTGTGCCAATGGGTCAGGACCCCCGGCGGCACAAAAGCGCGCATTGCCGTCATCTCGCCATCGATCCGGCTCGATAACAGCATCTGGACGAGGAAGGCTCCGCTGGAGATACCCTCAGGTGCAGCAACTATTCCGTCACCGGCTCGACGCACGCTCATGGTGGATGGACAGGCCGGTTGCATCTCGAAAAAATCGGTCATCGGCCACTCCCATCCGCTGGTGTGCATGCTGAAACGCCTGATGCAAAGGACCAGTCATCAAACGTCGAGTTGACGATGGCGACCATCACATCCTCCGGCCTCACACCGGGCGACACCGCCAGGTTTTCGACGAGCCTCGCATAGAAGCGCGCCTTGGTTTCCGGCGATCGCGTCTTGCCGGTGGTGATATGAAAGAAAATGAAATCATCCGACCGAGGGCCGCCGCGATATGTTCGGTCGAAGATCAGTTCGCCCGGTTGGTGCTGGTGGATTGCAGCGAAGCGGTCGTTTTCCGGAACGTCAAAGCAGTCGACAAGCGCGCGGTCGAGACTGTCGGAAACCGCCTTGAGATAGTCGGTGGATTTGCCCGCAAGCAAAGATATTCGGGTGAAAGGCATGGATGCGCTCCGTTCAAGAGGATTGACAGCCACACTATGAAACGACATCATCATCCTGAAAATCAAATTATTCAGGACATTACGTCCTGATTTTAGGGACATTTAATTTGCGCCTTACCCATTTGGATCTGGACGCGCTCCGCAGTTTCGTGATTGGCATCGAGAGCGGGTCGTTCGCGCAGGCCGCAGACAGACTGGGGCGTTCGACCTCTGCGGTCAGCGCACAACTCAAGAAGCTGGAGGACCAGACCGAAACCGCTCTGGTGCGCAAATCCGGCCGGGGGCTGGCGCTGACCGAGAGCGGCGAAGTGCTGCTGTCCTATGCCCGCCGCATATTGAGCCTGAATGACGAGGCGATCAGCGCCGTTCGCGGGCCGGAACTCGCAGGCTGGATCCGCCTCGGGATTCAGGAAGATTTCGGAGAAACCGTGTTGCCGCAGGTGCTGGGCCGTTTCGCACGGGCCCATCCGCGGGTTCGGATCGAAGGGCGCATCGCTCGCAATAGCGAATTGCGGGAGAAGGTCGAGTCCGGCCATCTTGACCTCGCCTTGGCTTGGAATGACGACACGGCTTCGCCGGCTGAAACGGTTGCATCCATGCCACTGTGCTGGCTGGGCGCGGCGGAAACAGAAACTGTCTGGCAGACCGGCGGGAAAGAGCCGCTGCCACTTGCAGTCTTGGAAGCGCCGTGCCTTTTACGTAGCATTGCCTGCAACCACCTTGATCAACAGCGTATCGCCTGGCGCATTGCATTCGTCAGCCCTAGCCTCGGCGGGTTGTGGGCTGCGACAGCCGCAGGCCTTGGCATCGCACTTCGCACACCGTTCGGCCGGCCGCCTTCCGTACGGGTTCTCGATCCACTCACCAATGGTTTGCCACAACTCCCGTCGCTGGGGCTCAGCCTTCTTCGCTCCGGAAAAGACGAAAATCGAATCAGCGCCCATCTCGCCACGATCATCCGCCAAGCCTTGCAGGAAACGCTGCCGGAAGCATGGATAGTGCGACCGTAATCGCTGAAATAGCATGAGCTTCCGCCAAGATTACAGGCACGGCGAAGCTGCAGGGGATTCTTGGCTCGGTTTAAAGGCTTGCGCTCGATTCACAAAAATTCCGCATAATATCTTTCATTATCACAGTAAACATGATTATCTGCGGAAATGGATTCAACAGACCGCAAAATCATCAGTCTTCTTGCAGAAGACGCCCGCCGCTCTCTGGCCGATATCGGAAATGTCGTGGAGCTTTCCGCTTCGGCCGTGAACGAGCGCATCCGACGCCTGACGGCCAGCGGGGCGATCCGTCGCATCACCGTTGATGCCGATCCATCCGCATTCGATTTGCCCGTGATCGCCTTCGTGTGGATCGCGTTGGCGCCGGATGCGGACGAGGCCGCGTTTCGTGTCTATGCGGCGTCGCAGTCCGCTATTGCGGAATGTCACCATGTGACCGGGCAGTGGTCCTACCTCGTCAAAGTTCACGTCGGGTCGCTGGCGGAGATCGAAACCTTTCTGGCGACAATGAAACAGAACGGGTTCCTTGCCCGTACCGAAACGATCATCGCCCTGTCTTCTGTCGTGCCGGGACCATTTATGCCGAAGGAAAGCGTGGACTGATGGAACTGATGCTCGTTTTGAAAAGCATTGTGCTGGGCCTTGCGGTCGCAGCCCCGCTCGGCCCCATCGGCGCCCTCTGCATCAACCGGACCCTTGAGCGCGGGTTCTGGGCGGGAGTGGCAGGTGGCCTTGGGACTGCTCTGGCGGATGCCGTGTATGCCAGCCTCGCAGCGCTGGGCTTTTCCGCTTTCGCGGCGACCCTTGCGACAATCGATACGCCGCTCAAAATCGTCGGCGGCCTTTTCATGCTGTGGCTCGGCTGGAAAAGCCTGAGGCCCAAACCTCTGGCAGAAGCGGCCAAGGTTGGAGCGCGTGATCTGCTCGGCACCATCACCGCGACCTTTTTCCTGACGATCACCAACCCCATGACGATTCTGTCCTTTGCAGCAATTTTCGCGGGTCTCGGCCTTGCTGACGCATCGGGAGCGACGAGCGCGTTTTTTGTGGTCGCGGGCGTTTTTCTAGGGTCTTTATTGTGGTGGTTCATGTTGAGCGGCGGCGTTGCATTTGCCCGGCAGCGCCTTCCCACCACCTTTGCCCGCTGGGTTTCCCGCCTGTCCGGAGTGATCCTTGTCTTATTCGGGATTTTTTCCCTAGGTTCACTTGCCTGGGGCATGATGGCTCATTGAAATGCAACGGTTTTTTCTGCGGCTCCAACTTCTGGGAAAATCGGCGCTCCCTCCACGGCCGCATCGAGATCGGCGTCGTCGACGATGAAGGGCGCATTGCCGCAAAGTTCCAGTCCCAGTTTCTTGATGGTCGGCGCGCATTGCCGGTAGAGATGTCCTCCCGTGCTCGCCGAAGAGCATGGGATCATTAAGATGCATATTTCCGACCCTCAACAGAAAACCTGCGCCGACGCGGGATCGAAGGCCAGATGCACGAGATCACCACGGTTGAGGCCCGAAATTGCCTCATGGCCAAATGGCAGGCGCACGGCAAAGGGCTCTCCCGAACCTGTATGGGCGACGACATGGACGTTGTTGCCAAGGAAGGTGATATCGCTGACGGTCGCCTGAAAACCGGCGTAAGAGCCGGGCCTGTTGCGGCTGAGCTGTAAACGCTCCGGACGCAGCATCAGCGCCGCCTTTTTTCCCGGCGCAGCTTCGCCATGAACCGGAATATGGTCAAAGACGATATTCTGCCCGAGCGAAACCGTCGCCTTGCCGCCCGAGGCGGCGAGGAGATCGCAGGCGATGAAGTCGCTGTCACCGATGAATTCGGCCACGAAGCGGGTGGTGGGGTGAGCGTAAAGCTCCGGCCCCGTACCGATCTGGTCAATCACGCCTTTTGAAAACACCGCGATCCGGTCGGAAAGACGCAAGGCCTCTTCCTGATCGTGGGTGACGTAAAGGATCGTTACTTCCGTCTGCTGGTGGATGCGACGGATTTCGAACTGGATTTCTTCCCTGAGCTTCTTGTCGAGCGCCGAGAGCGGCTCGTCCATCAGAAGAACCGGCGGATCATAAGCGAGCGCCCTTGCCAAGGCCACGCGCTGCTGCTGGCCGCCCGACATCTGCGCAGGCTTTCTGTCCTCGAAACCTTCGAGACGAACGAGCCTCAGCATCTCCTTCACCTTCGTATCGATTTCCGCCTTGCTCTTTCGGCGCACTTTCAGCGGAAAGGCGATATTCTCGCCAACAGACAGATGCGGAAACAGCGTGTAACGCTGGAAGACCATGCCGATATTGCGCTTGTGCGACGGCGTGGAGAGCAGGCTTTCGCCGTTCAGCAGGATGTCGCCCGCCGTCGGCTGTTCGAAACCGGCCAGAATGTAGAGCGTCGTGCTCTTGCCCGAACCGGATGGTCCGAGAAACGTCATGAACTCGCCCGGCTGCACCTCGAGATTGACGTCCTGAACGGCAACGACCGGTCCGTATTGCTTGGCGATGCCGCGAATTTGCAGGAGCGGTTTGGTCATGTTTTCAATCCTTTTCGCACAGCCGCGACAAGCAGCATGAGAATGATGGTCACCGCGATGAGAAGCGTCGATGCAGCGGCGATCACCGGCGTCAGATCCTGCCGCAGCGTCGCCCAGATTTTCACCGGCAGCGTTTGCAAGTTTGGACTTGCCATGAAGATCGCCAGCACCACCTCATCCCAGGAAGTGAGGAAAGAAAAGATCGCGGCTGAGAACAGGCCATGGCTGATGGCCGGCAAGGTGATGCGGATTTTGGCCTGCAGCGGGCTCGCGCCGCATAGCACTGCAGCGTCTTCGATCGATTTGTCGAAACCCTCGAGCGCGCTGGTCAACGCCAGAATGGAGAAAGGCAGCGCCACGACAAGATGGGCAATGACAAAGCCCGTGGTGGTGCCCGCAAGGCCGAGCTTCAGGAAAAAAGCATAAAGCGCCACCGCCAGCACCACGACAGGCAGGATCATCGGCGTCATGAACAAAGCCCGCAGACCCTCGCGCCCAATGAAACGCCCCCGCACCAGGCCGAAGGAGGCCACGAGGCCGATCAACACCGACAGGACTGTGACCATCACGGCGATACGCAGGCTTGTCCAGGCAGCATCCAGCCACCTCGGATCGGCAAAGAAATCCGCATACCATTTCAGCGTCCAGCCGGGCGGCGGAAAGATCAGCCATTGCGACGAGCCGAAGGACAAAGCAGCGATGAAGACAATCGGCAGGATAAGGAATGCCGCTGTCAGCACGGTGATTAAAAGGAGCAGCCACTTCCATGCGCCAAGGCTGTTGTAGTTCAAAAGCATGTCAGCGCCCCCCTGCCCCGGCCGCGCCGAAGAATTTCAGCTGGATTGCGTAAAGCGTCAGCGTCACCACCAGAAGCACCAGCGCCGCTGCCCCGCCCATGCCCCAGTTGACGAGAGACTGCACGAATTGCGCGATAAGCTCGGCCAGCATCATGTTCGCCGTGCCGCCCAGCAGCGCCGGGGTGACGAAATAGCCAAGCGACATGACGAACACCATCAGCGCGCCGGAGATCATACCGGGAGCGGCAAGTGGAATGAGAACGCGGGTCAGCGCCTGAAAGCGGGTTGCCCCGCACAGCGCCGCCGCCTGGAGAATGGCCGGATCGATCTTGCGGATGACGCCATAGAGCGGAATGATGATGAATGGCAGCATGATATAGGTCATGCCGATCGTGACGCCGGTCAGGTTGTTGACCAGTGCAAGCGGCTTGTCGATGATGCCAAGGCCCATCAGCGTCTTGTTGACGACACCCGTCCGCTGCAACAGCACCATCCAGGCATAGGTGCGTGCCAGAAGGTTGGTCCACATGGACAGAAGCAAAATTGCGAAAACGACGGAGGCAAGCCGCGACGGCATGATGGCAAGCGCCCACGCGACAGGAAAACCGATGACCAGCGTTACGAGCGTGACCAGCGCCGAGACCGCGAATGTATTGAAGAAAATCTTCAGGTAGGTGGAGCTGCCCAGCAATGCGGCGTAATTGCCAAAGCCCAGAACAGGCTCGGTAACGCTGCGCGACAGCAGGATGATAACCGGCACGACGAAGAACAGGGCAAGCAGAACGAATGCCGGCAGGGTGGCGGCAAAATTGCCGGGCCGGAAGGGCATCCGCACCTTCGTCTTCGGGCTTTCTGTTTCATCGGTAAGCGAGACCATGCCCAAACCTCCCCGGAGGTGAAAATTTGCGCGGGCGCTTTTGGCTGCCCGCGCCGTTGCCTTACTTGGCCTGCCAGGCGTACCAGCGCTCACCGATCTCGTCACGATGTTGCGCCCAGTAGTTCATGTCGGCATTGACCTGGCTCGCTGTCTGCTGGTCAGGCAGGGTCTTTGCCGTTTCCGGATCCATCAGCTTTGCGGATTCGACATTGACCGGGGCATAACCCGTGGCAGACGCCATATCCGCCTGCGCCTGCGCGGAGGTCGCAAGAGCGATGAACTTCATCGCCGCGTCCTTGTTCTTCGTTCCCTTGGGAACCACGAGGGAATCCGCTGCCGTGATGTTCTGCTCCCAGGAGGTCTCCACCTTCACACCGCTCTTCTCAAGCGCTGTCATGCGGCCGTTCCAGACGCTGCCGAAGGGTGCCTCCGCAGAAGCGATCAACTGCTGCGATTGCGCACCGCCAGACCACCAGATGATATCGGATTTGATCGTGTCCAGCTTCTTGAAGGCGCGATCGAGATCGAGCGGGTATAGCTTGTCGGCGGCAACACCATCGGCCAGCAGGGCTGCTTCGATCACACCCGGCGCGGACCACTTGTAAAAGGTGCGCTTGCCGGGGAACTTTGCCGTATCGAAAAGGTCGGCCCAGCTCTTGGGGCAGGCGGCTACAGCATCAACATTGCAGCCGATGACGAAGGAATAATAGAAGCTTCCGACGGAGTAATCAGTGACGAAACGAGGGTCTAGCTTCGTTTTGTCGATGACGGCGAAATCAAGCTTCTCCAGCAGGCCCTTCGGCCCGGCCTGCGCGGCGTAGTCGCCCTCCACGTCGACCACATCCCATGTCACGCCGTTCGCCTCGACCATGGCTTTCAGCTTGCCATAGTCCGTCGGGCCATCCTGAAGCACGTTGATGCCGGTCGCCACCATGAATTTTTCGGCCCAGGCCGCCTTCTGCGCGTCCTGCGTGGTTCCTCCCCAGCTGGAAAAAACCAGATCATTCGCCTGTGCGGATGCGCCCAGGGCGAAAATTGCTGCGCATGTCATCAATACCAGTTTCGATCTCATGTTCCCTTACTCCGTTTTAGAGCTTGTTGTTGGCATGCACTTCGCGGCCGGCAGATTCACTTCAGCGGTGAAAAAGGCGCCGGCTTCATGATCTTGTTTTCGGCGACTTCAATGAGGTCGCGGATCTTAGGCAGGAAAGACAACCAGCGTGGATCGGCCAGTAGCCGCGCGCGCCGTTCTTCGCGGTCATCCAGGCTGGAAAAAGCCCAGATGTGGACAATTTCATTGATCGGCCCGATCTCGGAAAAGAAGTAACCCACCAGCTCGCCCAAATGGCTTTTCTGGATTTCGATGCCTTCCTCCTCGACAACCCCAAGGTAGGCCGGAATGGCGCCGTTCTTCAGCCGGTAGGTGCGGATTTCGTAAAACATCGCGTCACCGCATCACGAATGGATCGGGGATCGGGTCATCGGAGGTTCTAAGCCATATGGTCTTCGTGCGCGTGTAAGCGAGCGCTGCCGCAAGCCCGCCTTCGCGACCATCACCGGAAAGACCGAAACCGCCGAAAGGCGCAATCGGTGAGACGGCGCGATAGGTGTTCACCCAAACCACACCGGCACGGATCGCCTTCATCAGCCGATGGGCGCGCGTCAGGTTCTGCGTGAAGACGCCCGAGGCGAGGCCATAGACCGTGTCATTGGCCAAAGCGATCGCTTCCGCCTCGGTTTCGAAGGAAACAACCGAAAGAACCGGGCCGAAGAACTCCCTTTCCATGGACGGCGAATGAATGCCGTCACAATCGAGAATGGTCGGAGGGTAGAAATAACCAGCGCCATCCACCGCCACACCGCCCGTCACCACCGTCGCACCGGCTTTTTCGGAAGCGGAGACCAGAGAGACAATATGCTTGCGCTGCCGCTCGGTCGCGAGCGGCCCCACTTCCGTTGCCATGTCCAGCGGCGAGCCGATGCGGATCGCGTCGGCCTTCGCCTTCAAAATCCCGAGGAAGCGATCCTTCACGCTTCTCTCGACAATCAGCCGTGATCCGGCAACACAGCTCTGACCGGTCGCCGCGAAAATTCCCGCGACCTGCGCATTGGCGGCGCTTTCGAGATCGGCGTCGGCAAAGACGAGGATTGGCGATTTGCCGCCGAGTTCGAGCGACGTGGAGGCAAGATTTTCGGCCGAGTTGCGAACGATGTGACGCGCCGTTTCCGGCCCGCCGGTAAAGGCGATATGGGCCACCTTCGGGTGTGTGGTGAGTGCCGTGCCGCAGGACGCACCGAAACCAGTGACTATATTGACGACGCCGGCAGGAAAACCAGCCTCCTGCACCAGCCGGGCGAACTCCAGAAGCGGCGCCGGTCCGTCTTCCGAGGCCTTGATGACGATTGTGCAGCCGGCAGCGAGCGCCGGGCCGATTTTAACGGCTGCCAGAAAAAGCTGGCTGTTCCACGGGACGATCGCGGCCACCACACCCACGGGTTCGCGCCGCAGCCAGACATCCATGTCCGGCTTGTCGATCGGTAGGTAAGCGCCCTCGATTTTGTCAGCCAAGCCCGCATAATAGCGATAATAGTCCGCGACATAGGCAATCTGCGCCGAGGTCTCGCGGATAATCTTGCCGGTGTCACGGGTTTCGAGCTCGGCAAGCGTCTTTGCATTTTCGGCAACCAGATCGGCAAGCCGATAGAGCAGCTTGCCGCGTTGCGTCGCCGTCAGTTTCGACCAGGCGGCATCGTCATAAAGCGCCCGATGCGCAGCCTCTACGGCGCGGCTAATATCCGCTTCGCGGCTTTCCGGCATTTCTGCCCAAGGTTCACCGGTTGCCGGGTCGAGGCTGGAAAAGCTCGCCTCACCATCCTCGAAGCGCCCGTCGATGTAACATTGGAAACGGCGCATCATCTTACTCCTTGAAAGCCGGCATGACATCGGAAAGGAAGCGTTCCAGCGAGGCCTTCTTGCGCTCGAAGCTCATGCCGGTATCGATCCAGACGGAATATTCGTCGTAGCCCATGGCCTCGTAGGCCTTAAGCCGGGTAATGACTTCATCGGCATCGCCGACAACGTTGTTCTTGCGCATGACATCACCGGAAAGCATGGCGTTTGCGACAATCTCCTCCGGCGCAATACGCTCGATCAGCCCCTGATGAACGGGCTTTTCGTTTTTGAACCATGCAAAGAAGTAGTTGTAATAGACGCTCATCTCATGGGCCGCCTGGGCAATGTCGGCTTCACCGGAGCCGACATAGGTGTGGCGCAGCAGCATGATTTTCGGCCGCTGTTTATCCGGATTTTTCGCACAGGCATCGTTGAAGCGGCCCATCAGGGTTTCCACCTCGTCATCGCCTTGCCAGAGCGGCGTCACCTGAACATTGCAATCATTGGCGACAGCGAATTCATGCGAATTCGGATCACGCGCCGCCACCCAGATGGGCGGAAAAGGCTGCTGCAGCGGTTTGGGAGCCGATGTGGTGGCCGGGAACTTGTAGAATTCGCCGTCGTGGGTGTAGTCACCCGCCCAAACCCCTTTGACAGCCGGAATAAGCTCGCGCATCCGCTGGCCGGCGCCCCAGGCATCGAGGCCTGGAAGCAGCCGCTCATATTCGAACGAATAGGCGCCACGCGCAATGCCGATATCAAGACGGCCGTCACAGATCAGATCCGCCATCGCCGCTTCTCCGGCAAGCTTGATCGGGTGCCAGAAAGGCGCGATCACCGTTCCCGTACCCAGGCGTGCCGTCTTCGTACGCCGCGCCAGATCGGCGATCGTTACAAAGGGGTTGGGCGCTATGGTGAAATCCATGCCGTGATGTTCGCCGGTCCAGATGGCATGCATGCCACCACGATCGGCGATCTCGCAGAGCGTTACGAACTCCTCGTAGAGCGTCTTGTGGTCCTGGGAGGCGTCCAGCCGCTCCATATGAACGAAGAGGGAGAATTTCATGGTTTTGGCCCCTTCATGGAGATGGGATGAACCTTGCCGGCGGTCTCGTTCCCGACATAAACACCGAAATTGCCGATCGAGCTTTCCAGCACGAAACGATTGACGATATCCGCCGTAGCGCCGGAGTCGAATTTTGCCGAAGCCAGCGCGCCGGGCAACAGAAAACGGCCCTCGCGCGGCGCTTGATCGCCATCGGCAAGCGCGTGATAGACGACGTGTTGGCGCCCATCCGTCTTGTTCTCATAAACCGAGTAGAGAAATCCCGTTTTGACGGAGAGACCCGTCAGGTCTTCGAGACGTGATGTCAGCGCCGCGACCGGATCGCCGCTTGCCACGACACAGCCGGGAAGCGACAGCACGTCGTTGCCAACGAGGTAAATCTCGCCGCGCCGTTCCAGAACGGCGCCCACGACGATATCGCCCTCCGCCGCTGCCGATACCGCCTTTGCAGCCAGCATCGGCGTGAAATAGCCGCCGCGCGCATAACCGAGACCGTTCAGGCCGCTATTGTCGAAAGCCTCGATACGGCCGAGCAGAATGACATGATCGCCGGCCTCGATAACCTCCTGCATCGAACATTCGAACCAGGCCGCGACGTCTGCAAAGACCGGGGAGCCCTTCGGCGCATCCAACCAGCTGGCGGTGGCGAAACGGTCTTCGACCGGCCGGGCGAAGGTGTTGGAGAGGTCCTTCTGGCTTTCCGACAGAATATTGACCGCGAAGTTTTTGGTGCCCGTCATCGTCGCGAAATTGCGCGAGCTACGGGCAAGGCAGATCAGCAGCAACGGCGGATCGAGCGAAACCGAGGTGAAGGAGTTGGCGGTAAAACCGATGGGCTTTCCTGCATCGTCCCGGGTGGTCACGATCGTTACTCCCGTAACGAAAGCGCCGAATGCATCGCGCAAAGCGCGCGGATCAAGAGTTGCAACAGTCATTGCGGCTCCTCCTCTAAAGCCAGCCATTCGGCCATCATTGCATTGACAGTTTCAGGTGCGGTCAGATTGACCATATGCCGGTGCGCCTCAACGACGCGGGCGTAACCGCGCGGTGTGATCGCCGCCATCTGCTCGGCCATCAAAGGCGTCGAATTGGGATCGTCCGAACCCGTCAGGAAAAGAGCCGGGCAGATGACCGAGGGCCACCGATCCGCATAGGTCTCGTCGCCGCCCGCAAATGCGGTATAGGCAACCGCGTAACCTTCGGGATCGACCATTTCCAGCCAGCCCCGCGTCAACTCCCGCGCCTGCTGGCTCTTTGGATCGTCGCCGAACCAACGTAACAAAGGGCCTTCCTTGTCCACGCCGGTGGTCCGGATGGCAGCCGCGCGTGCAAGAACCGCAGCCTTCGCGGCCGGATCACGGCGGTAGACGCCGTTCAGATAACCGACGCGCGCAATTCGATCTCCAAAGGTTGCAGCGGCACCGCCGGAAATCAGCGCACCCATAGAATGCCCGGCCACATTGGCACGCGCGATCCGCATATCGTCAAGAAAGCGGCCGAACCAGCCGACAAAATCCTTGAGCGAGCTGCCCGCTGGCAGGCGTTCACTGCCGCCATGCCCCGGCATATCTACCGCGATGACACGGTGCGTCTTTGAAAAGATTTCGATCTGCGGCTTCCAGGCTTCCAGCCGCATTCCCACGCCGTGGATGAGGATCAGGTCTTCACCGGCGCCTGCCTCGAAATAGGCCGCCCCGCCCTCGGTCACCTTGCGAGGGAGCGCGGCAGCACCTGCCTTTGCAGCATTGACCCGTGACGTGGTGGCGGCCTCCTGCATTTGCATCACCCTCAAACGCCCGCCGGGTTGGCAACATCCTGACCGAGATCCTTCAGATCCTGATAGCGGTCGCCGATGCGGTGATGAGGCCTACCGCCGACTGAAGCACCGAGCGCCACGACGATCTCGTCGGCAGCCGGAGCATCGGGAACGGAGGTCTGGATAGTCAGGTAGTGCGAACGGCGGCCTTCATCGTTCTTGTCCATTAACGGGATCATGATCGGCGCATTGCCGGGACCACGCGTATTGCAGAAGGCCAGATAGGACTTGGCACCCACAGCCTGACGATAGTGATTGCCGAAACGCAGCGTGTGAATGAGCGCGGAGGCATGTTCGATCTCACCATCCAGCCCGACGACGGCCGCCTTGCCATAGGCCTCCACCGCTTCGCCGGAACCCACGGCATCAAGGATCATCTTCGTCAGCAGTTCGCCCAGCACCGGCGCCCCGGCGTGGATTTCCGGTTTGAGATCATCCACGAAGCCTTTTCCAGCCCAGGGATTTTTCACGACCGCGATGGCGGTGAACAGCTTCAAAGGTGTCGCTGCGGCCTTGCCTCCTTCAATCAACGTTGTTTCGACCTGCAACAGGGTCTTACGGATCTGGATGGGCATTGGCGTTCTCTCCGATAAATATGATGTCTTATGGTATGCCATAATATGTAAGTGTCAAGTGGCGGAAATCTGTGGCTTGAAGTTGTGAAAAACAACAATTCTTACAGGAGGTTATGGCTCACGGCCCTTCCATGCGGCCGTCAAAGGCAAGTTCGTAAAGGCGCGTCATTTCCGCTGCCGTCGGAACCCGTGGGTTATTTGCCGGTGTGCCGGAGGCGAGGCCTTGCCGCACCATTTCCGGCAAAAGATCGAGATAGCGGGTTTTGTCGATACCGAATTCCTGCGGGGTCGGCACCTTCAACCGCCTGTTCAGGCCGATGAAAGCCTCCACCATCTTTGCGCCTGCTATCTGGTCACTGTCCGTCGAACTCGCGCAACCAAGTGCGCGGGCGGCGGCGGCATATTGCGGTAGAGCGGAATTCAACGAAAATTGTGTGACCAACGGCAGCACCATCGCATTCGACATGCCGTGCGGAACATGGAAAAAGGCACCGACCGGCCGGCTGAGGCCGTGGATCAACGCTGTGGATGTGTTGGAAACGGCAAGACCCGCATGCGTCGCCCCGAGCATCATCGCTTCGCGTGCTTCCCGGTTTTGCGGGTCGTTCGCGACTTTTTCGAGATTTGCCCCGATCAGTTTCAGCGCGGACAGCGCCAACGCCTCGGAATGGGCATTACCGTTGCGGTTGACCAGCGCTTCCAGCGCATGGGTCAGCGCATCTATGCCGGTATCTACCGTGACGCGGTAAGGGCAGGTCAGCGTCAGCTCGTAATCGATGATGGCCGCAACGGGCAAAGCGGCAGTGCCGAGGATGAGCATTTTTTCGCTGGCAGCCGTATCCGTCACGACGGCGGCGCGTGTTACTTCCGATCCGGTTCCTGCGGTTGTGGGTATGGTAATTACCGGCATGACGGCAAAATCCACGATCCTTGGAACTTTCAGCGCCCGCAGCTCTTCGCCACTAGTTGCAACGATGGCACCTGCTTTCGCCGTATCCATGGCGCTACCGCCGCCGAGTGCGACGAGACCATCATGACCGCCCCCGGAAACGCGTTTCACCAGTGTGGCGATGGATATATCCGTTGGATCTTCCACGACATCCGCAAAAATGGCGGCATCGATACCCTCGCCGCCAAGCGCCTGCAAAAGCGCATCCGCATGGCCGAGTTTCTGCATGACTGGATCGCAGACGAGCAGAGGGCGCTTCACCCCCAGAGATTTCAGCAGTGACGGCAATCGGAAACGGCTGCCCCCGCCGATGAGCATTTCGCGAGGCATCAGGACACGGTTTATCATTGCGGTTCTCCGCCACTATCATTCTGCGTTGTTCGGAACGGCCTAAGGCACACGATCTGAAGCGGGACTTCGTCATCCCGCTCCGGTCACCGTGGCCTCAATGCGCCAGGATTTTCGACAGGAACGAGCGTGCGCGATCCGTCTTCGGATTGGTGAAGAAGCTGTCCCCCTCGCCGATCTCGACGATCTCGCCGCCATCCATGAAGACGATGCGGTCCGCCACCTTGCGGGCAAACCCCATTTCATGCGTCACCACCATCATCGTCATGCCTTCCTGCGCAAGCGAGACCATGACGTCGAGCACCTCGTTGATCATTTCCGGATCAAGCGCCGATGTAGGCTCGTCAAAAAGCATGGCGACCGGATCCATCGCCAGCGCGCGGGCGATTGCGACGCGCTGCTGCTGACCGCCGGAAAGTTGACCGGGATATTTCTTCGCATGCGCGGTAAGCCCCACCCGCTCCAGAAGGGCGTTGGCTTTGACCAGCGCCTCCGCAGGGGAGCGGCCGAGAACCTTCTCCTGCCCGATGCACAGATTTTCGAGGATCGTCATATGCGGGAAGAGTTCGAAATGCTGGAACACCATGCCCACTTTGGAGCGCAGCTTAGGCATATCGGTCTTGGGGTTGGTCACCTCAACCCCGTTGACGGTGATGATGCCGTTGCCGATCGTCTCCAGCGCATTGACGCATTTGATCAGCGTCGACTTGCCCGAACCGGACGGCCCGCAGATCACGACGACTTCGCCCTTGGCGACATTCAGGCTGCAATTGGTCAGAACCTGAAAGGTCGGACCGTACCATTTGTTGACGGATTGAAGTTCGATCATGCTGGTTGCTTGAGACATCGGACTTCTCCCTAGTGTACGTCAGCCGACATTGGGCCGTAGGCCTTGCCGAATCGTTTCTCGATACGGCGCTGGATGAGTTCCCAGGCGGTCGTCATGGCGAGGTAATAAAGGGCCGCAACCATGAAGAGCTCCAGAACGAGGAACTTTTCCTGGATAAGAACCTGCGTGCGGCGCAGCAGCTCCTCCATGGAAATGATGGAGGCGATCGACGTTGTCTTCAGCACGCCATTGACGGAATTGCCAAGCGGCGGAATGATGATGCGGAAGGCCTGCGGCGCAACTATGTAGCGCATCACCTGCGCCTCGGTCATGCCGATGGCGCGCGCCGCATTGATTTGGCCTTTGGGAACCGCGGCGATACCTGCCCGGACGATCTCCGACAGATAAGCGGCCTCGCAAAGCGACAGGCCGATCAGGGTGGACTGCAGAACCGTCAGCTTGATGCCGAGCTGCGGCAGGCCGGTATAGATGATGATGAGCTGCACCAGCAGCGGCGTGCCGCGAAATATCCAGGTGTAGAAATAGGCCGGTCCGGAGAGGAACCGGTATTTCGACATGCGCATCACCGCAATGACGAAGCCCAGCGCAAGACCCGCCGTCATGGCAAAAACCGTGAGGCCGAGCGTCACCATCGCCCCCTCGAAAAGATAATAATTCGTCAGGTATTCGAAGAAACCTTCCCAGTTCCAACCCTTCACGTCTTTCTCCAATTCATGCGGGAATGGTCGCGGCGAGAACTCTCCCGCCGCGCTGACAGTTCAGATGGAGGAGATTTCAGCCTTCCGGACCAAGAACGGCGAGGTCGCCGGGCGCGATGCTCACGCCATAACCACCCATCAGCTTTTCAAGCGAACCATCGGCCTTCATTTCCTTGAGAGCAGCAGAGACGGCACTGGCGACGTCCTTGCTTCCAAAGGAAAGCGAACCGGGCGTAGGGTACATGCCGGAAAGTGCATGCGTGAACTCGCCGCGATCCTGGTATTGCTTGGCGACAGGATCGATGGAGACCGCGGCCTGAACCTGACCTGCCCGCAGCGCCTGATAGACGGTCGCGTAATTGTCGAACAGGTTTATGGTCATCGGCGCAAGACCGCGTTTCTTGAAGTCCTCGTTCAATTCCTTGATCTTGCGCTCGGCATAGCCACCGATATCGGTGCTGACGGCCTTACCGGCCAGATCGTCCACCTTGGTGATGGGCTCGGATGCACCGACGGCCGTTGAAATGCTGATGGCGAGACTCTCATAGGGGATCATGAACAGGATCTTGCGCCGCTCCGCCGTCACGAACAGGCCGGCATTGATCATATCCCAGCGGCCGCCCTGCAGGCCCGGCACCATGGTGGCATATTCCGTGCTGATATATTCGGGCTTCAGGCAGAGGCGCTTGGCGATTTCATAACCCAACTCGATACGAAGGCCTTTGAGCACACCCTGTTGGTCGGCATAGGCCATGGGCGGCAATGTCGGGCTGGTCGCCATCACGAGATGGCCGGGCTTGATGAGGTGATCGTTGGATATTTTCGGCGTGCAGTCCTGTGCAACGGCCGCACCGGCAAGAAGACTGATGACAAAGCCCGCCAGAGAGGTTTTGGCGCGCACGGCTATGCATTTCCGGGAAATCGGATTCCAGTTCATATTAAGCTCCGCTCTTTATATTATTTATTATGGCATACCATCACACCAAACGGATTGCCCTGTCAATAAGCGGTCATTTGTTTTTCTAAATTATTGTAAAACAACCATAAAATCAAAAAACCGCAGAGCCTGCGGCCGCCAACTGGGCAACCGCAAGACAAGCAGAACGGAGCGCCAAAAACCGTCAGTCAGCCGTTTTTTGCGCGGTGAGAACGGCTTCGGCGATAGCGCATGCGCTGGTGACATGATCGAGAGCGGCTTTGTAAGCGGCGTCCCCGTCACCTTTCCGGATCGCATCGACGATCTTTTTCATCTGCGCCGGACCTTCGGTATCGCGGCTTTTCGTCTTAATCGTCATGGAGCGAAGATGGTTGATCCGCACCGTCAGCAAATTGACGACGCCCCAGGCGACATGCCGGTCGATCTTGCTGAACAGCGTATGATAAAAAGACGAGGTATGCGCGAGAACACCGGGCATATCCTTGGCAACGTAACTTTCGCGAATATGCTCGAGTGAAGCCTCAAGCGCCTCGACAATGGCGGGATCGCGACGCTCCGCACAAAGGCGCGCCGCCATTCCCTCCAGCGCACCGCGGATTTCGTAAATCTGCTTGGCCTCGGCGAGATCGAGCAGCGCAACCATCGGCCCCTTGTTCTGCAAATTCGCCACCAGCCCCTCGGACTCCAGATGCCGCAGGACTTCGCGCACGATGGTGCGGGAAACGCCCAGCTGGGCGCAGAGATCGCGCTCTACGAGGCGATCTCCCGGACGGAAGTAACCGTTCACGATGGCGTCGCGCACCTTGTCGAGCGCAAGCTCCCTCAGCGTCTTGGTCGGACGCTCAACGCGAATGGCAGTTCCCTGCAAAGCACCGGTCATGGTATCACCTCGTTTGGCACATCCCGCTTCCGCCCGCCGGGCGTGAAAACAGGTTCTGGCTCTTTATATTATGGCGTACCAACTTATTTAGCCGCGCACCATGTTTATGGCAACAGCGCGCGACCAGCTTGTCGCAATGCCGCGTCACCCCATCCGTTCCGATGCATAGCTGCCCGGGCTTGGCGGGAAGACCACGGTGCGGTTACCGTTGATGAAAGTACGGTGGTGGATATGGGCGTGGATGGCGCGTGCCAGAACCTGCGCCTCGACATCCCGGCCGAGCGAAACATAATCCTCCGCGCTCTGGGCATGGGTAATACGCACAATATCCTGCTCGATAATCGGACCTTCATCGAGATCGGCGGTGACATAGTGGGCCGTCGCACCGATCAGCTTCACGCCGCGCTGATAGGCCTGCTTGTAAGGGTTGGCGCCCTTGAAGGACGGCAGGAAAGAATGGTGGATGTTGATGATCTTCCCCGACATCGTCTCGCACATCCGGTCGGAAAGCACCTGCATATAACGCGCAAGCACGATCAGTTCGGTTCCGGTGCTTTCGGCAATATCCATGATCCGGGCTTCAGCCTGTGGCTTGTTTTCCTTCGTCACCGGAATGTGGTGGAAGGGAATATCATGATTGACCACCACTTTCTGGTAATCGAAATGGTTGGAGACGACGCCGACAATATCGATCGGCAAGGCACCGATGCGCCAACGGTAAAGCAGATCGTTCAGACAATGGCCGAAGCGCGAGACCATCAGCAGGACCTTCATCCGCTCGGACTGGTCATGAAGCGCCACTTCCATGCCGAATTTCTGCGAGATCGGCATCAGTCCAGCCATCAAGTCGTCACGCTTTGCTCCCTCTTCGGAAATGAAGCCCACGCGCATGAAGAAACGGCCAGTGCCGAGATCATCAAACTGCGAACTATCGACGATGTTGCAGCCTTTTTCAGCGAGAAAGCCTGAAAGGGCAGCGACGATGCCTCGGGTGGACTTGCAGGTTACGGTCAGGACGAAGTTCGTCATCCGGCACTCTCTCTGTCATCGATATTGGAAAAACCCCGCGCTGTCTGATGAGCGCGGGGAAAAGCCGCGAGGGCGGCGGGGAAACCCGAACTCAAACGTCGAGCGTTGTCTGGTGCTCCCAGGCAGTGAATTGCGCGCAATAAGAGTTCCACTCGCCCTGCTTGAGCTTGAGATAGGCCTTTGAGAACTCCATGCCCAATGCCTGCTGCAGTTCCTCGTCCTTCTCGTATTCGCGCAGCGCATCGAGAAGATTGAGCGGCAGTTTCGGCGCATTCGTCACGGTATGACCTTCGCGATACATGTCTATATCGTGATGCGGACCGGGATCGGCCTGTGAGCGGACACCCGACAGACCGGCCGCAATGATGATGGCCTGCAGCAGATAGGGGTTCACGGCGCCATCCGGCAGACGCAGTTCGAAACGCCCCGGCCCTGGCACGCGAACCATGTGGGTGCGGTTGTTCCCGGTCCAGGTCACCGTGTTCGGCGCCCAGGTCGCGCCCGAGATGGTCCGCGGCGCGTTGATGCGCTTGTAGGAATTAACCGTCGGATTGGTGACGGCCGCAAGAGCGGAGGCATGTTTCATGATGCCGCCCAGAAACGTCTTGCCCTTGGCGGAGAGCCCGAAAGGCATTGCCTTGTCGGCAAAAGCGTTGACCTTGCCATCCAGGTCCCAGACCGAAATATGGGCGTGGCAGCCGTTGCCGGTCAGCCCCTTGAAAGGCTTCGGCATGAATGTCGCGCGCAGCCCGTGCTTTTCGGCAACCGACTTGACCATGAACTTGAAGAAGGAATGTTTATCCGCCGTCTGGAGCGCATCGTCATATTCCCAGTTCATCTCGAACTGGCCGTTCGCGTCCTCATGGTCGTTCTGGTAGGGTTTCCAGCCCAACTCCAACATGTAATCGCATATTTCCGCAATCACATCGTAACGACGCATCACTGCCTGCTGGTCGTAGCAGGGCTTTTCCGCCGTGTCGTACTCATCGGAGATTTTCGCGCCGTCCGGCGAAATCAGGAAAAATTCCGGTTCCACGCCGGTTTTAACCCGCAGCCCTTGCCCGGCCGCTTCCGCGATGAGCTTTTTCAAAACGACGCGCGGCGCCTGTTCCACAGGCTGGTCTTCCATGACGCAATCGGCAGCAACCCATGCCACATCCTTTTTCCAGGGAAGCTGGATGACCGAGGAGGCGTCCGGCACGGCGAAGAGATCGGGATGGGCGGGCGTCAGATCGAACCATGTGGCGAAACCGGCAAATCCGGCGCCGCCCTTCTGCATATCGGCAATCGCTTCTGCAGGAACCAGCTTAGCGCGCTGGCCACCGAAGAGATCGGTATAACTGATCATGAAATATTTGATGCCTTTTTCGGCAGCAAACTTGGAGAGGTCCAGTGTCACGTCATTCCCCTTTTTTTGAATATCAGACACTTCATCGAAAAAGACGGCCACATCCTCCCAAATGCGCCCGTCCATTGTGTTTTTTAAAAGCTGCCTTTACCCGGGAACCAGTTTGTTCCCGCCAGCGGAACCTGCGCCATTGCCGCAGCCTCCATGGTCAGAGCCACCAGATCTTCCGGCTCCAGATTGTGGAGATGGTTTTTGCCGCAGGCGCGTGCGATGGTCTGGGCTTCGAGCGTCATGACCTTCAGATAGTTGGCGAGGCGGCGACCGGCGGCGATTGGGTCAAGACGTGCGGCAAGTTCCGGGTCCTGCGTGGTGATGCCTGCGGGGTCTTTTCCCTCGTGCCAGTCATCATAAGCGCCGGCCGTGGTGCCTAGCTTCTGGTATTCGTCTTCCCATTTCGGGTCGTTATCGCCCAGCGCCACCAGCGCCGCCGTTCCGATGGCAACCGCATCGGCACCAAGCGCCAGAGCCTTGGCGACATCCGCACCCGAGCGAATGCCACCGGACACGACCAATTGCACCTTGCGATGCATGCCGAGATCCTGAAGCGCCTGTACTGCGGGGCGAATACAGGCAAGCGTGGGCATGCCGACATTTTCGATGAAGACGTCCTGCGTGGCCGCCGTGCCGCCCTGCATGCCATCAAGCACCACCACATCGGCACCGGCCTTCACTGCAAGTGCGGTGTCGTAATAGGGGCGCGCACCACCAACCTTGATGTAGATCGGTTTTTCCCAATCGGTGATTTCGCGCAGTTCAAGGATCTTGATTTCCAGATCGTCCGGGCCGGTCCAGTCAGGATGACGGCAGGCGGAACGTTGGTCGATGCCCTTCGGCAAATTGCGCATATTGGCGACGCGATCGGAAATCTTCTGGCCAAGCAGCATGCCGCCGCCGCCCGGTTTCGCACCCTGGCCGACAACCACCTCGATGGCGTCAGCACGGCGCAAATCCTTGGGGTTCATGCCATAACGCGACGGCAGATACTGATAGACCAGCGTCTGGCTGTGGCCGCGTTCCTCATCCGTCATGCCGCCATCGCCCGTCGTGGTGGACGTGCCGGCAATGGTCGCGCCACGGCCGAGCGCTTCCTTGGCGTTGCCGGAAAGCGCGCCGAAGCTCATGCCGGCAATGGTGATCGGCGTTTTCAGCGTGATCGGCTTCTTGGCAAAGCGCGTGCCGAGGGTGACGGTCGTATCGCACTTCTCGCGATAACCTTCGAGCGGATAACGCGAGATGGACGCGCCGAGAAACAGCAGGTCGTCGAAATGCGGCACCTTCCGCTTCGTGCCTGCGCCGCGAATATCATAGATGCCGGTCGCAGCCGCACGGCGGATTTCCGCCAGCGTGTGATCATCGAAAGTCGCGGACTTGCGTGGTGGGGTGAAGGGGTTGTGATAGCTCATCGGAAAATCCCTCGCCTCAATACGCGTCGGCGTTGTCGATGTTGAAATTGTAGAGCGTGCGGGCCGAACCGTAGCGTTTGAACTCGCTTGGGCTGACATCGGAGACGCCGGCTTTTTCAAGAAGTTCGGCAAGCTTCTCCAGATGTTCGGGCCGCATTTCCTTCTCGATGCAGTCGGCACCCAGGCTCTTGACCGAGCCGCGCACAAAAAGCTTCGCTTCATAAAGGGAGTCACCCAACGCATCGCCCGCATCGCCGCAGACAACGAGGTGGCCGGACTGACCCATGAAAGCGGACATGTGGCCGATATTGCCCTTCACGACGATATCGATGCCCTTCATGGAAATGCCGCAGCGGGAAGCGGCATTGCCCTTGATGACCAGCAGCCCGCCGCGACCGGTGGCACCTGCGTATTGCGAAGCGTCGCCCTCGATGACGACGGTGCCCGACATCATGTTTTCGGCAACGCCCGGCCCGGCCGAGCCGTAAACGGTGACCGTGCCGCCATCATTCATGCCGGCGCAATAATAACCGACCGAGCCGCGGACATCGACGATGACGGGGCTGTCTATGCCAACAGCGACGGCATGGTGGCCGCGCGGATTGACAACTTCGAATTCGGTGTCGTTTGCGCCCGAGGAAAGCCCATGGAGCGCGCTGTTGAGTTCACGCAAAGGCGTGTGGGAGAGATCGAAAACTGGCATGGATATGACTTTCGCAATATGCGCCGATGACGGTTTCACGCGGCCTTTTCATGGTCCCAGAAATAGACGGTCGCCGGCTCCGGCTCCCAGACGCGGGCATTTTCGATGCCGGGCAGATTGACCAGCGCGCGGTATTCAGAGCCGAAAGCGACATATTGATCGGTCTCGGCCATCACCGCCGGCTTGCAGGCGATGGGATCGCGCACCACGCCGAAACCGGATTTGGTGCCGACGACGAAGGTAAAGAACCCGTCGAGATCATCGAGCGCGCCGGTCAGCGCTTCGCCCAGATCCTTGCCCTTGGCCATTTCAGCCGTGAGATACGCGGCGGCCACTTCCGAGTCGTTCTGGGTTTCGAAGGTCATGCCCTCGCGTACCAGTTCCCGACGCAGATTATTGTGGTTGGAGAGCGAACCGTTATGCACCAGGCACTGGTCGGCACCGGTGGAGAAGGGGTGTGCGCCAAGCGTCGTCACAGCCGATTCCGTTGCCATGCGGGTGTGGCCGATGCCATGGCTGCCCGCCATAGAGCGCACGCCAAAACGGGCGACGACATCTTTCGGCAGGCCGGTTTCCTTGTAGATTTCCACGCTGTCGCCGGAGCCCATCACCCGCACATTGGGACGAATGGCGGCGAGGACCGAGCGAATTTCCGTGAGCTTTGCCGATGGAATATCCAGGACCGCGTGGGTGCTTTTCACCGCAACCGAAGCTTCAACGCCATTTTCCTTCAGCGCTTCGGCAAGGCCCGAAAAATCGGTGACGGGATCGGCCGACTGGATGGTTACTTTTGCCCGGCCATCGGCAGCGCTTCCATAGATCGCGATGCCGGCGGAATCCGGTCCACGATCCGTCATGGTCACGAGCATGTCCGAAAGCAGCTCACCCAGCTGCGGTTCAAGGCTTTTGTCTTTCAGGAATAGTCCAACAATGCCGCACATCGACAGGCACCTCCATTCGTTTCTGAATGAAGAGCTAGCATATGGAATTCCATCTCGTCAACTATCAGGAATATTTTTTTCTTCTAAGGCAACTTTTCAATCATTTGTCAGCCGCCTTTGCGGATAGGAAATGATCGACAGATAGCGAGCGGGAAGCTTCACCAGCTCCTCCGGTCCGTGCGGCGCATCAGCATCAAAAAACAGGCTGTCACCCGCCTGCATGGTGAAAAGCTGCTCGCCGTGGCGATAAACCACCTCTCCCTCCAGCATGTAGAGGAACTCCATGCCCTCATGCTGGAAGGTAGGAAATACATCCGAGTCCGTCGTCAGCGTGATGAGATAGGGCTCGACGGTGACGCCGCTGGTATTGTTGTCGATATGGCCAAGCAGGCTGTACTGATGGCCGGCGCGGGTGCCTCTACGCTCGATATTCACGCCTTGGCCAGCCTTGACGAAGGTGGCGCTGCGCGGCTCCTCGAAGCCACGGAAGAACGCCGTGATCGGCACGCCGAGCGCCTTTGAAAGCGTCTGCAGCGTGGTGAGGGACGGGGAAATATTACCGTTTTCGATCTTTGAGAGCATTCCCACCGATACGCCGGTGGCCGATGCGAGATCGGTGACCGTGATGCCCAGCTTCTTGCGATAGGCACGCACCTCATGGCCGATCGCCATTTCGAGATTATTGACCCTCGGCTCGCGAACCGCATGCGGGTCCTGCGACAAAAGCGCAGGCTCGGTCTTTGTGCTGTCCTTTGCCATGGGGTCCTCCGGCATAACGTGTTTTCCCTTCTTTAAAGGAAAACTATTTTAATTCAGAGGAAATTTTTACATCGCAGCAGCGGTAAAGCCTGCGGAAGGTCAGTACGTCACCCTGCCATCGGAGAGATCAGAGACGGCACCAGTATAGAGGCATTTCAGTGGACTACGGACAAGCGCTGTCCATAGTAGTCTTACGCAGATATTGAAGCTCACGCCTAAGACGCCGCCAAGCGGTGCCAAGAATTACCCGGCACCGCTGGATTTCGAAAGGCCCTTCGACCAGTCAATGGCAAGAACCGTTCCTGCGGAGTTCAGGCTTCGACCAGCTCGCGAACATCATCAACGAGAAAATGCACGATCACATAGCGCGTCGTGTATTTCTGACCGCTATCGGACACGCTCTCGACGCTGCGGCCGTCGGAGGGATGCCATTTCTGATAGTGAGGATTGTTGGCGATCAGCGTAATCGCCTTGCCCGAAAACCTGCCGGTCAGCCGATAGCGAGCCTCTGCAAGATGCCAAATCTTTTCAAAATCCTGCTGGCTGATGCGGGCTTTCAAAGCCTTCTTGGATATCGTTTCTTCGGGCGAACTGTCGTCGTGTGCCCCCGATGGAATATGCAGGTCAACCTCTTCCGCGCCGTCTAGCAGAAAGGCAAATTCGTCTGGCCACATCCGTCTCACGTATCGCTCCTCCCAAAGCTTATCGTCCTACAACACAATTATGATAGCGCCTCTGCCGTAAGAGGCAATGGCGGATATGAACGAGCAATTGCCGGCATCCCAATTTTTCGGGATCGTCACCATGTGGGCCTCCAACAGGTGCTGAAGATCGCTAGTGGGACGCAACGAAATGGAAGCCAACGGCTATCTCAACCAGTCTGCCTCCGCTGGCGCAAAGCGGCACCGGCTTCCCTACCAGACTGTAGCATCAAAGCGACCAACGAATGAATCAGGCTATCTCGGAAAAATCTTACGGCTCAGCGTAAATTATGGCGGAGAGGGTGGGATTCGAACCCACGATACCCTTGCAGGTATGCCGCATTTCGAGTGCGGTGCATTCGACCACTCTGCCACCTCTCCGCATGCGCGAACGCTTGCGTTGCGCGCTCCTCATAAACATCAATGGCGGGACTGACAAGGGAAATTTCGTGTTTGTGTCACAAATTATTCGTCCCGGACAAGGCTGTATAAATGCTTCGGCTTCTGGCCGTTTTGTGGATATTTTTCACGTGGCGCCACACGGCTTCACTCCTGCACGTCACATTCGGGCGGTGGCGTCACAGCTGTTGATAACGACGTAAGATTTCCACGATCCGATCGTCCTGTTCCTGATCCGGCAGAAGGGCGGGTTGCCGGCTGGCGCCGACGGATGGGTCCTGAAGGTAAAGCGAGCGCTTGACCATGGCGGGTGCAAAACCGAGCGCATAGAGATCGGTGCGAAAATCCGTATAGATCGCCTGCTGGCGTTCGGCCTCAGCGATATCGCTGGCGTTGAAAGCATTGAGAATGCCGGCAAGTACATGCGGGAGCGCGTTGCCGAGGCCGGAGATGCAGCCGGCGGCACCGTTCTGCAACGACCAGAGAACGAGATGATCCGGGCCGGAATAGACTTCGAAACCGGGCATCTCCTTTGCTACCTGTAGATAGGCTTCCAGCGTCTGCTGCGCACCGCCCGAATCCTTGATGCCGGCAATGTTGCCATGGGCGGCAAGTTTGCGGGCGGTTTCCGGCTCTATGTGGTTCTGGGTTCGGGCGGGAATATCGTAAAGATAGACCGGTGTTTCGACGGCGTCGGCCACAGTCGAGAAATGGCGGATCAGCCCATCCTGGGTGCAGGCGATGAAGAAGGGTGTGATGACGGCAATACCGTCGACGCCGATGCGGTCGAAGGCTTTGGCGAGTTGCAGCGTTTCGAAAGTGGCGGGCATGCCGGCGTTGACGATGACCTTCGCACGGCCCGCAACTTCGTCCACCACCTCTTCCGTCAGCCGGATTTTTTCTTCATGCGTCAGTGCGGTGAAATCGCCGTTAGTTCCGGCGCACATGATGTTGTTGCCAGCCGCCACCTGACGGCGCACCTGCGCACGGGTCGCTTCGTAATTGATGGTTTCGTCCTCGTTGAAACAGGTCACGAGCGCGACGAAGGCTTGTTTGGTCATGAAAGAACTCCGCTTGGATTTCCAATAGTGTGATCGGCATCGATCGGACGCACAGACTGCATATCGGGGTCGGGATCGAGGCTGGCGGAAAGAAGTGCGCGCGTATAGGCCTCTCGCGGCGCTTCGAAAACCTGCCGGACAGTCCCGAATTCCACAACCTCTCCCCGCTGCATGACCATGACGTGATCGGCAAAATCGCGGACCACCGGCAGGTCATGCGCGATGAAGATGAAGGAGAGGCCCATTTCACGGCGCAGCTTGTCAAGAAGTGCAACAACCTGCGCCTGGACAGACACGTCGAGCGCCGAGACCGCTTCATCGCAGATGATGAGCTTCGGCTCCAGCGCCAGCGCGCGGGCAATCGCGATCCTCTGCCGCTGGCCACCGGAAAACTGATGCGGATAACGGCGCATATGTTCCGGCGAGAGGCCGACCTGATGCAGCAATTCCGCGACCCGTTCGCGCCATTTCGCTTTGGGTAGTATGTCCGGATGGATCACCCAGGCTTCGGAAACCAGCTGGAACACGGTCATGCGGGGGTTCAGCGACTGGGTTGGATCCTGAAACACCATCTGTAAATCACGCCTGAGGGCAAAGAGTTCGGCAGGCGAAAGCTTGAAGAGATCACGCCCCTTCCACTCGGCGCTGCCGGCATCCGGCTCGTCGAGCCGGAGCAGAATGCGCGCGAGTGTCGATTTGCCGGAACCGCTTTCGCCGACGACAGCTATGGTTTCCCCCGCCATAAGGTCAAAGGAAACGCCCTTCAGTGCCTCGAATGCCCCATAACGTTTGCGCACATCGCGCACACGGAGGAGCGGTTCGCCGGTCGCATTCGGCTCGTGCATTTCGCCCCTGCCGGGGGCGGCGCTGATGAGCTTGCGGGTATAGGGATGCTTTGGGTTGCGATAGACCTCGCGAACCGTGCCTGCCTCCACCAGCACGCCCTTTTCCATCACGACCACGCGGTCGGCGATTTCGGCAACGACGCCAAGATCATGGGTGATGATGAGAACGGCCATACCGGTTTCCCGCTGCAATTCCTTGAGCAGGGCAAGAACTTCAGCCTGAACCGTCACATCGAGTGCCGTGGTCGGCTCGTCGGCGATCAGGAGATCGGGCCGGAGCGCAAGCGCCATGGCGATCATCACACGCTGGCGCTGGCCGCCAGAAAATTCATGCGGATATTTCTTCAAGGCTCCGTCCGGATCAGGAATTCCAACACGCGCGACAAGCCGCCTCGCCTCCGCTTCGGCTTTCGCCCTGTCCATTCCATGGGTGGTCATCGCCTCGCGGATCTGCCAGCCGACGGTATAGACCGGATTGAGATGGCTGAGCGGGTCCTGAAAGATCATGGCGATGCGCCGGCCATTGATCTCGCGGCGGGCCTCAGCCGGCATTGTCAGAAGGTCTTTGCCATCAAGAAATATCTGGCCGCCGCTGATACGTCCGGGCGGCATGTCGATGAGGTTCATGATGGCCGAGGACGATACCGATTTGCCTGAGCCGCTTTCACCCAGGATCGCAAGCGTTTCACCACGGTCGATATGATAGGAAACATCCTTCACCGCATGCACGACACCGCCTGCGGTGTGAAACTCCACGGAAAGGTTGCGCACATCGAGAAGATGGTCAGCCATGTTTGCGGCCTTTCATTTCCAGCCGCCAGCGCTGCACGGGGTCGAGCGCAATGCGCAGCCAGTTGGACAGCAGGTTGAGCGACAGGGTGGTGAGTATGATGGCAAGGCCCGGCCAGAAGGACAGCCACCAGGCGTTGGTGAGGTACTGCCGCCCCTGCGAGATCATCAGGCCCCAGGTGATTTCCGGCGGCTGAATGCCGATACCAAGGAAAGACAGCGCGCTTTCCGCCAGCATCACATAGGCGAAATCAAGCGTCGCAAGCGTTGTCAGCGTCGGCAGGACCACGGGTAGAATATGGCGGAACAGGATACGTTTGCCGGATGCGCCCATCACGCGCGCCGCCTGTACGAACATGCGTTCACGCACCTCCAGCACTTCGGCCCTTGTGGTGCGGATGTAAACGGGGATGCGGGTTATCGCCAGAACCAGCATCAGGTTGAGGATGGAGGAGCCGAGCAGATAAAGCACGATGACCGCGATCAACAGTGACGGAAACGACATGATCACGTCCGCGAGCCTCATGATGATCTGGCCAACACGGTTGGAGGAAAAACCGGCGATCAGGCCAAGCACGGTGCCGGTGACGGCGGAAAGGAAAACGGCACCGGCGGCGATCATCAGTGTATTTTGCGTGGCGGCGACGATGCGCGCCAGCAGCGGGCGACCGAGCGCATCCGCCCCCAGCCAGAAATACCATTCGCGTTGCCATTCGAACGGGGCAAGGTTGCGTCCACGCAGGTTCTGCTTCGTCGCCAGCTCGCCAAGCCACGCCGGGCCGACAAAGGCGAGAATGATGACGACGACGAGGAAGATCGCGGCGCAGAGGGCGAATTTATCCGCCCACAACATGCGCAGCATGCGCGTTGCAAAGGATGGCTCATCAATGATTTCTGTATCGGCGTTCGAAAGGCTCATGGCTGAACGTCTCCTCAGTGCCGGATACGTGGATCGAGCAACGCATAGGCGATATCGATCAGAAGATTCATCAGGAAGATCGCAAGCGCGGTCACAAGTATTGCTGCCAGCACGACGTTGAAATCGCGCTGAAGAATGGAATCGATCATCAGCTTGCCAACCCCGGGGAAACCAAAGATGGTTTCGACGATGACTGCGCCGTTGAGAAGGCTTGCCGCCTGATCGCCGATGACGGTGATGACCGGGAGCATGGCGTTTCGCAAGGCGTGGATGAAGATGATCGGACCCGATTTCACACCCTTGGCGCGCGCCGTTTTGACATAGGCAGAGGACAACGCACCGATCATCGAGCCGCGCACCACCTGAACGATGATGCCGAAGGGGCGCACGAACAGAACCGAGATCGGCAATATCCAGTGCAGCACCGAGCCGGTGCCTGAAGTGGGCAGCCAGGCGAGATTGACGGAAAACACCACGATCGCCACGATCGCAAGCCAGAAATCCGGCACGGAAGCGCCGATGAGCGAAATGGTGGAGGCCATGCGATCGAAGAAGCCACCGGAGCGGAAAGCGGCAAGCGAACCGACGACGATGGCTGCGGTGGTGACGAGCGACATGGTGATGACAGCAAGCCACAGCGTCCAGACGAAAGCCTCCAGCACCACATCCAGCGCAGGGCGGGCTTTCCTGAGCGATTCACCCAGATCCCCCGTCATCACGTCGCCCGCGTAGCGCAGGAACTGCACCATCAGCGGATCGTTCAGCCCATGCAGCGCACGAAACTGCTGCTTCAATTCCTCCGAAGCCTCCACCGGCAAAAACAGCGCGGCCGGGTCGCCCGTCAGGCGGGAGAGGAAGAAAACCATTACGATGAGGCCGATCAGGGAGATCAGGCTCGCAACGGAACGTTTTCGGATGAAGCTCAGCATGGTTACCTCCGGTGTTCAGCACGACGGCGAAGCTAAAGCTCCGCCGCCGCTCTTTGGCAGATGAGATACCGGCTTACTTGATGCCGATTTCCGAAAGCTGCAGCATCGAATTGGTGGCGATGGTGGGCTTGAAGTCCAGCCGTTCGGAGACGCGTGAGAAGCCAACCATGTGGAACAGCAGCACATCCGCCACGACATCGTCATGCAGGTAGGCGATGAGCTCGGACCAGAGCTTGGCGCGTTCATCGCCGACGGCTGCAGATGCTCGTTCGATCAAGTCATCCACCTTGGGGTCCGAGAAGCCGGATTGCGTGCCCTTGGTGGCATATTTGAAGAACATGGTGAAGGACGGATCACCCTTGGAATTGTCGTGCATGGCAGCGACGATCTGCGGTCCCCGGCCTTCCTTGAAGGGCTTGGAATAATAGCTTTCGTGCTCGGCCACTTCCACGAATTTGAGGTCGATCTTGAAGCCGACTTCCTGCAATTGCTGCTGGATCGCCTCCATGATCTCGGTGACATTAGGGAAGTTCGCGGTGCGCGCGATGATGGTGATCGGCGTATCCACCTTCACACCAGCAGCTTTTGCCTCCTCCAGCAACTTCTTCGCGCCATCAGGGTCGTAGGGGAAAACCTTTACATCAGGGTTCCAGCCGAGCGTGGTCGGCGGAACGAGTGCGGTGGCCAGCACAGCACCTTCGGGAACCAGCGTGCCGAGGAAAGCCTGCCGGTCGATGGCGAGGTTGAGTGCACGGCGCACCCGCACGTCATTCAGCGGCGCGATGTTGTGGTCGAGGCGCATGTAGACCGTCTCGCTGTCGAGATAGGAAAAGTCGGTCTTCGGGTTTGTCGCGTCGAGCTGCGAAATGGAGGGGGAAAGATCGGCTTCGCCGGTCTGCACCATGGCGGCGCGAACCGAGGGATCAGCGCGGAAAAGATAGGTCGCTTCCGTCACCTGCGGCTTGGCGCCCCAATAGTCGTCACGTGCAGTCAAAACAATCTGCTGGCCCGGTGTCCAGTTGGTCAGCTTGTAAGGTCCGGTGCCAACAGGCTCGCGGATAAATTCCATCTTGGTTTCTTCGGGCACGATGGTGACGAGCGACATCAGGAGCGGCAGAATGGGCTGGGCCGGCTCTGTCTTGAAGTCGATCGTATGGTCGTCGACAATCGTGGGGGTGACGGTCATACCGCCGAAGTAACGACGGGATTCGCATGCATTCTTGTCGCTCATGATGCGTTCGAAGCTATGCTTGACATCCTTGGCATCGAAACCCGTGCCGTCGGAAAACTTCACGCCTTCACGCAGGTGGAAACGCCAGCTGCCATCCGCGTTTTGCTCCCATTTTTCAGCGAGGCGCGGCTGCACGCCGTTCTTGCCGCGCACATCAAGCTCGGTCAGCGTCTCGCTGACATTTTCCATGATGATACGGCCAATATTGGAGCGGGTCGCCATGCAAGGCTCCAGCAGGTCAGCCTCTTCCGCCAGCACGATCTTGATCGGCCCCGACGCCGCAAGCGCCGGCGAAATCGCGGCGCTAAGGCAACCCATAACAAGGGCGCCCGCAATCAATGACTTCTTCATTCCGTTCTCCTCCCAGATCAGAAATTCAGCAACATGGCGGCGTGCCGCAAGAGGCATTCAAAAGCCCCGTCTCCTGCATTGAGGAGCATGGCGTGCGGATGATCGTCTCCTCCACCCGTTATCAAAGCATCGACGCTATCACATTTTTTGTCAAATTATTTTTCAGAAGGATTTTTTATTGAGGCCTAGTACAGAAGTTTTATCGTTATAAAACATACATTTATTTTAAGTCATCAAAAATTTTAGGACCTCTTTTTGTCTTAAATAAACTTGACAACTTTTTGAATATGTCATTTTCATCAGACCAAGAGGAGACCACGATGACCCCTGATGACATTGCTCACGCCATGACCGGAGCCATCCATGCTGTTTCGGAAAACCGGCACGAAGCTTTCCTGCCATCGCCGATGATCCAGAACCATGCGAGCTTTCTGCACCTTCTGCAGGACGGCACCCTGCTGTGCGCCTGGTTTGGCGGAACGCTGGAGGGAAAATCGGATATTTCGATCTTCGCGTCCGCGCTCACACCCGGCGCGAGCCGGTGGGGAGCGCCGCAGCGCCTGAGCAACGATCCCGCCCATTCCGAACAGAACCCGGTTATTTTCACCGCACCTGATGGCACTCTCTGGCTGTTTCACACCGCCCAGCCCTCCGGTAATCAGGACGAATGCCGCATCCGCATGGCGCGGGTCGTACGCGATCCGGCAACGCCGGAAAAGCTGTCCGCCGAAGATGGCCGTTTTCTCGATCTTCCGAAAGGCTGCTTCATCCGTGCGCCGCTTCGCATCCGCGATGACGGCGCATGGCTTCTGCCGATCTTCCGCTGCGTCCAACGCCCCGGCCAGAAATGGAACGGCAGCCACGATACCGCAGCACTCGGCATATCGAAAGATAACGGCCTCACATGGCAATTGCAGGAGCTGGCGGGCTCGACCGGCTGCGTTCATATGAGCCCGGTTGCGGGCGCGAATGGGCGCTACTCCGCTTTTTTTCGCCGCCGTCAGGCCGATTTCGTTTACCGCACGGAAAGCACAGATGGCGGTCGCTCATGGACAGAACCGCTGCCGACCGACGTACCGAACAATAATTCCTCCATCGCCGCGATCAGGCTCGCACACGGCAGGCTGGCGATGATCTGCAACCCCGTCAACGCCGCGCAATCCAGCGACCGTCGCGCCTCGCTTTATGATGAACTGGGCGAGGAAGACGACAGACCGGATGCCGATCCGAGCGGTGGATGTGTGCCCATATGGGGCGTGCCGCGCGCGCCGGTTTCCATCTGCCTGTCCGATGACGACGGCCGCAGCTTTCCTACCCGGATTTTGATCGAGGACGGGCCGGGCACCTGTCTGTCCAACGATTCGACCGACGGCCGCAATCTGGAAATGTCCTATCCATGGCTTCTGGAGGCAGCGGACGGTACCCTGCACGCAAGCTACACCTATCATCGCCGCGCAATCAAATATGTCCGGTTGGCGCCCGGCTGGGCAGACGCCAAGGACGGGAGAATCGGATGAGCAACATCATTGGTATCACCATGGGTGACCCCTGCGGCGTCGGCCCGGAAATCACCGTCCGCGCGCTTGCGGAAATGTCCGCCCCGGATAGGGAAGCAACGCGGATTTATGGCAACCTTGCCACGCTGGAAGCGGCGCGGGGTGCGCTTGGCATCGACATCGATCTTACTCGGAATGTGGTCGATCTGCCGGTGGAGGGTGCGCCGCTGCCATGGGGCACGCTGTCGCCGGTTGCCGGAGACGCCGCTTTCCGTTTCATTGAAAAAGCGGTGCGGGATGCCGAAGCGGGCGCAATCGGCTGCATCGTCACTGCTCCGATTAACAAGGAGGCCCTCAATCTTGCGGGCCACCATTATGACGGCCACACCGGCATGCTGCGCAGCCTAACCGGTTCTTCAGCCGCCTACATGTTGCTTGCCTCCGAGCGGCTGAAGGTCATTCACGTCTCGACCCACGTGTCCCTGCAGGAAGCCATTCGCCGGGCAACGACGGAGCGGGTGCTGGCGACCATCCGCGCTGGCAATGCTCATTTAAAGCGCATCGGTTACGAGCGGCCGCGCATCGCGGTTGCCGGTATCAATCCGCATTGCGGCGAAAACGGTCTGTTTGGCACCGAGGATGACGACCAGATTGCGCCAGCGGTTGCCGCCGCGCGCGCTGAAGGCATCGAGGTACACGGGCCGATCTCCGCCGATACCGTGTTCCACCGCGCCTATTCGGGCACTTTCGATCTGGTCGTCGCGCAATATCACGATCAGGGCCATATCCCGATCAAGCTCGTCGCCTTTGATACCGCCGTCAATGTCTCGGTCGATCTGCCGATTGATCGCACTTCGGTCGATCATGGAACGGCCTTCGACATCGCCGGCAAAGGCATCGCCAATCACGGCAACATGAATGAGGCCATAGCCTATGCGCGCAAGCTCGTGGCGGGCAAGGGCGCAAGAGGATGAACACCATGTCCACAGCCTCCATTCTCATCCATCAGCCGCGCAGGCTTGCCGTTGGCGCCGGCACCATTTCTCAGGTCGGCGCCTGGGCCGTCAAAACCGCTTCGACCCTGGTGATCGCCACGCCGCTGACCGCGAAATTTGCCGACCGGCTGCAATTGCAGGGTCCTTTCACTGTCTTTGACGCCATTCCCGGCGAACCGGACACAGGGACGCTCGATGCAGCACTGGCCGCAGCGCGCGCCGCCAAACCCGATCTCGTCATCGGCCTCGGCGGTGGCTCGGTGATGGATGTGGCGAAACTCGTCGCCGCACTCTGGAATTCCAGCCAGACGCTTGAGGATGTGGCAGGACCGAACAGGGTCGCAGGGCGCGACACCAGGCTCGTCCAGATCGCCACCACCGCCGGAACCGGCTCGGAAGCCGGGATTCGCTCGCTCATCACCGATCCCGTCAAGGGCAGCAAGGTCGCGGTCGAAAGCCCTCATCTGATTGCCGATTTCGCGGTGCTCGATCCGGAACTCACGTATTCCGTGCCATCAGCTGTGACAGCGGCGACGGGGGTGGATGCCATGGCGCATTGCGTGGAGGCTTTCACCAATCGCAAGGCCCATCCGATGATCGACGGTTTTGCCCGCATGGGCTTTTCGCTGGTGGGCAAATATCTGGCGCGCGCCGTTCGCGACGGCGCTGATACCGAAGCCCGCGAAGGAATGATGCTCGCCTCCTACTATGGCGGCATCTGCCTTGGCCCGGTCAATACGGCGGCGGGTCACGCCATCGCCTATCCGCTCGGCACGCTTCTCAACCTGCCGCACGGGTTGGCAAACGCTATCGTCTTCCCGCATGTTCTGGCTTTCAACCAGCACGCCGTTTCGGCAAAGACGGCGGAGGTGGCCGGAGCGCTTGGGCTTCGCGAGCATCTTTCATCCGATGATCTTCGCAAGGCAGCGACAGATTTCTGCGCCGGCCTCGGCATTGAAATGTCCCTTGCGCGGCACGGGGCAAGCGAAACCGACCTTCCCCGTTATGCGCAAGACGCTCACGCAATCCGCCGGCTGATGGACAACAATCCCGTCGATATGAGCCTTGATGACGTGCTCGGCATTTACCGCCGCGCTTTCTAATCGAAAGTCCGGTGCGCTATCGCGCGCACCGGCTCGCCGTCACTTCCCTCAATCCGTATGCGAAGACTCGAAGAGGCGGTCACGTGATCCCGTCAGATGGTCGTGCATCAGCCGCCGCGCGGCCTCGGCATCTCCTTCGGCAATCGCCACCGCAATCGCCTCGTGCTCGGCAAACACGCGGGTAAGGCCGGATGCCTCACGCTTCACCGACATGCCGTGAAACTTCATTCCCACCGCAATGTGGTCCTTGAGAGCCTCCATCGCAGTCGAGAAATAGCTATTCCGTGCCGCCCGCGCGATGGCAAGGTGGAACTGATAATCGGCATCCTCACGGTGGGACTGGCGATTGGTTGCGTCCCGCATCAGCTCGAGCGCCTTTTTGATTGCGACGAGCCTCTCGCCATCATGCCGCAGGGCCGCCGCCGCCGCCGCTGCCGGCTCCAGAGTCAGCCTGAATTCATAACAGTTCAGCAGGTCAGCGACATTTTCGAGCTGGCCAAAGCCCAGCGGCTCGCGCAGGCCGAATGCCCGCACATAGCTGCCGGAACCCCTTCGCGAATAGATGAACCCCTGTTCGCGCAGCCGCCGAAGCGCCTCGCGGACCACCGGTCGCGACACTTCGAATTCCATGGCGAGTTCATGTTCGGTCGGAAGCCGTTCATCCGGCTTGTAGGCGCCGGATTTGATCGCCCGGTGCATTCTCTCGAAAATAATGTCCGGAAGTGCCTTGCGCGCCGTTTCTTTCATCAGCCCCATCTGGTCAGCTTTCTCCAGCGTCATTTTCGCCAAGCATCATTTTCGCAATCCGTTTCAACGTGTCAGCTTGCCCAAAACCACCTGACTTCGCAATGATACATTGGTCGCCGGACCAGCCGACACCAAGACCGGGCAGGCACTCGCCGGCAAGGCGCAGACGCGATACCCCCATGGCAAGCAGCACCGCTTCGGCCGTGGCGCCGCCGGACAAAAGCAACGTGTCGGTCCCGGTGGTGAAAAGCGGCACGACGCCATACGCCAGCTGGTCTGAAACCTCGAGCGGGGAAAGATCTTCCGCCCCTTGCGTCGCGTAAACGAGCGTCAGGCTGGAACGAGCATGCGCGTGAAAGGGCACGACGCCATTGGGTGCATCGGTGACCGATACCAACCCCGTTCCTTTAAGGATTTCAATTTGTTCAACGGTGATCGGGTCGCGCGAACCTATGACGAAAAGGCCCTTACCCGCGGGAATAGATGCCGCTTCGGGCACTGCCTGCGCTGTCATCATTTCGGCCAGCGCCTCGGCCAGCCCTCGCGCGCCCACCAGAAGATCAACCCCGTTTGCGCGCCCGGCAAGCAAAGCCTCCCTGATGTCCGCATGCGATAGGGTGTCTGGTATTGCGCAGCGGCTGGCGTGACCCCCCAGTCTTTCATGAACCGAAATCGTGCCGTCAACGCCAAAGCCGGACACGGAACCGTCTACGACGATGCGTCCAAAATCCGGAATGGCTGGCGCTACAAGCGCATGCCGATAGGAAACAGCATCCATTTCCGCGGCGATATGTCCTTTCAGGCGGGAATCGATCTTCTTGAACAGAACTGTATCATCCGGAACCAGTGCCATCAGTTCCTGCGTGCGGCGGCGGGCTTCATCCGCCTTGCCATCCCGACAACCCAGATTGACGCTGAGGACGGCCGGCGCATCGGCCACCGCTGCACGGACGCCCTCAAGACCGATCGCAACTTCAGTCGAAAGCCCACGCCCGGCGAAGGGGGCGGCCGCATCAAGCGCACCGGTCAGGTCATCGGAAAAAATCAACAGCACGGGCGAAACCTTAAGAAAAGTTGTAATGTTTTCCTTCGATAAATTTATTTATAATCAATAGATAAATGGATGTGAATAACAAAAACAACACGACAGCTCGATTAGCCGCACCGACACACGTCGTCGTCATCGGCGAAAGATGGCAGGGAGAGATTGATCCCTAGACGAACCGGAAAGGCAGGCCTGAGATGAGCGCTTTGACAAAGCGCTTTTTCTGAAAGCGGCCGTTCAGCGAAACGCGCGGCAACAGCATCGGCTTTTCAAGGCTATGGGCCCCAAGAACACCGGCCTGCGTGGTAACAGCTACGGGAAATCCCGCATCAAACACCGCTTTCGCCTCGCGTTCTCCCACGGCCTTCATCCAGCCATAGGGATAGGAAAAGGACCTCGGCCGACGGCCGACATAGGTCTCCACCCGTCTTGTCGATTCCTCGATTTCGTAGGCCAGGCGCGCCGCATCGATCTTGCGCATGTTCACATGCATCATGGTATGCGCGCCGAGATGGACCAGGGGATCGCTCGACAGCGCCTTGAGTTCGGCCGCATCCATGACGAGTTTTTCCACGATCGCGATCGGATCGATACCATGTTGCCCCGCGACACGGTCGATCCTCTCCACCGCCTCGTCCTCCGCGAACATCTGGACTAAGTTTTCCAGACGCGCAAAGGCTTCCGCTTTTTGTGGAAGGCTGCCGGATTTAATCTCCTCCGGCCCTGTCCCGAAATCGAATTCAAAGGACGTGGCTTTCTGCGTCAGCGCGGCAGTAGTTTCCCACCACACGCTACGCGTCCGCTCCACAAAACCCGGCGTGATGAAAATCGTATAGGGAACAGCATATTTTCGGAAAATCGGTGCAGCATATTCGGCATTGTTGCGATAGCCATCATCAAGCGTGAAAGCACAGAACGACCGTTTCTCGGAATTATCGGCGAGCAGGCCCGGCAGATCGTGTAGATGAACGGGAACGAGACCACATTCGAGCGCCGCCTCTATCGCCTCTTCCAGAAATTGTGGCGTGATCGACAAGTGTGCATTCGGCGCAAAAGCTGACGCTTCCTCGTCCGGACGAACATGGTGGAGAGTGAAGATCACGCCACGCCCGGCAAGAGCCGGAAAAGCCGCACGAACCGCCGGCAGGGAAGCTATCTCCAGCCCCGCCCTTATGACCCCATATTTCAGAGAGCGTTTTACCGACCGCAAAAACACCATTGCCGATTACCGCAACTTCAAACCGGGCAGAACCCGTTTTTTGATGACTCTCCAGACCGTGAGGGGCAGGTCGATAAGGCCCGGCAAAGGATCGTTCGCCGCAAAAGCCGCCCAGCTGCGGATTGTGCGCAGAGAGGCGACATAGTCCCCAATTCCCGCCTGTCCCCGTCGATTCAACGTCAATGCGGCAATGGCATCACGGACAAGATAGGACCATGACACACCTTGCCGCGCCTCGAGCATCTGGCCGCGCGGCACGTCGTTGGCAACCTGCCACAGCAGCGCGCCGAGATCGATGCCGGCCGCTGAACACAGGCCAAACCACGACCATGGGCGCGGATTAACGTCGAGAAGTTTCAGCGATCCATCCCTGCCATCCCGCTTAAACTCCACCTCGACCAACCCGCTGTGACCAGCCGATTTCAATATTTTCCTTGCCGCATCGATCGCTTGAGGGTTGTCGACAACCTCGACACAGGTGCTGGTGTAACCAAAATCGACGGGATACTGACGCAGTCGTCGGGCGGTGAATTCTGCAACAGGCTCGCCATTGCGCCAGAGCGCCGCATAGGAAAACTGGCTTTCTCCCCCGCCGGGAATGAGCTCCTGCACGACGACATTGCCCGCGCCGATCTCGCCGCTCGCAGCGGCAAAAGCGGCTTTCAGCGCCTGCCTGTCATCGGCGCGGATAACCTTCGCCCGGGAAATCGCGGTATCGCCCCCGCCCATATTCGGCTTCAGGATAACGGGAAACGTCACGTCCAGCGCATCGGCGTCATCGGACGAGGCCATGGCATAGGTCCGGGGGAAGCTGACACCGAGTTCCGCCGCGCGTTTGTAGAGCAGCGGTTTCTCGCACAACCATTGAAGGGAGGACCAATCAGGCAGGACGATTTTGTAAAGGGCGGAAAGCTCGTCGCGATGTTGTGAAACGAGCTGAACCTCGCCATCCCCTGATGGCACCAGAAGACAACCTTTCAGATGATGCTTCTCTGCCATATCGCGTAAAAACGCCATCGCCCCTGCATCATGAGGACCGGACCAGCGGATCGTGTTCGTCACGAAACGCGACCAGCCCGGCAGCGGTGAATCATGGGTGATATAGTGCACAGGCACATCAAGGGTGCCAAGGCTGCGGGCAAGGGCAAGCGTGCCGTGAGCGCCACCAACAATAACAACACCTGGAATGGTCACAGCCTGATCCCCGCCCTATTCCACACCTTGATCGCAAAAATTGATAAATAAATTGGATATTTCTAAAGTATTGCGCGTTCGGAGATCGAATTGGCGGAGCCGAAGAGCCTCATGCTCTTTCGGCTGCCTGCGAACGGTCGGAAGTTTGCTTCGAAGGCAAGCGCCTTACGCCTCTTTGCGCACAGGGCGCGGCTCGCCTTTGTCATCCACCGCTACCATGATGAAGACGGCCTCCGTAACCTTTTCCCGGGAATCCTGATAGTGCCTGCGGGTCCAGGCCTCGATCTTGAGCGTGACGGAGGTGCGCCCAACCTTTTCGATCCTGGTATAGACACACAATGTATCGCCGATCTTGACCGGTTTCTTGAAGACGATTTCATGAACCGCCACTGTGACGGTACGCCCGCCTGCCACATCATTGGCGCGGACGAAGGCGGCAAGGTCCATCTGCGACATCACCCAACCGCCGAAAATGTCGCCGGCCGGATTGGCGTCAGCCGGCATGGCAAGCGTTCTGAGCGTGAGTTCCATATCGGCGGGCGGTTGCTGTTCCATATCAAATTCCTTTCAAGAACCTCCCGCCGCCGGATTTAAACAACCGCGCCCCCTCAGCCAATAGCCGATTTTTCGCGGCAGCCCTTCCAAAACAGCAAGGAATCACGAAGCCATCGTAAGCTTCGGTTAACCATGATGCGGCACGATTCCAAAAAACCGCGAGGGCGTGCGAATGGCCTATGACTGGAGTGGAAACAATAAGATACAGCAGCGCTACGACCGTATCATTCTCGCGGTTGCCAGCGTCATTGCCATCAGCCTGGCGACCGGCACCTTTGTTCTGCGCTCGCAGATGGAGCCGGACGGCACCATAAGCCTTGCCAAACAGCAACGGCTGGACCTCGAAAAATGGCATTTGCGGCTTTGATCCGCACGATAGTGTCAACAGCAGCATAACCCGGCGGCTTATTTTGGAGCGATATCCGGCTTTACGGTATTTTCCTTCATGGGGGCATGGTCCAGATGGGCCAAAGCCGGGGTAAGAACCGACAGAAATGTCTCTGATCTGCCGATATAGATAATCGCTACGCCGTCGATCCCATTCAAAACCTCCGCCAGCGTATCCTGTGTCTGTTTTTCCAGCCCTTCCAGCAAATCGTCGATGACGATGAATTTCGGCTTCAACAACAGGGCATTGGCGATCCTGATGCTGGCCTGTTCATCCGAATCCAGCTTCTTGTCCCAGCGAATGTGTTCATCAAGCCGGGGCGCCATTTCACCGAGACCGCACGCGGTCAGCGCCGCGACATAGTCTGCCTCCGCAAACCGCTGGGGCGCGCGCGGATAGGCCAGAATTTCGCGCAGCGTACCTGTTGGCAAATAGCCGTGCTGGGCAATGAAAAGCGTGTCGGACTGTTCGGGCATTTCTATCCTGCCCTGCCCCCATGGCCACAGGCCGGCCATGGCGGCAAACAGCAGCCGCCGGTTCACGCCCTGTTCGCCATTGATCATCAGACGATCACCCCGCCCGATTTCAACCTCGGCCTCACGCAGCCGGAAACCACGCTCCAGATCCTGCCCGCCCGCATCACGACAGATAGTCACCGACCGAAGGCGGATTTTTTCGTTGTCGGCACTCCGTTGAAGATCGATTGCGAGGCCGTGCTGTTCAACGCTATCCATCTGGATCAGAGCGTTGCGAAACACCGAAACACGCTGCAACGTCGCCTTCCAGCTGGCAATCGGCCCGAAATTGTCGATATACCAGCGAAGTGCGGTATTGACCTGGTTGAAGGCGCCGACGGCCATCATCAGCCCGCCGAAGGTGAGGTTGCCGGAAAAATAGACCGGCGCTGCAATAAGAATGGGCGCCACAACCGCCAACCAGCCGTAGCCCGACGACACCCAGGTCAGATGCGTCATTGCTAAAGCGAGCCCGCGGATTACGCCGAGCACGGCATCGATATCGACGCCGATCCGCCGCCGCTCGTTTTTTTCACCACGCGCAAGCGCAATCGCCGCCAGATTTTCGCTGGCCCGCATCAGGGAAAAGCGTAGTTCGGCCTCTTTTGAATAACGTTCAGCATTCAGGCCGACCAGACGATAGCCGACAAGGTTGCTGAGCAGGGACGCCGAGCCCGCATAAAGGATCGCCGCCCAGACCATGTATCCGGGAATCGCGACCGGATCGCCGTTGATCGTGATGGAAAAGCCTGCCGACAATGTCCACAGAACGCCGATGAAGCTGATGAGCAGGATCGTCGCATTCACAAGGCCGATGGAAAGCGCCGTGCTGCTTTCCGCAAGGTTGCGGACATCGTCGTGCAAACGCTGGTCCGGATTGATCGCAATCGTGCCGAAACCGGCAAGGCGGGCGGCGCGCCCCGGTTTCAGCCACTGGTCCACCATATCCTTGGCAAGACCCTCGCGCATGTTCAGCGCCGTCATCTGGTTAAGCCAGGTCTGAATGACATTGAGAAGCAACAACAGCCCGGCAATGATCGCGAAGACTTCGAGCTGGTGGAGGAAGGCGTCAAGATCGCGCCGCTCCAGCGCATTGTAAAACGGCGCGTTCCACTCATTGAGCCTGATCTGCCCGTAAGCGGTGAGCAATATCACCGTGAGCAGGGCAATCGACAGCAATATCAGCCGGTTGCGAACCGGCGACGTCCAGAAGGCATTGCCCATCATGCGCAGTTGCGAACGAAAATCGAGATCGAAGCCCGAAAGGTTCGCCGCACTCTTGCGCTGATCGTCGGTCACCGTTGTTGCCATTCATTCCATTCCGAAACGTCAGTCGGCAAGGAAAGCGGTTTGCGATCCTGCACCTTGCGATGCCCAGCAATAACACGCCGTTCGACCTTGTCCACAACCGCGGAGAAATCCCCAGGGAGACAATTAAAAAGCCGCGGCAATTCTTCGCGCCGGCAAACATCGGCGCCTCGGCCAACAATGCGGTTGCCTCCGGAAATGATCCTTGCTTTCTTTTCCTGCATTGCACAAAATCCAAATAATTTCAGAGGGGCGGACAAACCGCATAAACCGGAAAACCGGGCAAGGCAGATTAATGGCGATCAAAGCGAGCATCTATCATCTGACGCATTATAAATACGACAATCCGGTTCGCCTTGGACCGCAAATCATAAGATTGAAGCCCGCCTCGCACTCCAGAACCCATGTTATCAGCCATTCTCTCAAGGTTTCGCCGTCAAATCATTTCGTGAACCTTCAACAGGACCCATACGGCAATTATCTCGCCCGTTTCGTTTTTCCCGAGCCGGCGACGGAATTCAAGATCGAGGTCGATCTTGTCGCCGATATGACGGTTTACAATCCGTTCGATTTCTTCGTTGAGGAAGAGGCGACCAAGTGGCCGTTCGATTATCCGCAGGAGCTGCGGGAAGATCTGTCCATATACATGAAACCGGAACCGACCGGCCCCCTGCTTTCCGCCTTCATGGCCACCGTGGACCACACACCCGGGCAGCCGACGGTGGATATGGTCGTTGGCCTCAATGCCCGTCTGCAGCAGGAAATCGGTTACGTCATCCGCATGGAACCGGGTGTTCAGACGCCGGAAGAAACGCTGGCTTCCGGCAAGGGTTCATGCCGCGACACCAGCTGGCTGTTCGTTCAGATCTTGAGACATCTCGGCCTTGCCGCACGTTTCGTGTCGGGATACCTCATCCAGCTGACACCGGATCTCAAGGCATTGGATGGCCCGTCAGGGACAGAGGTCGATTTCACCGATCTGCATGCCTGGGCCGAGGTCTATATGCCGGGCGCCGGCTGGGTCGGTCTCGACCCCACTTCGGGGCTTTTGACCGGCGAGAGCCATATTCCGCTGGCGGCAACGCCGCATTTCCGCAATGCCGCGCCGATTTCCGGCGGTTATTTCGGCGAGGCCAATACGGAATTCGCTTTCGACATGCAGGTTCGGCGCGTTGCCGAGACCCCGCGCATCACCAAACCCTTCTCCGATGAGAGCTGGGAGAGCCTCAATGCACTCGGCGAAAAGGTCGATCAGGTTCTGAACGCCCATGACGTCAGGCTGACCATGGGCGGCGAGCCGACCTTCGTTTCCATCGACGATTTCGAATCCGAGGAATGGAACACCGGCGCGGTTGGACCGACGAAACGCGAAAAAGCGGACGTGTTGATCCGCCGCCTGCGCGAACGTTTCGCGCCCGGCGGCTTCCTGCATTACGGGCAGGGAAAATGGTATCCGGGCGAAAGCCTGCCGCGCTGGACATTTTCGCTCTACTGGCGAAAGGACGGTCTGCCGATCTGGCAGAACCCTGCGCTGATTGCCGAAGAAGGCGCAAATACCGGTGTTGCGGCCGACGACGCGCAAAAGCTACTGAGCGGTATCGCCACTCATCTCGGTGTGGAGCCGGATCTGGTGCTTCCGGCCTATGAGGATCCGGCCGAATGGATCATCAAGGAAGGTAGTCTTCCCGAAAATGTCGATCCGTCCAACTCGAAACTGAAAGACCCGGAAGAACGCAATCGCCTTGCCCGCGTGTTCGAACGCGGGCTGACGACACCGACGGGTTATATTCTTCCGGTGCAGGCGTGGAACGCCAAGCCCACCACAGACAAACGCTGGGTCAGCGAGAAATGGAAAACACGGCGCGGCAAGATTTTTCTCGTTCCAGGCGATAGCCCGGTAGGTTACCGCCTGCCCCTTGGTACCCTGCCCCATGTGCCGCCGTCCGCCTATCCATATATCCATGAAGCTGACCCTTCGATCCCGCGAGCGCCGCTTCCCGAGAAATTCCAGCCCTCCGGACGCACCATGCCGGAAGCGTCTTTCCACGCGGATGAGGCATCCGGCCAGGAACGCATCGAGCAGACGCTTGGTGAAATCGGCGGCGCGGTGCGCACAGCCATGTCGGTGGAACCGCGCGATGGACGGCTCTGCGTCTTCATGCCGCCTGTCGAACGCATCGAGGATTATCTGGAACTGGTCGCAGCGGCAGAAGCGGCAGCGGCCGAGCTCGGGCTGCCCGTCCATATCGAAGGTTATGCTCCACCGCATGACGAGCGTATCAATGTCATCCGTGTCGCACCCGATCCCGGCGTCATCGAGGTCAACATCCACCCGGCCGCAAGCTGGAAGGATTGTGTCGACATCACCACGGCGGTCTATGAAGAGGCGCGACAGACGCGTCTGGGCGCTGACAAATTCATGATCGATGGTCGTCACACCGGCACCGGTGGTGGCAACCATGTGGTCGTGGGCGGGGCCAACCCGAATGACAGCCCTTTCCTGCGCCGTCCCGACCTTCTGAAAAGCCTTGTCTTGCACTGGCAGCGGCACCCGTCGCTTTCCTACCTGTTCTCCGGCCTGTTCATCGGACCGACGAGTCAGGCGCCCCGCATCGACGAAGCCCGCCACGACAGTCTTTACGAACTGGAGATCGCGTTGGCGCAGGTGCCTGCCCCTGGCCAGGGTGCGCCGCCGCTGCCATGGCTGGTCGACCGCCTGTTCCGCAACCTCCTGACGGATGTGACGGGCAACACCCACCGCGCCGAAATCTGCATTGACAAGCTGTTTTCTCCGGATGGGCCGACCGGCCGCCTTGGTCTTGTGGAGTTCCGCGGCTTCGAAATGCCGCCGAATGCCCGCATGTCGCTCGCCCAGCAATTGCTGGTGCGCGCCCTCATCGCCCGTTTCTGGAAAAACCCCGCCGCCGGCAAATTCGTGCGCTGGGGCACGGCACTTGCAGACCGATTCATGCTGCCGCACTACATCTGGGCGGACTTTATCGACGTGCTCGGAGACCTGAGGGAAAATGGCTTCGACCTGAAGCCGGAATGGTTCACAGCCCAGCAGGAGTTCCGTTTCCCCTTCTTCGGTGAGGTGGAATACGAAGGCGCGAAGCTGGAATTGCGCCAGGCTCTGGAGCCCTGGCATGTTATGGGCGAACAGGGTGCCATCGGGGGAACCGTGCGTTTTGTCGACAGCTCCGTCGAGCGTATGCAGGTCCGCCTCGAAACCTCCAACCCTGCGCGCTATACCGTGGCGTGCAACGGTCGCGCCGTTCCGCTAACTCCGACGGAAAACCGAAGCGTTGCGGTGGCCGGTGTTCGTTTCAAGGCGTGGCAGCCCTCTTCCGGCCTGCATCCCGTTCTGCCGGTCAATTCGCCCTTGACCTTTGACATTTATGATACATGGTCGGGACGATCGATCGGCGGATGCATCTACCATGTTGCTCATCCGGGTGGTCGCAATTACGAGACCTTTCCCGTCAACGGCAACGAGGCCGAGGCACGCCGCCTTGCCCGTTTCGAACCATGGGGACATACGGCCGGGCAATATCCGTTGATGGCGGAAACCGTGTCGCCAGAATTTCCGCTGACGCTCGATCTGCGCCGGCCATACGGAGTGTAAATTGTCCAAAGCCCCGGCCACGGAACGCAAGACGGAAACGAGCGCGCAATCGCGCGGGCTTGACTACTCCACCTTGCCCGGCGTGGCCGATGAGATGCTCGATACCAACGGCAAGGTCAGACCGGTCTGGAAAACCCTGCTCGGTGCCCTGTCGCGCATGTCGGAACGCGAACTGCATGAGCGCTTTGCCCGCACCGACCGCTATCTGCGCGATGCGGGCGTGTTTTACCGCGATTACAGCAAGGGCAGCAGCGAAAGAAACTGGCCGATCTCCCATATTCCGGTGCTGATCGACGACAAGGAATGGACGGTTCTTTCCGAAGGGCTTAAACAGCGCGCCAATCTTCTGGAAGCCATGGTCGCCGATTTTTACGGCGAAAACCGGCTGGTGAAGGAAGGTTACGTACCGCCGGCACTGATCGCCTCCAATCCGGAATATCTGCGGCCGATGGTCGGCGTAAAACCAGCAAGCGGCCATTATCTGCATTTCTGCTCGTTCGAGATTGGACGCGGACCTGATGGCAACTGGTGGGTACTGGCCGACAGGACACAGGCGCCCTCCGGCGCAGGGTTTGCGCTGGAAAACCGGGTGGCGACCACACGCGCGCTTTCCGACATCTATGCCGAAACCCATGTTCACCGTCTCGCTTCATTCTTCGGCGCTTTCCGCGACACCTTGCAGTCGCACAGAAAACATCCGGATGACCGCATCGCCGTGCTGACGCCCGGCCCCGCAAACGAGACCTATTTCGAACACGCCTATATCGCCCGCTATCTCGGCTTCATGCTGCTAGAGGGTGAGGATCTGACCGTTGTCAACGGCCGCGTGATGGTAAGAACCGTGGCCGGACTGAAACCGATCGGCGTGCTTTGGCGGCGCCTTGATGCCTCCTATTCCGATCCGCTGGAACTGAACCAGCAATCCCACATCGGCACGCCCGGCATGGTGCAGGCGCTGCGCAATGAAGCACTGACAATCGTCAACGCGCTCGGCACCGGCATTCTCGAAACACGGGCCCTGCTGTCCTTCATGCCGCGCGTCTGTCGCCACCTGCTTGGCGAAGACCTGAAACTGCCGTCCATCGCGACCTGGTGGTGCGGACAGGAATCCGAGCGCCGCCACGTTGCCGGCAATATCGAAGGCATGGTCATCGGCCCGGCCTATTCCCGGCTGCCCTTCTTCGAAGACAACGGTCAGTCCGTGCTCGGCTCGTCCTTACGTGAAACGGCGAAGGAATCGATCAGCGACTGGCTCGCTTCCGATGGCCACAGGCTTGTCGGCCAAGAGGTGGTGACGCTTTCCACCACGCCGGCCTATATCGACAACAAGCTCGTGCCGCGCCCGATGAGCCTTCGCGTTTTTGCCGCCCGCACCCAGGATGGATGGCAGATCATGCCGGGCGGCTTTGCGCGGATCGGCAGCAGCAACGATGTATCGGCCATCGCCATGCAATCAGGCGGCAGTGCTGCGGATGTCTGGATCGTCAGCGACAAGCCGGTGGAACGCACCACGCTTTTACCGGCGGAAGAAAGCTTCACCCGAAATATGCCGGGCAGCCTGCCAAGCCGTGCGGCGGACAATCTCTTCTGGCTCGGCCGCTATATCGAACGTTCGGAAGGCGCATTGCGCATCTTGCGCGCCTGGCACGGACGTTATGCCGAATCCGCCGACCCACGTCAGCCCTTGCTTGCGCATGTCACGCGTTATCTCGAAGCGCTGGATGTGGAAATGAACGATGCCGTGCCGGAAAGCCTGCTGAACAACATCAACAGCGCGCTCTATTCCGCCAGCAACATCCGAGACCGTTTTTCGCCGGACGGATGGCTTGCGCTGAATGACCTTGCCAAGACTGCCCGTCGGTTCCACGCAAAGGTTTCGCCGGGCGACGACGCGACCCATGCCATGACGATCCTCCTTCGCAAGCTTGCAGGCTTCGCCGGTCTCGTGCACGAAAACATGTATCGTTTCACCGGCTGGCGTTTCCTGTCGATCGGCCGCTATCTCGAGCGTGGCCTGCATATGACAAGGCTTCTCGGCCACATGACCGGACCAGATGCGCCAGATGGATCCTATGACATGCTGCTCGAAATCGGTGATAGCGTCATGACCCATCGCCGCCGCTACAATGTCAGCACGGCGGGTCTGACCGTCACCGATCTTCTGGCGCTCGATCCGCTCAACCCACGGTCCATCCTGTTTCAGCTGAACGAGATTCGTACCGAGGTGGAGCAGCTGCCGAACGCATTTACGAACGGCCAGATGTCGCCCTTTTACCGCGAGGCGATGCGGCTGCATTCCGGCCTTGCCGTCATGACGCCGGAAAACATGAACGGCGCGATCTACCGACAGCTCGAAACGGACATGGAACATCTCTCCGATGTTCTGGCCCAGACATATCTCGGATAACCCGATGCTTTATGACCTTTCCCTGCATATGGGTTACACCTACGACACGCCGGCCCATGGCGCGCGTCACATCATCCGCGTGCTACCCCTTTCGATCCCGGGCCGTCAGCGCTTCATCGCCGGCACCATCGATGTTTCGCCGGTGCCGGAAGAACGGGCGGTCTTTGAAGATTTCTTTCATCAATCGGCCACCTCAGTGCATCTGCGCGCACCGCACGAAAAGCTGGATATCCGCATGCAGGCGCGTGTGATGGTGGAGGCACCTGCGCTGACGGCAGATTTTTCACCCGAGCTTTCACGCCTGCCGCAAGACCTTGCCGACGTCTGGTCGGTTGACTTCCAGTCACCGCATCACTTCATCGGCGCCAGCCCGCGGCTAGGGACGGATACGGCGATATCGGCCTATGCGCGGGAATTGCTGAAGCCCGGAATGACCATTCGCGAAATCGCACTCTCGATGTGCAAACGCATACACAAGGACTTCACCTATGACGGTGAGGCGACGACTGTCGATACGACACCGTCGGAAGCCTTCAAGCTGAAACGCGGCGTATGCCAGGACTTTTCGCATATCATGATCATGGCGCTGCGCAGCCTCGGCATTCCCGCCGGTTACGTCAGCGGCTTCCTGCGCACCATCCCCCCGCCGGGCAAGGAACGTCTGGAAGGTGCCGATGCGATGCATGCCTGGGTTCGCGTATGGTGCGGTGAGGCCGCCGGTTATCTGGAGCTCGACCCCACAAACGATATCGTTGCCGGCAGCGACCATATCGTCGTTGGCTATGGTCGGGACTATTCCGATGTCGCGCCGGTGATCGGCGTATTGAAGAGCTACGGCAACCAGCAGATCAAACAGGCCGTCGACGTCATTCCCGTCCAGTAATGATACATTACGTGTTATTATGAGCATACTCGAATTAATACTTGAAAAACTGCCCCAATTTGAGCGACGTATAAAATTTAACCGTCTGCATTAGTGGATTCTACATCGTTTGCGGGTTTCCTGCGCTCAGTCTAATGTTCTAATTAGTGAGCCCGTTATGATCTCCTCCGCATATCAAAAAATGACGCGCCGTTTCCTTGCCGATACGGGCGGCAATTTTGGCATGATGACGGCAATATTGCTGCCGGTGCTGCTTGGTTTTGCCGGAGCCGGAATGGAGCTGGCGAATGTGATGCAGGTGAAAGCGGACCTGCAGAACACGGCGGATTCGGCGGCTCTCGCGGCGGCGACCGAGGCACGCTTGAAAGAAGGCGCTCTGACGGACGAACAAATCAAGGAAATCGCCAAGGCCTTCATCGCCAGCCAGATGGAAAAGACCCTGACCGAGGAGGAGAAGAAGGCGCTCGAGAAAAACTCTCCAGTCAATATTGGCACAACGGACGATGCGCGCGGCAAGACCTACACCATCCAGACCACGATAAACTACCAGATGCAGCTTAATCCGCTCTTGGGGTTCTTCGGGGCGAAAACACTCGATCTTGCCGCGACAGGCACCGCGGTAAGCACTGTCAACAAGGGCGCGCCGATCTCCATGTATCTGGTGCTCGACCGCTCGGGTTCGATGTCCTTCAAGACCGATACGCTCAACACCAAGAAAACGTCGTGCCAGAACTACACGGTCGATAACTGGGGGAGTTATCCCAATCTCAAAAATACATCGCCCTGCTACGTCAACAAGGCTACTTCGCTAAAAACCGCGGTCGGCTATCTCGTCGCGACGTTGAACAAGGCCGATCCCACTTATACCGCCAACGGCGGTTCCGAACTGGTTCGAACAGGAGCCTCGGTCTATACGCATGAGACCTACGCGGCCCAGCCTATCACTTGGGGTACTAGCAGCGTTGCCACCTATGTCGACAAACAGATCCCGGAGTTTCCGTCTGGCGGTACGGATGCCCGCAGCAGTCTGAATGCCGCATACAACGCCCTTAAAAAAGCGAATACCGTTGAAGCGAAAGAACACAAGGACAAGAAAAGCGAATCCTTCGAGCGATACATCGTTCTCATGACGGATGGCGAAATGACGGGGAACAGCTCCTCCTGGAGTTCCAGCATCGACCAGACCGTGCGCAATACCTGCGATACGGCCAAGAAAGACGGTATCAAGATTTTCAGCGTCGCGTTCATGGCGCCGGACAAGGGCAAGTCGCTGCTGCAACATTGTGCGTCCAGTCTCGACAATTATTACGCGCCTGAAAACATGGAGCAGATCGTTACCGCCTTCGGCGAAATTGCCCGCAAGGCTGCCGGCAGTTTGGCAACGCTGACCAATTAAGGGAAAATCAAGCCAGCATCCCCCGGAAACGACCCCGCTTCCGGGGAGCGATGTTCCCTGGGCGACCTTGCCGGGTTGCATGGCTGGCACGGCGTGCGCGGCAGGTGACAGCGCCGGCGACACATGGCATAGGAGAGCCGCTCCCATTCACAGGCCCCTGTCATGATCCGCATCGAAAATATCAGCAAGTCGAACAGTCACCGCATTCTCTACATCGAGGCCTCCGCTGCGCTCAATCGCGGCGAGAAGATCGGCCTTGTTGGCCCCAACGGCTCTGGCAAGACCACGCTGTTCCGAATGATGACCGGCGAGGAACAGCCCGACGAGGGACAGGTCGTCGTCGAAAAGGGCATGACGGTCGGTTATTTCAACCAGGACGTCGGCGAAATGTCCGGCCGTTCCGCCGTGGCCGAAGTCATGGAAGGCGCCGGCCCGGTCAGCGAAGTCGCAGCCGAACTTCGGCAGCTGGAAGCCGCCATGTCCGATCCCGACCGGATGGACGAAATGGATGCCATCATCGAGCGTTACGGCGAAGTGCAGGCGCGGTATGAAGAACTGGACGGCTACGCGCTGGAGGGCCGCGCGCGCGAGGTTCTGGACGGGCTGAGCTTCAGTCAGGAAATGATGGATGGCGACGTCGCCAAACTTTCCGGCGGCTGGAAGATGCGCGTGGCGCTCGCCCGCATCCTTCTGATGCGCCCGGACGTGATGCTGCTCGACGAACCCTCGAACCATCTCGATCTCGAAAGCCTGATCTGGCTCGAAGATTTTCTGAAGAACTACGACGGCGCGCTTTTGATGACCTCGCACGACCGCGAATTCATGAACCGCATCGTTACCAAGATCATCGAAATTGACGCTGGCAACCTCACCACCTATTCCGGCGACTACGGCTTTTACGAACAGCAGCGTGCGCAGAACGAAAAGCAGCAGCAGGCGCAGTTCGAACGCCAGCAGGCGATGCTCGCCAAGGAAATCAAGTTCATCGAGCGCTTCAAGGCGCGTGCCTCGCATGCCTCACAGGTGCAGAGCCGCGTCAAGAAACTCGAAAAGATTGACCGCGTCGAGCCGCCCAAGCGGCGCCAGACGGTCGCTTTCGAATTTGCGCCGGCGCCGAGATCTGGCGAAGATGTCGTCGCGCTGAAGAAAGTGAACAAGGCCTATGGCAGCCGCACGATCTATGGCGAGTTGGACTTCATGGTGCGGCGCAAGGAACGCTGGTGCATCATGGGTGTCAATGGTGCCGGAAAATCCACCTTGCTGAAACTCGTGACTGGCACGACCACGCCGGATTCCGGCAATGTCACTCTCGGCGCCAGCGTCAAGCTCGGTTATTTCGCCCAGCACGCCATGGATGTTCTTGATGGTGACAGCACCATTCTGGAATGGCTGGAGGAACGTTTCCCGAAAGCCGGGCAGGCACCGCTGCGCGCCCTTGCCGGCTGCTTCGGTTTTTCCGGTGACGATGTGGAGAAGCGCTGCCGCGTTTTGTCCGGCGGTGAGAAGGCCCGTCTGGTCATGGCTGCCATGCTGTTCGACCCGCCGAATTTCCTCGTGCTGGACGAGCCGACGAACCATCTCGACCTCGACACCAAGGAAATGCTGATCAAGGCCCTGTCGGAATATGAAGGCACGATGCTTTTCGTTTCGCATGACCGCCATTTCCTGGCCGCCCTTTCCAACCGGGTGCTGGAACTGACGCCTGACGGTATCCACCAATTTGGCGGCGGATATACGGAATATGTCGAAAGCACCGGACAGGAAGCGCCGGGCCTGCGCAGCTGAGGCAGCTTGACGGACGTATGAGACGCAGAATTCCCGGGACAGGTTTCATCTTTTAACGTTTGCATAGCGGATCGGCGGACTAACAAATGCAACTTAAAGACTGCTACAATTTCCACGATTTTCGCCGAATGGCTAAACAGCGTCTTCCCGGACCGATCTTCAACTACATCGACGGTGCTGCCGACGATGAGGTGACGTACCGGAGAAACACGACCGCCTTCGACAATTGCGATCTCGTTCCCGACGTGTTGCGGGGCGTGGCCGATGTGGACATGTCTGTCACCGTCATGGGGCAGAAGCTGGCGATGCCGGTCTATTGTTCCCCGACGGCGCTTCAGCGTCTCTTCCACCATCAGGGGGAGCGGGCGGTTGCGGCCGCAGCCGGAAAATTCGGCACGATGTTCGGCGTTTCTTCACTCGGCACCACCAGCCTCGAGGAAGCGCGCCGGATCAGCGGCGGCCCACAGGTCTATCAGTTTTATTTCCACAAGGACCGTGGTCTCAACCGCGATATGATGGCGCGCGCCAAGACTGCGGGTGTGCAGACGATGATGCTGACGGTGGACAGCATCACGGGTGGGAACCGTGAGCGCGACAAGCGCACCGGTTTTGCCATTCCGTTCAAGCTCAATCTTTCCGGCATTGCGCAATTCGCCATCAAGCCGGCCTGGGGGATCAATTATCTGACGCATGAGCGCTTCAGCCTGCCCCAGCTCGACGGCCACATCAAAATGGACGGCGGCGCGCTCTCCATCAGTCGCTATTTCACCGAAATGCTCGACCCATCCATGACATGGGACGACGTCGCACAGATGGTGCGTGAATGGGGCGGCCCTTTTTGTCTGAAGGGTGTCATGTCCGTGGAGGACGCCAGACGCGCCGTCGATATCGGTTGCAGCGGCATCGTGCTTTCCAATCACGGCGGTCGCCAGCTCGATGGTTCGCGTAGCGCCTTCGACCAACTGGCCGAGATTGTCGACGCAGTCGGTGACCGTATCGATGTCATGATGGATGGCGGGGTTCAGCGCGGAACGCACGTCCTCAAAGCCCTGTCTCTGGGGGCGAAGGCCGTCGGGCTTGGCCGCTATTACCTTTTCCCGCTTGCCGCCGCCGGACAGCCGGGTGTCGAGCGGGCGCTTGAGCTGATGCGCATCGAAATCGAGCGCGGCATGAAGCTGATGGGCTGCACCACCGTCGACCAACTGACACGCCGGAACCTGCGGTTTCGTGACTAGAGCGGTGTCAGCGCGAGGAAATCGAGGCCTGTCGAGCTTATCGACAATATAGTCGGATAATCACCCGTACCGAATGATCCCTTTGATACCACCACAGCGGTTTCGAGAGGTTTTCATGTTATCGGCGCTGCGCAGTGGTGACCTTGGCAAGACCGATCAAATATGATTATGGTTGCATGATGCAACCATAATGGATTTTGGCATGTCCGAAAGACCCTTTCCCATAAACGATATCCGCTCCACCTCGCGTCGGCTCGTGCGCGAACTCGGCTTCATGGGTGGAGACTTTGCCGGCACCGATCTGCCGCCCTCCGCCGTGCACGCCCTGATCGAGATCGAGGCATGCCCACGCATTTCCGCACGCGATCTGGGAAAGATGCTTCGGCTTGAAAAGTCGAGCATCAGCCGCATGCTTCGCAAACTGGTTCTTTCGGGCGATGTTCTGGAAGAAACGGACGAAGAGGATAGTCGTATCAAGCGGTTGCGCCTCGCCGGGCGAGGACAGAAGCGGGTCGAAGCCATCCACACCTTTGCAAACCGACAGGTATCAAACGCACTGTCGCGGCTCGCGCCTGCGGATGGCCAAAAAATCCTTGACGGGCTTCGCCTTTATGCCGACGCGCTGGGAGACCGGGCCGACGCCGCGGCTCCCCCGATCGAAATCGTCAGGGGCTACAGGCCCGGCCTTATTGCCCGTATCACGCAAATGCATGCGCTTTATTATGCCCGGACATCAGGCTTCGGCCAGCGCTTCGAATCCGTTGTTGCCGAAGGTCTGGCCTCCTTTTGCAACCGGCTCGAAAGCCCGCAAAATGCGATCTGGGTCGCAATGCGTGGAGACGATATCATCGGCTCCGTCGCAATCGACGGTGAAGATCTGGGACCGGGAACCGCGCATCTGCGCTGGTTCATCGTCGATGATGGCGTGCGTGGCGGCGGCGTCGGGCGAAGGCTGTTGGCAACCGCCCTTGCGTTCACGGACGAAAAAGCGTTCGCCGAAACCCATCTATGGACTTTCAACGGACTTTTGGCAGCACGGCATCTTTACGAGGCCCAAGGTTTTACCTGTGTAGAGGAACGTCCCGGCAGCCAATGGGGAAGCGAGGTTCTGGAACAGCGCTTTGTCAGGCCGCTTCCTGTGGTTGGCGGCGCTGGACGTGAAGCGAACTAAACCCCGTGGCGGCCGATCAAGCCGCCTTGAGAGCCCCCCGATGAGCAAGTGCGCCTGAACCCAGCTCGAACTGGCCGAGCAACCGGTTCAGCGCATCGACCTCGCCTGCAAGATTGTGGCTTGCGGCGGTCATTTCTTCCACCATCGCGGCATTTTTCTGCGTGTCCTGATCCATCTGGTTCACGGCGGTATTGATCTGCTGAAGGCCGGACGACTGCTCTTGCGCGGATTCGACGATCGCGGCGACGTGCTGGTTGATCTCCTGCACTTCGGCGACAATCGCGTCGAGTGCCTTGCCGGTGTCGCCGACAAGATGCACGCCCTCTTCGACCTGCTGGTTCGATTTTGTGATCAGCGACTTGATTTCCTTCGCCGCGCCGGCAGAACGCTGCGCAAGTTCGCGCACCTCCTGCGCCACCACGGCAAAACCCTTGCCCGCCTCGCCGGCTCGCGCCGCTTCCACGCCGGCATTGAGTGCCAGCAAGTTCGTCTGGAAGGCAATCTCGTCTATCACACCGATGATACTGGAAATCTCGTTCGAGGATTTTTCGATCCGCTCCATCGCGATCACGGCCTGACGCACGACTTCGCCCGATCGTTCCGCACCGATGCGCGTGCGGGAAACCAGACGGCCCGCCTCATGCGCACGGTTCGCGGCATCTTTCACGGTTATTGTGATCTCTTCAAGAGCTGCGGCGGTTTCCTCCACGGCAGCAGCCTGCTGTTCCGTCCGCCTTGCCAGATCATCGGAGGCTGCCTTGATTTCATTAGCGCCGGCATCAATACCGGCGGCATTATCCGATACCCGCAGAAGCGCGTTCTGCAACTTCCCGGCAGAACCGTTAAAATCGTTACGCACGGCATCGAACCGCTCGACAAAGGGATCGTTGATACGACAGGACACGTCGCCATCTGCGAGCCTGGCCAACGCGTGAGCCAGACTGTCAACCGCGAAACGGATGCCGCTCGCCTCATCGGCCGCCTTGTGTTCGCGGGCCACCCGCTCCTGTTCGCCAAGAGTTCGGTTGGCTTCCGCTTCCTGCTCCAGCAAGGCTTTTTCACGATTGTTTTCGCGCAAAACGTCAAGCGAGCGGGCAAGATCGCCGATCTCGTCCCTGGTCTCGATATCCTTCAATGTCAGCTGGAGATTTCCCCGAGCGATCTGGGCGGTCTCATCGATGACATTCGTGATGCGGTTGATGAACCGCCGTGCAATAAACCAGCCGGCCAACGCCAGCAGCACCGCCGCCGTAACGATCGTCAGGACGGCGTCACGTATCATTGCATGCAGCTGCGCAAAGACCGTGTCTTCCGGAACCGAGACGATTGCGTACCATTTCATGTCGCCGGTGAGCATGACCGGCAAGGCGACGGCAAGGGAAACCGTGCCGTCCTGTGCCGTCATTTCCAGCTCTTTTCCGGGATTGGCGATCAGTTTATCCCAGCCTGCAGTTTGTGCGCCGCCATCTGCGAGGTTCTTACCCATTATCGTCGCATCGGGATGGCTGATGATCTTGCCGCCGCCACTCACAAGGCTCATGAAGCCCGTTCCCATCGGCCGGACGGCTGACAACGCCTTGTTCGTTTCCTCCAGCGACAGATCGAGGCCAGCGACGCCCAGAGTTTTACCGTCGACGATGACAGGTTTGGCGACCGAGGTAATCAGAACCTCCTTGCCATCGATTGCGTAAGAATAGGGTTCGATGACGACTGTTTTCTTCAATGTGAAGGGCAACTGATAATAATCGCCTGGACCCGCGGTGGTATAATCCGTCAATGCGGTGTTGCTTATTTTGCCTCCGCTCCGCACCCAATAGGGTACATAACGACCAGTCGCATCATATCCCTCCTTGTTGACGAAATCCGCATCCTTGCCATCGAAGGCATTGGGCTCCCATCCGGTCCAGAGACCAAGCAAATCGGGATTGTTCGCCAGCATGTGCCGGATAAGCTGATCGGCCTTGCTCCGATCGGCATCGCCCGACTGCTTCATCGATTCCAGAACCGAGCCGAGGCTATTGACGATGTGAATCATGCCGCCGATATTTTTCTCGGTCGTCAGGGCTTCAGCTTGCGCGATCTGCTGCATACGCTCCATACTGTTGGCCCTCGTATCCTCAAAGGACCGATAAAACAGCACGGCCGAAGCCGCGATCGTTGCAACGACGCCGCATGCGGCGACTGCGAAGATATTACGGCCCGTTGTCGATTTAAACAGCATGTCACATCCCCACAAAAAATCCCGGCCGCGACGGCTGAGGTCGCTGCGCGCAAGCCCAAAATGTCAGCAACCAGACCAGACGATAATATTAGAAAACTATGCTTAAAAATTACTTTAATTCATATTTTTAGCGCAATTAAGAAAACAGAAATAAATTATAAAACCGTAATATTACAGTACAAACAAAATATTACGTGATATCCGAACCTTCCGAAACGCCAGCATATATTGCAAGCTACGAGCAAGCTCATGCGGCACGCATCATTGCGTGCCGCTGATCAGGAAAACCGGGAGCCTTTAGTCCTGCAAACGCAGATCACTCCAAAAGCCGCGCAACTGGTCGGTCAATTGTGTGTAGAGGCCGTAGCGCCGCCTATAATGCGGGAGTTGCCCCGCATCCGGCCGGTAGGCACTGGCCACGCGGGTCATCGCTGCGACCGCCGCTTCATAGCCGGGATAGAGACCGACCGCCACGGCCGCGCCGATGGCCGCACCAAGCGCGCCGGTCTCGCGGGCCTCCGCGACACGCAGCGGGATTTCAAGAACGTCCGCCATGATCTGCGGCCAATGCTGGCTGCGGGAACCGCCGCCGGACATGACGGCACTGTCGACCGGCAGCCCCGCTTCCCTGAGAACGCCGATATGGCGGCGGTGTTCGAAACACACACCCTCGAACAGGGCTCTCAGCATGTGGCCTTCGCCATGCCATCCCGCCAGACCATAAAACCCGCCCCGAAATTCCTCGCCCAGTCGCGAGCCAAAGATGAACGGGTGGAAGAACGGATCGTCGGCGCGCTGCGAAACGGAACCGACCAGATCGTTGCAGCGCTCGAAGGCATGGTCACCATGGTCACCGCGAACACGGTGCACGTACCATTCAAGATTGGCCGCAGAGGTGGCGCTGGACTCGATATTGACATAGCGGTCACGTCCGAAGGTCGTGACCATGAAGACATCGGGGCTGATGACCGGTTTATCCGCGAAAACCTGATTAATGCTCCAGGTGCCGGCGATGATAGAAGCCTCCCCGGCGTTGATGACGCCCGACCCCATGGCGCTGGAGACGACATCGAAAAAACCACCGATAACGGGTGAGCCCTCGGAAAGCCCCGTCAGAGCCGAAGCCTCAGCTGTCACATGGCCGACGATATCCGCCGATTCTACGAGGCGCGGAAAAAAGGCGACGGCATCCTCAAGCCCGTAGAGCGACAGGAGTTCCCGGTCGAGCTTCGCTTCGGGGAAGGCAAGCAACCCCGCACCACTGAGATCGGAAATATCATTGGCAAGACAACCGGTCAGGCGGAAGTTCAGGAAATCCTTGCAGAACAGCACCGTTCCGATCTGGGCATATGTATCGGGCGCATGCCTTTTCACCCAGGCCAGCAGGCTGGGCGTTTGCGCGGGCCAAGGCCGTTGCAGACAACGGTTCTGTAGTTGCGCGCCGCTTTTCCGGTCAAGCTCTACCGCCACATCGGCGGCTCGGCTGTCAAGCGACTGGATACCGATCAGGGGCTGCTGATCCTTGTCCAGCAGGTAGAGACCGTTGCCGTGGCCGGCGCAACCGACGGCGAGGATGCTCCGGGGATCGACGGACGATTTTGCCAGAAGCTGGCGGATCGCCTCGCATCCGTTGCGCCACAACTCCTCCAGATCGCGCTCGACGTAACCGGGCTGCGGAAATGTCGAATGGCCGTCGATGGCGTGTTGCGCGACCTGCCGGCCGGCCGTGTCGAACAGCACCGCCTTGATAACCGTGTTGCCGACATCCAGACCCAATATATGATTTTTATCAGCCACGATTATAGATGTCCCATGCTTCTTCGCTGCCCGCACCCTGATGGATGATAGCCATCAAGGCCGCAACGACGGCCTTGGGGTTGTCATGCTGGTAGATATTGCGTCCATAGACCATCCCGTTCGCACCTTCGGCCACCAGTGCCGCTGATTTCGCCAGCACGTTGCGCAAGTCCTCACGCCCCCCGCCCCGCACCAGAACCGGGCACCGCGCTGCCTCGATGACCTTGTAAAAATCCAGCGGATTGCTGGTGGGATCGGCCTTGATGATATCGGCTCCCATTTCCGAAGCAAGACGCACCAGGGTGACGATCTTTTCAGCATCGCCATCCACCTGGTAACCGCCGCGCACGTCATTGGGCAACATCACCAGCGGTTCGATCATCAGCGGCATGCCGTAACGATGGCAATCGGCGCGCACGCGGCTGATATTCTCGACGCATTGGCGAAACAGTTCCGGCTCGTCCGGCAACATGAACAGATTCACGACGACGCAGGCGGCGTCCATCTCCAGCGCGCCGATGATCGGATCGTGATAATTCTGGAGCTGCGACCACATGGTTCTGTGGCGCGTTGAATTATAGGGGTTGCCCATGTCGATGCGCATGACGAGCGCCGGCTTGTCGCGCTGCGGCCTTTGCTGCAGCAGGTCCGCCTGTCCGTAGGTCATCTGGATGGCATCGGGAGCTGCTTCCACCAGCCTGTCGACAGTTTGAGCCATATCCTCCAGCCCGACGAGGAAGCTCGGCTCGTTGCAAACCCCGTGATCAATGGCAACGTCCAAGCATCCACCATTGCGGAACAGCCGGTTCATGCGCGCCTTTTTCGAAATCCGCATCATCATGCATTCTCCTTGCATCTGTGTTTAAGCATTGCCGTCGTGACCCCGTAAAAGGTCTCCAGTTCATCAACGAGCCGCTGCCGTTCGTCCGCCGCCTGCTGTGGCGCCCATCCCAGCTCGCGCGCTGCGACGCCAAGGATCGCATCGATCAGATCGGCATCGATGACGCCGGTAATGGCAAGCGTCGTGCGCCGCAGGATGAGGTCGGTCAGATGGCGGACATGTTCGCAGCGGATCAGCCAGACCACCTCTGCCGCCGTGATCGACGGTTTTTCGCAAAGCGGACTGTCATCCGGACGGCCCCGACAAAAACCCATCAACTCGAAGGCACGTGAACCGTAGGCCGATGCCAGATACTCGGCCCGGTCCCGGTCGATCGAAAATTCCTCCGACAGCAGGGCCGGCAGGCGCCCGGCACCGCTGGGGAAGTTCCTGCCGCCGCCGATCGGGCGGTTCATTGTGCCAGTCAGCCGCTTGCGTCCGAGAAAGGCCAGAGCCTCGTCGGTCACCTGTTCGCCAAAGGCTCTGAACGTCGTCCACTTGCCGCCGATCATGCAGAGCTGCGGCGGATCGCCCTCCACGCGGTGGATGAAATGGCTGCGGGATATTCTTCCGGTAAAAGCTGCGTCGCTGCGCGGCAGCGGGCGTATGCCGCTGAAACTGTAGACGATGTCGGAATGGTCGATGGAAATATGCGGAAAGACCTGACGGACCGCATCGAGAATATAATCACGCTCTTCCGGTTCGCATCGCACCCGTTCGGGACGATCAACCTTGATATCTGTCGAACCAGCGAGAACCCGGCCAAGATAGGGAAAGAGGATACAGACACGGTTGTCGGCATTCTCGAAAAAAATCATATGGCCGTTTAAGGCCTTAAAGAGCGCCTCGTTGGCGAGGATCAGATGCGATCCCTTGGTGCCGGAAACGGTCGGTTTCGCCCTCCCCGCAGCCTGTGTGGTCGTTAGCGCTCCAATCGTCTCATCGATCCAGGCGCCCGTCGCATTGACGATGATGCGTGGCCGGACGGGCAAGGTTTCGTCCGTGCCCTCCACCTTAAGACGATAGTCGTCGCCCGCACGGACAAACTCGGCATAGTTCAGCGCAATGCTTTGCGGCGCATCGGCCCGGGTGTCGATCAGAAGCTCCAGCGCAAGCCGTTCGGGCTGGCTGATCCACGCATCGTAATAGGTGGCCGAATATCTGATGCCTGGCGTCAGGCCCGGCCAGCGTTGCAACGTCTTGCGTGCGTTGCGGAAGGTGTGTCGGGGAAGGATGCGATTTTTGCGGGTGACAAAGTCATAGAGCATGAGGCCCGCCTTGATGGCCAGTGCCCCCCGGCTGGCGGGTTTTCCGCCGGAACCCACAAAGGTCGCAGCCGCGTTGAACAGGCCGCTGAAGGTTGAAAAGATCGGGATCGTCGTCGGCAGCGGATGAACCATATGCGGTGCCAGCGTCAGAAGCGCATCACGCTCCCGCAGCGATTCCGCCACTAGGCCGAATTCACCATTTTCGAGATATCGCAGGCCACCGTGGATCATGCGCGAGGGTGCGGCACTGCAACCGGACGAGAAGTCGTAGCGCTCTACCAGAAGCACCCGCAGTCCCTGTAAAGCGAGATCGCGATAGGCGGCGATACCATTGATACCGCCACCGATGACGACGGCGTCGAAATCACCGTCTTGCCGGATGCGGCGTAGAGCGTCCTCGCGAAAACTGGGCATAGGAATACCGTTCGCTGGCTAACAACCAGCGTCCCAATGTTGTTAAACGTTTAAAGCGACGAGAGAGAGGGGTGACGAAAATTATGCGATATTCGCCTGAAGCCCCGTCTCAGCTACATGATTTACGCATCGAGCCCCACGAGATGCTCGGCAACGCCGGCGCTGATGAGAGCCAGTTCATTTTCCGCGAGGCGCAGGCGGGCCGCAGCAGCGTTTTCAACCGCCTGAGCCGGATCGCGCGCCCCGCACAGCGAGAATGTTATGCCGGGCTGGGCAATCGTCCAGGCAATCACGACCTGCGCAATCGACGCCCCATGCGCTTCGGCCACCGGCTCCAGACCCCGCATCAGCCGCGCGATCTTCTCGCGGTTTGCCTGGCTGAAACGCGGATTGCCCTTGCGCTGATCATCCCCTGCAAAAACCCGTTCAGGTCCGACCTTGCCGGACAGAAGACCGAGCGCCAGCGACGAGTAGCTCAGGACCGAAACAGCACTCGTGCGGCAAAGCGGCAGAAGTGTCGTCTCGATGTCCCGCCGCACCATTGAATATTCTTCCTGGATGGCATCCAGCGCGCCGGTGGCGATATAGGCTACCAAATCCTCCGGCGAGACGTTGCTCGCGCCGATCGAACGGATCTTGCCTTCGTCCTTCAGGCGCACAAGCGTTTCCACCGTCTCGGCAATCGGCGTCGTCGCATCCTGCCAGTGGGTGACATAGTGGTCGATATAGTCGGTTCCGAGCCGCTTCAGGCTCTCTTCGACCTCATGCCGGATCGAAGCGGCGCCGAGATAACGGTGAACGGGCTTGCCATCCTGGTGGAAGAAATAGGCGCCCTCGTTCACATGCCAGACCAGCCCGCATTTGGTGACCAACACCACCTTGTCGCGCCGGCCGGCAATCGCCTTGCCGACGATGGTTTCCGCAAGCCCCATGCCATAGGCTGGCGCGGTATCTATCAGGGAAATGCCCGCATCGATGGAGGCCTGGATAGCGGCGATGGATTGCCGCTCATCGGTGCCGCCCCACATCCAGCCGCCGATGGCCCAGGTGCCCAGCCCCACGGCTGATGCGCTGATACCGCTGCGGCCAATCGTCCGGGTCAATATTGAATTGTCCGTCACGAAGTTTCCCCCTCTTCCTGATCCAGTAAATAGCCGGCGATCGCCTCGTCCACGACGAGCGAGGTCAGATAGCGGCCGGCAAGCGTGGCTGCCACCGGTCCGGCCTTGATGGCCCCGGCCGCCACGCCGATGATGTTCGGGCACCGGGCAAGCTGCCCGGGGTCCAGCGCCACCACGCGCGAGTTGAGATCGATCCGCGCCAGTTGCCCATCCGCCATGGTGAGATGGGCAAGGAATTCCCCGGCAATGCCCGCATCCACCAGCGCCTGCCCGCCACGGGCCACATCCGGCAGCAGATCGTAATAACCGGAACCGGGCGCCTCCACGGAACCGATGCCAACCAGCGCCACCTGCGCCTGTCGCGCTAAGTCGAACACTTCGCGGATCGAAGCGACATTCATCAGGAGATCACGCTGTTCCTCATCCTCGGCAAATAGCGGCGCATGAATGAGCGACGCGCTGCCGCCGAGCTTTTCCGCCAGTTGCGTGGCCAGATGATTGACATCCGTATAGTGCTTGCCCTGGACACCGCCGGTCAGCGGCACTACCCGCACATCGAAACGGCGCTCGGCCTCCAGATTATCGACGACGGCACTCACCGCCTTGCCGCCGGTAATCGCAATCACGTCGCCGTCGCGGATAGTCTCCAGCAAGTGGTTGGCGGCCACGCGTCCGACCATCTGCAGCGCGGTTTCCGGATTGTCGGACACCGTTGGTGTCACCACCGACTGTCTGAGGCCGAAGCGGCGTGTGATCTCGTTTTCGAGGTCCACCAGCCTCTGATAGGGACTGGCGATAGTGATCTTTACCATGCCTGCCTTGCGGCCCGCCGCTATCATACGGTTCACCTTGGTGTGGGAAAGATTGAGCCGCTCGGCAATTTCCGACTGCTTCACGCCCTCGATGAAATGCAGCACCAGGACGGAGTACATCTGCCTCTGTTGATCGAAATCGTCCTTGGTATCCAGCATGATCGTATATCTCCAATTACCACAGGCGCTCAGCGGCGACGCTTGACAAGATAGTGGTCGAACAGGACCGCCGTCAGCAATATGCTTCCCCTGATGATGTCCTGCCAGTAGACAGACACATTGAGCAAGGCAAGTGAACTGGAAACGACCGACAGAAGGATCGCCCCGAGGATTGCGCCGAGAATGGTGCCAGAGCCGCCCGAAAGGCTGGCGCCACCGATGACCGCGGCTGCAATCACGTTAAGTTCCATGCCGACTCCGAAGCTCGGCTGTGCTGACCCGAAGCGGGCCATGTAGATCACGCCTGCGACACCGCACAGCATCGAACAAAGTGTGGTGGTGGCAAACACCACCCGGCCGACGCGGATGCCGGAATAAGCCGCCGCTTTCGGATTGCTGCCGGTATAGAACACCTTACGGAATGCCGTCGTGCGCCGCAGCAAGAGATCGAAGCAGACGACCACCACCGCGAATATGATCAGCACCAGCGGAATGCCGCCAAGCGCGCCCTGGCCGATGAATTTGAATTCCGGCGGCAGCGAGTAGAGACCAAGCGGCCGGCCGCCCGTTGCGAGCAGGCAGACGCCGCGCGCAATCACCATGACGCCGAGCGATACGATGAAGTGATGCAGGCCGATGACCGTTGTCAGAAATCCCATGGCCATGCCGACCAACGTGGTGAGGCAGATTGCCAGCCCGGCCGCGACCCAGGGATCGACACCGTTGAGGAATAGCCAGCCAGCCGCAACCATCGCAAGCGCCGTGACGGAACCGACGGATAGATCAATGCCGCCCGAGATTAACAGGATCGTCATGCCGACCACGACGATGCTTTCGATGGCGAAAACCATCGCCATGGCCCGCAGATTGTCGACCGTCAGGAAATACGGGGATATGAAAGACATCACCGCGAAAAGGGCGAGGATGATGACGATAAGTCCGGTCTCCCGTGCCTTGAGCGCCGGTTCCCACCAGCCTGTGCGGCGAACCGCCACTTCTGCAATGCCCGAAGGTGTTTCCGATGTTGCCATTTTCCCGCTCCCTCAGGCCCCTGTCGGGCTCTCTGCAATATTGATCGATGCAAGCTGCATGATCTTTTCTTCCGTCATGTCCTCACCCTCAACCTCGCCGGCAATGCGCCCCTCGCGCACGACCAGTACGCGGTCGCTGACACCGATGAGTTCCGGCAATTCGGAGGATATGACGATCACGCCCACACCCTCGCGTGCCAATTCCCGGATCTGGCGGTGGATTTCGGCCTTTGCGCCCACATCCACCCCGCGTGTCGGCTCGTCGAGAAAGACGACCTGTGGCTCCACCGACAGCATCTTTGCCAGTGCCACCTTCTGCTGGTTGCCGCCGCTCAAGGTGGAGACAGCGTCACCGACGCTGTTTGCCCGCAATTTCAGCCGGCGTCCCAACTCGTCGGCGCGCTTCATTTCCTTGCGCCGTTCGATAAAGCCCATGCCGTTCGATATCCTGCCGACATCGAGCGCCGAGACATTCGCGGCAATGGACATGTTGAGAAACAGCCCGTCGCCCTTGCGGTCTTCCGACAGATAGACCAGCCCCTCCCGAATGCTGTCGCGATAGTCCTTGAGCCTCAGCGGCCGGCCGCGCAACGTGACCTCGCCTTTTGGTTTTCCCTCCAGCCGGCAGACCGCACGGACAATTTCGCTTCGCCCTGCGCCGATCAAGCCGGCGAGCCCGAGGATTTCGCCCCGGCGCAGATCGAAATCGACATCGAAAACGCGCTTTCCCTCGTTCAGTCCCCGAACAGAGAGAATGACGTCATTCGATTTTTCTTCTTCCGCAAGTTTCGGTGGGTAGAGCTTGTCGAGCACCCGTCCCACCATGCTGTTGACGACTTCCTCCGGGGAAATCTCCGAGATATTCTCCGTCCTGATGTGGCAACCGTCGCGCATCACCGTGATGCGGTCGCAATGCTCAAAAATCTCCGCCATCCGGTGCGAGATATAGATGATCGCAATCCCGCGTTCCGCCAACCGGTGCATGATCCGGAAAAGGGTCTGGGCCTCGGTTTCGGTCAAAGCCGCCGTCGGCTCATCAAGGATCAGGATACGGCAGTCCAGCGTCAGCGCCTTTGCAATCTCGACGATCTGCTGTTGCGAAATCGACAGATCACCGGCACGGCTGGCGGGATCGATATCGCCGATTTCCTTGAGGATGGTTGCCGCCCGCTTGCCAAGATCGCGATAATTCATGAACCAGGATTTACTCTGGCCGGTCTCCGACATGAACATGTTTTCGGCAACCGAAATTTCCGGGCAAAGCGCAATCTCCTGATGCACGAAACCGATACCGAGCCGGTTCGCCGCATTGGGCGAGGATATTTTGACCGGTTTGCCGTCCAGCAGGATTTCGCCGCCATCGGGCTGCAAAATGCCATCGATAATATGCATCAGCGTCGATTTACCGGCGCCGTTTTCACCCGCGAGCGCATGGATTTCTCCCCGCCGCAGCTCAAAGGCAGCACTGCGTAACGCCCGCACGGGCCCGAACGCCTTGTGAATATTCGTCATGTTGAGGATGACCTCGCCCATAACGCCCCTCCCGAACGTGGCTCCCCTTTGCCGGCGAGGCGTAAACCTCGCCGGTTTCAGGGCGGCGCGTCAGCGCCCCTTCATATAGTCATTGAGATCAAAGGAAGCGGCGTTCGCCTTGGTAATCACGGCGAAACCATTGTCCATCGAAGGAACCTGCATCGGGTTGAAGCCCGATACCTTGTAGTCGTTGAAGGGGTCGATCAGATCCGAATGGGCACCCAGAAAGGTGTTCATGAAACCCATGAAGCCCTGAACGCCCTGATTGGGATTGATGGACATGTAGATGTTGCCCTGCTTGATGTGCTCCAGCGTCGCCGGGGTAATATCCGCATGCAGGATCAGGACCTTCTTCTTGGCCTCGAGAACAGCGGTCGTTGCGCCTTCAGCCGAGCCGGCTTCAGGAATCCACAATGCGCCTAGATTGGGGTTGGCCTGCAACAGGGCACCCACCGCCTGATAGGCGACGTTTGCATCCTGGTTGGTCGCCTGGCGGCCGACGAGCTTCATTTCCGGATAAGTGCGCCCCATGTAATCGATGAGTGCGGTGACGCGCAGATCATGGTTGCTTTGGCCCGGATTTTCGAGAACGGCATATTCGCCCTTCTTGCCCAGCTTCTTGACGATCTCGTCAGCCGCAAATTTCGCCTCGGCAACATTGTCCGAGGTGATGTAGGCGGTGCGTTTCGACTTCGGCGAATCCGCCGCAAAAGTCGTCACCGAAACACCGGAGTCGATCGCTTTGTTGATCGGTTCGATAAAGGGATCGGCCTGCATCGGATGCAGCAATATACCCTTCGGCTTCTTCACCAGTTCCTGCTCGAAGGACGCGATCTGCTTGGTGATGTCGTATTCGGGCGTGCCGGTGAAAACGGCCTCGCAGCCCAAGGCCTTCGCGGCCTGCTTGAAACCTTCAAAGACCGGCACCCAGTAGGGGTGGCTCGAAACCATGACGTTCATCACATAGGTCTCGCCCGGTTCACAGGCGAATTTGCCCGCAGCAGCGGCCTGAGAGCCGGCGCCTGCGGAAATCGCCACGGCTAAGACACCCGCGGCAACGGTCGATTTCAGAAAAGCCAACATATTCCCCTCCCAAGGACAATGACCAACCCGCAATAAATTTTAAGTCGTGTAATTTATTGCATGACGTTTGAGATATCGGGAAACCGGGCAAGCGTCAATCCGGTTTGAATTTTATTTTTTTGAGTGAAATTTATTGCGGAGCGCATGGATAGTTTGGACGCTGCCTACAGGATAGCCCGTCGCTCGAGCGAACTCCGCGGATCGAATAGGCAGTCAATCTGCTTGCCTATACCAATCAGCTGGCGGCAGTCGGATGTCTTAAGACCAAGGGATGGCAAGGCGCGATGCACTCAGGACGCCAAATGGCGGGCAGCACGCAAACGCTTCGGTTCATCACGCCCTCCTCCATGTCCATGCCGCATGGAAGGCCGCTAAGTCCTCCTGCCGATCCTCTTTGCCCTAGTTGGAGTGGTATTTATGACGGTGTCGCAGCGTGTTCCTGTGATGGGACCGTTGACGCATACTCCATAGGGGACAGGTTCGATTGACACTGAGGCCACTATGCAAAAAGGCCCTGCGATTTCTCGCAAGGCCTTGATATTTAAGAATTCGGATGGTGGGCGTGACAGGGATTGAACCTGTGACCCCTACGATGTCAACGTAGTGCTCTCCCGCTGAGCTACACGCCCTCCGTGGCGGCGGATAGACCACAAAACCGGTTCATGCGTCAACTGCTTTTTTTCGGTTTTGTGAAGGTTTTTTGAGACCCCTTACGCCACAAGGAGTTTGTTGACCTCATCCACCAGATCGCGAAGATGGAACGGCTTGGAAAGCACCTTGGCATCCTTTGGAGCCTTCGAATCGGCGTTCAGCGCGACGGCCGCAAAGCCGGTGATGAACATGACTTTCAGGTCGGGGTCGAGTTCAGTCGCGCGCCGGGCCAACTCGATGCCATCCATTTCGGGCATGACGATATCTGTCAGCAACAGCGAGAAAGGCTCTTCGCGAAGCCGGTCGTAAGCGCTTGCGCCATTGTCGAAGGAAGAAACCTTGTAACCGGCTTTTTCCAGCGCCTTGACGAGAAAGCGGCGCATATCGTTATCATCTTCAGCGAGAAGAATTTTCTGATTCATCATAAGTGACCGTAACTGCTCAATGTTTGAGATACCCTAGCCCGATTATAGGATTTTCACGGTAAATATCATGTGAACACAAGAATCGGTATAGCGCTGCATGGTCGATAGTATGGACTTGCCGCACCGTAACTGGCAACATGAACATCCTGATAGTTTACGACATGGTAAATGGCACTGAATGGACTGGATAACGGGTGAATACGAGCTGTTCGAAGTAACGGAACCTGCCGTTCAAACCCTGCCATTCGTCTATAATTCACCTCATAGCGGTCGCTGTTACCCCATCTCCTTTCTGGAATCGGCGCGGCTTGATTCGCACGAGATCCGGCGCTCGGAAGATCACTTCGTTGACGAGTTGTTCGCCGCTGCGCCCGACATCGGTGCGCCGCTCCTGAAAGCCAATTTTCCCCGCGCGTATCTCGACGTCAATCGCGAGCCCTACGAGCTTGATCCGCGCATGTTCGAAGGCACTCTGCCTCCCTATGCCAATATCGGCTCCATGCGGGTCGCCGGCGGCCTGGGAACGGTACCCCGTATCGTCGCCGAGAATATGGACATCTATGCCCACCGCCTGCCGGTGGACGAGGCGCTGTCACGGATCGAGACGATTTACAAACCCTACCACGCCTGCCTGCGCCGGCTACTGTCACGCACCCACGCCAATTTCGGCATGGCGGTACTGATCGATTGCCATTCGATGCCGGGCAATATCCGCGTTGCCGGCTCAAACCTGCGGCCGGATATCATTATAGGCGATCGCTACGGCACCAGTGCTTCCCAGGAGGTCTCCCGCGCCGCCCTGCATTTTCTTGAAGAACTGGGTTTCGTTGCGGTCTGCAACAAGCCCTATGCCGGCGGCTTCATCACGGAACATTACGGGCGACCGATCCGCTCTCTTCACGCGCTCCAGATCGAGGTCAATCGGGCGCTGTACGTCGATGAAAAAACGCTTTCGAAGAAAGCAGATTTTCCCGCCATTCAGGCATCGCTTGAAATCTTCATGCGCCAGCTCGGCGCTTTCGTTTCGGAATACGCGATCGAAACCTCGCTCGCCGCCGAATAACACATCAAATTCCAGGATATTTCAGATCCCTGTTCCAGACCGCCTGGCCACGCGCGGGCAAAAAAAACCGCGCCTTGGCGCGGTCAAGTCTAGGGAGGAAACACCCAAGGAGGGTATTTACAGTCAAAGACTGCAGGGTCACGCTACGCATTATATGCACAATTGTCAATCATTTTATTTTATGCACTTTTTTTAGGCTTATGCTGAAAATTTGGAATCGGCCGTGCCTGCATCCGTACGTGTGGACGGCGGGTGCAATTCCGGTCTATGCATTTCGCCATACAATTCAGGCCCAATAATTCAGGCAATGAGGTTTCGCATGCTGCCCGACCGGGATTTCTTCTTCAAACTTGCCGAAGCCGCCAGCGCTGAAACGCTTCCCCGCTTCCGCACAGGCATTGCCGTCACCAACAAGGAGGACGGCGGCTATGATCCGGTGACGGAAGGCGATCAGGCAGCAGAAAGCGCCATTCGCGCCCTCATCGAGGCACGTTTCCCGCAACACGGCATTCTTGGTGAAGAACACGGCAATGTCGGTCTCGATCGCGAACATATCTGGGTTATCGATCCGATTGACGGCACACGCGCCTTCATTTCCGGCGTGCCGGTCTGGGGCACGCTGATCGGCTTCCAGTCGGCCGGCCGCGCTTCGATGGGCATCATGGACCAGCCCTTCACGAAAGAGCGTTATTTCGCCGACGGCGAGGCCGCATGGTATTTCGGGCCGGATGGTGAACGCAAGATCCGCACGCGCGAATGCGCTTCGCTGTCGGATGCTGTGCTGTTCACCACGACACCCCATATCTTCACGACGGAAGAAAAGCCCCTTTACGACAAGGTGCAGGATCAGGTTCGCCTTTTCCGTTATGGCGTGGATTGTTACGCCTATTGCCTGCTTGCCGCCGGCCATGTCGATCTGGTGATCGAATCGGGCTTGAAGCCCTATGATGTCGGCGCGCTCATTCCGGTGATTGAACAGGCAGGTGGCATCATCACCACCTGGGATGGGGGGCGTCCGGAAAATGGCGGCCGCATTCTGGCAGCCGGTTCCAAAGCCGTGCACGAACAGGCGCTCGCCATTCTTTCAAAACTGTAGATGATACGACTGACGGGGATGGCGCAAACCGCGCCATCCCCGTCATCGCCGCGTCATTCCGGCGCGAAAAAGGCGTCGATGGCCGCCAGCGCCTGTTTGCGGAAAACGTCGCGCTCATGCAGCAATTCATGGCGAGCACCGGTTATGGGAAGAAGCTGCGCCGCGCGGAAGTTGCGCGAGAGTTCCTCCTGCGCCTTATAGGGCGTGATCGTATCCAGCATCGGCGCAAGAATGAGGGTGGGAATGGTTATGTCCGTCAAATGGTCCTGACGGGTCACCCGATCCATCGTTTTCAGCGCTTCATAAACCCATCGCGCTGTCGGTGCGCCGATGAAGAGTTCCGGAAATTGCCGATGCAGCGCAAGATTTCTGGCAAAACGTCTGGCGTCAGAGGTCAGCGGGTTGCCATCGAAATCCCGTTCGCGCTGATCCCTGCCGAGCTGAAGCTTTCCAAGACCCAACAGGCTTAAAGCGGTCGCGACCAGCCGGATGACGGACGAAGGAACGGATTGCTGGCTGTCCAGCTCGATAAAGGGCGAACAAAGCGCCAGACGGTCGATCCTGTTCGACAGGCCGGGTGCTGCGGCCAGTGCTGCAAGTGCGCCGGTTGAATGGGCGATCATGAAGAATGGCAGCCGGGTATCCGGCAGCACCACCTGTTCGAGAAACAAACTTATATCGCGCTTGTAGTCGGAAAAACGTCGTACATGCCCGGCGCTTGGCTTCTTCAGCAACCGTTCGGAACCGCCCTGCCCGCGCGTATCGAAGGTCGCGACCCAGAATCCCATGGCCGTCAGATCGCTGACGGTCTCGAAGTATTTCTCGATACATTCGTTGCGACCATGCAGCAGAACCACGGTTCCGCGCGCAATGTGTCGGCTGGCGCGGAAGATCGCGTATCGAAGCTGTTTGCCGCCGTGGCCGGTGAAATAACCGACGGTATGGTTGCCGGGAACCGGGTTGTCTTCGCTCTCGCGCAATGTGGCTTCGATCATCGGTCTTTTCCGGCTTCTCTGCCTTTTCGGGATAGGTCGGCGACGGCGGAAGGTCAAAGAAAAAATTGCCGGAACCGTCGGTTAAAGCAGTCGCGGTTCCGGCGAATAGGGCAGAAGAAGAAGGGACGTTATTGCTTCTGCCACGGAGCATGTCTCCGATGACGGATATTTATGGCTCTCAAACTGAACGATGCTGGAACCGGATGTTCAGCGATGGTTCATCTTGTGTCGCCCATTCCGCTTTAAAGCGCCCCCTTGACGGAGCGCCAAGCCATTCCCATCTCATTCATGCGGCCGCCAGAACGGGGCCGCGCCATATGTCCGGCCGTCGCCAGAACGGGACGCCGGATCAACCGCAAACAGTCGCTTCATAAGGAGGACACCATGCGTCACGTCGATTTTTCCCCCCTCTATCGCTCCACCGTCGGTTTCGACCGTCTTTTTTCGATGCTCGACGGCCTCGGCCAGCCCGAACAGGCCCAGTCCTATCCGCCCTATAACATCGAGCGGACGGGTGAAAACGCCTATCGTATAACCATGGCGGTTGCCGGTTTCGATGAAACGGAACTCAGCATAGAATCCCGTGCCAATACGCTGACGGTGAAAGCCGAGAAGGCTGCAGATGAGAAGTCGTCTGAAGGCGAGTTCCTGTATCGCGGCATTGCCACGCGCGCTTTCGAACGCCGCTTCCAGATGGCCGATCATGTCGAAGTCCAGACCGCTTCCCTGAAGAATGGCCTGCTTCACATCGATCTCGTCCGCAATATTCCGGAAGCCATGAAACCGCGCCGTATCGCGATCTCCTCCGACAGCGCAGATGCGCCGAAGACGATCGAAGCACAGATCACGCCGGCCCAGGTCAACTAAGCCGATCCGGATGTCAAACCAACGGCCCCGTTAAGGGGCCGTTTTTGTTTGCCGAAAATTCAGCCCTCAGCGGGTGGATACTGCCGCACCTTCCGCAGCGACAGTTTCCGTTATCGCAGCTTTTTCATGGGCCTTGCGGGCATAACGCTGGGCCAGCACTGCGCAGACCATCAGCTGAATCTGATGGAAGAGCATGATTGGCAATACGATTGCGCCGATGCTCTGGCCGGCGAAGATCGCTCCTGCCATGGGCACGCCGCTGGCAAGGCTCTTCTTCGACCCGCAGAAGGTGATGGTGATTTCATCCGCCTTGTCGAAACCGAGCGCCCGGCTGCCGAACATCGTCACGCAGAGAACAAGCGCCAGAAGAACGATATTGATGCCGATGACAACGCCGATATCGCGAACGGAAAACGTCTGCCATATGCCTTCGATAACTGCTTCGGAGAAAGCAAGATAGACCACCATCAGGATGGAACCGCGATCGACCGGCGACAGCAATTTCTTGCGTGCCCTGATCCAGTCACCGATCCACGGCTGCAGCACCTGGCCGGCGATGAAGGGCAAGAGCAGTTGCAGGAAGATTTGCAGGAACGCATCCAGCGAAAATCCACCACCATGGCCACCGACCGTGAACAGCAGCCCGACCAGCAGCGGCGTCAGCACCATGCCGAAAATATTCGAGGCGGAGGCTGAACAGATCGCGGCAGGCACGTTTCCGCCTGCCATGGATGTGAAGGCGATGGACGATTGCACCGTCGACGGCAGGACGCAGAGAAACAGCACACCCATATAAAGCGGTGCCGGCAGAATGCTCTCGGGAATGAAACCGATCGCCACGCCCAGCAATGGGAAAAGGCCGAAGGTGACGAGAAGGATCGCCATGTGCAGGCGCCAGTGCAAGATACCCGCAATCACCACATCCCGCGACAGCCGCGCGCCGTGGAGAAAAAACAGCAATGCGATTGCCAGTTTCGTGGCAAGCCCGAAATACACCGCTGGCTGTCCGCTGATCGGCAAAAGGGAAGCCAGGATCACGGTGGCCACCAGCATCATGGTGAAACGGTCAGGCAGGAAGCGGGTCATGGGAGGTCTTTCCGACATCGGTTTTGCTTGAAATATCCCATACTATCGCTCATCATGAATTCGGATGCAAAGACTAACAGTTATCACGATATGAGATAAATGCTGAACCTTCAACATCTTGCCAGCTTCGTGATGCTTCAGCAAACCGGCAGCTTCACGCTGGCTGCCGAGCGGCTGGGCATCGGCCAATCCACCGTCAGCCAGCATATTCAGCGGCTTGAGGCGGCACTTGGCCGTCGGTTGATTGCGCGCAGCACCCATCAGGTGAAGCTGACGGGCGAAGGCGAGGCGCTGCTCGGTTATGCCCGCAATATGCTGGAGATCGACAGCAGGGTTTCATCACTGTTCAGCGAAAACCGCCTGCGCGGGCGCTTAAGGCTCGGCGTTTCCGAGGATTTCGTCGCCAGCCGGCTCACCGCCATCCTGGAAGAATTCATCCGCCTCTATCCCTTGGTCGATCTGGAGCTGACGGTGTCGCTGAGCGGCGTGCTTTACCAGATGCAGGATAATGGCGAGTTGGACGTCGTGCTCGCGAAACGTCGACTCGGTGATAAGCTCGGCCACTTCCTGTACCGCGAACCTCTGGTATGGCTCGCGCGTGACCCGGAGCGAATGCTGAGCCAACCGGACGCCCTGCCGTTGATCGCCTTTCCGCCGCCAAGCATTACTCGAAAGGCGGCACAGGAAGCGCTGGATCGGGCAGGTCTCGCGTGGCGGATCGTCTGCACCTGTGGCAGCCTTAGCGGACTGACCGCTGCCGCAAGGGCAGGCATGGGGATCCTCGTGCAACCGCGCAGCATGGCGCCAGCCGGCCTCAGGGAGATTGAGGCCGATGTGCTGCCGGCGCTCGAAGACGTGGAATTCGTGCTTCAGCCAAGTAAGGGCGCGGACACAAAACTGGTGCGCGCCCTTTCCGATCTGGTATCCAGCAAGAGCATCGCACCGGGCAGTTTTGCGTAAAAAAGACGCTTGCTTGCGTCAATCTTCCCGTTTCGAGAGGCAGCGGCCAACACTATCACGCCACCCCGCGATGGCGCTCTTACGCTCCGTCTCATCCATATCTGGCAGAAAACGGCGATCCCGTTTCCAATGGGCGGCAAAGGCCTCCCGGTCCGGCCAGATGCCGGCGCGCGATGCTGCGAGCCATGCCGCACCGAGAATGGTGGTTTCCAGGAATACCGGCCGGTCGACTGGTGCAGCGAGAATGTCCGCCAGCCGCTGCATGGTCCAATCCGAGGCAACCATGCCGCCATCGACCCGGAGCACCGTCTTGCCATTGTCGCCCGCCCAGTCGTTGCGCATGGCGTCCAGAAGATCGAAGGTCTGATAGGCGACACTTTCGAGAGCCGCACGGGCAAACTCCGCAGGGCCGGTGCCACGCGTCAGGCCGAAAATCGCGCCCCGCGCTTCGGCATCCCAATAGGGCGCGCCAAGGCCGGTGAAGGCCGGCACGAGATAAACCCGCTGCTTGGGATCAGCCTTTTCGGCAAGCGCGCTGACTTCAGACGCGACCGATATGAAACCGAGCTCATCGCGCAGCCATTGCACGGCAGCGCCGGCAATAAAGATCGAGCCTTCAAGCGCATAGGTCGTCACGCCATCGAGGCGATAGGCAATGGTCGTCAGCAGCCGGTTTGTCGAGGCGACCCGGTCGGTGCCGGTATTGAGAAGCGCAAAGCAGCCGGTGCCATAGGTCGATTTCATCATGCCGGGTTCGAAGCAAGCGTTACCGATAACGGCAGCCTGCTGATCACCGGCGACGCCGAGGATCGGAATTTCCGCGCCCAGAAGCGCCTTGTCCGTTACGCCGAAATCGGCGGCGCAATCAAGCACCTCCGGCAGCATGGCGCGGGGAATGTCGAGGATGGACAGCAATTCGTCATCCCAGGCATTGTCCTCTATATTGTAGATCAGCGTTCGCGAGGCATTGGTAGCGTCGGTCACATGGCGGCGACCGCCGGTGAGGCGATAGATCAGGAAACTGTCGACCGTGCCGAAGCAGATTTCGCCCTTCACGGCTTTTTCGCGAAGGCCGCTGACGCTGTCGAGAAGCCATTTCAGCTTCGTGCCGGAAAAGTAGGGGTCGAGCAGCAGACCGGTCTTTTTCGAAAAGAGCGGCTCCAGCCCCCTTCGTTTCAAATCCTCGCAAATTGGTGCAGCACGGCGATCCTGCCAGACAACGGCCCGATGCACGGCCTCACCCGTATTACGGTCCCACAGCACGGTCGTTTCGCGCTGATTGGTGATACCGATCGCCTCGATATCGGAAGCGGAGATACCGGCATCGGCAAGCGCCAGCCGGATTGTTTCAAGCACGCTTTTCCAAATATCCTCGGCATCGTGTTCGACCCAGCCGGAGGCCGGGAAATGCTGCGGAAATTCTCGCTGGCCGACACCGATGACCCGCATGTCGCGATCAAAGACCATCGACCTTGTCGATGTCGTCCCCTGATCGATCGCCAGAATATAACCGCCCATTATGTCACTCCCTTTCAAACGCAATGACGGGGCGGCAAAGCCGCCCCGGTTTAAGATTTCACGCAGACATTACTTCTGCCAGCTTTTGACCAGCTCGTCGTAATTGACGGTGACCGGCTTTTCCTTTTCGTTGGCAATCTTCAGCTGCGGTGCCAGATTGCCCTTCGAAACGGCGTCCTTGTTCCAGTAGTCGATATCGTGTTCTTCCGCCAGTTTTGGGCCGATATCGCCCTGCACACCGGCGCGCTCGATACGGGCCATGACTTTTTCCTGCTCGGCGCAGAGCGAGTCCATTGCGGCTTGAGCGGTTTTGGCACCCGAAGATGCATCGCCAATTGCCTGCCACCAGAGCTGTGCCAGCTTCGGATAGTCAGGCACGTTGGTGCCGGTTGGCGACCATTGCACGCGAGCGGGCGAGCGATAGAACTCGATCAGACCACCAAGCTTGGCGGCCCGGTCCGTGAAGCTCTTGTGATGGATGGTGGTATCGCGAATGAAGGTCAGACCAACATGGCTCTTCTTCACATCCACGGTCTTGGAAGTTACGAACTGCGCGTAAAGCCATGCGGCCTTGGCGCGATCGTCAGGGGTGGATTTCATCAGCGTCCACGAACCCACGTCCTGATAACCGAGCTTCATGCCGTCCTTCCAGTAGACGCCATGCGGGGAAGGTGCGACGCGCCATTTCGGCGAACCGTCCTCGTTCACGACAGGCAGGCCGGGCTTGGCCATATCGGCAGTGAAGGCCGTGTACCAAAAGATCTGCTGGGCAATGTTACCCTGCGCCGGCACCGGACCGGATTCGGAGAAGGTCATGCCCTGCGCTTCTGGCGGCGCAAATTTCTTCAGCCATTCGAGATATTTCTCGATGGAATAGACCGACGCCGGACCGTTGGTATCGCCGCCGCGTGCCACGCACGAGCCGACCGGCTGCGACTTGTCGTTGACCTTGATGCCCCATTCATCGACAGGCAGGCCGTTTGGCAGGCCCTTGTCGCCGTTGCCGGCCATGGAAAGCCAGGCATCGGTGAAGCGCCAGCCAAGCGACGGGTCCTTCTTGCCATAGTCCATATGGCCGAAGACCTTCTTGCCGCCGACATCACGGCCGGTGAAGAATTCGGCAATATCCTCATAGGCGGACCAGTTTACGGGCACACCAAGGTCGTAGCCGTATTTGGCCTTGAAATCGGCCTTGTTCTTGTCGTCATTGAACCAGTCGTAGCGGAACCAGTACAGGTTCGCGAATTGCTGGTCGGGAAGTTGGTAGAGCTTCTTGTCCGGTGCCGTCGTAAAGGCGCTGCCGATGAAGTCCTTGAGATCTAGGCCGGGATTGGTGACGTCCTTGCCCTCATTGGCCATGAAATCCGTGAGGTTGCGGACCTGCTGGTAACGCCAATGCGTGCCGATGAGGTCGCTGTCATTCACCCAGCCGTCATAGAGGTTCTGGCCGGTCTGCATCTGGGTCTGAATCTTTTCGACGACGTCACCTTCCTGGATGATGTCGTGCGCGACCTTGATGCCGGTAATAGCGGTAAACGCCGGTGCCAGGACCTTCGATTCATATTCATGTGTTGTCAGGGATTCGGAAACGACCTTGATGTCCATGCCAGCAAAAGGTTTTGCGGCATCGATAAACCATTGCAGTTCCTTTTCCTGATCTGCACGCGAAAGCGACGACATATCGCCGATTTCCTTGTCCAGAAATTGCTTTGCCTCCTCCATTCCGGCGAAAGCGGAACCTGTCATTGCCAGCAGCATGGCTGCCGTCGTCGTCATCAGATGCCGTCGCATATCAGTCCTCCCAAGGGTTGCGATTGCACGAAGTCTGCCGGGTGCGGTTTTCCTCCGCCGCACCGTTCTTCCTGCTCTAGACGAAACGGAAAACGCCAATTGCGTAAACCGCCGACAGAGCGAGAGCCCACCACAGGTTCGGGCCGATCAGCCCGAGCCATGCAAGATGAATGAAAGCGCTGCCGAGCAGCGAAATGAACAACCTGTCGCCACGCGTTGTCTCGAAACGCAGCAGGCCGAAGCGGGGGTTGCCGCCGGGCGAGAGCTGTTCCCAGAACCACATCCCAACCAGCAACACGGCGATGGCACCGAAAAACGCGGCCGTCTGCCAGGTCCATGCCATCCAGGTGAAATCGGGCATCTTCGTCATGTCAAACCCTCCCCAGCGCAAAGCCCTTGGCGATGTAATTGCGAACAAACCAGATCACCAGCGCACCGGGTATGAGTGTCAGCACGCCGGCGGCGGCAAGCAGGCCCCAGTCCATGCCGGCGGCAGAAACGGTTCTCGTCATGGTCGCGGCAATCGGCTTGGCGTCGGTCGTCGTCAGCGTGCGGGCGATCAGAAGCTCGACCCACGAGAACATGAAGCTGAAGAAACAGGCGACACCGATGCCGGAGGCAATGAGCGGCATGAAAATCTTCACGAAGAATTTCGGGAAGGAATAGCCGTCAATATAGGCGGTCTCGTCGATTTCCTTCGGCACACCCGACATGAAACCTTCGAGAATCCACACCGCCAGCGGCACGTTGAACAGGCAATGCGCCAGCGCCACGGCAATATGCGTGTCGATCAGCCCGAAAGCGGAATAGAGCTGGAAGAAGGGCAGCGCGAAGACGGCAGGTGGCGCCATGCGGTTGGTCAAAAGCCAGAAGAACAGGTGCTTGTCGCCCAGGAAGCGGTAACGCGAGAAGGCATAGGCCGCCGGGAGGGCCGCCGAGACCGAGATCACCATATTCATGACGACGTAGATGATCGAGTTGATGTAACCCGAATACCAGGATGAATCCGTGAAGATCGTCCGATAATTCTGCAACGTCGGCTGGTGCGGATAAAGCGTCATCGACGAGACGATTTCTGTGTTCGTCTTGAAGCTCATATTGATAAGCCAGTAGATCGGCACGAGCAGCAGGATGATGTAGATCGTCGGCACCAGCCAGGAAAAGCGCGATGGCCCATGGCGGCGGCGCGATCGTGAATTCGCAGCAAGGCCTGATATTCTTGCCGAACTGGCTCTTACCGGTGGATTGCCGATACCGTTGAGTTCCACGCTTGTGGTGACATCAGAGGCGCTCATGTCTCAAGTCTCCGCGTCGTGGCTGGTCATCACGGTGTAGAACACCCAGGACAACAGCAGGATGATGAGGAAGTAGATCAGCGACATGGCGGCCGCGGGACCCAGATCGAACTGGCCGAGCGCTACCTTGACGAGATCGATGGACAGGAAGGTGGTGGAATTTCCGGGGCCGCCGCCGGTGACGACGAAAGGCTCGGTGTAGATCATGAAGCTGTCCATGAAGCGCAGCAGGAATGCGATCAGCAGCACCCGCTTCATCTTCGGCAACTGAATGAACCGGAAAACCGCAAAACGCGATGCGCCATCGATCCTTGCTGCCTGATAATAGGCATCCGGAATGGAGACGAGGCTGGCGTAGCACAGGAGGACGACGAGGCTTGTCCAGTGCCACACATCCATGATGACGACGGTGATCCATGCGTCGACGGGATCGTTGACGTAGTTGTAATCAAGCCCAAGCTGATTGGCGTAATAACCCAGCAACCCGATATCGCTGCGACCGAACACCTGCCAGATCGTGCCTACCACATTCCATGGCACCAAAAGCGGCAGCGCCATGGTGACGAGGCAGACCGGCACGCCGATGCCGGATTTGGGCATCTTGAGCGCGATGAATATGCCGAGCGGAATTTCAATCGCCAAAATGATGCCGGAAAATACCAGATTGCGTCCGAGCGCGTTCCAGAAACGGTCGGAGCCAAGAATTTCCTGAAACCATTGGGTTCCCGCCCAGAAGAATTGGTTGTTGCCGAAGGTATCCTGCACCGAATAGTTCACGACCGTCATCAGCGGGATGACGGCGGAAAAGGCGACCAGCACCAGAACCGGCAGCACCATGAACCACGCTTTGTTGTTCCAGGTCTTTTCCATGGTCAGGCCCCCATCTTCACACGCCAGGAATCGGCAAAGACACCGATAGCGGCCGGATCGAAGCGAACACCCGCTTCTGCCGGAATGTCCTCCTCCTCCGGAACGACAATCGCAAGCTTTTGGCCGGCGAACCGGGCGCGAACGATCTTTTGCCGGCCGATATCCTCGACCTTGTCAACGGTGATGGGCATGCCACCCCGCTCCAGCCGAACGAATTCCGGGCGGATGCCGATTTCGATCCGCTTCGATCCATCCACCACCGGCACGCCGGCAAGCGGAACGCCAAGGCCGCCGACAACCGCCGTTGCGCCATCGATGCTGGCAGGCATCACATTCATGCCGGGCGAACCGATGAAGTAACCGACGAACGTATGTCCCGGGCGTTCGAAAAGCTCGGCGGGTGTGCCGATCTGGACGATCTGTCCGTCATACATGACCACCACCTTGTCGGCGAAAGTCAGCGCTTCGGTCTGGTCGTGCGTGACGTAGACCATGGTGAAACCGGACTGGCGGTGGAGGCGCTTCAACTGTGAGCGCAGCACCCATTTCATATGCGGATCGATCACCGTCAGCGGCTCGTCGAAGAGGATGGCATTGACGTCGGATCGCACCAACCCGCGCGCCAGCGAAATTTTCTGCTTCTGGTCCGCCGTAAGTCCGCGCGCGTGGCGTTTGGCCATGCCGGAAAGATCGGTCATCTCGAGAATTTCCCGCACACGGCGGTCGACTTCGGCTTCCGGCACTTGCCGGTTGCGCAGCGGAAAAGCCAGATTGTCATAGACTGTCATCGTGTCGTAAACGACCGGGAACTGGAATACCTGGGCGATGTTGCGATCTTCGGTGGAAAGATCGGTGACATCCGTTCCGTCAAAGGCGATGCGACCTTCCGAGGGGCGCAGCAAGCCGGAAATGATGTTGAGCAACGTGGTCTTGCCGCAGCCGGAAGGGCCAAGCAGCGCATAGGCACCGCCATCCTCCCATTCGTGATGAACTTCCTTCAGGGCATAATCACCTGCCGCCTGCGCCTTGGCGTTGTAAGCGTGGCGGATATGATCGAGCGTGATGCGTGCCATGATCGATCTCCCCTTAAGCCGCTTCGCCGATGGCGTGGCCGTGTGTATCGAAAGCCATCAGGTGCCGCGTATCGAGAAACAGTTCGATCTCCGTGTCCGGCTCGATGTCGTGAATGCCCTGCGCCAGCATCACCCAACGCTGGCCAGAAAATTCCACATGTACGAAGCTTTCCGATCCGGCGATCTCCGAGATCAGTGTCCGCGCCCGGATGGATTGCGCCGCCTGTCCCTTTTGCTGGGGGAAAAGATGATGTGGCTGGAAGGCAATGGTCACTGGACCGTCAGGCATGGCAGCAAGATGCGCCGGCACCGGCACAACCGCATGGTCGGCGCGCGTGAAGGCGCCGCCCGTCTTGATGACCTCGATGGTGTTGAGTGGCGGATCGGCAAATATTTTCGCGGTTACTATATCCACCGGACGCCTGTAAACTTCGATCGTGCGGCTGAATTGCGTTACCTTGCCCTCGTTAAGCGTCGCGGTATTGCCACCAAGCAGCAGAGCTTCGGAGGGTTCCGTCGTGGCGTAAACAAAGATCGCACCGGATTCGGCAAAGATGCGCGGCAATTCCTCACGCAACTCCTCACGCAGCTTGTAATCGAGATTTGCGAGCGGCTCGTCGAGGAGCACCAGATTGGCGTTTTTGACGATGGCGCGGGCAAGTGCCGTGCGTTGTTGCTGGCCACCGGAGAGGTTGAGAGGCGTACGATCGAGATAGGGCGTCAGCCTCAGAAGCTCGGCGGCCTTCCTCACCTCCCTGTCGATCGTTGCCTTGTCCTTGCCGGCAACGCGCATCGGCGAGGCGATGTTTTCATAAACGCTGAGCGCCGGATAATTGATGAACTGCTGATAGACCATGGCGACGTTGCGCTTCTGAACCGGCCAGCCCGTCACGTCCTCCCCATTAAAGAGAATCGTACCGCCACTTGGCTTGTCCAGCCCGGCCATCAGCCGCATGAGTGTCGTCTTGCCCGAAAGTGTCGGTCCAAGCAGGACGTTCAGGCTTCCGCGCTGCAACGTCAGATCGGTCGGGTGAATATGATATTCACCGCCGGCCATCTTCGAGACGTTTCGCAATTCAAGCATGGTGATCCAAAGCCTCCTCCGCTTTTTGATTCGGATCGTCAGATTGCCTTCAAGCGTCCACCTGCAATGTCATCGATATAATCCTCCAGCCCGCGCACCTCTTCTTGGGTAAAGAAAAGCCCCTGCTTGGTGCGGCGCCACAGAATATCCTCCGCCGTCAGCGCCCATTCCCGGGCCATCAGCCAGCGCACCTCGGCCTCATAAAGCGTGCCGCCGAAATGCCGTCCCAGCCCTGCCATGTCCCCGGCATTGCCAATAATCGACGCGGCGTCCGTTCCGTAGCAGCGGATGAGCCGCTTCGCATGCCTCTCATCGAGGAAAGGATAACGCGACCGCAGGGCCGTGACCTCTCCCGCATAAGCCTCGGCACCGAAATTTCCGCCCGGCAAATGTGAACCTGCCGTCCACGGCGAGCCCTTTTCACCCAGCGCATCACCGATTTTTTCAAGAGCATGTTCGGCAAGCCGCCGATAGGTGGTGAGCTTGCCACCGAAGATATTGAGAAGCGGCGCTTCGCCTTCAGCTCCTTCGGTTTTCAGCACATAATCGCGGGTTGCCTCCTGCGCTTTCGATGCGCCGTCGTCAAACAGCGGCCGCACGCCGGAATAGGTCCAGACGATATCGGCCGACGTCACCGGTTCAGCGAAATATTCGCTCGCCGCGTTGCAAAGATAGCTGATCTCCTCGTCGCTGATCTTAACAGCCCGGGGGTCGGCGGTATAGTCGCGATCCGTCGTGCCGATCAGGGTAAAATCCTGCTCATACGGGATGGCGAAGATGATGCGCCCGTCCGGGTTCTGGAAAAAATAGGCGCGCGGATCGGAAAACTTCTTGCGCACGATGATGTGGCTGCCCTGCACGAGGCGGACATTGTGGACATTGTTTTTACCGAATGTCGCAGCCAGAACCTTGTCCACCCAGGGACCTGCCGCATTTACCAGCATGCGCGCCCGGTAGGTCGCGGTTTCTCCGGCACCATTTTTAGTTTCGACCCGCCAGAAGGCGCCTTCGCGCCGTGCCGAAACGACCTGCGTGCGGTTGAGGATCAAGGCACCGCGATCGGCGGCATCGCGGGCATTCAGCACCACAAGACGGGCATCGTCCACCCAGCCGTCAGAATATTCGAAAGCCCGGGCAAAAATCGGCTTCAGCGGTTTCCCTGCGGGATCACGGCGCAGATCGAGCGAGCGGGTGGCGGGCAAAAGCTTGCGGCCGCCGAGATGGTCATAAAGAAAAAGCCCGAGACGCACGAGCCAGGCCGGGCGCACGCCGCCCTTCTGGAATGGCAGAACAAAGCGCATAGGCCAGATGATGTGCGGCGCCATGGCCCACAACACCTCGCGCTCCATCAGCGCTTCTCGCACCAGACGAAATTCGTAATGTTCGAGATAACGCAAACCGCCATGAATGAGCTTTGTGGCGGCCGAAGAGGTGCCGGAGGCAAAATCGTTCATTTCCGCAAGCGCAACGGAATAACCCCTGCCGACAGCGTCACGCGCGATGCCGCAGCCGTTGATGCCGCCGCCGATCACGAAAACATCGTGGATTGCCTCGTCAGACATGGACCCTCCCGCGCTTTCATCGACGCTCTCCTCATCGATATATTGAAAGCACGGACATCTAATTTGAAGACAAAACGAATGTCAAACGAAATTCCAGGGCGGTTCGGATCAAGGCTCCCCAACCTCGGTTTCAATCAACCTGACGTCATGATCGGCACAGATGGATCGGATCGAATCGACCGGACAATGATCGGTAATGAAGGTGTGCACCTGTGAAAGATGGCCGATGCGCACCGGCGCCGTCCGCTCGAATTTCAGTGAATCCGATACAAGAATGACGTGGCGAGCGTTGGACATGATCGCCTGGGCAACCTTGACCTCGCGAAAGTCGAAATCCAGCAAAGCGCCGTCTTCATCAATCGCAGAAACGCCGATGACGGCGAAATCGACCTTGAACTGGCGGATAAAATCCACTGCGGCCTCACCAACGATGCCGCCATCGGAACCGCGCACGACGCCGCCAGCGATCACCACCTCGATGCCCGGAAAAACCCGTAACCTGTTGGCAACATTAATATTGTTGGTGATGACCATCAGCTCGTGATGATCCGCCAGCGCTTCGCCCACCGCCTCGGTCGTCGTACCTATATTGATGAAAAGCGAGGAGTTGTTGGGGATGAGGGCAGCGGCAGCGGCGCCGATCGCCTGCTTTTCGGAGGAGGCGATCGCACGGCGTGCCTCGTATTTGACGTTTTCGTTGCCGCTCGGAAAAAGTGCGCCGCCATGGATGCGCGTCAGCACCCGCGTATCGCAGAGATCGTTGAGGTCCTTGCGGATCGTCTGTGGCGTTACCGAAAACCGCGTGGCCAGCTCGTCCACCAGCACACGCCCGCTTGCTTTCGCCAGCGCAACGATTTCATCCTGACGCGGTGTGAGCATCATTTCACCCTCCCTCCTCTTTCAATTTTTTCGTTTTATTGAAGAGCGAACGAAAAACCAATGTCAAGGGACGGTTTTGTGGCGCCGATCAGGTCCACTTGCGGAGGTACGCGAAAAACGTATCCGCACGAACCAGCAAGATTATTAGCCGGCTTTCTGAATTGACATCGGGACCGGCTTCGGCAGGCCGATCTCGGAAAACGCAGAGATTGCAGCACCAAACGCATCACCGATGCCGATCAATATAGGCTCGTTCACGCCCATTCGCTCAACCGCCGCAGCCAGTTGCACGAGCGAACCGCACCAGCGCTGCTCATTTTCGCGGCTGACGGAAATCATGATGGCGACGGGCGTCGAGGCCGGCATGCCATGCGCCAGAAGGGCTTCCTCGATGCTGGCAGCGGTTCGCCCGCCCATGTAAAAAACCGTGGTCACGGAAGGGTTCGACAGGGACTGCCAGTCTATATTCTCCGGCAGCTTGCCCTGTCTGGAGTGCCCGGTGACGAAGCGGACCGACTGGGCGTGATCGCGGTGGGTGAGGGAAACGCCGAGCCGCGAAGCCATGGCGCTTGCCGCGGTGATGCCGGGTACGATTTCGACCGGGATGTTTTCAGCCTCCAGCGCTGCGATCTCCTCGCCGGCGCGTCCGAAAATCATCGGATCGCCGGATTTCAGCCGCACTACCCTTTTGCCGGCCTTGGCAAGGCGGATCATCATGTCGTTAATATCTTCCTGCTTGCAGCTTTCCCGGCCGCCGCGTTTGCCAACCAGCATGCGCTTCGCCTCCCGCCGCGCCAGTTCCAGCACCTCGGATGAAACGAGATCGTCAAACAGAATGACATCCGCCGCCTGCAAGGCGCGTACCGCTTTGAGCGTCAGCAGCTCGGCATCGCCCGGTCCGGCACCGACCAGCGTCACAAGGCCGCGTGCCGATCCTTTCCGACCTGCCTGCGTGCCGATGTCTGTCAGCAGCCTTTCTTCGCTGCCCTCATCCAGCCTTTCGGTAAACGCCCGGTCGACAAATTTCTCCCAGAATGAACGCCGCGCCGGGCCGGGCGCGAGGCGTATATTGACCCGCTCTCGGATGGTCTGGGCAAGCGCGCCCCAATCCTTGAGAGCGAGCGGCAGCAAAGTCTCGATGCGCCGGCGAATGGCCTGCGCCAGAATGGGTGCGGCGCCATCGGTGGAGATCGACACCACCACCGGCGAACGATTGACGATGGAGCCAAACTGGAACTGGCAGAATTCCGGCTTGTCGATGACATTGACAGGCACGCCGGCTGAGCGCGCGGCATTGTAAAATCGTCCCGCCTCTTCGTCGGTTTCACAATCCGCCAGCGCCAGTTCCGCGCCTTTGAAACTATCCGGACCCCAGGAACGGTCATGCCATGTCAGCATCTGGCTTGTCGAGACGAGCGCCTTAAAGCATTCCGAAAGCTCGCTTTCCTCGCAATAGAGGTGAAGTTCCGCCCCGCAGGCAAGCAGTAGCTCCGCTTTCCATGCGGCCCCATCCGATCCGCCCGCCAGCACCACGCGCTTGCCCTCAAGCCCCCAGAAGACCGGCAACTTGGCGAGCTTCTCCATGCGGTTCGGTTCATTCCGCTGCGGTTTTAAGACATCCATCGATGATCCCCCTGATCTCGGCGCGGCAGGAGCCGCAATTGGTTCCGGCATTCAACGCAGCACCTATGGCTTCGACGCTGTGGCAGCCATTGCGGATGGCGGCCGTGATCTGGTTGACCCCGACATTGAAGCAGGAGCAGACCGTCGCCCCCGGATCGGCGCGGCCGGCGCCGGGACGCCCGGCGACCAGGGCAAAACGCATGCGCAAATCCTCATGGCGTTCGTTCAGCTGTGAAATCGCCCAGTTGCGGGCAACGGCCACCGGCTCTCTGGCGACGAACAGCGCTGCCAGCAAGGTACCACCGTCGAAGAAAGCAAGCCGCAGATCGCCCGTCTGCCGGTCACTGTAACCCAGAGGCTCAACCCTGATATCGATGCCGAAAACCTGTCGCGCCCAGAGCGTCCAGTCCTGCGGCTGTTCCTCGAAGGCAAGCTCCATGCGGTAGCCGCCATCCGCCTTCGCAACTGCCCAATAGGCGCAGCCCGGCGCATCAGGCCGGGTGCGGGAGATCGCAAATCCATAGGCTTTCGCCACAAAACGTCGTGCACTCACGCCGACATTCTTCGAAGCGGGCTGGCCGGAATGCGGGTCCGTGACCGCTGGCACGAGCATATCGATGCGGGCCTGCGAGGCGAACTGGTCGTTCCAGTGCATCGGCGCAAACACAGCTCCCCGTGCCTGCCTCTCGCTGACCAGAGCCCGCAGCAGGACCTTGCCGTGCGGGCTTTCAATCTCCACCAGATCGGCGCTGTCGATGCCCAGCAACTGTGCATCGCGCGGGTGAAGTTCGGCAAAGGGTTCGGCGATATGGGCGGTAAGCCGCGCGCTTTTGCCGGTGCGGGTCATGGTGTGCCATTGGTCGCGGATACGGCCAGTATTCAGCGTCAGCGGGTAGTCCGCCGATGTCCTGCCGGTCTCCGGCAGTGCCGTGGCGATGAAGCGGGCCTTGCCATCCGCATGGAAAAAGCGGCCATCCGCGAAAAAGCGGGTCGTGGCGGCTTCACCGGGTTCGGCTTTTGGCCATTGAAACGGTGTCATCGTATCGTAGGAATCACGGTCGATCCCGCCGATATCGAAATCGCGGCTTCCGGCGTTCTCGAAGCCGGAGAGAGCGGCATGCTCGGCGAAAACCTCAGAAGGTTGCCGGTAGCCGAAGGCGGCGTCAAAACCCATGCGCCGTCCAACTTCGGCGAATTGCCACCAGTCGGCCTTTGCTTCGCCGGGCGCGTCAAGAAAACCGCGCTGGCGGGAAATACGTCGTTCGGAATTGGTGACCGTGCCGTCTTTTTCACCCCAGCCGAGCGATGGCAACAGCACATGGGCGTGGCGGGCGGTATCGGTATTGGCGATGACATCGGACACCACGACAAAGGGACAGGCCTTGATCGCCGCCTCGACGGCACCGGCATCCGGCATGGAAACGACGGGGTTGGTGGCCATGATCCACAGCGCCTTGATGCGGCCATCGGCAACCGCCCCGAACATATCCACGGCCTTGAGGCCAGGCTTCTGCGCAATCGCCGGCGAGGCCCAGAAGCGCTGCACGCGGTCGCGGTCTTCAGCGTTCTCGATCGCCATATGGGCCGCCAGCATATTGGCAAGCCCGCCCACCTCGCGTCCGCCCATGGCGTTGGGCTGGCCGGTCAGCGAAAACGGCCCCATGCCCGGCCGGCCGATGCGGCCTGTGGCGAGATGGCAATTGATGATGGCGTTGACCTTGTCGGTGCCGCTTTGCGACTGGTTGACGCCCTGACTGTAGCAGGTGACGGTTTTTTGCGTGCGTTCGAACAATTCGTAAAAGGAAATCAGTTCCGCGATTGTCAGACCGGTCTTGTCGGCAATCTCCGGCAGGCTGTGCCCGGTCGCTGCCTGCATCGCGGCATCGAGGCCTACTGTGTGGTTTCCAACATAAGCGTTATCGAACGCGGAACTGCCGGAAAGATGGGCCAGAAGACCGGTAAACAGCGCCACATCTCCATCCGGGCGGATGGCGAGGTGCATATCGGCAATATCGGCGCTCATCGTCCGGCGCGGATCGATGACCACCACCTTCATGTCCGGCCGCGCCGCCTTTGCGGCAGCAAGCCGTTGATAGAGGACGGGATGACACCAGGCGAGATTGGATCCGGTGAGGATTACCAGATCGGCAAGCTCCATATCCTCATAGGTGCCAGGCACCGTATCGGCCCCGAAGGCGCGGCGATGGCCGGCGACCGAAGACGACATGCAAAGCCGTGAATTCGTATCGATATTGGCCGATCCGATGAAACCTTTCATCAGCTTGTTGGCGAGGTAATAATCCTCCGTCAGCAACTGGCCGGAAACGTAAAAGGCAACCGAATCCGGGCCGTGCTCGGAAATGGCCTCGGAAAATCTTGAAGCAACGAGTTGAAGCGCTTCGTCCCATGCCACCCGCTTTCCGTGGATTTCGGGATGGAGCAGCCGTCCGTCGAGGTCGATGGTTTCGGCCAGAGCTGAACCTTTGGAGCAAAGTCGACCGAAATTGGCGGGGTGGTCCGGATCGCCTTTGACGGAAACGGTGCCGTCATCGGCAACGGTGGCGATGACACCGCAGCCGACACCGCAATAGGGACAGGTGGTTTTCGTTTCAACGGGCATGGGTTTGCCCCGTGAGCAAGTGGCGTTTACCCCCCTCTGCGCTACCGGACATCTGCCCCTCAAAGGGGTAGATCAATTGTGGCACCGGCTCTATTTTACAGCTTTCGTCTCCGACAAGAGAGATGAAGCGAGAAGCGTGCCACTTGTCGATCTTGCCCCTCGAGGGGGAGATGTCCGGCAGGACAGAGGGGAGTATCGTCGCCAACATCTGATATCACTCCGCCGCAATCATCAAAGTTTCGAGCGCAATCGAAAGCCGCCCGTCGAGATTGCGGAGAGGAATGGTCCTCACCTCACCCTCATCCGCCCCCAACGCCTTGCCGGTCTCCAGCGAAATGACCCAATTGTGCAAAGGACATGTCACCGAAGCCCCGTGCACGATGCCCTGAGACAGCGGGCCGCCTTTGTGCGGGCAATGATCCTCGATGGCGAAGACCTGATTGTCAGCCGTGCGAAATACGGCGATCTTGCCCATAGGCGTTTTCACGCAGCGCGCGCCGCGCAGCGGAATGTCGGAAATGTCGCCAATATCGATCCAGTTGCTGTCCATCGTTCTCACTCCGCTGCCTCGTTGAAACCGATTGCCGCCATCGGCCTGAATTCGTGCTTGTCGTGGCCGGACACACGTTCCGACCAGGGATCGACCTGCGCGAATTTCTGGCTGAAGACGAAGCGGTCAAAATAGGCCCGGCGCTTGTCGGCATCGTCCATGATCTGGCGGCGGACTTCGTCGTAACCGATGCGCTTGGCCCATTTATAGATGCGCTCGAGGTAGCGCGCCTGCTCGCGGTACATCTGGGTCAACGCCACGATATGCTCCAGCGCCTCATCCTCGGTAGGGACGAGGCCCAGCACTTCCGTACCCTTGATATCGAGACCGGCGGCACCGGCGAAGTGGATTTCGAAACCGGAATCGACGCAGATGACGCCGATATCCTTGCATGTCGCCTCAGCGCAGTTTCGCGGACAGCCGGAAACGGCAAGCTTCAGCTTCGCGGGCGTCCATGAGCCCCACATGAATTTTTCGATGCGGATGCCGAGGCCGGTGGAATCCTGCGTGCCGAAGCGGCACCATTGTTCTCCAACGCAGGTCTTCACGGTGCGAAGCCCCTTGGCATAGGCCTGGCCGGAAATGAAACCGGCCTTGCCGAGATCGGCCCAGACCGCCGGCAAATCCTCCTTCTCGATGCCGAGAAGATCGATGCGTTGCCCGCCTGTCACCTTCACCATCGGGATTTCGAACTTGTCGACCACATCCGCAATCGCCCGCAGTTCGGAGGAAGATGTGACGCCGCCCCACATGCGCGGAACGACGGAATAGGTGCCGTCCTTCTGGATATTGGCATGGACGCGCTCATTGATATAACGCGACTGGTAGTCGTCGGCATATTCGTCGGGAAAATCGCAAACGAGATAGTAGTTGAGCGCCGGTCTGCACTTGGCGCAGCCGCAGGAGGTCTTCCATTCCAGTTCCTGCATCACGGCGGGAATGGTCTTCAGGCTCTTGGCCTTGATGAGACGGCGCACATCATCGTGGCCGAGATCTGTGCATTTGCACATGGGCTGCACGGCAGCGGGATTGTAGCTGTCGCCAAGCGTCAGCGTCATGAGCTGTTCGACAAGGCCGGTGCAATTGCCGCAGGAGGCGGATGCCTTGGTATGGGCGCGCACATCATCCAGCGAGGTCAGCCCCTTCGAGGTGATGACCGAGGTGATCTTGCCCTTGCAGACGCCGTTGCAGCCGCAGATTTCCGCATCATCCGGCAAGGCTGCAACGGCCGCCATAGGGTCCAGCGGGGACCCTCCCTGATAGGCCTGGCCGAAGATCAGGGTTTCGCGCATGGCGGAAATGTCGGTCGATTTCTTCATCAGGTCGAAGAACCACGAACCATCCGCCGTCTCGCCGTAAAGAACCGCGCCGATGATGCGATTTTCCTTGAGGATCAGGCGCTTGTAGACACCGGCGGTGGCATCGCGCAGCACGATTTCCTCGCGGTCGTCGCCCTCGGCAAAATCGCCGGCGGAAAACAGGTTGATGCCGGTGACCTTCAGTTTGGTATTGGTGACCGAACCATGATACTCGGCTGAACCGCCGCAAAGACGGTCCGCCAGCACCCGCGCAGATTCATAAAGCGGCGCGACCAGCCCGTAGCACATGCCGCGATGCTCGGCGCATTCGCCAAGCGCATATATCGAGGCATCCGACGTCATCATGCCATCATCCACGACGATGCCGCGATTGACGGCGATGCCGGCTTCCTTGGCGAGACCCGAGGCGGGACGGATGCCGACCGCCATCACCACCATGTCGCCTTTAATGACGCGGCCGTCTTCCAGCTCGATGCCTTCAACCTTCTCCGCGCCGAGAATGCATTTGGTATTGGCCTTGGTGATGATGTCGATGCCGCGCTCGTTCAGCGCCTTTTCCAGAAGATAAGCCGCTGCCGGATCGAGCTGCCGCTCCATGATCGTCGGCATCAGATGGATGACGGTGACGTCCATTCCCTGGCGCTTCAGCCCATAAGCTGCTTCCAGACCCAGAAGGCCGGCGCCGATGACGATGGCGCGACCCTTGCCTTCGGAGATTTCAAGCATCTTCGTGACATCGTCGAGATCGCGATAGGCGAGAACGCCCGGCAATTGATGACCAGGGACGGGAATGATGAAGGGCAGGGAACCGGTGGCGATCACCAGCCTGTCGTAGGAAACGGTGATGCCGTTTTCGCTGGTTACGGTCTTGTTGTCGCGGTCGATGCCGGTGACCTTGGCGCCCTTGTGCAGCGTCACATTGTTGGCCGCGTACCATTCGTCATTGTGGATGACGATATCCTCATAGCTCTTTTCGCCTGAGAGTACTGGCGAGAGCATGATGCGGTCGTAATTGACGCGCGGCTCGGCGTTGAAAATGGTGACGTCGTAGAGGCCGGGGGCGGTTTCGAAAAGGTTTTCCAGCATGCGCCCCGGCGCCATGCCATTGCCGATGATGACGAGTTTTTGCGCCATGGTGGTTACTCCGCAGCTTCGACGAAGCGGTGACGTTCGTAAAGGAACTTCAGCACGGCCTCGCGGCATTTGAGGTAGGTCTTGTCGGATGCAAGCTCGATGCGGTTGCGCGGGCGCGGCAGCGGCACGTCAAGCACTTCGCCGATATGGGCGGCGGGACCGTTGGTCATCATCACGATACGGTCGGACAGCAGCACCGCCTCATCCACATCGTGGGTGATCATGACCATGGTGTTGCCAAGCCGGGCGTGGATTTCCATCACGGCGTCCTGAAGGTGGGCGCGCGTCAGCGCATCCAGTGCGCCGAAAGGCTCGTCCAGCAGCAGGATTTTCGGCTCCATGGCGAGCGCCCGGGCAATGCCGACGCGCTGTTTCATGCCGCCGGAAATTTCAGACGGTTTCTTGTCCTTGGCATGGGCCATCTGCACGAGATCCAGATTGCGCATGACCCAGTCGTGGCGTTCCGCTTTGGTCTTGGTACTGCTGAAGACTTTCGCGACGGCCAAGTTGACGTTTTCATAAACCGAAAGCCAGGGGAGCAGGCTGTGGTTCTGGAAGACGACGGCGCGTTCCGGGCCAGGTTCGTTGACCTCGCGGTTTTCCAGAAGCACGACGCCTGCTGAGACTTTGGTCAGCCCGGCGATGAGGTTGAGCATGGTGGACTTGCCGCAGCCGGAATGCCCGATGACCGAGACGAATTCGCCCTTGCCGATGGTCAGGTTGATGCCTGTCAGCACCTCGGCGCGCGAACCGCCCTTGTCGAAATATTTGTCGATATGATCGAGTTTCAGATAAGCGTTCATGATGGTCGCCCTTTTAGTTGGCCGCAGCGCCGCGGGTGATGACCTTGCCGAGCGCCGCTACCAGCTTGTCGAGCATGAAGCCGACAACGCCGATGTAAGCGAGTGCCACGATGATGTCGGGCAGGCGCGAGGAGTTCCACGCATCCCAGATGAAGAAGCCGATACCGACGCCGCCGGTCAGCATTTCCGCCGCCACGATGGCGAGCCAGGAGAGGCCGATGCCTATGCGCAGGCCGGTGAAGATGTAGGGGGCGGCCGACGGCAGCATGATCTTGAAGAAGAATTCGATCTGGTTGAGCCGCAGCACCTTCGCAACGTTGCGATAATCCTGCGGAATGTTGCGCACGCCGACCGCCGTATTGATGATGACGGGCCAGATGGAGGTGATGAAGATCACGAAAATGGCCGACGGATTGCTGTCCTGAAAGGCGGCAAGTGAAAGCGGCAGCCAGGCGAGCGGCGGCACGGTGCGCAGGACCTGAAAAATCGGGTCTAGGCCGCGCATGGCCCAGACCGACTGGCCGATGACCGCACCGAGAATGATGCCGGCGATAGCCGCAAGGCCGAAACCGTATGCCACACGCTCCAGCGAGACCAGCACGCGCAAGCCGAGGCCGATATCCTGCGAACCATTATGGAAGAACGGCGATACGATGAGATCGTAGCTTTCCTCGAATACCTGGCTTGGCGGCGGCAGGGACGAGCCGGGGGCGGAACAGAGCATTTGCCAGACGCCCAGCAGAACGGCGAGGACGACAAATGGCGGTATGATATTGCGGGCCGCCGCAGCACCCAGTTTACGCAGATTGAACCGCGAGGGATGTTTGGGCGGAAGGGTCACGACGTTTGCCTTTTGTACCACCGGTTGCTGCGGCTGTTCCTTGAAATTTCGAGCCAATGCGGACATAGCGTTTCCTTTGGATTTCGGTTGCGGTCAGGGTCTCGCCCCTCATCCGGCCTTTGGTGTCCATCATTAAATGGCAACCCGGCAGAGGAGGGGCGACACCCGTGTCTCCTCCTCAGGAGGCTGCCTTGATGGAAAGACTTTCGAGATAGGCCGACGGGTTTTCCGGGTCGAAGACCTTGCCGTCGAAGAAGGTTTCCTTGCCGCGCGACGTGGAGGCGGGAATATCGGCAACACCGAGATCCTTTGCAGCGTCGCGCCAGATGTCCTCGCGGTTGACCTTGGCAACCAGCGCCTTCACGTCCGTATCGGGTGCAAATTTACCCCAGCGGATGTTTTCCGTGATGAACCAGCTGTCGTGGCTGCGGAAGGGATAGGACGCGTGATCCTGCCAGAACTTCATCTGCAGACCGGTATTTTCCAGCACGCGGCCGTTGCCGTAATTGATATTGCCCTTGAGGCGGCCAAGAACGTCCTTCGGTGGCACGTTGAACCATTGGCGCTTGCCGAGGATCGTGGACATCTCCTCCTTGTTCGCCATCTCATCGCACCATTGCTGGGCCTCCATCACGGCCATCAGCAATGCCTTGGTGGCGTTGGGGTTCTTTTCCACCCAGTCGGCGCGCATGCCGAGCGCCTTCTCGGGATGCCCTTTCCAGAGTTCCCCGGTGGTACAGGCAGTGAAGCCGATGCCCTGATTGACGAGTTGCTCGTTCCAGGGTTCGCCCACACAGAAGACGTCCATATTGCCGACCTTCATGTTGGCGACCATCTGCGGCGGCGGAACGACGATGGTGGAGACGTCCTTGTCCGGGTCGATGCCGCCGGCGGCCAGCCAATAGCGGATCCACAGATCATGCGTGCCGCCGGGAAATGTCATGGCAGCCTTGATTTCCTTGCCTTCTGCCTTCTTCTTCTCGAAAGCTGCCTTCAGCTTGGACGCGTCGAGCTGAACGCCGGTTTCAGCATATTCCTTGGCGACGGAAATACCCTGGCTGTCGAGGTTGAGGCGGGCGATAAGCGCCATCGGCACAGGCACGTTGTTCTGCGTCACCTTGCCGGTATGCATGAGATAGGGCATCGGGGTCAGGATATGCGCGCCATCAATGCCGTTCGATGCGCCGCCGAGCACGAGATTGTCACGTGTCGCACCCCAGGATGCCTGTTTGAGAACCTCGACATCCGGCATGCCATGCTTGGCGAACAGTCCCTTTTCCGCCGCGATGATAAGCGGGGCGGCGTCGGTCAGCGCGATGAAGCCGATTTTCGCGCCCTTCACTTCCGGCTCAGCCGTGGCTGCGAAAGCGCCTGACGGAAAAGCGGTGCGCACGGCGGTAACAAGGGCTGCGGCGGCTGTCGTCCTCAGTATGGTGCGGCGGCTGACATCGCCCGAGAATATCTTTTTCATTCGCATCTTCCCCTTATTGGACCACCGCATGGATGGCGCGTTCGCTTGCGAAAAAACCTGAAAATAAAAAAACGCCGCTCGGTGTTTGCGCCTTCGGAACGGTAAATGTTCCGGGCAGCAAAACCTTGCGACGTCTATGTCTGTGAAAGCGCTTATGCCGCGCCCTGCTCGCCCCGATCGCCGTTGACCAGTGCAAAGACGAAGACGCAAGAGGCGTGCCAGTTTTACTTGTGGAAGCTATCGCCTTGGAAAAAAAACGGAATTTCCGAGATTGAATCGGACGATTAAATTTTAATCAGTAGGAATTTTGTCTATGGTTTGCGCAAATGGATAAATTCTGCGCTTGAAATTTGCGCAGCTTGCCCGGCCGACGGCTGTCAGGCCTCGCCTTGGGAGATGGAAAACGGGGCAGAACTGCGCACGGAAAAGCCATTCACATATCCAGCAATGTCTGCGGGATCGAAAACAAAACCGTCCACGAACCGGTCACCCGCCTCCTGCCCTTCGACTCGAATATCGGCATCATCGGGCGCATTGGCATCGCCCAGTGCCGCCCGATAAATATCTGGACGGTAAGCGGACAGGGTGGCCTCCACACCACCTTGCGAAAACTCCGTCTGCCCCCAGCGGATCATCTGGCTGTAAATCCACAGTGCCTGGCTCTGGCGCGGATAATTGGCATGGCCGCCGTGGAAGAGGAAATATTTGTCGATGACCCGGCGGTTGCCCTGGCTGTCGATGTTGAATTCACCGGCAAGCACATGGCGGATGATGCTTTGCGGCGCACCGATATAACGCGGATCGGCAAGTGTCCTGCTCAGATCATCGTGATTTTCCGCAAGGTCGCACCAACGCGCGGCGGCATCGAGCGCCATCAGCAGCCGGCTGACCGTTTCCTGCTGGCTTTCGGCCCATTCAGGCCGCATCCCGATCACTTTTTCCGGCGCAGACGGCCACAAATCCTGCTTGGCAGCGACGATCCTGCCCACACCGCGCTCGGCGGCAACGATGTTCCACGGCGCACCGACACAGAAACCATCGATGGCGCCCGCCGCCAATGCATCCGACGTCAATGGCGGTGGTACGACCACCAGTTTGACGTCGTGATCGGGATGAATGCCACCAGCGGCGAGCCAATAGCGAAATTCGTAATTGTGCGAGGAAAACGGGTAGGTCATGCCGAGCGTCGGTGTAGCTTCGCCCCGCGCTCGCATGTCATCCAGCACCTGCTTTAAGGCCTTCGCATTTTCCAGCGCCCCCGCCGTTTCGGAAAGCCCCGTCAACGCCCTCACCCGGGCAAAAAGCCGCGTCGAAAGCGTTATCGCATTGCCGCCGCGCCCAAGTGAAAACGGCGTGATCGTCGGCGAAGGGTTCGAGCCGAGTCCGAGCATGGAGGCAACGGGCATCGGCGACAGCATATGGGCAATGTCGAATTGCCGGAATGCCAGCCGGTCGCGCACATTCGCCCAGGAAACATCCTTGACGAGATCGAGCGTCAGGCCTTCGCGCTCGGCAAAGCCGAATTCCGCCGCAGCAATGAGGACGGACGCATCGACAAGAGGAATAAAACCTGCCCGCAGGATTTTTTGCCGGTCGCTGCCAACAATTGCCGGCGCGCCCGCTTTTGAACCGGCCGTTTTTTCCTGTGCCGCCATATCATACACTCCTCGACTGTCCTGCCGGCGGGTTCGTTACATCAACAGACCGGCCGCGGTGACCACGCTTTGCGCGATCTCGGATATTTTCTTTTTCTCGTTCATCGCCGTTTGCCGCAGAAGCGCAAAAGCCTCCTCTTCGGACAGGCCACGCATTTTCATCAAAATGCCTTTGGCGCGCTCGATGACCTTGCGCTCCTCAAGCGCCGATTTTGCTTCGGCAAGTTCCTGTCGCAGACGGCTGAAAGCGTTGAAGCGGCTGACCGCCATATCGAGGATGGGTTTGACGCGTTCTTTCTTCAGCCCGTCAACGACATAGGCGGAAACACCGGCCTCAACGGCCGCCTCGATGGACGCGGTATCGGAGCGGTCGACAAACATGGCGATCGGCCGGCCGACCGTGCGTGTCAACTGAAACAGATGCTCCATCATGTCGCGGTTGGGATTCTCAAGATCGATGAAGATGACATCGGGCTGCAGCGTCTCGATGGTCCGAGCCACGCCGTGCACCTCATGGATGAGCGTCACGCGATTATACCCGGCTTCGCGCAGCCCCTCCTCGATGATCGAGGCGCGGATCGCGTTTTCGTCTATAACGAGAATGGTGAGGTCGCGAAGCGTCATGTCGGCATTGATGACGCACCGCAACAAACTTGGCAATCAGGCGCCGATATAAAAATGGAGCGGACGTGAAAGGGACGTTTTCAACCCGCTCCGCCTGATTTCTCAGGACGCCCGTTCGAGCGCCTTCAAAACCGTCCGCTCGGAAAGATTGAGATAGATTTCCATCTCGTCACCGGCCTCAGCCGCCTTGCCCTCTTCCATCAGCGACAGGATCTTGCTGTTCATGTCCACAAAGGGGGAATGTAGCTGCTCCGGGTCTTTCAGCAGGCCGAAACAAAGCCTGAGCTCAGCGGCGATTCGCTCGTAAAAATCGCTGAGACGAGCGCTGTCGAGAAGGTCGACCACGGCGGCGTGAAACTTCATGTTGGCGCTGCCCACGCCTAACCAGTCTGCCTGGTCGCGCTTTATCCTGGCATCATCGACCGCCGTGCGCATTGTCCGGATGGCCGGGTGCTTGTGCCAGGCCTGACGCAGCGCCCCGCATTCCACCATGCGCCGCACCCTGTAAATATCAATCACCGAAGCCAGGGTGGGAACGGCGACAAAAACGCCGCGATTGGCCTCGTGACGCAGCAGACCATCCTTGGTCAGGAGACGAAAGGCTTCACGCAGCGAATTGCGGGAGACCTCGAAACGTTCGCTGAAGGCTGCTTCCGAAAGACGCTGGCCCGGCATCAGTTCACCGGAGATCAGCAGGGTGCGAATACCCTTTGCCAATCGATCCGCAAGCGGCAGACCCTCTATCGTTTCCGTCATGGCGCTTTCCTTAAGAGCAATGCAACGTTGGGAATTCCGTGACAGGCATGTTCGGACACGGCATGATTGCCCATAGCACAAAGCTTCAGCAAAGCGCCAAAAAAACGTGATGAATTCATACTCATAACGTCCAACAAATAGACAAAATAAAAGAACGATTATCATTTATTGTTGAACAATATTGACAATCTCACGGAACAAGACAAGATCGGTGGCATAAAGCATCCGCGAGGGGCGGATTGCGACAGGAGCGGAGAAAATCCATGGAGCAGAAAAAGCTCACCCCGACTGCCGATCTCAAAATGTCAAAACGTGCATCTCTTCTGGGAGCAATCTTCCTGATGGCAACATCTGCCATCGGTCCCGGCTTCATCACGCAGACGGCGACATTCACCATGCAGCTTGGTGCCGCATTCGCCTTCGGCATTCTTGCTTCCATCCTCATAGACTTCGTCGTTCAGCTCAACATCTGGCGCATCGTAACGCTGACGCGCATGCGTGCGTCCGACATCGCCAATGCTGCCATTCCGGGCTCCGGCTATCTTCTCGCCATTCTCGTCATCATCGGCGGCCTTTTCTTTAATATCGGCAATATTGGCGGCACAGGCCTCGGCCTGAACGCCATCTTCGGGCTCGATCCGAAAATCGGCGGCGCCATCAGCGCAATCTTTTCCATCGCCATCTTCGTTTCCAAACGGGCTGGCCTCGCCGTCGACCGGTTCATCATTTTCGCCGGTATCCTGATGATCGTGCTGACGCTCTACGTTGCATTCGTATCCGCGCCGCCGGTCGGTGATGCCTTCCGCCAGACCTTCCTGCCGGACACAATCAATTTCGCGACCATCACCACCATCGTCGGCGGCACCGTTGGCGGCTACATCACCTATTCCGGCGCGCACCGCCTGCTGGACCGGGGAATGGTCGGCATTGAAAACCTGCCCGCCGTCAACCGCGCCGCTCTGACCGGCATCGCTGTCACCGGCATCATGCGTTACGTGCTGTTCCTCGCCATTCTCGGCGTTGTCGCCAGCGGCGTCGTCATCGATACATCGGGCCAGGCCGCCAATCCCGCCGCACAGGCTTTCCGGTCGGCCGCGGGCGATCTCGGCTTCCGCCTATTCGGCATCATCTTCTGGGCTGCGGCCATCACAAGCGTCATCGGCGCGGCGTATACCTCCGTCTCGTTCCTGCCCGTGTTCAAGCAGGATATGACGGAACGCGCCCGCAACATGGCGACGGTCATCTTCATCGCTGTCTCGCTCGTCTGCTACCTGCTCATCACGACGCCGCCCGCCGCCATGCTGGTCTTCGTTGGCGGCCTGAACGGTCTTATCCTGCCCATCGGCCTCAGCATCTTCCTGTTTGCCGCATGGAAGCGCGAAGACCTGATGGGCGGCCACCGCTACTCGCGCATTCTGCTCGGGCTTGGCGTTCTGACATGCGCATTGACGTGGTACATGGGCTACAAGTCCGCCGGCACCATTTTCGGCCTGCTCGGCCTGTAAAAACTACAGCGTTTCCGCATTTCGGAGAAAACCGGAAACGCTCTATATATTTGTTATTACGCATTTTCCCGACGCAAAACCGCTACGCATTTTTGCTGGAAATGCTCTAAAGGGAGGCAAACATGGCCGCTATCGATCTCAACAGCGATCTTGGCGAAAGTTACGGCGCGTGGCGCATGGGAGATGACGAGGCGATGCTTGCCATCGTTTCCAGCGCCAATATCGCCTGCGGATTTCACGCAGGTGACCCGGCCGGGATTTACCGCACCGTTAAGGCCGCTGCCGAAAAAGGCGTGGTCGTCGGCGCCCATGTTTCCTACCCGGACCGCGTCGGCTTTGGCCGCCGCGATCTGGATGCGACCTCCGAAGAGCTGATCGCCGATGTCATCTACCAGATCGGTGCACTGAAGGGTGTCGCCGCCGCTGCCGGAACCACGGTGCGTTACGTGAAGCCGCATGGCGCGCTTTACAACCGCATCGCCAATGACGCGAAACAGGGACAAGCGGTCATCGACGGTATAAAGGCCGTCGATACCTCGCTGGTGCTGATGGGCCTTGCCAATGCGCCCATCCTCGATCTCGCCCGCAAGGCAGGCCTTGCCGTCGTCGGGGAAGCCTTCGCTGACCGCGCCTATACGCCAGAAGGCCAACTCGTCTCGCGCCGCGAGGCGGGCGCCGTACTGCACGACGCTGCCAAAATCGCCGACCGGATGGTGCAACTTGCCCGCGAAGGAACACTCGAAGCCATCGACGGCAGCAGCATCAAGATCGAAGCACAATCCATCTGCGTGCATGGCGACAGCCCCGGCGCGGTGGCGATCGCCCAGGAAATCCGCCGCCGTTTCGAAGCCGAGGGCATCGAAATCCGCTCTTTTGCATCCATTCTCTAAAAGGGCGACCAATGACGATACCCTTATCCTTTCTGAGCCACACCAATGCGGATGCCGCCCGGACGGCCCGCGCCGATTATCGTGGCGGCCTCGTTGCACCGACCTCCGGCATCGCTCCCGGTTTCACGCAGGCCAACATGATCGTGCTGCCGCGCGACTGGGCCTTCGATTTCCTGCTTTATGCGCAGCGTAATCCCAAGCCCTGCCCGGTGCTCGATGTTTCAGATCCCGGCTCACCAACCACGCTTCTTGCCCCCGGTGCCGATCTCAGGACCGACCTACCGCTTTACCGTATCTGGCGGGACGGCAAACTTGCCGAGGAAACGGCGGATGCGACCGCCGCATGGGCAGAGCGTGACGATCTCGTCGCTTTCCTGATCGGTTGCAGCTTTACCTTTGAAACGCCGATGGTCGAAGCGGGTATCGAAATCCGTCACATGACCGACAAAAGCAACGTTCCGATGTATCTGACCAACCGCCCCTGCCGGCCGGCCGGCCGATTTAAGGGCAACATGGTCGTTTCCATGCGACCGATCCCGGCTTCGCGCGTGGCCGATGCCGCGACAATTTCAGGACGTTTTCCGGCGGTTCACGGTGCGCCCGTGCATGTCGGCGCGCCGGAAGAAATCGGCATATCGGATCTCGCGAAGCCGGATTTCGGTGATGCGGTGCGGATCGAACCCGGCGAGGTTCCAGTTTTCTGGGCCTGCGGCGTGACGCCTCAGGCTGCAGTCATGGCGTCCGGCGTGCCGTTCGCGATTACCCATGCGCCCGGGCACATGTTCATCACCGACATTCCCGATTCTGCCTATCACGCGTGAGGATATGATGCGTTTTCTCCCCGTCAGCCTCACCACCATTCTCGTCGAACTTGCCGATCTCGATGAAACGCTGGCGCTGTTCGCCTCGCTTCAGAACGATCCGATTGAGGGCATCGACGAAACGGTTCCGGCTGCCCGCACCCTGATGATCCGTTTCCGCCCCGAAAAGATTGGCGCAGAGGCGCTGGTTGCACGGCTTTCCAGCCGCGATCTCTCCGCAAAAATCGCGCCCTCGGACAATCTGGTGGAAATCCCCGTCCATTATAACGGCGAAGATCTGGCCGACGTTGCCGAACTGACCGGCATGAGCATCGAAGAAGTCATCCGCCGCCATACCGAAAGCGAATTCACCGTGGCCTTCTGCGGTTTCGCGCCCGGCTTCGGTTATCTGGTTGGCGGCGATACGGCTCTTCACGTGCCGCGCCGGCAAAGCCCGCGTACCCGCATTCCGGCGGGTTCGGTGGCGCTGGCTGGCGCCTTCAGCGGCGTCTATCCGCAAAACAGCCCCGGCGGCTGGCAGATCATCGGCACCACACCGGTGAAGATGTGGGATATAGACCGTGATCCCGGCGCGCTTTTCCAGCCGGGTTATCGCGTGCGTTTCTTCGATATGGACAAGGCCGGAAGAACGGTTGATGTTCCCACCTCAGCGCCGCGCACCGCCCGCCCTGAGATGACAAGAGAAGGCCCGCATTTCGAGGTGCTCGCGGCCCCCATGCCCGCCATTTTTCAGAATCTCGGCCGCTTCGGCCAAACCGGACAGGGCGTCTCCGCCTCCGGCGCACTGGATCGTGGCGCGTTTAACGCCGCCAACCGTATCGTCGGCAATCCCGTTAACTCGCCGTGTCTCGAGCTGACGCTCGGCGGCTTTTCCTTCAAAAGCACGAGCCGCGCCGTCATCGGCATTGCGGGCGCGCCCTGCCCCATCACCGTCAAGACCGCAGATCGCAGTTTCACCGCACAACCCCATGTTCCCGTGTCTCTCGAACCCGGCGATATCGTAACCTTGGGTCAGCCGCCGAAGGGCATGCGCTGTTATCTTGCTGTGCGTGGCGGGTTCGATGTCGAGCCCGTGCTGGGCAGCTATGCGACGGATACGCTCGCCGTAGTCGGTCCAGAAAGCGTGACTGCGGGCACTACTCTGCCGCTGAAGGGCGAAAAGACAGGACTTTCCAGCGTGTCTGTCGACGAGGCTCCGGCCTTCGATCCGCCGGCAACCGGCGATATTGTGATGCTCGACGTGGTTCTTGGACCGCGTACCGACTGGTTCACGCAAAAGGGCCTCGATACGCTGACCGGCCAGCTCTGGCAGGTCACGCCGCAATCGAACCGCGTCGGCATCCGCCTTGCCGGCGAAGTGCCGATGGAGCGCAGGGACAGTGCCGAATTGCCGAGCGAAGGCACGGCCACCGGAGCAATCCAGATTCCCCATAGCGGTCAGCCCGTTCTCTTCCTTGCCGACCACCCGTTGACCGGCGGCTATCCCGTCATCGGCGCGGTCGCGGAATACCATCTCGATCTTGCGGGGCAAATCCCCGTCAATGCCAAAATCAAGTTCCGCCCGATCGGCCCTTTTGCCGAAATCGCGGCGGCTAAAAGTCTGTAGGGAGAATAGCGATGAAAAAAGTGCTGATTGCCAATCGCGGCGAGATCGCGGTGCGGATCATCCGCGCATGCCGTGATTACGGCCTGCAATCGGTTGCCGTTTATGCCGATCCCGATCAGGATGCGCTATTCGTTCGGTTGGCGGATGAGGCCTATGCGCTGGAAGGCGTCCGCCCCGCCGAAACCTATCTCGATATCGCCAAGCTGATCGCGATTGCCAAACGCGCCGGCGCGGATGCCGTGCATCCCGGTTACGGCTTTTTGTCCGAACGCGCCGAATTTGCGCAGGCGGTTATCGATGCCGGCCTTAGCTGGATCGGCCCCGACCCACATGTCATTGAAGCGCTGGGCGATAAAGTGGAAGCGCGGCGCATCGCCACCAGCGTCGGCGCGCCGCTGGTCGCCGGCAGTGACGGCCCCGTCTCTACCGCCGCCGAAGTCACCGCTTTTGCCGAAGAATACGGCCTGCCCGTCGCCATCAAGGCGGCGCATGGCGGTGGTGGGCGCGGCCTGAAGGTCGCATGGAAGATGGAAGAGATCGCCGATCTCTACGAATCCGCCGTTCGCGAAGCGACCGCCGCTTTCGGTCGCGGCGAGTGCTTTCTCGAACGCTTCCTCGACCGGCCCCGCCATATCGAGGCGCAGGTTTTGGCCGACAAGCACGGCAATGTGCTGGTGCTGGGCACCCGCGATTGCTCGCTGCAACGTCGGAACCAGAAGCTGATAGAGGAGGCTCCGGCCCCGTTCCTGTCTGCCGAACAGCGACAAAAAATCCACGACGCGGCAAAGGCGATCTGTGCCGCCGCGGGCTATTCCGGTGCCGGCACCGTCGAATTCCTGCTCGGCGTTGATGGCACGATTTCTTTCCTGGAGGTCAATACGCGCCTGCAGGTGGAACATCCCGTTACCGAGGAAACCACCGGTATCGATCTCGTCATCGAGCAGTTCCGCATCGCCGAGGGCCACACCCTGCGGGTGGTTGAAACGCCGGAACCGCGCGGCCACTCTATGGAATTCCGCATCAATGCCGAAGATCCCGGCCGAGGATTCCTGCCAACACCCGGCACGATCTCGATTTTCGATGCTCCTTCCGGCCCCGGCATCCGTATGGATAGCGGCGTCGTCAGCGGCTCCAGCGTGCCTGGCGTATTCGACTCGCTGATGGCGAAGCTCATCGTTACGGGTACCGACCGCGATCAGGTTCTGCGCCGCGCGCGCCGCGCGCTGAAAGAATTCCGTATCGAAGGCATTGCCACGGTTCTGCCGTTCCATCGCGCCGCAATCGAGACGGACGACTTCATCGGCACCGACGGTTTCAAGGTTCATACCCGCTGGATCGAGACCGATTTCGCCGCCATGCCTGACGCCATGGAACGTCCTGCACCGGCTGAAGACCCTTCCATCACGCGCACCTTTCTGGAAATCGACGGCAAGCGTGTTTCTGTCGGCCTGCCGAACCTGCTGCTCTCCGGCCTCGGCGCTGTCAGCGGCGGCAATGCCGCTGCCCCCGGCGCGTCGGTCAAGGAGAAGGAAGGTGAAATTATCGCTCCCGTTTCCGGCACCTTGCAATCGTTCAAGGTGACCGATGGCGAAACTGTTTCCAAAGGCGATCTTCTGGCCGTCATGGAAGCCATGAAAATGGAAACGCAAATCGTGGCGACGAAGGCCGGCAAGGTCCGCCTGATCGTCAAGGAAGGCGACTATCTTCAGGCGGGCGCGGCACTTCTCGAAATTGCGGAATAACGCATAGACCAGGCCACCGGACCCATCAGGGAAGGTGGTCCCCTCACAATCGAAGTTTGGTCAATACGGTGGCGGAACCCTTTCGCCGCCGGGCCGTTTATGGCGCGACCTGCTAACCATCATGAGGGAAATATGGCCGGACGCACCTTGCTTCAATTCTTCCATTGGTACTATCCGGACGGAGGGAAATTATGGAGCGAGGTGGCCGAAAAGGCGGAAAGCCTTGCCCGAATGGGTATTACCGACGTCTGGCTACCGCCGGCCTACAAGGGTTCTGCGGGCGGTTTTTCGGTAGGTTACGATACCTATGATCTCTTCGACCTTGGCGAATTCGACCAGAAGGGAACAGTCGCGACCAAATACGGTGATCGCGCTGCCCTCGAACAGGCTGGTCGGACGCTGAAGGAAAACGGCATCCGCGTCATTCACGACGTGGTTCTTAATCACAAGATGGGCGCGGATGAACGGGAGAAGGTGCGGGTTCGCCGCGTCAATCCCGATGACCGCACCGAGATAGAGGACGAGGATTTCGAGGCGCACGCCTATACGCGCTTCACCTTTCCCGGCCGAAACGGCACGCATTCCAAATTCATCTGGGACCTGAAGTGCTTCAGCGGCGTCGACCACATCGAAGAGCCTGATGAGGACGGCATTTTCCGTCTCGTCAACGAATATGGCGACGGCGAATGGAATGAGGAGGTCGACGAGGAAAACGGCAACTTCGATTATCTCATGGGCGCGGATGTCGAATTCCGAAACAGGGCTGTCTATGAGGAACTGAAATATTGGGGCCGGTGGCTTGCCGAACAGGTGCAGGTGGATGGTTTCCGTCTGGATGCGGCCAAACATATTCCGGCATGGTTCTTCCGCGACTGGGTAGGCCATATGCGCGACACGATTAATCCCGACCTCTTCGTTGTGGCGGAATACTGGCACCCCGATATAGACGCGCTGAAAAGCTATCTCGATCTGGTCGACAAGCAGCTGATGCTCTTCGATGTCGCCCTTCACCACCGCTTCCATGACGCTTCCAAGCAGGGCGGCGATTTCGACATGCGCACTATCTTCGATGGTTCGCTGCTTTCCGCTGTTCCAGATCACGCCGTCACCCTTGTCGACAACCACGACACGCAGCCGCTTCAATCTCTGGAAGCGCCGGTAGAACCCTGGTTCAAGCCTCTGGCCTATGCGATCATTCTGCTGCGCGAAGACGGTGTGCCTTGCGTCTTTTATCCCGATCTTTTCGGTACGACGTATACAGACACCGGCAATGACGGCAACGACCATGAGATCGTCATGCCGGCTATCGAATGCCTTCCGAAGCTTATCGAGGCACGCAGCCGCTTTTCCAACGGTGCCCAGACGGATATTTTCGACGATCCGAGCTGCATTGCGTTTATTCGCCACGGTACCGCCGATGAGCCGGGCTGCGTTGTGGTGATGTCGAACGGCGAGGCGGCGGAAAAACAGATAGATCTCGGCCCTGAGCAGGCGGGAGCTGTATGGCGCGATTTCCTTGGTCACCGTCACGAACAGATCACCCTTGACGAGCATGGTAAGGGTCTGTTTTCCACCAATGGCGGCAGCGTCAGTGTCTGGGTTCCGGCCGACGTCGAGTAGGAACAATTGCTTTTAAAGCGGCTAGCCGGAAACCTTGCTCATTTGACGGATACGAGACGGCGCGGGCCCGCGCCGGCATCGGCCAGAACATCGTTCGGATTGCGTAAGGGACAATCATCAAGTGAGAGGCAACCGCAACCGATACAGCCGGTAAGCTGGTCGCGCAGCATAATCAGGTTGTTGATACGAAGCTGCAGCATTTCCCGCCAGGACTGCGAGAACACGCGCCAGTCAGCCGTTGTCGCCACCCTGTCCTGCGGCAAATCCGCCAAGGCGTCCCTGATGATGCTGAGCTGGATACCTGCTCGCTGCGCAATGCGGATAATGGCAATGCGCCGCAGGACGGCGCGATGATAACGACGCTGGTTCCCGCTGGTGCGCCAGCCTTCGATCAATCCCTTCGCCTCGTAAAAATGGATGGTGGAAACGGCGACGCCACTACGACGCGCAACCTCCCCAACCGTCAGGCTGTGTTTAAAGATGGTATTTTCCATGCCGGCTCCGTTTTCTGAACGGCCTCCGCTCTGAAAACCGCGGAAACACACTAGAGAGCAGCCGGTATAATTCCTCAACCATAGTTGAGGTCAATAGGATGGATGGCAAAAAGAGGCGCCAATCGGGCGCCTCTGAATTCTTAAATATCGCGGATCAGAATTTGGCGGTCATGCTGATCCAGAAGCGGCGGCCTTCCATGACCGTGTTGAAATCGTCAGCGCCGACTTCCTTGTCGAATACATTGTAAACCGCCGCGTTGAGATCGACATTTTCGGCCACCGCATATTTCGCCCCGATGTCGAGGGTGGTGTAAGCGTCATATTTACGCCCGGCCTTGCCGTTGATCGTAACCGGTTTGCCGTTCGTACCGATGCGCGGACCCGCATTGATTTCCGATCCGTGATAATTCACCGAGGCCCAGGCTTCCAGCCCGTCCACCGGGGTGACCCATTCGCCTCTCAGATTGGCCATGTGCTCCGGCGTCCGCGCCAGCGGAAAACCCTCGTAATCGCCCGTCTTCTGTTCGGAATGCGTATAGGTATAGTTGCCGCGCAATGTCAGTTCCGGCGTCGCATACCATGCTGCCGTCAGTTCTATGCCCTGAATGACCGCGTCGTCGATATTGTAATTGTACCAGAGGCGATAATTGCTATCTTCGCTCCAGCGGGCAGGCGTACCATCCGGATTGAGCACGAGCGCGTTAGAAATCTTGTCCTTGAAATCTGTGTAGAAATAAGTGGCACCGAGGGCAACATCACCATTGTCCCAGAGTGCTGCCAATTCATAACTCGTGCTTTTTTCCGCCTCCAGACCCGGATCGCCGATGATCACGCCGCAGGTACCGTTCGAGGCATAGGTGCACCCACCGCCGCCAGTCGTATAGGCGTAACCCGGTGCGATCTGGCGGATTTCCGGTGCGCGGAAACCTGTTGAAATGCCGCCCTTGATCGTAAGATCGTCGGTTGCGCTCCAGACGCCGTAAAGGCGCGGGCTGAAATGATTGCCATATTTTTCATGGTTATCCAGACGAAGGCCGCCCGTCAGCGCAAAGCTATCGACGATGCGCCATTCATCCTCGACGAAGAGCGCCCATTGCGTCGCCGAGAAAGTTTCGTCGCGACCGGTACGGCGTCCCGGATTCTGGTCCTTCAGCTGTGCCTCGAAATATTGACCGCCGGTGACGAGCGTATGGTTGCCGAACAGTTCGAACGGCGTGGTGAACTTGCCGTCGAGAACGCTATTGCGAACCTCCGGCGAGCGCGGATTTTCAGTGACGCGTCCCGTGCGAAAGTTTCTGGTGAAGTTGGTGCGCTCGGCCCATTCCTGCTGGAAGGAGAATTCAGACGTGGTCGGTCCCCACCGGCCGGTATGCGACAATGACCAATGGTCGCGCGTATTGGTGTTGTAGGTGCCGTCTGCATTGGCTGCCAGCGTCTCGCCGGACTTGGCATCGCGGCGCAACCGTGCTTTGCCAGCCTCGAGATAGATGTCGTGATCCTCATTCGGCGTGAAGGTCAAACGTCCATTGAAATCATATTCCTTCGCGCCCGTCGTACCATTCAATATGCGGTCTTCGCCGCGCGTGAAGCCCCTGCCCCAGATCTGCAGCCCCAGCCGGTCCTTCAGGATCGGCCCATTGGCATACCAGGACACCTGACCGCTATTACCGAATTTTGAATGTTGCTGAACCGTACCCTCGCTGGTGACGGAGCCAGACCAGACATCGCCAACCTTGCGGGTGATGATGTTGATGACGCCGCCCATGGCATCGGAACCGTAAAGAGAGGACATCGGGCCGCGCACGACCTCGATGCGTTCGATCGCCGAAACCGGCGGCACGAAACTCTGTTCGAAGCCGGAATTACCATTGGTACGGGCATCGCGCGTGCTCTGCCTCTTACCGTCAACTAGGATCAACGTGTAAGCGCCGGGCAATCCGCGAATGAAAATATCCTTCTCATTGGCAATGCCGGTGACAGACACGCCCTGAACTTCGCGCAAGGCGTCTGTCAGATCGCGGTAAGACCCCTTTTCCAGATCTTCTCGCGTCACGACCGTGATGCTGGCCGGAGCATCCTTTACATTCTGCTCGAAGCCGGACGCGGTCACCACGATCTGCTGAAGAACGGTGGTTCCGTCGGTCGCCTGCTGCGCGACAGCAGGCAAGGCAACGCTGAGCGCCGTTCCCGCCATGGCGACGGAAATGCCAGCCTTTATTATCGTCGCGGCTATATCCTGCCCGCGGTACTTCAATTCCATGTTACGCCCCCGCATTTAACTTGAGAATTTACCCCCACTTATTTAGGAGGGAGGTCTGGCGCAACGCGTTTGTTTTCGAACAGTTCTAAATTCCAGAAATTGCAAAAAGGCCCCCTCTAATCGGGGGCGGGGTAAAAAAACAGCAAGATGACAACCGGCAAGAGAAAAGAAGAACCAGCTTCCCCGACAAAGCCCGACAGGCTTGGTCAGCTGAAACTACTTGTCGCGTTCGATGCGTTGTTGCGGGAAGGAAGCGTCAGCCGCGCAGCGGCAGGCATGGGACTGCCGACATCATCGATGAGCCGGATACTACAGCAGCTGCGCGAGAAATACGGCGACCAGCTGTTCTTACGCACCGGCCAGGGTTTGCGACCCACCCCCTTTGCCGAGACCATGCGGCTGCGCATTCGTTCGCTGGCGGCGGAGGCGGAAAACCTGATCGATTATTCACAGGAAAAAGCGGCAGCTCCCACCGCCGCCAATGTTAGCGGCTGGGAACGGCCGGTGCTGATGAAGGCGCCGCCTCTTTCGCTGCGCCCCAGCGTTCTTCTGGAAGGTCAGCCGACACCGGAAAATATAGCGGACCGCCTTGCTCGCATCGGCCACAATGCCGATCCGCAGCACAGGCTCGCCAAATATATAGCGACCTCGGCGATGGGCATCGGCAACAGCCGCCCGCTCAGCCAGCAAGAGGCGATGGACGCGCTTTCGATCATTCTCGAAGGCGATGCAGATCCCATACAGATAGGAGCGCTGCTTGCGACCATGCAATATCGCGGTGTGACCGCGGCAGAGCTTGCCGGTTTTATCGAAGCCATGTGGGGCCATATAAAAAGAGACCAGCAAGCGCCCGCATCGGTCGATCTCGACTGGCCGGCCTATATGTCGCCCAAACATCGCGATGCACCCTGGTTCCTGCATTCCGCGCGTCTCGTTTCCATGGCGGGATATAGCGTCTTGTTACACGGCCATGTGGGCCAGGGAGAAAATGGCGGTAAGCTCGAACTCGCCGCTGAAGCCTGCGGCATACCGCTCTGCCATTCACTTTCGCAGGCGGCCAAGGCCACGGCTTCGCAAGGGATCGCCTATCTGCCGATCGGTGGACTATCGTTACAGTTTCAGAGCCTACTTGGCCTGCACGGCATTCTGGAAATGCGCCTGCCGCTCAATACGGTCGTGCATCTTCTCAATCCGCTTCGCGCCAGAAGCACCATTATCGGCGTCGCCCGCCCCTCCTATCAGGAGCTTCATCGCGATACGGCGCGGCTGCTTTCCGTCGAGAGCCTTGCCATTCTCGGCAATACGCGGGATTTCGCGCAATTTACTCCATTCCGCAGCACCCGGATCTTCGGTCTTTCCAAGGGCGAAGATGTCGAGTTCGTCATTCCCGCCCGCGAAACGCCACCGGCCGAAATGCCGACCATGTTCACCACCTTCGAATATTGGCGCGCCGTCTGGACGGGGGCGGCCAGAGACGAGAGAGCGGAAACCATCATCGTCTCCACCGCTGCCATTGCCCTGATGCTGGTCAATGATATGGTTCTGCCTTTCGAAGAGGCCTATGCCCGCAGCCTGCGGCTGTGGAACGACAGGGCACGCGATTTCGCCACTGCTTAGGCGTTGGTGACTGATTTTTTCAGCGCCAGATATTCCCACAGCGCCACCAGCAGCAAAATCCCCGTGCTTGCCAGTTGCAGCGCAAAAAGCGGCACGCCCGGCACCGGCAGAAGCAGGCAGAGCGCCGCTACTCCGGCAAAATGCGAGATCGGCCGCTGATAGGTGGCAGCAATCTTGACGCCGATATTACCGGCTAGAAACAGGATCGGGCCGCCAAGAATGGCGAGTGACTCCCTCATCGTCGTCCCTTCATGGGCATGGGACAGGCTGAAATCCTCTCCAACTGCCGTAAGGATGATGCCGGCCACGATAGGCAAATGTCCGTAGTTGAAAAGATTCTGGGCAATCTTCGCTTTCTCGTCGGCATGTTCGGCCTTTCTGGAGGCCTCTTCCTGCCCGTGATGGAAATAGATCCACCACATTGTGACGGTGCTGACGAAGGCCGAACAAAAGACGATGAATGTGAGGCCAGAATTCATATATTCCGTGGCCGTGCGGCCGGTGGTTAGGATCGTTTCCCCGAGACAGATGATGACGAAAAGCGCACAGCGCTCCGCAAGATGCTCGCCGGAGAGATGCAGCTTGTCCGCATCGCTTGCTTTCAATCCCGGGACGACATAACGACAAGCGGGTCCGGCATATTCTATCGCGAGCGCTATACCCCACAGGAGGATTCGATCCGTCAGATCGACAAGCCCACCAGCCATCCAGAACAGGCTCGATACGACTAGCCAGATCGTCACGCGCACAAAAACCAGAAAAGACTGCCTGTCCTCTCCCTTAAAGGCATAAAGTGCAAACAGGCTCCGTCCCACCTGCATGGCACTGTAGATAAGGGCAAACACGAAACCCTGTTCCGCAAAAGCCTCCGGCAGCGCGATGGCCAAAAGAACCCCGCCGAACATCAGGACGAAAAGCAGAATCCGGACAGGCTCCTTTTCGGTATTCAGCAGGTTGGTGATCCAGGTGGTGTGTATCCACAACCACCAAAGTGACAATATCAGTATGCCCGCCTCAAGCGCCGCTGTCGGTCCGAAGTCCTTTGCTAGCGCATGGGAAAGCTGAATGAGCGCGAAAACGAAAACCAGATCGAAGAACAGTTCAGGAAAGGTCGCCTTTTCTGCTTCGTGCCCGTCCTGTTTGATCCAGGTTTGCGCATCCGGTTTCTGCCCGGACGTTTCGCTTTCGGTTCCCATTCTGCCCCTGTTCGTCAATATGAATTATTGCGATCGCGTTAGCGTTGCGCTTCATCCGAAGAATTAACATTCGAGTCCCGGCCGGGAAACTGCAGCGCCCGCGCATTGTCGGGGTAAAAACGCGGTCCTACCAGACGCACTGTCTTGCCGGAGACATCGGTAATATAATTCGATGCGGTCGCCCCAGGCGAGAATTCGGCGCTACGGGTCTTGGTCGGTTCCAATATGCTGACCTCTAATGGCTGAGCAAATATCGGGTGGCTCGTCGCGGAGATGACAATTGTCGCGATAAAGAGGGACTTGGAGAACATCGGCACATCCTGTCACAATTGACTGCGCCATAAACAGCCTTCGCCCGGTTTGGTTCCAGCCGTCTTTCAGCTGTCCTCGTCCAGATATGTGCGATATTGCACATAGTCCGAACTTGGTTGCCCGTCGATAATTTCCGGCGGCCGCCCCTCACCTCCGGTCAAATAACCGGCTTCTTCAAGTCCCGCCTTCAAGAGCTTTTCGATGGCGGTATGTCGAGGCAAGGCAATGTCTGCCATGTAAACAGCGACAGCCAGCTCGATATCGTCTGGAAAAACCATAGGCTCACCGCCCCCCTTCCAACATAGATAGGGAAACGCACGATCTTAAGGAAGGTTCAGTTCCAACATCGTGCCATATCGAAATCTCGGCATTACCCCGGTCTAGTCAGGCAAGAAACGCATAAAAATCGCGCTTTTCCTGCCCGTATCATCGCACTACCGCTAAAAGATACCCGGACTCAACCGATTGAAACCAATCATGGAATAACTCAAACGAAAGTCAATCAAGGCTTAACTTTCATTACTTTGCATTAACCATAGGGACCCCTGCCAGCACAGTCTGTTCGTAAACACTGGCAGCCTCACAGCGAATCTTCGGAGTCTTGCAGAAACAGCGTCAATGTAGCTGCAGACTGGGAATTCGGCAAGCCGACGCCATTTTCTGTCCGTCCTCAAGAGCTCATACGGCCATGCTTCTCTCTATCCCGTCAGTTCGACCCCGCAGTTGCGCCAGAAGCATGGCCTGAAGATCAAACCCGCCCTCATGGGCCTTACGGGTGAGATTGCGCAGATATCCGCCCAGCGAGCTGATCTGGTCCGCCTTTTGCAGCAGGCAGGCAAGAATCGCCGCTGTTCCCTGTCGACCGAAAGTGGTGAGGGCGTCCTGGTAGGCCGACTGGCTAACGTTGAACATGGTTTTGATGACTGATGTCGCCACTTCCAGATCACGCCATCCAGTCACTGCTCCTCCGGGTGCATAGAGGGAAATATCCGGGCAAGCCTTCACAACCAAAACAATATCAGGAACAAAAAATTGCTTATGAAGAACAGGCTTTGGCTGTTGCGATGACGGCTTTGCACTGACGGGTACGGCGTATTCTGGCTGTACGACTGTCGTGTCGGCAGGTGCGACGATTACCGGTTCACGCAAATTTTGCGGTTTAGATATAGATTCGGATTCTGAATTCTTTATGAGGCGCTCATTTTGGCAGTCATTGCCGCCCGATTTCTCCGAATTTTCAATATTTTCCAGATAGTTGGTCACTTCTGCACGCAGGGAGACCAAAAATCCGGCGATTTCCTTGAGTTCGACAGGCTTTGAATTACGGCCGAGAGACCGGGCAATGGCATTGTAGCGCGCCTGGAATCCTTCTGACGTTACGACTTCACCGCTGGCGGCTATCATTTCGCAAAGCTTATGGATATCGCGGCGGCACAGGCTGATGTTTTCACGAAGCCGCTGAAGGTCGAGCCGCTCGCGAACGATGCGTTCGGCGAGTTCCTCGATTTCCGATTTGCGGGCGAGAAGCGGTGCCAGCGAAAAACCATAGGCTTCGCTGATTTCCCCGCCCCTGTGCTTACGGGCGTAGCGTTTTCCGTTTGGACTATCCTTGCGGATGATGAGACCGGCCTCGACGAGAGCCGAGAGATGGCGGCGCAATGTCTGTTCTGCCATTCCATGTGCTCGCAATGACAATTGCGTATTCGACGGAAAGACGACCAATCCGGCTTCGCTGGAGAGTTCATTTTTCGGATAAAAACTCAGAAGGGCGTTCAAGACCGCGAGAGAACGATCGGTCACGCCGAGCAATGGTCTGGCTTCACAGACCGAACGGTAGAGTTTCCATTTATCGACCGCCTCGGTCTTTTTGTTTTTCTGCGCGGCAAACTGAGTTGCGAGGACGCCAAACGACATCGCTCGCCGCCCAAAGGGCGTCGTTACACATGTGCTGTCCATGTCTTTCACCTTTCACAAGGCAAAAGAAAATCGCTCACCGAAAAATTCGATGCCAAGACTCTTGACTATGATTCGCGGAAATGAGATTCTTTGGTTGCTTAGATCAAAGAAAGGCTTCCGTGCGGCAACGTTCGGGGGCTTTTTTCTTTTGTAATGCGTCTCCTGTTAGTCGTTGGTATTAACAATCACTGCTTGGACCGGTATTCGGCAAACAGCGCCTGAAGATGTTCCAGAACGAAATCGGCAAATTCCGGCGCCTCGTTCTTGTCGATGGATATATCCAGCTTACGGTCGCTTTCGACCACCTTTGCCAGTCTGCTGCCAGTTTCCGAAGACCAGACACCGGCTTTCTTTGCCTGTGCCTTGGGTTTCAGAAAATCCAGAAGCGACTTGAAGCGTTCTTCGGACGGAAGAGCGGCAACGGATGGCTCCCGTACATAAGCGCGCGCCGCTTCCTTGACCTGTGACGAGGAGAGCTGATCTGCGAGATCCATCCAGTTACGGCGACCGACGGTGGGTGCCGGACCAATAAGATCGACCAGATCCTCGGGAATGCGACCGACAACCGATAGCATGTTGGAAAGATCGCCCTTGTGCAGGGACATCGCCGCCATGATCGTATCACGCGGAAACCGCATCTGCAGTTTCTGGGCGAAGCGCGCCTTTTCGATATAGGTTAGGTCACGGCGCTCGTTGTTCTCCTGTCCCTGGGCGACGACCAGCTGTTCGTCGCTGAGATCGCGAACCACGGCCTTGACCGGAATACCCAGGTTGGAAACGGCGCGCAGACGGCGATGGCCAAATGCGACCTGATAACGTCCCGGAAATTCGGGATGAGGGCGCACCAGAATGGGAACCTGCTGGCCCTGCTCACGAATAGCCTCCACCAGGCCTGCATCCGCCTCTTCTGAGGCTGGCATGCGGTCGGGTATGAAGGACGGATCGATATCAGCAGGATTGAGCGAAACGATCGTAAGGCCCTCTGCGAGCCGTTTTTCGATCTCTTCAGCACGCTTGGAGCGTTCCGACACTTCGTTCAGAGACTGGCCGATCATGCCGACTGGCGAGTTCAACACATCCGTCACCAGTTCGGGAGAACCGAGGATGGGTCTGACACGCGGACGGGACCGCTCGGGAGTGGTATCGTTGTCTGTGCCTGGCGTGCCAAGATTGGCGAAAATCTGTTTTCTGCTCATGCTGCCCTACCCCACGCTTTTTTAATCAATCCCTCGATTTCAGCGTTCACGTTGTTCATGGCTTCCAGTGCGCGGTCATAGGTGGAGCGCGTGAACTGGGTTCTTTCCACCTCGAAAAGCGTCTGGTTGGTCAATCCGGCATCCGAAACGGCCGTGCTTTTCAGCATCGGGTGAATGAGGACGTTTTCACCGAAGATCGAGCGCAGGAAAGCCACCATCTGGTTCTGCGGCCCATCGCTCGGTTCGAAACGCGTGATGAGGTAACGCATCCAGTTATAATCGGAGCGTGCGCCGGCCCTGCCGATTTCAGCGAGAAGATCGCCAGTCATGGCAAGGAACTGGTTCATGGACATGACATCAAGCATTTGCGGATGAACGGTCACGAGAACCGATGTTGCTGCCGTCAGCGCCGAAAGCGTCAGGTAACCGAGTTGCGGTGGGCAATCGATGACCACGACGTCGTAGAAATTCTGGGCCTGGGCGATTGCCTGGCCGATGCGAGCGAAGAACAGCGTGTCGCCTGGTGCGCGACGCATCAGTGCACGCGGGGTATCATGTTCGAACTCCATAAGCTCCAGATTGCCCGGAACGATATGAAGGTTGGGAATATAGGTGCCGCGAACGATTTCGGCGATCGGCCGGCGTTCGTCATCGTAGCGGATCGCGCCGTAGAGCGTTTCATTCGGGCCGACATCCATTTCGGGCTGGTGACCGAAGAGAGCGGAGAGACTGGCCTGCGGATCGAGATCGATAGCCAGAACCCGGTAACCACGCAGTGCCAGATATTGTGCCAGATGCGCGGATGTCGTGGTCTTACCCGAACCGCCTTTGAAATTCATCACGGCGATGACCTGCAATTCCTCGCCGTCGCGACGGTGGGGCAGATAGCGACGCGTGCCGCGCGCGCCCTGATCGAGAAACTTTCTGATCTCGTCCATATCCTCTACCGAATAGGAACGACGACCGGATGCCTGCGCTGCATCGAGCTCCGGACGCTCAGCGGCGATCTGACGAAGATAGGCTTCACCGATGCCGATCAGCCGGGCGGTTTCTGCCGGCGAAAAATGGCGCATACTCTTTTCGGTATGCGGTGAAAACGTATTCGCATTATGCGCCTGCAATTGGGCTGACAATGCGGCCGAATGCTGTTGTATAAGGCTCGTGAGGTCGGGTGCCCCTGCAGCAAATCTTGAGTCGGCACTCTGTGTCATGGATCTACTTTCGCTCGATATTGCAGTTGCGGTTTTTTTCGAAAAAGACGGTTTTTTCCGCAACTGAGATATAAGCGCCGATTCTCTTTTTGGCGCAATAGGCTTTTTTCCCGGATGCAGAAGTACCGCTAAGGCATTGTGGAAGAATCAGTTTTGCTTTTTGTGACAGTTTTTCGGTTAGCCGCGGCTAACTTCATCTTCGTTCTGGCTGAGACGCGGTTTTTCGACTTCCTTTAAAACTGACAAGGAGCGATCAGAGCGAAAGTTTGCCGCGGCTAACTTTGGGAATCCCGCGCACCAAATGTGCAAGGCGCGATCCCGCCGGCGGAAAGTGAAGGGTAGACATTGGCAGATGTTTAATCTCTACTCATCGACTAGAGTATCAACGGGTTCGGCGCCCACCGCCTGACCTTTCGTGCTGTCGCAGGTTGGAGGAATAAATGTCCTATGATGTCGCTATCGTCGGTTCGGGTTTCTCGGCCATCTGTACCGCCGCTCATCTCTTATCATCCCTGCCCGGGGACGCGTCGATCGCCATTGTCGGCGACGAGTCGGATTTCGGGCGCGGTACGGCCTATCGTACCGAGTTGCCCTATCACCGGCTCAATGTGCCCGCAGGGCGGATGAGCGTATTCCCCGACAGGCCGGATGACTTTCTCGATTGGCTGACGGAGAATGGGCTCGGCAATGATCCATTGGCTTTTGCCTCACGTGGCGACTACGGCCTCTATCTCAGGGACAGGCTCGCCAGCCTGCTGAGAAGCCGGGATCAGCGGGCGAGGGTGGACTTCATCCGTGCCAAGGCTTCAGCCTGTCGCCCGGATGGCAATGGCGGTTTCTCTTTTGCACTGGAGAATGGTGAGAAGCTGCGCGCGAAAAATGTTGTCTTATGTCTTGGTGTCGGCGCGGCAAGTTTGCCGGTGCAAACTCTGGCGAAAGATGACGACGCGCCGCATCGCATTATCGGGCATTGCTGGCAGTCCGGATGGCTGTCGAAAGTAAAGGCGGGGGACCGCATCTGTATTCTGGGTTCTGGCCTGACGATGATAGATCAGGTCTTGACGCTTCGAGGAAAGGGACACCGTGGCCCAATCCACGTATTGTCCCGCCGGGGACTTGTGCCGCATCCACATATCAGCCCACCCCTGTCGCCAGCTGATCCGCGCTTACAAGAAGGTTCGACCGAGATCAGCCGGTTAGTGCAGGCTCTGCGTAAGCAGGTGAAAGATGGTGCGTCGTGGCGTAGTGTCATGGATGGTCTACGGCCGAAGACCCAGCTGCTTTGGCAGAGCCTGACATCTGAGCAGCGAAGCCGGTTTCTCCGCCATGCTTTGCCCTGGTGGAACATTCACCGGCACCGAATCGCGCCCGAAGTGCATAAGGCTTTTGAAAAGCTGTTATCTGACGGCGTTCTAGAGATCCATGCCGGTTATCTCCGCTCTCTCGACGAGCAGGACGAGGGGATCGCCGTACTTTATCGCCGTCGGCATACGGAGACGCTTAGAGAGTTTCAGGTCGATTGGGTCGTTAATTGTACCGGAATGGAGAGGGCGGGGATCGGTCATTCACGGCTTCTGGAAACCATGCGGGACGATGGCGTGCTTTTGCTCGACGCGTTTGGTCTTGGGGTCGAGGTCGATGGCCAGTCGCGCTTGTCAAGCTCGGACGGGCAGGTCTGGCCTGGCCTGTTTGCCGCCGGGGCGCTGACGGCGGGCCGCTTTTGGGAGATAACCGCCGTGCCGGATATCCGCGTGCAGGCGCAAAAGATCGCGCAAGCTGTCACGGATAGAGTAGTGTCGGACCGGCGGGTTTCGGCACACGGTTGATGTGAAGGAAAGAACACTCGCACAGTGCCAGGTCTTGAAGATTTTGCGCTTGAGACTGTTCCTCTAACTTTTCAGATACTGAGGTTTGCCGCGGCTAACCTCTCTATTTCTCTCATCAGGCAGCCATCCGAATGTACCGGACTTTCCTCATTACGCGATAGAGCTAAGGGTTAGTAAGAGCCGTGGCTCAGCCAATAGCCGCTTCCATAGATCGCGACAGACAATGGGTTTTGAGCCTCATTATTCGGTTCGACAACGTGCGGCGATACGAATAGCTCACCGTGACGTCCATCCGTCCGCGAGTTGATGATTTACACAATTGCTAAATTATTTACATCACTTATGGAATATTGATGCAAAACGAGCTATTAAACCCTTAAAAATACGATTTCTATGAAAATTATTTGCGAGGCATCTATGGAAAAGCAGAAACTGGTACGATTCGAGACGGCTGACGCTCAGGCTGGCGGACAGCGCAGGCCTTTTGCCAAGGCCGTGCGGGCCGGTGATTTCGTCTATGTGTCTGGACAGGTGCCAACAGTCGATGGTGAAGTAGTAACTGGCGGCATTGTGGCTCAGACCGAGCAGGTTGTGGCCAATATCATGGATGTTCTGGCGCTTGCGGATTGTACACTCGCCGATGTCGTCAAGGTCAATGTCTGGCTGGATGATGCCCGGGATTTTTCGAGTTTCAACGCGGTCTTCCAGAAATATTTCATCGATCATCCACCGGCACGTTCAACCGTGCAGTCGCCCCTGATGGTCGATGCGAAGGTTGAAATGGATGTTATAGCCTATAAGCCACTGGTTTGATTGCCAATTTCCGATTCTGAGAGCGTTTGACGATGACCTACCCCTGGCCTGACGAAGGCACTCCACTCGATGCGATCTCGACGCCGATGCCCGTGATCGACGAGGACCGACTTGCCGCCAACATTGCGCGGGCGCAGTCCTATCTTGATGGACATGACAAGATTTTTCGCCCCCATATCAAGACGCATAAGATACCAGCCATTGCGAAGCAGCAGCTTCAGGCGGGCGCCATTGGCATCAATTGCCAGAAGGTCAGCGAGGCGGAAGTTTTCGCGGATGCCGGTTTCGACGACATTCTCATTACCTACAATATCCTCGGCGTGGCGAAACTCTCGCGGCTGAGGGCATTGAATGCGCGTATAAGGCAACTGAGCGTCGTCGCCGACAGCGCCGTGACGATTGCCGGCCTTGCCGGCACATTCGACGCGGAAAGACCGCTTTCCGTTCTTGTCGAATGCGATACCGGCGGAAAACGCTGCGGTGTGCAGACCCCGGAAGCCGTGTTGCAGCTTGCAGAAAAGATCGTCGCGGCACCGGGCCTCAATTTCAAGGGCATTTTGACCTATCCGGCACCCGGTGGCGCTGAAAAGGTGGAGAACTTCATTCGGGAAACCATGGCGTTGCTTGCGGAAAAGGGCATTGACTGCCCGGTTCGCTCCAGTGGCGGCTCACCGGATTTTTTCTCTGCTCACCTCGTTCCCTCCGCAACCGAATATCGGGCGGGCACCTATGTATATAATGATCGTTCGATGCTGCGCGCCGGACATTGCAACGCTGGCGACCTGGCAATGCATGTTCTTGCCACCGTGGTGTCGCGACCGACACCTGATCGCGCTGTGCTCGATTGTGGCTCCAAGGCTTTGACCTCCGATCTCCTTGGGTTCAGCGATTACGGGCTGATTGAAGGGTATGAAGGCGCGAAAATCATGTCGCTTTCGGAAGAACATGCGGTGGTCGATTTGTCGGGCTGCACATCGGGGCGGCCGGAAATCGGTGAGCTGGTCAAGGTTGTGCCGAACCACACCTGCGTCATTACTAATCTTTTCGACAGGATGGTTTTCCATCGAAACGGTATCGTGACGCGGGTGGAAGACGTCACAGCACGCGGCACCGTCTGGTAACATTACCCGGCTAATTAAATTGCAAAAAAATGCTGCTGAAAAGCGGGCATCGGCAACGAGAATGACAGTCATGCGCATATTCACGGCATCGCTTGCCACCGAAACCAACACGTTTTCACCCGTCCCGACGGACATGGACGCCTTTCGCGCGGCTTTTTACGCTGGGCCCGGCGAACATCCGGAAACGCCGACACTATGCTCCTCACCGGTACCAATTCTGCGCCGGCGCGGGAAAGCGGAAGGGTTTACGGTAATCGAGGGTACCTCCTGCTGGGCGGAACCGGCGGGGCTGATACAGCGCCAGACCTATGAAACGCTGCGCGATACGATTCTTGCCGAGCTTGCCGCCGCCCTGCCGGTCGACGCGGTAATTCTTGGTCTACATGGCGCCATGGTCGCGCAGGGTTATGATGATCCGGAAGGCGATTTCCTGTCACATGTCCGCACGCTTGTTGGTCCCGACGTACTGATCGCGGCGGAATTCGATCCCCACAGCCATTTGACCCCTTTAAGGGTCGAAAATCTCGATATCATGGCGACGTTTCTGGAATTCCCGCATACGGATTTTGAGGAACGTGGTGAGCACGTCGTTGAACTGGCACTTCGCACCCTCCGCGGAGAAATCAGGCCGGTTATTTCCACTTTCGATTGCCGTATGATCACCATTTACCCCACCAGCCGCGAACCGATGCGTTCTTATGTTGACCGTTTGAAGGCTTTGGAGGGCAAGGACGGCGTGCTGTCTATTTCCATCATTCACGGTTTCATGGCAGGCGATGTACCAGATATGGGCACGCGTATCGTCGTCGTGACAGATAATGATAGGGCAAAAGGTGACGCACTGGCCGAAAAACGCGGCCATGAGCTTTATGCCATGCGCAAGTTGACTGCCATGCCGATGCTCGACACGGAATCGGGTCTCGACAGGGCTCTCGCCATTCGTAGTGAGCATCCGGATATGCCGGTCGTGGTGTCGGATATATGGGATAATCCCGGTGGCGGCGTTGCGGGTGATGCCACCCATATTCTGCGGCGCATGGTGGAGCGCGGCATGGACAATATCGGTGTGGCAACGATCTGGGATCCGATTGCTGTGTCTTTCTGTCACGCGGCAGGCGAGGGGGCGGAGATTGATCTGCGTATTGGCGGCAAATCCAGTCCCGAAGGTGGCGAGCCGCTCGATTTCCGGATCAGGGTCATGCGCACTGCAGAAGCAGGGTGGCAGAGTTTCCGAAATAGCCGCGTCACGCTCGGCCGCGCCGCCGTCGTTCGACCGGTCGGAACGGAAATCGATATCATTCTCATTACCAGCCGCACGCAAACTTATGAGCCGGATATCTTTTCCAATCTCGGCATTGATTTTGCCAGGAAAGACGTGCTGCTGGTGAAGTCCACCAACCACTTCCATGCGGGTTTTGCGCCGGTCGCTTCCGAGATCGTTTATATCGCCGCGCCCACTTCCTATCCGACCGATCCGGCCACAACCGCCTATCGCAAGGCAAGCCTCCAGCTATGGCCACGGGTGGCCGATCCGCTGGGGTTGGACTGAGGCTGCGGCGCTTCAGATATCTTGTAGCGTGATCAGAAAGAATATGCCTTCACCATGATCTGCCTCGATGGTGAACGGCACGCTTTCCGTGATGAAAACGCTATCCAGCTTCTCCAGCCGGGCTGTGTCGTTGTTGACGGCGACCGTCAGAGGATCGAGCGCGAGGATCAGCCTTGTTCCCGTTGCCGCTTGCATCGAGCGGCTGCCGGATAGTCTTTGCACGCCGTGGGCGAAGGATGAGCGGCGCGTCATGATGTTCAGGTCGACTATCGCGCCGTCCATCAGGGTCGCATCCACGGGAACATCGGCGGCAAAGGGCATGGGGGTACTCTTCGTCGTCAGCGCCACCGGCTCATGACCCGAAATAGCGAGTGCAAGGCCGTTTCCCTCGATAATCGCAAGCGTGCGGTCTATGCCGGGGAAGCTGGAAAATGGTCCGTCCTGAGCAACGGTCGCCATGCTGACGCGCCAGTCGAATGCATCCACGGAAGCACCCGGCGGATGGATGGCGATTTCCACCGTAACGCCGCCGCCATTTTTCCACGGCATGGTTTTGTATTCGGAAGCGCGTAATATTCTCATGTGATGTCCAGAATCGGGTCGTTAAGGGGGCGGGGGCGGAAGTTTACGATCCGCGATCATTCTCGATGCGTCGCTCAATCGTTTTTTGGACCGCCTTTAAATCGGATGGCCGGCCGGCAACCTTTTCGATCGCGGCAATGGCAAGGTCACTGGCGACATAGTCAGATTTATGCCCGAGATTGTGCACGACGATCAAAGTGGAGCCGCGAATATCTCTGGCGAGATGACGGGAATGCACCTCTGGCGAGACGATCGTGTCCGTATCACCGGTTATGATGACGGTTGGTGCCGTGATGCGCCGATACTCCGAGGAAGCTCCACGCGCCCATTCATTGAGAGCCGCGACCTCCTGCGCATTGTGCCGAAAGGCCCTGGGCCGCAGGGCCGCTACGGAATGCGTTGCTTCCACATAACCGGCGGGTCTGGAATTGGGTGCAAAAACACCGCGCGTTGCCTGATCCAATGCCAGGAGGCCGGCGGGCGGAGCAATGAAGGTGCTGAACAGCGGACCGGTAAAGGGCGCATTTGCCGCTGTGTAATACCAGGCGATGCCACCCTCCCATGGATAGACAGCGGGAGAAAGGAATACGAGGCCCGCGACCATCTCCGGATGACGGACCGCAAGCGATGCCGCGATGGCGCCGCCAAAGGAATGTCCGACGATAATCGCTCTCGGGACGCCTCGCTTTTTCATAAGCTGGGCAATGGCGTCCGCCTGTCCATCCGGGAGAATATTTGCCTTGCCGCCGATATCCGAATTGCCGTGCCCTGGCCTGTCGACAAATAGCAGTTTTGCACGGCCTCTCAGCTTTTCGAGAAACGAAAACATCGGATCATAGAGACTGGCGCTTGCGCCGTGAATGAAGAGGATCGGCGGAAGCTCGGCGCTTTTTCCCGGCTCGACCAAGATGCTGTTCAGCTTGTAGCCGCCCACATCGATCCGCACGGGAACATTTTGCTGCTTTTCGGACGCCACGGCATTCGTAGCGGAAACCGGAAGAAGTGCCCCGAGCAGGAGGGTAAAGGCAAGCGGAAGGAACCTGTGCGCCATTCTTTGATCTACCATGTCCTTCATGCCTGCCTAACGGTTAGCGCGGCTTTCAAACGAGCATACAGTCGGTCGGTTAAAAACAGCAACGGAAGAAAGCCGCAGACAGAACAGAAGTTCCACCGGGCGCCGACAGCGGCGTCGAAACTGATGCGGCACCGCTGTCGGCACTGTACGATGGGTGGATCGCGGCTCTCTTCCCGGATCAGATAAACGGCGTAGCCTGAAGACTGCGCCGAGTTTTTTCTTTAGTTACCGAGAATGCCGGGCAGTCGCAGGCCCTGCTCTTTTGCGCATTCCACGGCGATTTCGTAACCGGCATCGGCATGGCGCATGACGCCGGTTGCCGGGTCGTTCCACAGCACGCGCTCTATGCGGCGGGCCGCGTCATCGGTGCCGTCGCAGCAGATGACCATGCCGGAATGCTGGGAAAAGCCCATGCCGACTCCGCCGCCGTGGTGCAGGGAAACCCATGTCGCGCCGGATGCGGTATTGAGCAGCGCGTTCAGCAGCGGCCAGTCGGATACGGCATCCGAACCGTCCTGCATGGCTTCGGTCTCGCGGTTCGGCGAGGCGACGGAGCCGCTGTCGAGGTGGTCGCGGCCGATGACGATCGGAGCGCTGAGCTCGCCGTTCTTGACCATTTCGTTGAAAGCAAGACCGAGACGATGGCGATCACCAAGGCCTACCCAGCAGATACGCGCCGGCAGGCCCTGGAAGGCGATGCGCTCGGCGGCCATATCAAGCCAATTGTGCAGGTGCTTGTTGTCGGGCAGCAGTTCCTTCACCTTGGCGTCGGTCTTGCGGATGTCTTCCGGGTCACCCGATAGTGCCGCCCAGCGGAACGGGCCGACGCCGCGGCAAAACAGCGGGCGGATATAGGCCGGAACGAAGCCCGGGAAGGCGAAAGCGTTTTCCAGCCCTTCTTCTTTTGCCACCTGGCGGATGTTGTTGCCGTAGTCGAAAGTCGGAATGCCCATGTCCTGGAAGGCAATCATCGCTTCGACATGTTCGCGCATCGAGGCACGGGCAGCTTTTTCGACGGCTTTCGGGTCGCTCTCGCGCTTTTCCTTCCACTTGGCCATCGTCCAGCCCTTCGGCAGATAGCCGTTGATCGGGTCGTGCGCCGAGGTCTGGTCGGTTACCATGTCTGGACGGATGCCGCGGCGGACCATTTCCGGCAGGATTTCAGCGGTGTTGCCGAGCAGGCCGACGGACTTTGCCTCACCGGCGGCTGTCCAGCGCTCAATCATCTCCATCGCCTCATCAAGAGTTTCGGCGCGGGCATCGACGTAGCGGGTGCGCAGACGGAAATCGATCGAATCGGGATTGCATTCAATGGCAAGGCAGCAGGCACCGGCCATCACGGCGGCAAGTGGCTGGGCGCCGCCCATGCCGCCAAGGCCGCCGGTCAGAACCCATTTGCCTGTGAGATCGCCGTTATAGTGCTGGCGACCGGCCTCCACGAAGGTTTCGTAGGTGCCCTGCACGATGCCCTGGCTGCCGATATAGATCCACGAACCGGCGGTCATCTGGCCGTACATGGCAAGACCCTTTTTATCCAGCTCGTTGAAATGATCCCATGTCGCCCAGTGCGGCACGAGGTTGGAGTTGGCAATCAGCACGCGCGGCGCATCCTTGTGGGTGCGGAACACGCCGACCGGTTTGCCGGACTGGACCATCAGCGTTTCGTCTTCGTTAAGGTCGCGCAGGGTCGCGACGATCTTGTCGAAATCCGCCCAGGTGCGGGCGGCACGGCCGATGCCACCATAAACCACAAGTTCATGCGGGTTCTCGGCCACTTCAGGATCGAGATTGTTCATCAGCATGCGCAGCGGCGCTTCTGTCATCCACGATTTCGCGGTCAGCTCGGTTCCACGCGCAGCGCGGACGTCGCGGATATTGTGACGAGGATTGGTCATTTGGTTCCCCTTTTGGTGTGTGGGAGTGTCAGCGCAGTCGTTTCGATGCGCGTGAGAATGTCTTTCAGGTGGATACGAAGCTTGGTGGCCTTGGCGTCGTCATAGGCAAACGGCAGTGCCTCTGTCGTTAGATGGGTGGATTGCGCCAGTTCCATCTGGATGGCGTGCACGCCGGTTTCGGGCTTTCCGTAGTGGCGTGTCGTCCAGCCACCCTTGAAGCGACCGTTGAGAATGCTGGTGTAACCTTCTGCCGAAGCGGTCGCTTCGACCGCCATTGTCTCGATGGCTGGGTCGCAGGTCCTGCCCATATCCGTACCGATGTTGAAATCCGGCAGCTTGCCTTCGAACAGGAACGGGATATGCGAGCGGATCGAATGGCAATCATAGAGAATGGCGATGCCGTGAATGGCCTTAACCCGCTCGATTTCCGCGGCAAGGGCCGCGTGATAGGGTGCATGAAACGTTTCCAGCCGAGAGACGATGTCGTCCTGATTCGGTTCCTGCCCCTCATTCCAGATCGATTTGCCGTCGAAATCGGTTTCCGGAACAAGGCCTGTGGTGTTTTGTCCCGGATAGAGGCTAACGCCTTCAGGATTGCGGTTGGCATCGATCACATAACGATGAAAGGTGGCGCGAACCGTCGTCGCGTCGGGGAGCAGATCCGCGTAGAGATCATGAATATGCCAGTCGGTATCGGCAAGCATCTTGCCGTTGTCGTTCAAGCGTTGCCAAATCGCTGCGGGAACATCGGTGCCGGTGTGGGGCAGGCCGAGAATGACGGGCGATGTGCCTTCTTTAATATCGAAGACGCGCATCTCACGCCTCCAGCTTCGGAAGAATGCCGTCGGAAATCACGGACACAAGAGCGCCGGTAGCAATAAGGTCGGATGCCGCCTTCAGATCGGGTGCCATATAACGGTCCTCTTCCAGTGAAGGGATCGCCTGACGCAGCACGGCGATTGCCTTTTGCAGCTCCGGGCTGGTTTTCAATGGCCCACGCAGCTCAACGCCCTGAACCGCCGAAAGCGCCTCGATGCCGAGGATGGCGAAAAGGTTCTCCGTCATCGGTAGCAGGCGGCGCGCGCCGTGGCAGGCCATGGATACATGGTCTTCCTGATTGGCTGAGGTTGGCGTCGAATCGACCGAAGCCGGATGAGCCATCTGCTTGTTCTCGCTCATCAGCGCAGCGGAGGTGACTTCGGCAATCATCAGGCCGGAATTCAGCCCCGGTTTTTTCGATAAAAATGCCGGAAGGCCATAGGATAGAGCCGGATCGACAAGCAGCGCCACGCGGCGCTGCGCGATCGCGCCGATTTCGCAGATGGCAAGCGCCGTCTGGTCGGCGGCAAATGCCACCGGTTCAGCGTGGAAGTTGCCCCCGGATACGACGGAATTGTCGGAAAGCACCAGCGGATTGTCCGTCACGGCATTGGCTTCGATTTCAAGCGTGCGGGCTACCTGCCGCAGAAGATCGAGGCAGGCGCCGTCCACCTGCGGCTGGCAGCGGATGCAATAGGGATCCTGAACGCGCTCGTCGCCTTCGATATGGCTGACACGGATTTCGGATCCTTCCAGCAGGTTGCGCAGTGCAGCCCCCGCATCGATCTGGCCCTTGTGGCCGCGCAATGTGTGAATATCGGGATGGAAGGGAGCCGAAGAACCCATGGCGGCATCGGTGGAAAGCGCACCTGTTATCAGCGCTGCCTGTGCCGCGCGGTGAGCGCGGAAAAGACCGGCAAGCGCCAGCGCCGTCGAGGTTTGCGTGCCGTTGATCAGCGCCAACCCTTCCTTGGCGGCGAGCACGACCGGGGTCAGCCCGGCTTTAGTGAGAGCTTCGCCGGCGGGCAGAAGCGTACCTTCATAGAAAGCCTCGCCTTCGCCCATCATCACGGCGGCCATATGGGCAAGCGGCGCGAGATCCCCCGACGCTCCGACCGAACCCTTTTCCGGGATGGAAGGGATGACACCCTTTTCCAGCATGTCCTCAATCAGCCGCACCAGTTCCAGCCGCACGCCGGAGGCGCCGCGACCAAGCGAAATCAGCTTCAGCGCCATGATCAGGCGCACGACATTTTCCGGAAGCGCCGCACCGACGCCGCAGCAATGTGACAGGATGAGGTTACGCTGCAGCGTCGCCACATCGGCTGCGTCGATCTTGATCGAGGCGAGTTTGCCGAAACCGGTATTGATGCCATAGACCGGAGCGTTGCCGGCGGCGATCTCGGCGATGCGGGCCGCTGCTTTTTCTATGCCGGCATCGAACGAACGGTCGAGTTTCGCTCTGCCGTTATCCCAGTAGATTGCGGCAAGTTCAGCAAGGGTCACATTGCCTGGGTGAAGCGTGATAGTCATGTAGAAACCTTCTGTCCCTTGAAAATGCGGGCGTGGAGCGGGTTGAAGCCGATGCGGTAGACAAGTTCAGCCGGGCGTTCGATATCCCAGATGGTGAAATCAGCGGATTTTCCTGCTTCCAGCGTGCCAGTTTCCGCAAGCAGGCCGAGCGCCTTTGCGGCATTACGCGTGGTCGCCGTCAGGCATTCCTCCACCGTCATGCGAAAAAGCGTGGCACCCATGTTCATGGTCAGCAACAGGGAAGTCAGTGGTGAGGTGCCAGGATTGCAATCGGTAGCCAGCGCGATGTCAGCGCCTGCATCGCGCAGGGCCTGAACCGGGGGCAGCTGTTTTTCGCGGAGCGCGTAAAAGGCCCCGGGCAGAAGCACGGCCACCGTTCCCGCTTTAGCCAATGCTTTTGCACCGGCCTCATCAAGATATTCCAGATGATCGGCGGAAAGCGCACCGTAGGATGCGGCAAGCTCCGTACCGCCGAGGTTGGAAAGCTGTTCGGCATGCAGCTTGACGGGAAGACCGTACTGTTTTGCCGCTTCGAAAACCCGGGTCATTTCCTCAACGGAAAAGGCGATGCCTTCGCAAAAACCGTCAACCGCATCCGCCAGTCCTTCCGCATTGGCTTTTTCCAGCCCCGGCAGAACCACGTCCATAATGTAGTCGGCGTTACGGCCCTTATATTCGGCCGGTGTCGCATGCGCGGCCAAGTAGCTGGTGACGATTCTAACGGGCCGTAACGTCTCAAGTTTGCGGGCGACGCGCAGCATTTTCAGTTCGGTTTCGATATCAAGACCGTAACCGGATTTTATTTCGAGGGTCGAGACACCCTCCGCCAGAAGCGTATCCAGACGGGGCAATGCCTGTGCCACCAAAGCCTCTTCCGAGAGGGCGCGCGTGTCGCGTACCGAAGAAACGATACCACCGCCCGCTTTGGCGATCTCCTCATAGGTCGCGCCATTGAGGCGCATTTCGAATTCCATGGCGCGGTTGCCGCCGAAGACCAAATGTGTGTGGCAGTCTATCAAGGCCGGGGTGATCCAGCGTCCCTCACAATCGGTTATCTCGTCGGCCGTTGCCAGGTCGGCGGGCAGATCGCTTTCGGCGCCGGCAAAGACGATGCGGTCGTTGCGTATGGCAATGGCAGCATTTTCGATAGCGCCGATGCCATCCATGGTAGGATCAAACGTCGCCAGCCGGGCATTGCGCCACAATGCGGTAGTGTCACCCGTCGCCATTCCCTTTGTATATTTGTTCCCTGGCATTTGCTTTTCGCCTTTCTTTTATGTGCCAAATGTATATACATAATAATCATGTTGGCAAGCCGTAATTTCGTATGCGACGTGGCCTTGTCAGAAGAGATCAAGAGGAGAGGGTGGCATGACGGTAATTCACGCGGGCGCAGCACTTCTGGCCGATGGGTGGGTGCAAGATGTTCGCATCCACTGCAGGGGCGGTGCTGTTTCATCCGTCGAAACCGGTGTTTCTCCGCAGCCGCAGGATGAACGGCATGCCGTTATCGTGCCAGCCATGCCCAATCTCCACAGCCATGCCTTTCAGCGGGCCATGGCAGGGCTTGCTGAAATTCGCGGACCTGCCGATGACAGCTTCTGGAGCTGGCGCACGGTCATGTACAAGTTCGCGCTGTCAATGACACCGGATCATGTCGAGGCGGTTGCTGCCCAGCTTTATATGGAAATGCTGGAAGCCGGTTTTGGACGGGTCGGTGAATTTCATTACCTGCATAACGATATGGATGGTTCGCATTACGGCAATATCGCCGAAATGGCCGAACGTATCGGTGCCGCCGCCTCGCAAACGGGGATCGGCCTGACTTTGCTGCCGGTATTTTATGCGCATTCCGGTTTCGGCGGTCAGCCGCCGATCGACGGTCAGAAACGTTTCATCCATTCGCTCGACAGTTACGAAAGGCTCATGCAGGGCGCCCAAGCCGTGGTGAATGGGCTTCCGGGTGCAACGCTCGGCATCGCGCCACACAGTCTCCGTGCCGTAACTGGTGAAGAACTGGCGGCGATCGAACCGCTGGCGAAAGGCGGCCCGATCCACATTCATGTGGCGGAGCAGGTCAAGGAAATCGAGGACTCGCTCGCCTTTTCAGGTGCGCGGCCGGTGGAGTGGCTTTTGCAGAATGCGCCGGTCGATGATCGCTGGTGCCTTATCCATGCGACGCATATGACAGAAGCCGAAACCCGCCGCATGGCAAAAAGCGGTGCCGTTGCCGGCCTTTGCCCCATCACCGAGGCCAATCTTGGCGACGGCATCTTCCCCGCTCCCGGTTTCATCGCGGAAGGCGGCCATTACGGTGTCGGTTCGGATTCCAACATTTTGATCTCCGTGCCGGAAGAATTGCGGATGCTCGAATATTCGCAGCGCCTGTCGCTTCGGGCGCGAAATGTCATCGCCGATGCCGGTCGTTCCACGGGCGAGAAACTGTTCCAGCAGGCGCTTCACGGCGGTGGCAGGGCGCTGGATTCAAAAAATCAGATAGAAGCGGGAAAAAGCGCTGATTTTGTCGCGCTTGATTGCTCGGCCATTCCCCATCTTCCGGCATCCCAGATTCTCGACCAGTGGATGTTCGCGAGTAGCGTCCATGTCGATACCGTCTGGGTGCGCGGTAAAAAACTGGTGCAAGCGGGCCGGCACGTCCATCGCCATGAAATATCGGATCGCTTCAACAAGGTCATGGCCGAACTTGTCGATAGCTGATATGCGCTCGATAGGAACGACATCGAGCCGTTGGAAGGCATTGCGGACGTGACGAAAGCATCGGCCGGGCAAACCCTGCACCAGCGAATCCTCGGTGATATCGAGGGCCGGATCGTATCGGGCGAATGGCCGCCGGGTCACCGGTTGCCTTTCGAGGTTGATCTCGCCGCCCACTACGATTGCTCCCGAATGACCGTCAACAAGGTCATGGGCCAGCTTGTGAAGGCCGGCTTGATCGAGCGCCGCAAGAAATCCGGCAGTTTCGTCCGCCAGCCGCAGATCCAGTCCGCGGTTCTCGAAATCCACGATATCAGGGCGGAAGTCGAATCCCTTGGCCTGGAATATGGCTTCAAGGTTCTGAAGCGCACGCAGCGTGTCGCAAAGCGTGAGGATCGGACAAGTCTCGATATTGCCATTGGTACATCGCTGCTCGATATCGTCTGCATTCATTTTGCGGGCACGCGGGAATTCTGTATCGAGCAGCGTCTCGTCAATCTGGCAACCGTTCCCGATGCCGCTGAAATCGACTTCACGGAGATTGCACCCGGACCCTGGCTGCTTGGCCATGTTCCCTGGAGCAATGCCGAACACCGCATCAGTGCCGAAACGCCTTCGAAAGATGTGGCACGCCTGTTGGGTATCTCCGACAGGCAGGCCTGCCTTGTCGTGGAGCGGCGCACATGGAGCAATTCGGGTGCCGTCACCTATGTACGCTTCACCTATCCCGGCAATGCGCACGCTCTGGTCGCCCGTTTCAGCCCGTCTTCCGAATAAGACTGGGAAGGGCGCAATGCCTGCAATGCCCAAGAGAGCGCCCTCGTCGTGGTAGGAAAAGTCCTAGCTCCCGTCATGCAGCTCCGAAACGTTAAAATCTGTTAGTTTGTATGACTAATTTCAAACTATCCTTTAAAATCAATACTTTGAATGTTTTTTTTAGAATTTGTATTTTGGTGTGTTGACTTGTTTGAGGGTGATCTCTTATAAGTCCGCTCACTGAACGAGGGCGGCGGCGCTGCTGGCGACGAAGTCTTTCGTTCTAAAGAAATCATGTTGATGAGCTGACTGCTTGTTGTTTTCCAGGGGCTTTTGCTTTTGGGGTTTGATTTTGTGACTGCATTGAGCGGTCTGTTTTTTGACAATTGAATATGAGAAGAAAGAGAAACGTGGGCGGCGAAGCTTGCGGGGTCTGAAGGAATTCAGGCTCTGATGGAATAGACTTTGACGGTCACGTTTTAATGAGACAACACCAATTTTGCGAGCAGAGATGCTTGGATGAAATTGATGTGAGTTCTCGTCGATTCAGAATAACGTGACAATAGTCAATGATTGAATTCTCAACTTGAGAGTTTGATCCTGGCTCAG